>JAFMBM010000086.1 GCA_017858515.1 Cryomorphaceae bacterium | reverse complement strand
CTCAATGCGAAATGATATAGACGCAAGCATTGCCTTTAGGCAATGAAATAAAGCACACCTTTGCAAAAAGCCTCCAAAGGCTATTCTTAATTAGAAGTATGAATTATTTATCGGTAGATAGAATTGCCAAATCTTTTGGCGATCGTGTGTTATTCAAAGATTTAAGCTTTGGTTTAAGCAGAGGGGATAAGGTGGCTCTCATTGCTCAAAATGGAACGGGCAAATCGAGTATGCTTGAAATCATTTGTGGGAATGAGGTAGCCGACGAAGGACAAGTGGTGATGCGCAATGGTGTGCGCGTGGGTTATCTGCGCCAAGAGCCTCTGTTTGATGAAACTTTTACCATCAGTGAGGTGCTTGAAAAAAGCAATTCCCTCTTCCGAAATCTCCTTACTGAATTTGAAAATGTAAGCCATAACGTAGACGGACTAAACGATGCGGAGCATGAGAAAGCCTTGGAAGAGATTACCACCAAAATGGAAGTTCTACAGGCCTGGGATTATGAGGACCGACTAAAACAATTATTGGGAAAGTTTAAGATTCACGACTTGAATCAGCTCATCAGTAGCCTCAGCGGTGGACAGAAAAAGCGTTTGTCGCTCGCCATTGTTTTGTTGGATAATCCGGAGCTGCTGATATTGGATGAACCCACCAACCACTTGGATGTGGAAATGATTGAATGGTTGGAAAAACACCTCGGTCAGGCCAACACAACCTTATTGATGGTAACCCACGATCGCTATTTCTTAGACCGTGTGTGCAACCAGATATTAGAATTACACAACAGACAATTGTACAGACACGATGGAAACTATAGCTACTTTCTACTCAAAAGAGACGAAAGAGAAATGGCCAATCAGACCGAAATAGACAAAGCCAAGCAGCGATTAAAATCGGAGCAAGAATGGATGCGTCGCCAACCCAAGGCGAGAACCACCAAGTCTAAAGCCAGAATAGATGCCTTTTACGAATTGCAAGACAAAGCCAACAGTGGCTATAAAGCCGCCGAACTGCAGCTAGACATTAAGATGAGTAGGCTTGGAGGCAAGGTGCTGGAAATGAAGAAAGTCTATAAGTCTTTTGGCGATAAAATAATTCTAAAAGGGTTCGACTATGATTTTACAAAAGGAGAACGCGTAGGCATTATTGGTAGCAATGGCTGTGGTAAATCTACCTTCTTGAATATGATAACGGGTGGAATGACGGCCGATTCTGGGAAAATAAACCTCGGAGACACTATCGTTACAGGTTATTATACTCAAGAAGGAATGCATCTAAAAGAAGACCTTCGAGTAATAGAGACATTGAAGGAGGTAGCTGAATTTATTACCCTGAGCAATGGCAAAAAGATTGGGGCAGCTCAATTTTTAGAAATGTTCATGTTTCCACCGCATATGCATTACACCTTTGTTTCTAAATTGAGCGGAGGGGAGCGCAGGCGATTGCATTTACTGCATGTACTGATTAAAAATCCCAATTTCCTTATTCTCGATGAGCCTACCAACGATCTAGATTTACTCACATTAGAAAGGGTGGAGGCTTTTCTTGAAAGCTATGGTGGCTGCTTAGTACTGGTTTCGCACGATCGTTATTTCATGGATAATTTGGTAGACCATCTTTTGGTATTTAAAGGAGATGGTGAAATCAAAGATTTTCCTGGAAACTATTCTCAATATCGAGAATGGCAATTGGAGCAAGATAAAATGGCGGCTGAGGAGGTAAAGCGTCAACAGGCCTACAAGATTGAATCCGCTAAACCCAAGCAAAAGCAAAACAAGGTATCGTTTAAAGACAAACAAGAATTTGAATTGCTAGGAAAGGAGATCGAGATACTCGAAAGTCGGAAGCTTGAGCTCAATGCTTTGCTAACACAAACCCACTCAGAATACGATAAGCTAGAGGGCTATTTGAAGGAACTCAGTGAGCTAAGTGAAAGCCTAGACCAAAAGTCTATGCGCTGGCTAGAGTTGGATGAGATTGTGACAGAATAGCCTTTTCGTATTCCCTATTTATATTTTAAGTGCTTTACTATGGATACAAAGCTTCACTGCAGACAGAGTAAATAAAAGAAGATGGAAAGCGCTCAGCATAGGTTCTCTATCGATAAGTTGACTTGAACATCAACCTACTCATTTATCTATTTAAAGCTTCATATAATTCAATGTGTTATTTCACGGATGTTGGGTGAAAACGACAAGACGCTTTTGTTAAATAAGGAGAGGGAGAATTAAATACTTGGCTCGATATGAATAAGGACCTGTCCTAAATTCCGTATTTCTTTTTGCAAATGATCTTTAAGTGCATGGGAAATGGAGTGACCTTCAGTTACGGAAATACGTCCATTCACAATGGCATGCAGATCTATATGGTACTTCATGCCTGCCTTTCGAATAAAGCACTTTTCCGTTCCCAAAACGCCTTTCACCTTTAAAGATTCTACTCGAACTTCTTCCAAAAGATCGTTATAGAGTTGCTCGTCCATAATTTCTCCTAAGGCGGGCCTGAAAATCAAATAACTATTGTAGAGAATAAAGGCTGAAGCAAATAAGGCTGCCCAGTCATCTGCCGATTCATAGCCCTGACCAAAGACAAGGGCAATAGAAATTCCCACAAAAGCCATAACGGAAGTGATCGCATCGCTTCTATGGTGCCAAGCATCTGCTTTTAAAGAAGAGCTATGGGTTTCCTCACTCTTCTTAAGTACAATTCGAAAAGAGATTTCCTTCCAAAAAATAATTCCGCCCAAAACAAATAAGGTCCAAGGTTTAGGAGACTTGTGCGGAGTTAGTATGTTCAGAATGCTTTCGTAGGCGATAAAGACTGCTGAGACAACCAAGAAAGCCACCACCATAAAAGTGATTAAAGGTTCAATTTTTCCATGGCCATAGGGATGATTTTCATCGGCCGGACGTTTGGCATACTTTAAACCGAATAGCACAAGGAGTGAAGAAAAAATATCGGTTGTTGATTCAATGGCATCGGCAACCAATGCGTAGGAGTTGCCGAAGACACCCGCAAATCCTTTGATAAGTGCCAAGAGCGTATTTCCGATGATACTGAAGTAAGTAGTGCGGATAGCCGCTTGCTCGTTGTTCATTCACTTTGTTCTTCAGGTTTACCTAAACTTCATCGCTTCAAGGAAATAGAGATCTAGGTCACCGTAGTATTTCGACGATTGTGATTTCGATAAATGTAAACATCTATTCGCTAACCACTGCGCCTATGAAAAAGAAGAATCCGTAAATCTGCTCAACTAGCTAAAAAGCACAATCAAGCAGCGAGTTAAAATGTATAACCAAGGCAAAGACCACCCCAAGGCCCAATTTCTCGGGTGGTTGGTGCATATATGGGTGTGAAGGCCGCTTTAAAAAAAAATCCACCCTCTTCCTTTTGTAAGCGATAGCCAATTCTTAATGGATATAGTACTCGGTCGGATTCAAA
>JAFMBM010000053.1 GCA_017858515.1 Cryomorphaceae bacterium | reverse complement strand
AATTGGTTCATAGAATCCATAGGAACAAAGCAATGACGAATTTTTCACTTGAAGGCAAAAGTCTATTAATCACTGGAGGCACAGGTTCTCTGGGCAAAGCTTTAACTGAACATATTTTAAAAGAACATCCCAAAGTAAAACGTTTGGTTATCTATTCAAGAGACGAGCAGAAACAATTCCAAATGGAAATGGACTTTCCTGTTCGTACTTATCCTCAAATGCGTTATTTCATTGGCGATGTGCGCGATGCTGAACGATTAAAGCGCGCTATGAGAGGCATCGATTACGTGATTCATGCTGCTGCCATGAAGCATGTACATATTGCAGAGTACAACCCCATGGAATGTGTAAAGACCAATGTAATGGGGGCTGAAAACCTCATTAATGCATGTCTTGAAACAGAGGTTGAACGAGTGGTTGCCCTTTCAACAGACAAAGCGGCGGCTCCAGTGAACCTATACGGTGCAACAAAACTTGCTAGCGATAAACTCTTTGTGGCTGCCAATAACATTCGGGGTGCAAATCCTATCCGTTTTTCAGTTGTTCGATATGGTAATGTAATGGGGAGCAATGGTTCAGTGATTCCTTTTTTCCTCAAGAAAAAGCCAACGGGAACTTTGCCTATTACAGACCCAACAATGACTCGCTTTAATATTTCATTAGAAGGCGGAGTTCAAATGGTTATGCACGCCCTTGAACATGCATGGGGTGGTGAAATCTTTATACCGAAAATACCATCCTACAGAATTACAGATGTTGCTGAAGCTATTGGGCCTGAATGCAATAAACCTGTAATTGGCATCCGTCCAGGTGAAAAAATTCACGAGGAGATGATTACCGAATCAGACTCCTACTACACCTACGATTTAGGGAAATATTACACCATCATTCCAAGTATTCACAAGTGGAAATTGGAAGAATACATCGAGCATTTTAACGCTCAAAAAGTGAATATTGGCTTTAAGTACAACTCTGGTGAGAATATAGAATGGGAAACCATAGAAACTCTACGTTCTCTCATAAAAAAACATGTAGATCATACATTTGACATCCAATGAATAGGTTAGCCATTATTCCGGCAAGAGGTGGAAGTAAAAGGATACCAAGAAAAAACATTCGTCCGTTTTTAGGCATTCCTATTATCGCCTATTCTATTCGTGCTGCTCTGCAGTCGGGTTTGTTTACGGAAGTAATGGTTTCTACAGACGATAAAGAAATTGCAGGCATAGCGCAAGAATATGGCGCCAGCATCCCGTTTCTTAGGAGCGGTAAAAATGCCGATGATCATGCAACCACCATCGATGTAATAGCTGAAGTTATCGAGACCTATAAAAAGAAGGGATTGGAATTTGAAGAAGCCGCTTGTATTTATCCTTCCGCTCCTTTTGTAAGCTCAGAAAGACTCATAAACTTTCAAGAAGAACGGGCAAAAAAGGATCTTGACTGTGTTTTTCCTGTGTTAAAATATAGCTATCCTATTCAACGGGCTTTAGAGTTGGATGACTTCGGTAGAATGAAGATGGTAAATCCCGAACATTTAATAACTCGTTCTCAAGACTTAGAAAATAGATATCACGATGCCGGACAATTCTATTTCTTCAAAGTCTCTGCCCTTATTAGCGAGCACAAACTTTGGACAAAAAATACGGGAGCCATTGTTATTCCTGAAATTTTTGCCCAAGACATTGACCACGAAGAGGATTGGGAACTTGCCGAATTCAAATATTCCTTCCTAAAAAAGAAGGCTCTTATATGAATGCAACCAAAAGAATTCTTATCACCGGTGCCTCGGGAATGCTAGGCAGTACGCTGTATAAGCAATGGCAATCGAAATACCAGATCTACTGCACTGGCACTTCTAAGGCTTTGCCGAATATGAAGAATTATATGCAGTTTAATCTTAGGGCCTCAAATTTCAAGGAGCTTTTTGATTGGGCTCAGCCCGATGTAATTGTGCATTGTGCGGCTCTGACAAATGGGAATTTTTGCCAAGAAAATCCGGAAGAGGCATTTCTAATAAATGGCTTATCCTCCTATAAACTAGCTCAAAGCGCTTCGAAAAACTGTCGGATTATATATATTTCTACCGATGCCGTTTTCTCTGCAGACTTGCACATGGCGAAGGAAAACGACATCCCAAATCCAGATAACATCTACGGTAAATCGAAAGAGCTCGGTGAATTTTTATTGATTCAAAATTCACAGAACTACACCATCGTTCGAACAACCATTGTTGGATTTAATGAAAAAGAAGGAAAGGCTGGTTTTGTAGAATGGATTATCCATTCAGCAAAAAACAAAATACCTATTCAACTCTTTGACGACGTACTTTTTAACCCTATTAGCTGTTCATTGCTTGGAAATGAACTCAGTACTATTATAGATTCAGGCGGTTTCAAAAATGAAATTGTTCATCTTAGCGGGTCTGAAGTTGTAAGTAAGTTCGAATTTGGAACACGCTTATTGTCTGAATTAAACATTCAAAATGAAACAGTTGCTAAAGGAAGCATTTTACAATTCAACCAACGTGCTAAAAGAAGCACAGACCAAAGTCTAGATTGTTCATACTTTCAAACCGCCACGAAGAGAAATTTGCCCAATCTAGAAGAATGTATTCGCTCACTTTCAAAAGAATATTATGAGTAAACTTGGTATACAACTCGGTTCTAAATGGGTAGATCCGAATGAATTATATTTCATCGCAGATATTGGCGCAAATCACAATGGTTCGCTAGAAAAAGCTAGAGCACTTATTCACTTGGCGAAAGAATCCGGCGCTGATGCAGCTAAATTTCAAAATTTCCAAGCAGGAAAAATTGTTAGTCAAAGAGGTTTTGAAGTCCTGAAAGGACAGTTAGCGCATCAATCAAAATGGAAGAAATCTGTTTATGAAGTCTATGAAGATGCTAGCATAAATAAAGAATGGACCCAAATATTGAAACAAGAATGCGATGCGGTGGGTATAGATTACTTTACCAGCCCGTACGATTTTGATTCTGTTGATTTGGTAGATCCCTTCGTTGAATTATATAAAATTGGTTCCGGCGATATTTCTTGGATCGAAATAATTGAATACATTTTGAACAAGCAAAAACCAGTGTTAATTGCCACGGGTGCTGCAAATATGTTTGATGTTCATCGTGTAATGGATATTGCCCTTGCCAAAACAAAGGATCTGGTATTAATGCAATGCAATACCAACTATACTGGAAGCTTAGAAAATTTCAGATTTTCTAATTTAAATGTCCTCAAGACATTTGCACAGGCATTTCCCAATACCATGCTTGGCCTTTCCGATCATACTCCAGGGCATTCAACTACCTTGGGAAGCATAGCTCTTGGCGCCAGAGTTATTGAAAAGCATTTTACCGATGACAATAATCAAACAGGTCCTGATCATGGTTTTGCC
Source organism: Cryomorphaceae bacterium (assembly GCA_017858515.1). Taxonomy (GTDB): domain Bacteria; phylum Bacteroidota; class Bacteroidia; order Flavobacteriales; family Schleiferiaceae; genus RFXV01. The sequence goes on along the minus strand of JAFMBM010000053.1, from coordinate 12,402 downwards.
ATGAATCCGCAAACTTGGCGGGATATGGTGGATCGGTCGTACGAACTATTGCATGCTTTAGGCGATGGAGTAAAGCGTGTAGAAGAAAATGAAAAGTCTTCACAAATCGTGCAAAGAAGATGTATTCGTGTAACACGAGATTTAAAAGCAGGAGTAATTATCTCAAAGGAAGATTTAACCGTACTAAGACCTATTCCAGAAGACGGAATTCCACCCTATGAAATGAGTAACATCCTTGGTAAAACACTTAAAGTGGATGTTGTGTCTGGAGATCATTTAACGTTAAACCATATTTGAAATTATGATAAGAGGAGAATTGGTTGGATTGCGTGCGCTTGAAAAAGAAGATTTAATCCATCTAAGAGATTGGAGAAATTTAAGCCACTTTAGAAAACACTTTAGAGAAATACGAGAGCTTTCGTTAAATGATCAAGAAAGTTGGTTCAATCATTTGCAACAAACTCGCGACAAGAATTTTATGTTCGGAATTGTTCGATTAAGTGATGGAAAACTCATTGGTGCATGCGGTCTATTGTATGTAAATTGGGTTATTCGCTCAGCAGATTACTCCTTCTACATTGGTGAAAATGAGGCTTATATAGACGATAAAGGATGGGCAAAAGAAGCAACTAAACTTTTATTACAATATGGATTCAACAACTTGAATCTAAATAAGGTTTGGATGGAACTCTACGAATTTGACAGCCAAAAAATTAGCTTCTTTATGAACGAATTTCAATTTGCTCAAGATGGAATCCTTCGTGACAATTGTTATGAGGAGGGCCGGTTTTGGAACTCCATTCTAATTTCGCTACTCAAAAAGGATTATAACCTAAAACAGCAATGATTCTAATCTATAGGCTGCTTTAACCTCTCCGACATAAAACCATCTAAGCTTCCTTTTCAATTCAATTGTAAATTGAACGAAGTGAAAATGTCTTTGACCAAGCTCTACGTATTAACAATCAATTCAGATTTAGCCAAAAAGCCCATTTAATTCTTCCGCCGTTTTCACTTCGGAACTTCCCCAATACTTATCTATAATCTTCCTTTGAAATTCTGATATGCCCTTGTCATTGAAAACGGAAAAGGCATCTAAGACTTCCATCTTTTGACTTTCAACAAGTCTCAATTCTTCTGACGTAAAAAGAGAATTGTGTCTCTCTAGCTCCCCCTTCTTCTCAGACTCTCGCACTGTTCTTTGTCGAAAAACATAATGCGGCCTACCTAAATGAACACAATTTCCCACGTGAGTGCCCACTTCGTTAGACATTGTCATATCCGCCAATTCTATAAGACTCCTTTGCCGTGAAATAAAGAAAAGATCGTATCGATGACCCGAAGTGACTACTCGAAAACCTCTATCCTCATATATTTTGCGTGCTTCGGGATTTTTGGCATCAATAAAATAAAGAGAAACCAAAACGGTATCAAATCCCTCTTTAACCCTATCTACTTCATCTAAAAAGAGATTAAAGTCAAAAGTGGCTCTAACATTAATAACGCTATGCGCTGGAAAAACCAATAGAACTCTACCTAATTCCTTTTTGAGTAATTCAAAATTTGAAGAGTCAATAATTCCTTTGGCGTAGTGGATATACGGTCCAACTGGTATTGCCGTTTTCTGAGGTAGTTTTTTCTCTATATCCAGCTTACGGTTAGTACTGAATGTAATAATTCGATTGAAATGCCAATAGTATTCATCTGCATGAAGCATACCTCCCCAAAAAAGACCATGCTCTAAATAAGCTCTCAAATCAGTTCCTATTCCAGCATATTTCTTTATTTGATAGGCATGCCCATATAAATTATTATCAATTACGCGTTCAAAAGGACCGAAAGGCATCTCTTCGCAAAGTTGATCGTAATCAAAAAGCGAGATATTTTTTCTACGCTCGCTTTCTCGAAGTAACCTTCTAGAATTCTTTAAATGGTATAGAGAATACAAAACATATTCTAAAAAAGAATGGCTAATAATGAATCGCTTGAGTTGATCTTTCATGAGTTTAAAACAAAGCTCAAATGTATTGACTTGTAGTCTAATCAATGGATGCAAATACCTCTTTCTAAGGGGAATTATCCTCTTTCCGAACGAGAACTCAGAATATCCTTCGCTTGATCAATCTCTTTTTAAAAATCAATTTGTCATTCCCCATTGCCCTTGATTGCTGAAATACACTAAACGCAAACTTCTTTTTTAGATGAATTATACTCTTAAATCCAAGTACTTTCCAACCATAAATGGCCTGAGATCGTTAATATTTAATAAAATACTAATCATGAAAAAGACTTTGATACTTTCCATCTGCTTGCTTATGAGTGCAATTAGCTATGCTCAAGATGAGTTTGATCTTAAAATAGACTCCCTCAGACAGTCGGCTCCTTATCCAAACCTAAACACTGAAGTGACGGAAATAAATTCAAACGAAGGAATAACAAGTTTATCATGCCAAGTTAGATCTATAGTTAATGAATCTTCCATTATATTCCTTGGGTTTACGGGTTATGTCTACAACAGAGAAGATTATCCTCTTATTCGTCAATAAGCTCCATTCTTCCTAAAAAAAAGAATCCACCTGTATGGAAAAGGTGGATTTATAATTATGGCAAAAAAAACTCCTCGCCGATTGGGAGGAGTTTTCTTGTGAAATGGCTCGTTTATTGAACGAATAAAATTCCTTGCATACTGGCAAAGTGCCCCGGGAAACTGCAAATAAACTTGTACGGACCTGCTTCGTCTGGGGCGTTGAAAAGAATGGTTTCCTCCTCACCTGGACCCAAAAGAGATGTATGTGCTAATACATCCGACATTAGGCTTGAAGGCAAGTAATCAGTCTCTTTCGCATTCATTGCTTCCATTGCAAAAGCTTGAACGTCTACACCTTTTTGAAATAGAATGAAATTGTGTCCCATGCTCGCCTTTGGCATTTCACCCACATTCTTTAGCGTTAGGGTAATTTCTTGACCCGCAGATGCATCAATTCTACTTAAATTGTACTTCATCTGATCGTTGGCTTCGATTAACACAGTAAGTGGTTCATTTTCATCTGTCGCAAGTTCTTCTACTACAACCTCTTCTTCTGACACCGTTTCTTCAGTGGCTTTCGATTCGCCTCCGCCGCAAGAGCTTAGAAGAAAACTTAGAGCCAATACACTTAAAATTTGCTTTGTCATTTTTGTTGATTTACCATTTGATTTGTGAAATTCTCTGTTTTTGTTGAATTACAAAGAGACAACAATTATTCTCGCTAGATGTTGATGAAAGCCCTTGCCTTTTTTTGAATAATAAATTGCTAACTAATGTCGTCAGAAATTAGGATCAGAGAACGATACTAGTTTTGGAGGAAAATCTCTTTGCAAAGAGAAAATAGCCTTACCCTCATCGAATCACCGAAATAGTATTCTAGCTCATTTGGCTTCGCTACCTTTGCAAACCTTTAGCAATGAAGAACAAATTTTAATTTCTACCCCTATGTCAAACGCCATTTTTAACGTCCCTAAGGCAGTTAACGAACCCGTTAAATCGTACGCTCCTCATTCGAAAGAAAAGGAAGAGCTTTTGGCCACGTATCGCAAAATGATGGCCGAAACGAAAGATATACCTATGTATATAGGAGGAAAGGAAGTTTTCACTGAGAATAAAGTTTCCATTCATCCACCACATAGGCATGCCCATACTCTTGGTCATTTTAATCGTGGAAAATCAGAGCATGTTTCGCAAGCTATAGAATCTGCATTGGAGGCTAGAAAAGCTTGGTCTCAAATGCCTTGGGAAGCTCGAGCTGCGATTTTCCTGAGAATAGCTGACCTTATTGCTGGTCCCTTTCGTTCACAGATCAATGCATCAACCATGCTTTGTCAAAGCAAAAATGCATTTCAAGCAGAAATTGATGCCGCCTGTGAAATGGCTGATTTCTTCCGTTTCAATGTTCAATTCATGACAGATATCTACCGCCAACAGCCAGAGAGTCTTCCGGGCATGTGGAATCGTCTAGAATACAGGCCTTTAGAGGGATTTGTGTTTGCACTAACTCCATTTAACTTCACATCCATAGCTGCCAATCTTCCTGCTGCTGTAGCCCTAATGGGTAATACCGTAGTTTGGAAACCAGCAGACACTCAGATTTATTCTGCCCAGATTATCATGGAAATATTCAAAGCTGCTGGATTGCCCGATGGAGTAATTAATCTAGTCTATGTTAGCGGGCCTGTTGCTGGAGATGTAATATTCAAACATCCAGAGTTCGCTGGAATACACTTTACAGGATCTACAGCTGTTTTTAAAAACCTTTGGAAGACCATTGGTTCCAACATCGATATTTACAAATCGTATCCTAGAATTGTAGGGGAAACCGGTGGAAAAGATTTTGTGTTAGCTCATCCGAGTTCCAACGCTATTGAAGTAGCTACTGCCCTTTCAAGAGGAGCTTTTGAATTTCAAGGACAAAAATGTTCGGCTGCCTCAAGGGCATACATTCCTCAAAGCCTTTGGCCATCGGTTAAGAAGCAATTGCAAGATGATCTTGCCGCCATGAAAATGGGTGAACCCGAAGATTTTTCAAATTTCATTAATGCAGTAATTGACGAAAAGGCCTTCGATAAGATTAGTGAGTTTATAGAATATGCCAAAGCTCAAAAAGATGCTGAAATTGTTGCTGGAGGAGGTTTTGATAAATCCAAAGGATATTTTATTCAACCTACTATAATTGAGACTAGCAATCCACATTTCAGAACAATGGTTGAAGAAATTTTTGGTCCTGTTCTAACTATTTATGTCTATCCGGATGCAGAATGGAGCCAAACCTTAACCTTGGTTGATTCTACTTCGGAATATGCTTTAACTGGCGCCATCTTCTCTCAAGATCGCTATGCAACAGAGCAAGCCGTTCAGGCTCTTTCTCAGTCAGCAGGTAATTTCTATATAAATGACAAACCCACTGGAGCGGTGGTAGGCCAACAACCCTTTGGAGGTGCTCGTGGTTCTGGAACAAATGATAAGGCAGGATCTTATTTAAATCTATTGCGATGGGTTTCTGCTAGAACCATTAAGGAAACTTTTGTGCCGGCGAACGATTTCCGTTATCCGTTTTTGGGTTAAAGTTTAGGGTCTCAATAAAGGCCTTGCTTACTTAATAATGCCATAAGCCTAGGGCGGAAGGAACTCGTTTTCTTTCGCCCTTTTTTATTCTAGATTTTTCTCCAAACATAAATGGTTCATAATTTATGCATATCCTTGAAAAGGATATAATCTATGCGAAAGCCTAAATGAATAAATTCTTTAGACACTTCCGACTTAACATGTTCGAAAACAATCGATTTGGGAAATATCTATTGTATGCACTAGGTGAAATCGTATTGGTGGCAATCGGTATACTTATGGCTTTATTCATCAATAATTTGAATGAGAAAAGAAAGAATCGTTCAGAAGTACTTTCCATTTTAAAGCAAGTTCATAGTGAACTGGCTATAAATATTCTTGCAGCGGACAATGTGGCAAGAAGCTATATGCTCAAAGACTCCCTAATTCATGAACATATGATGGGTCGGGTTAAAAAAGAAGATTATAATTCGCGATTCAGAGGTATGTGGTTGGGATTGGTAGTGAATTACATCCCCTTGAGCATTCAGGAAGAAGGATTTTTAAACTTGATGAGTCATTCAAAACAGCACTCAAGTGATTTGGATACCATGATTTCAGACTTAAAATCACTCTATTCTGAAGATGTAGAGAACGTAAAAACAGCCAATGATTTAATTAAAGATCTCGTTTTAAAACATGTGGATTGGCTGAAGTACAACGCTAAGTGGTCTTCTAATTCTTATTTTAATCATCAAACCACAACTCCTGAGGAATTAGATTTTTATCTCAATAGTTTCTATTATCGAAATATTGTGAGTAATTATCATTTAATTGGAATTGGAAACCATCATTTAGTGATATGTAGGTACCGCTTTCACGCTGTTGAATGTTACAACAAACTCTCTAAGATCCTTCAAGAGAATGGTATTGAGGTAAATAGCACCGCTCCTTTTAACAATGGATTAAAAATGTATTCGGGCACAAATGGCTCTTTTTCAGATGGAAGGGATACATTGCGACTAGAATATTCAGACCATCGATTAAAATTGTTTCAAAACAAGAACGAAGAGGCCCAAATTATTAGTGTGGCTCCGCATAAATGGATTGTGCAACCTGGGATTTTTGCTTACGCAAACACTGACTCAACAGGAAAGACGGTTGCTTTGCAAATAAGATTTGGAGATTACACCTCGGAATACAAAATTCTACCAGATTAGGAACTCATTCTTTGAACACTCTTCCTGGCTGCCGCAGGTAAACTACATTTTTCGTTTGAAAATATTCTTCGTTGAAATACTTAGAAATTGGAATAATCTCTGATTTCCATTTAGAAGCCAGCAACTCCTCTTCAATTTCACCCCCTTTGAGGTAAAGAATTCCATTCAGTATATCATGTCGATCCGTCTTTCTCAATTTTCCTTTTATCCAAGGAGTAAACTCGTTTAATCGAGTTACCGCTCTAGAAACCACAAAGTCGAACCCTGGCTCTACATCTACTGCATGTCCTTTTATGACCGTTACATTGGCAAGTTTAAGGTCGGCTACCATAGATTTAACGGCTTCTACTTTCTTCCCTATTCGATCAATAAGAACAAATTCCACCTCTGGAAATATAATGGCAAGCGGAATTCCAGGCAATCCACCTCCAGTACCCACATCTAAAACTCTTGAATCTGGTAAAAAAGAAATGGTCTTGGCGATAGCCAAACAGTGCAGAAGGTGATGGATTTCAATATTCTCCACATCCTTCCGTGAAATGAGATTGATTCTCTCGTTCCACTCTAATAATAAGTCTTTATACTCCGCTAATTTATCGTGAGTCTCCTCTGCAAAATCAGGGAAATAAGTCCGTATACTTTCGAGGCGCTTTACCATCTTTGATGACTTCTTTTTGATCTTGCATTGGACAGGTGCATAAAAGCCTGTGATATAATTATAAAGGGCTCATAAATAGGGAGAAATAGAATTGGCTTCCACTGTTTCAGACGAATTCCAGCGATGAGCAAGAATATCCAATATATAAGCCATCGCAATCCAAAAGAAATGGCAAGAATGGGCCATTGCTTCCATTGAAAAGCCATGAAAGGAAGAATCAAATACAACAAAAGCGATGTAAAGCTCCATCCACCCAATAAAAATTTAGGCAGGGGTTTATACAGTTTGGCTGTAGTTAAATGTCTAGATCTCTGCTGAATCCACTTTCTAAAAGTCAGCGGGGGCGATGACCAAGTAAAGGCTTCTGGAAGAATCCGTAGGCTAACATTATTCTTTTTTGCTACTGATCCAATAAATAGATCATCATCGCCTGAAGGAATATGCATATGGGTACTAAATCCCTTATCGTTCAGAAACATTTCTTTTTTGTAGGCCAGATTTCTACCCACTCCCATATAGGTCTTTTTCCTTGCAGCCCAAGATATCCAGTGCAATGCAGAACTTATGGTCTCAAAAACAACTAAACTACCCACTTTGCCTTTTCGCTCGTAGCCACCATAGCCTAAAACGATTTCAGCCGAATTAAACCCTACCGCCATTTGTTTTAACCATTGGTCTGAGGAAGGCATGCAGTCGGCATCAGTAAGGATAAGATGCGGATGCTCGGCCGCTTTAATCCCAATAGTTAATGCAAATTTCTTCCCTATCCAGAAATTATCTGCATCTCGAAGATTCACCACTTTAAGATTGGAATGTCTTTGTGCCATGGAATCTAAATAATCCTCCGATGCATCCCAAGACCGATCATTAACTACAACCACTTGAAAATGTGGATATTCTTGCGAAAGCCAATGCGGAAGAAATTTTCGTAGGTTCTCTAATTCATTCCTTGCACAGACTACCAAACTAATTTTAGGAAGATTAAAAGCATTCTCAACAGGCATCCTTTTAGGGAAGCCTGTGAAAAAATAGAGCATATAGAAATACTGGAAAGCCAAAGCCGAAATGCAAATAAAGGCTAAAAGCTGAAAAATTGTTTGAATCATGAAGGCGTAAAATTAGCTAAAAGGATGCCCTGCTTATCTTCGCGGCAAATAGTTTTAATGAATTTTTCTTTAGAAGCAAAAGACCCTTCAAGTTCTGCTCGCGCAGGGAGCATCCAAACGGATCACGGAATTATTGAAACTCCTATTTTCATGCCTGTTGGCACGGTGGCTAGTGTTAAGACTGTTCACCAAAGAGAGTTAAAAGAAGATATAAACGCACAAATAATTCTTGGCAATACCTATCATTTATATCTCAGACCAGGTACGGATATTCTGGAAAAAGCCGGGGGGCTTCACAAATTCATGTCGTGGGACCGTTCTATTCTTACCGATTCAGGAGGATACCAGATTTTCTCTCTTTCAGGTCAGCGGAAACTTTCAGAAAAAGGAGCAGATTTCCAGTCGCATATAGACGGAAGTTATCATCACTTCAGTGCCGAATCGGTGATGCAGATTCAAAGAAAAATTGGAGCAGATATTGTCATGGCCTTTGATGAATGTCCTCCCTACCCTTGCACTCCAGAATATGCCAAAACCTCTATGCATCTTACTCATAGATGGTTAGACAGATGTATTGATGCTTTTGATCATTCAGAACCCTTATATGGCCACTCGCAAGCATTGTTTCCGATTGTTCAAGGAAGTGTGTTTCCCGATCTAAGAAAAGAATCGGCCGAGTATATCGCCTCCAAAAATGCCGAAGGAAATGCCATTGGCGGATTGTCTGTAGGAGAGCCCGCAGAAGATATGTACTCTATGTGCTCAATGGTTTGCTCCATCCTTCCGAGCGATAAGCCCCGATACTTAATGGGCGTAGGAACACCCGCTAATATTCTAGAATCTATTGCGTTAGGAGTAGATATGTTCGACTGTGTTATGCCCACCCGCAATGCTAGAAATGGAATGCTTTTTACCACCGAAGGCATAGTAAACATCAAAAACAAAAAGTGGGAAGATGACTTTTCCCCTCTTGATCCCGCTCAAATAACGTATGTAGACTCAGATTACAGCAAGGCCTATTTAAGACATCTCTTCGTGTCGGATGAATATTTAGCGAAGCAAATCGCATCAATTCACAATCTGGGTTTCTACCTTTGGTTGGTGAAAGAAGCAAGAAAACAAATACTCCTTGGGCAATATGCTTCTTGGAAAAACCGCATGGTAGAAAAACTGAGTCGAAGACTCTGAGAATGAAAATTCTTGATCTCTATATCTTAAAGAAGTTCCTCAGTACCTTCTTTGTTTCCATCGGTCTCATCCTTATGATTGCTGTTGTCTTTGATATTTCTGAGAAAATCGAAGACTTCGTAAATAAGGGCGCTCCAATGAAAGAAATCATTGTAGACCATTACCTGAATTTCTTGGTGTATTACGGCAATCTATTTAGCAGCATGATCGTCTTTATATCCACTATTTTTTTCACCTCAAGGATGACCGCGAGAACAGAACTTGTGGCCATTCTTACAGGTGGAGTTTCCTTTAGACGATTGTTATTTCCCTATTTCATTGGAGCCACTTTAGTTGCCGCGATTTCATTCGTTCTAAGCCACTTTGTAATTCCAACTACCAACGAAAACCGACTGGCTTTTGAATGGAAGTATATAAAGGATAAAAAGCAAGAACGCTTTCAAAATGTGCACAAGCAATTACTCCCTGGTCATATTGCCTTCATCGCCAACTACAACGCCAACCGAATGAGTGGGTACCAGTTTACCTATGAGCACTTCGATGGCAACAGGTTAATTGCTCGTATGGAAAGCGACTTTATTCGCTTCGACTCGCTCACAGGAAAATGGCGATTAGACAATGTAGTTACGCGACTTATTACCAAAGAAGGGAAGGAAAGCTTAACCATAGATAGAAGAATAGATACAATCCTTCCAATGAAACCAAGTGACCTTTCGATGATTGTGTACAATGCTGAAATGATGCCAACACCTCAATTAAACGATTTCATTGAAGCTGAAAAAATTAGAGGAAGTGAAAATGTCAACTATTTTGTAATCGAGAAATACAAAAGAACAAGTTATCCAGTTGCCACCTATATTCTCGTCTTAATTGCGCTCTCATTGTCTTCGAAAAAATCTAGAGGGGGATTGGGATTAAACATTGCCATTGGCCTTGCTATATGCGTTCTTTACATTTTCTTCATGCAGATAAGCACCACATTTGCCACTTTAGGCAACTTCCCTCCCTTACTTGCTGTTTGGATACCCAACATTTTATTTGCCGGAATAGGCGTTTACCTCTATGCCATTGCTCCAAAGTAGTCAAGCGAGACTGCACTTTATCGTCCTTCTGTGGGGGTTCACTGCCGTATTGGGTGCACTCATTTATCTAGATGCGCTAGAACTAGTCTGGTACAGAATGGGAATAGCCGTATTGAGCTTATGGCTTTTTTTTAGGTGGAAGGGTACTTCGCTTCGTACTCCCTTCAAGAGCTTGCTTCCTTTTTTTGGTGCTGGAGCAATTATTATGGTTCATTGGGTCACATTCTTTCATGCAATAAAGATTTCTACTGTATCAGTTACACTTGCTTGCCTTTCTACTGCAGCTTTTTTTACTTCCATTCTAGAGCCCATTTTTTACAAGAAAAAATTCGAATGGTCAGAAATGCTTCTCGGCATTATCGCCATCGCAGGCATTCTCGTCGTTTTTCAATTCGAATCAGACTACACCATGGGAATCATAATGGCGCTTTGCTCTGCTTTTTTAGGAGCAACCTTTACCGTAATCAATGGTCTCCTTGTACGAAAACACCGAAGTGATATCATTACCATTTATGAATTGGGAGGCGGATGGCTTTTGCTTGGAATTTACCTCCAAATTGGAGGTAGTTTTAATGAAGGACTCCCTGCGCTTAAAGGATACGACTTATTGTGGTTACTCATTCTCGCAACGGTTTGTACAGCCTATGCTTTTATAGAATCTGTGGAAGTAATGCGAGAATTGAATCCTTTCACCGTAGTTTTGACAATTAACTTAGAACCAATATATGGTATCTTGCTCGCCTGGCTAATCCTAGGCAAAGAGGAGCAAATGAGTGGAGCCTTCTACTTTGGAGCTTCTTTAATTTTGGCCTCTGTAATTGCGAACGGTCTTTTAAAGCGTTGGCGAAAAAGAAAAGCGAACAAAACTGAAATAAAGGCAGAACTAAAATAAGCCAATATGGAATATATTGAATTTGAGTCTCCTATTAGGGAGCTAGAAGAACAACTAAAAAAAACGAAGCAACTCCAAACGGAGACTGGGCAAGACTTGTCTAGAACCATGCGGGAAATTGAAAAGAGTATTATTTCTACGCGCAAAGACATTCAAAAAAACCTTAGCCCTTGGCAAAAGGTTCAATTGTCTAGACATCCATCTAGACCCTATACTTTAGCTTATATTCAAGCTATTACCAACGGTAATTTTCTGGAACTACATGGCGATCGCGGAGTGAAAGACGATAAAGCTATGGTTGGCGGATGGGGAATAATTGATGGCGAGTCCTATATGTTGATTGGTCAACAAAAGGGAATTAATACCAAAATGCGCCAATACAGAAACTTTGGAATGGCTAATCCAGAAGGCTACCGAAAGGCGCTTAGATTAATGAAGATGGCCGAGAAGTTCAATCGTCCTGTAATTACTTTTATTGATACACCCGGTGCATTCCCAGGACTTGAAGCGGAAGAAAGAGGTCAAGGGGAAGCAATTGCCCGAAATATTTATGAAATGTGTGCTTTAAAGGTGCCTATTATCTGTATTATAATTGGAGAAGGAGCTTCCGGAGGCGCCTTAGGTATTGGAGTTGGAGACAAAGTTCTGATGCTAGAAAACACTTGGTATTCTGTCATTTCTCCTGAAAGCTGTTCTTCTATTTTATGGAGGAATTGGGATCATAAAGAACAAGCGGCAAAAGCATTAAAGCTTACTGCTGAGGATATGTTGAAAAATAAATTGGTAGATGGTATCATTAAAGAACCTCTGGGAGGAGCTCATGTAAATCCAGAAGAAATTTTTGAAACTGTTAAGCAAACGATTATTAAAACAGCGGCAAAACTATTGGAAACACCTAAGAATAAACTAATTGATTCAAGAATTAAAAAGTTATCTAAAATGGGTGTCTTCGATGAATAAGCAAATATTTATTACATATTCAAAAAAAAACAGCCTCTTTTAGAGGCTGTTTTTTTGGATTCTCTTTTCTAATTCAAGATACCTAACTAAAACCGCTTAAAAATCCTTAAACCTCTTTTTCGTGGAAGGTGTCACTCTATTTCAAAATCTAACAGAGTTAATATCTGAACGTGGCTGCTTTTTTCGACAAGTTGTAAATATAGAGTTTGGTTTTGAGAT
>JAFMBM010000085.1 GCA_017858515.1 Cryomorphaceae bacterium | reverse complement strand
GGAAGGCCTGAGAAACTTTCAAGAGGGTGCGAGAAACTTTCGGGAAGGCCGAGAAACTTTCAAGAAGGCCTGAGAAACTTTTGAGAAGGTCGGAGAAACTTTGAACAAGGCCTGAGAAAAAATATGGGGAAAAGGAGGAAGGTCTGATTCGGCAAAGGAAATGGGCAGAGCGACGGATGACGTATACTAAGAAGGAGGAGAAAGAGGGGAAGTATACGGACAAAGCAAAAAGGAAGCTGGGAGAGACGAATAAAGAGAATGAAGTCAAAATTGTGAGGAGCGGAGAAAAAGGGAGAAAGAGCCAAGGATTTTGATAAAGGGTGGCGAAATCGAAAAGCAAGGAGAAAAAGCTTGAAGGCAGAGATTAAAAAGGACAAATAGAAAAGGAAAAAGTAGAAATGGGGGGGGATTTTGAGAATAGGCATAGAGGAAAGTCAAAAAAGGAAAAAGGAGAGACAAAGAATAAGGCTCGAGAAACAGAAGGATAGCCCCGAGAAACAAAACGATAGGCCCGTGAAAGAAATCGATAAGGCCGAGAAATGGCCAAAAAGAGCAAAAAGGGAGAATTCTGCTTAAAAGAGGGCTTTGGGCAGAGTGGAGAATGGAGGGAGAAGAAAAAAGTTTTTCTTAAAAAGGGGGAGGGGAGGTAGAAAGGCAAGGAAAAAGGAGTGAAAAGAAGAGAAGTGGACCTTGGCAAAAAAAATGCTCAAAATGCAGAAGTAGGTCGATTTAAGGGGCCGAAGCACTTGGTCCTGGGGATGGAGATAGTCGATTTTCGAGCGCGACTTTGGGCAAGGAAGGCTTATCCAATTTAGGAAGAACAGGGGGGGTAGCGCCGCGAAAGGAACACCTATCATATATAGGAGTAGTGATTCCGGGAATGAGAACAGGAATTGCACAGAAATTTGAGTGGAGAAAATCACAGATCGCAATTGCCCCGCTGCCAAAGCGCATCAAGGTTGAATAGGTAATGAGTGGGACAAGTATAAGACCTAAGATTGTTTTTTTTTGAGACCCCTTCTTACAGATTGCAATATATCTTAAATTAGAGGCGCGGCGCTGCCTATGAAGTGGAGTGCATAAAACGAAAATAACAATAAGGAGTTGTTCTTTATACGCCAATATGGGGGGCTAACAACAATGAGTTGTATTTATATAATTGTTGGCAACAACCTAAAAAAACTCGATGAACAAAAAGTTTAAAATCATAGCTGTAAGTATTGCGATTTTAGTTCTACTAATAGCTGGCTATTTTTACTTAGACCATATTTTATTTGATGGAGTAAAACCTAAATATGTTAGTGAAAATGGATTCAAGGCTACTTTTTTTGCAAATAAGGATACTCAAAATAAACCAACTATTATTCTGATTGGCGGTAGAAATTGGGGCGATTATTGGGGGCAGGAATTTGCAAAATCAAATTATGTGGGATTGTCCTTGCCATATTATCGTGAAGAGGGCCTTCCTCAACTTATGGAAGAAATCCCCTTAGAATATTTTGAAAAAGCAGTTCTTTGGTTAAAAGAGCAACCAGAAGTCAATCCTAATAAGATCATTGTTATGGGCGCTTCCAGGAATGCTGAACTCGCACTACTTATTGCTTCATTCTTTCCAAAGAATATTCATGGAGTCATTGCATATAGCCCTAGCTCTGTTAGCTGGTCAAATACCGTCCTTCCATTTAATTCTGATTCCGTAAAACCCAGTTGGACATTTGAGAACCAGCCTGTTCCATATGTTGCCATGGATAAAATTAAAGGTACACCAACCTCTACAATCGAAACCTTAACATACTGGAAGAATGGATTGTCAGATAGTGTTGCAGTAAGCAATGCTTCTATTAAGGTTGAGAATATAAATGGACCTATTCTTCTATTGTCTGGAGTAGAAGATGAAGTCTGGCCATCTTCGATAATGAGTGATATGATAGAAAACAGAATCAAAATGAACAATTTCCATTTTGACTTTGAAAACATAAAATATGAAAATGCGGGACATTTAATATCAAGTAACCCCAACAATCCATCATCAATTAGACAAGGTAAAATGGATATTGGCGGGAAAAGTTATGATTTTAATTTTGGAGGTACCGAGTCTGGTGATATGGAAGCACAGAAGGATGCTGCAAAACGTGTATTGAAGTTTTTATCGAAACTGGAAAATGATTAACAATCAAGACAAATTGCGATTAGGGTTATATAGTCTATTTGTATTAACGTCAATAACAATTCTAACTGACTTTATATTGCCTGGAAGTGTGATAGTTGAAGAAATAATTGATGTTAGAAAAGAGAAGCAACAATATTACAATGCTGCACGAAACTATCATTTTTCATATAGGGTATTCACTATTACAAATAACTTTTCAATTACAGAAGATTTTGCCAAGGAAATAAAGAATAATCAACAAATAGAATTTGCTGTTTCACCTATATTCAAAGAAATTAACAGTTACAGATTGCTCAACACAGGAAATAGAGATATATATTCATTGCGAATTTTATCGGGTCTCGTTATTCCTTTGGCACTAATTCTTGTGATTGGATTAGCATTCAAGTATGAAAAGAAAATGAGTATTTTAATTTTTGTAATTCAAGTGCTTGTAATAGCTGACCTTATATTTTTACTCATATGAATAAAGGCAGTTGCCAACAACAGCGCATAGTGCATGCCGGGAAAGGCCTCATAACAAAGTGAAGAAGTGACAGTAAAATCTAGAAACATAACTTAAATTTGAAGTAAAAGCGGCACGCACCATCGCTACAACCGTTGTGCATCATTTGAACAACTGGCGATAAAAATGGATATTTAGGATAAATTAGAAAGTCATGGCAACAGTTGACAAAATACGAAGTCAGTTAATCGATAAGATACTGGCAATTAAGAACAGAGATTTTTTAGAAGCGCTGGATAAGCTTATTGCGTCAAGCATTTCATCGTCTGACCTTTTAGAGCTTAGTGCTGAGCGAAAAGAGATGCTCGAAATGAGTGACGATGACATAGAAAGCGGACGACTCATTTCACAGGAAGCCATGAATAAACGGAATCTTGAACGGCTAAACGGGCAATAGTTTGGACCAGAACTGCGGATATTCAATTTGTCGGAATTCTTCAATTCTGGGTCGAAAAGAATAAATCCAACTCTTACTCCAAAAGGCTCATGGGTTTGGTATCCGACCGAATGGAGCAAATAGCTAAGAACCCATTTCTGTATAAATCAACGGACTTTAAGGATACTCGTGTTGCAACACTCGGACATTTCAGTATTTACTACAAAGTGTTCGATAACAGAATAATCGTGACAGCATTTTGGGACAACCGTCAAGACCCGAGAGAACTACTTAACATCCTGAAAAAATAAATAAAAACGCTACACAACATTACCTAAGAAAACATGCGGAATCTCGTTAAAGTGAAGACGATTACTTTCAACCTAAATCACCGCAAAAAGGTCATTAAGGTGTTCCAAAAACCGTACGTTTTTTAGACTGAATCTTAGTGTGCCACGAGCTGGCATCTATCCAGAAGGTGAGAATCCTAGCAGGGCAAGGGATTGTTCACCCTGAAGATGTACAGACAGTA
>JAFMBM010000052.1 GCA_017858515.1 Cryomorphaceae bacterium | reverse complement strand
GCAATGCTTCGCACTTTGTACGCAATGCTTCACGCTTTGATGCCAATGGATTATGCGTTGGCTCCAAGCTTGAGCGAGATGGGTGCAATGCATTCAGGCTTTGAACCCAATGGAACAGTGTTCAGCTCCAAGTATTGCAGCCTTCGCACTCAATTGAACCGGCTTTGAATGCAATGCTGCACATTGAGTAGTGCAATCCGTTAAGCATTGGCTTAGGCATGCGTTGGTTTGGCCTCAATGATTACAAGCTTTGAATCCAATCCTTTGCAAGTCAGTTGAAATTCGGAGGGTATTTCTGCCACGTAGAAGTGGCTAGCTGGCTTTGGGTTGCCTTCATTTGCCTATCCAATAACCGATGGGCCGTAGCCTTCCGCAAACTTTCCCTTCCCTGCTTAGGTCGTCTTGAATAGTTCAACCGATTTTCTCTGAGCAACACTTTCAGTGCTTTATCCTCTATTCTTTTGTCTGATCTCTTGCTTCAAACTTGGCAAGTTGTCTGCCTTTTCTGCCATCCATTGCATCCAAAGACAACAACCGTCTTTAGATTTTTTCAACTTCTTCTGCCTCAGTCTAGAAAAGCTATGGCGCTGATCTCAACATTTACATTCTTGGGCAAACAGGCTACTTCAACGGTTTCTCTTGCCGGACAAGATGCTCCAAAATATTCGGCATAGATGGCATTTACCGTGGCAAACTGATTCATATCCGATAAAAAAATGCTGCACTTTACAACATGCTGCATATTGGCTCCAGCGGCATTTAAGACTGCCTTTAGGTTCTCTAATACTTGTCTGGTTTCTACTTCTATAGTGTCCATTCTCAACTCCCCAGTACTTGGGTCTAAGGCTATCTGACCGCTGCAATATAGTGTGTTGCCTGCCTTTACGGCTTGGCTGTAGGGTCCAATGGGGGCGGGAGCGAAGGATGTGTTTATTATTTCAGACATATATTGATTCGTTTAAGACCGAAAAGTAGGCATATTTGCAGCACACTCTTAGACTTTGAAAAAGGTATTCTTAGTAGACAATTACGACTCTTTCACTTATAATCTCTATCATTACTTTATTGGTTTAGGTGCGGAAGTGAAGGTCTTAAGAAATCGAGACAAAGGCTGGGAAAAGCTCGACTTCTCTCACCTTGTTCTCTCCCCTGGTCCGGGCTTGCCTGCTGAAAGTGGTTGGCTTATGGACTGTCTTGAACACTACGCTCATAAACGTCCTATTCTGGGGGTTTGCCTGGGAATGCAAGCCTTGGCTGTGCTAAAGAACGAAAGACTATACAACCTAGATGTGGTGCGTCATGGTATGCAGGGTACCTTAAAGAGGAAATCAGAAAATAGCCTTCTATTTAAAAGCCTTCCACAGCAATTTTCCATTGGGCTCTACCATTCTTGGGCAGTGGGCTTGAAAGAAGATTCTGTCTTCAACAAAGTGGCAGAAGATGCCGAAGGGGTTTTAATGGGCATAGAAAATCAGGATGAACAGCTCTATGGAGTGCAGTTTCATCCTGAAAGTATTATGACCCAATACGGTTATGAGCTCCTACAGAACTTCTTGTCTATTTGATGCTTTTCAAGGCTTCTAGAAAGTAGCTCCAGAATTTCTGCGATGAAGAAATCTGGGCACACTCATCTGGACTATGGGCATTGCGAATGGTTGGACCAAATGAAATCATTTGGGTATTCGGCATCGATTTTCCAATTAATCCGCACTCCAAGCCTGCATGACAGGCCAGTACTTTGGGCTCTTCGTTGAACATCTTTCTGTACAATGTATGCATAGTACTCACTAAATCAGAATTCGGATCTGGAATCCATCCTGGATACTCGCCTTCTTGCACTATATGGGCTCCTATAAGCTCAAAAGGGGCAGAGAAATTGGCCGAAACTTCATACTTCGCACTATCTACAGAGGAACG
Source organism: Cryomorphaceae bacterium (assembly GCA_017858515.1). GTDB lineage: Bacteria > Bacteroidota > Bacteroidia > Flavobacteriales > Schleiferiaceae > RFXV01. Next base: position 14,343 of record JAFMBM010000052.1, on the reverse strand, counting down.
CTGCAATCCCTGAACATCCAACTGTCCGTCCTTCAATATAATTCGGGCTAGGTTCGAAGAGGTTTCAACCAATCCTGCTACGCTCGGACTCATTCTAAAAATTCCATTGAAACAGGCCATTACGGCTTTAATGAGGGCTCTGGATTGAGTGTGAGAAATAGAATTTACTGTGCTTCCCACTTCGGTTAAGACCAATTGCAGAGAAGGATCGGTGGAAGAATACTCCAGCTTTAATCTGGCTTCCCACTCTTCAATCGATTTCAAAAGCGCTTCTTTGTGGAAGGAAGAAAAACTAAATACGCACTTCGCTTCTCTAGGAATGGCATTGCGCAGACTTCCTCCATCTACCTCTGTAAGGTAGACTTCTGAGTGGGCCAACAGAGCGTTGAGGATTCGGAATAGAATCTTATTGGCATTGCCCCTTCCCAAGTGAATATCCGTTCCGCTATGTCCACCAAACAAACCTTTCACCTCCAGAGCATAAGTCTGGAATTCAGATGGAATGGCCTCTATTGGCGAAAGATCGGCAGTAATTAAAGTATCCAATCCGCCGGCACAGCCAATGGTTAACTCATCGTCTTCTTCGGTATCTAAGTTCAGTAAATAAGGCGCCGTTAACCATCCTTCTTTCAATCCTTTCGCCCCCGTCATTCCGGTCTCTTCATCTATGGTAAAAAGCACTTGAAGAGCGGGATGCTCTATGGTATCGGATCTCAAAACCGCTAAGATCGCAGCTACGCCCAGACCGTTGTCAGCCCCTAAGGTGGTTCCTTTCGCCCGAACCCAGTCTCCATCGACATACATTTCTATCCCCTGAGTGGCAAAGTCGAATGAGGTGGATGCGTTCTTCTGATGCACCATATCTAAGTGCGCCTGTAAAGCAATGGCCGATCTCGACTCATAGCCCCTACTTGCTGCTTTTTCTACCTTTACATTGCCCACCTCATCTACTTCATAGGGAAGCTTCATCTTATCTAGCTCAGATAAAACAAAAGCGCGAATGGCTTCTTCCTTTTTACTGGCTCTCGGAACGGCATTAAAGGCAATAAATTCAGACCACAATGCTTTGGGTTCTATTTCTCTTAGTGTCATAAATCAATTTGTATCTGACCAAGGTAGCACCCTCAGTCCATAGGCGCAAATAGACTTCCATTCTACTTAAAAAAACGTGAGGCCTTTCCCCTTCACTATTATTCTATTATTTCTCCATCTTCGTGACCTCAATAAGGCCATGGATTTCCACACACTGTACGAGACCTATAAAGATCTTGTTTACAACCTCTCTCTTCACTACTTACAATCGGCTGAAGACGCAGAGGAAGTAAGCCAGGATGTTTTTGTGAAGGTGTACGAACACCGCACTCGCTTTCGAAAGGAAGCCGAATGGAAAACATGGATTTACAGAATAACGGTAAACCAATGCCTCGACTTCTTAAAGGCTAAACAGCGAAAGAAGCGCAGCTGGCTTACCATAATTAAAGACCCGAATGAACAGAAAGAGGCTTCGCATTTCGATCATCCGGGCGTTTTATTGGAACGGAAAGAGGCTCTAGACAAACTTCTCAAAGCCATTCATGCCTTGCCCGAGCGTCAGAGAGAGGCTGTAATTCTTCTAAAAATAGAACATTTAGATACCAAGGAAGTGGCCGAAATACTTGAGATTTCAGAAAAGGCCTTAGAGTCGCTCTTTCAACGTGCAAAAGGAAATTTAAAAAAGTTGCTCTCAAACGAATGATGAACGCCAGAAAATCGTCTAAGAAATTATGGAACCAAACTGGGATTTACTAAATGACCTACAGCGCGTTCACGCGCCTGATCATCTACGCCATGTGATTGATGCAAAGATTGCCTTGAGAAAAAAGCAGTCGAACACCTTTAATGCATTAATGGTTGCCGCTTCCATTACTTTAATTCTCACCTGTTTAAATTTAATTCAACGTTCGAACTACGCTGAATCTAGTGATAGCACAGCGAGTATTTCACTGATTGAATCTCAACAACTTTACTATGAATAGGAGTCTTCTTTTTAGCATTCTCATTGTTGTATTGCTCATCTCTAACATTCTATTGGCGCTGAAGATCTTCGGCGGTCCAAGACATGGAGGACCGAGAGAAGAAGGCCCTCGCAATGAGATCATAGAGCGTTTAAACTTTTCGAAGGATCAAATTGAATCTTATGATGCCCTTATCACAGAGCATCGATCGGAAGTTCAAGAGCTAGAAGGGCAACTGCAAGAACAGAAGAAACGTTGGTTGAATAATTTGAAGAAGGCCGATCCCCTTCCAATAGATAGTGCCTTAGATAGTGTTTTGGCTGTTCAAAGGAAAATTGAAATTCTGCATTTCGAGCACTTTGCGCAGATTAGAAAAATCTGCACCTCCGATCAAATTCACTCTTTTGATCTTTTGGTGGATGATCTTTCTAAACTATTCAACAAAAAGCCCAAAAGGAAGAAGCCATGATGGGTAAGGCTCTCTTCTTAAGCTCTTTCTTTTGTTTATTAGGGATGTTGGGACAAGCTCAGAACAGCCCGTATGAACTAGAAGTGAGATTGCTTTGGAAGGAGGCACCCATCCAACTAGAAAAAAACTATTATTCGAATGCCTTGGGCGATAGCCTGCAGTTTTCTAGTCTTCGATTTTACCTCAGTCATCTGCAACTCATCCAATCCAATCGAGTATCTGAAGCTGTTTTAGATGCAAAACTGATAGATCTTTCAGACAGTAGCAGTATGCATTTAAGCTGGACAAACGAAGAAGCTTTTGATTCCATCCGGTTTTTATTTGGACTCACAGACGAAATTCAAAAGCAAGGGGTAGCAGGAGGCGATCTCGATCCACAGAAGGGCATGTATTGGACATGGAAGAGCGGCTATATTCTCTGCAAAATAGAGGGCTCCTCCCCTTCTCTATCCACTCGAAAAAACCAATTTGTGTTTCATTTAGGTGGATATGAATCTCCTTATGCCGTTTCAAAAGAATTGAATTTTACTTGGGTCAAAGATGCTCGCAAACAACTGCTTGAAATTGATCTTTATCGCTTTTTCGAAAGCATCGATTTAAAATCCAATCCTACCCTAATGAGTGCGGGAGAGAAGGCTTTCCGAATGTCTGAGGCTTGGACTGCGGTTTTTCAGCTGAAAGAACCATGAAGAAAACACTCTTCGTACTTCTTCTCTTTTTCTCCGTTGGATTTAGCTTCCTGCACATCGCTTCCCTTCAACCCACCCATTTTCCTGCCCCACAGTATGCCCTTCCCACTCTTTCCGACTCCTCTAAAATAGCACTCGGTAGACTGCTTTTCTACGATGCAGCCCTTTCAAGAGACAGCAGCATCAGCTGTTCCTCCTGCCATTCGCCCTACAATGCCTTCGCCCATACCGACCACGATCTGAGTCATGGTATAGATGATCAGATTGGTTTGCGCAATGCCCCCGCCCTTTTCAATTTGGCTTGGCAGTCTGTTTTTATGTGGGATGGAGCCATCCATCATATAGAAGTACAAGCAGCGGCTCCCATCAGTCATCCAAAAGAAATGGGAAGCAGTATAGCCGAAATGGTCTCAAGACTTTCCACTTCGCCTTTTTATCGGAATGAATTTTACGCAGCCTTTGGCGATTCTCTCATCAGCGGAGAAAAAAGCCTGCTCGCCCTTTCGGCCTTCCAACTCAGTTTGGTTTCTTCACAGTCTAAATACGACAAAGTACTTCAAGGCCTCGATGCCTATACCCCCATGGAAGCAAAGGGTTTTGAATTGTTCCAGCAGCATTGTCGCTCTTGCCATTTAGATCCTCTTTTCTCTACCTATGCCTTTGCATCCAACCAACTTCCTGTAGATACAAGCTTAATGGATATGGGAAGAATGGCCATTACCGAAGCTAAAAAAGACAGTCTGCTCTTTAAAATTCCCAGTTTGCGCAACCTGAGCTATAGCTATCCTTATATGCATGACGGACGATTTGTGAAGTTGCGTCAGGTTTTAGATCACTACAGCGGCAGAAGTCTACAGAGCCCAGAAGGCCAGAAAAGAATTCTTCCTTCTTTTACTTCCAACGAGAAAACCGAAATAATCGCTTTTCTACTTTGCTTAGATGATTTGGAATTTGTGCAAAACAAAGCACATCAATTTCCAAAAAAACTTTTGCCAGGGCGAAGAGAAGCCACTCGAATGTCGTCTAAGAACTAAAATCAAGCTATGAAAAGATTACTTTCCATTGGGATTGTCTCCCTCCTCCCTCTTCCGCTTTTGCAAGCGCAATTGAGTCCAGCCATTAGCTCTTGGCTGCAGAATACGAGTCAGACTGGAAGCTACTATGCTTCGGGAAACTCAAGCGCTATTTCGAATAACATTCTTGTAAACTGCCAAAAGGTTGAGTACAGTGCCAACTTTGTATACGTTACGGCCACAGGTGTTCCCTCCTATCCAACTGGACCCTTCTTAGATGGGAATCCATCCAACGCTAGCAATCAGAATGGCATTTATAAATTACCCTTAAACCCACAGCCTCAATTGGGAAGCTTGCAATCTACGGTTGGCGGAAATATTGGAATCTTCATTAACGGGGTAGCCTTATTTGACTATAGAGACGGTGTGGGATGGAATTCGATTACGAATACACTTTGTGGCGGACCGGGCAATCCGCCTTGTCCAGGAGGACCGATGGCAACAACCGCATGGAGTCGCGATGCCATTCCGGCTGAAAAAGGAGGCTTTGATTGTTCAAAAGGACATCCCGCCAATGGGAATTACCACCATCACCAAAATCCGTCTTCCTTTAAACTCGACCTCAACGTAGTTTCTACTATTTGCAATTTATACGATGCCGACGGATTGTACACTTTGGATAGCAACAGCCATTCTCCACTCATTGGTTTTGCCTATGACGGTTATCCAATCTATGGAGCGTATGGCTATAAAAATGCAGATGGAACAGGAGGAATAGCCCGCATTAAATCATCCTATGAATTGAGAAATATTAGCAACCGCACGCATTGGGCAGATGGCACCGACGTAAACGACGGACCCGCCGTTTCGGCCACTTATTTCTTGGGCTATTTCAGAGAAGATTATGCGTTCATCTCTCATCCGAACGATGCAGATTACCTCGATGAGCACAACGGTCGCTTTTGTGTTACTCCAGAGTATCCGAACGGAACCTATGCCTATTTTGCAACGGTAGATGAGGATTGGAATTCCACCTATCCGTATGTGGTAGGCCCTACTTTCTATGGAGTATATGCAGATCGCAAAGTGACGAGCGTAAATGAAACCACCACAACCTATAGCTCCGGAATTGGAATAGAAGACAACAAGGCTTGGAAGGGAACATTCACGGTATTCCCTAATCCTACTTCAGACCTTATCGCAATACAATTTAACGGATTAATAAGCAGCGAAGTAGAGCTCTCATTGTATAGCCTAGAAGGACAACTGATAGAAAGCAAGACGGTTCATGCAGGAAGCACCCTTGCTTATTTCGACCTTCAAAAGGTATATGATGGTATGTATGTATTAGAATGTAAATCGGCAAATTGGAAAGAAAGCCGACGCATTATTTTAAAGAGAGAGTAAGCTCTTTCGATACAAATTAAAACGGCTGCTTTTCCTTTTGGAAGAGCAGCCGTTTTTTGTTCTAAACCCGAGTGGGCTACTTAAAATGCCCGTGCATATCCAACAAAAGGTAAGGCTGGAATAAATCTGCCAATTTCAGGAATAATAATAGCGCCAATATCAAAGGCGTTGTTCTTCGATAAAAGGCGTACGCCCTGAATTCCAAAATAGAAGGTGTTGATGCTATTCGGAATTAAATAGTTTTCACTTAAAAGAGCCACACTATTGCTCACCCTATTGGTTCCGGAAATCATAATGGCAGGATAGCTAGACACTTCTCCCGATGCAAAGCCATATCCCAATCCAACCGATACATTAGATTCTGAACCTCCGTAAGTAAACACTCCATAACCTAGGCTGGCTGTACCTTGATTGGCGAGGCCAATGAGCATAACTCCACCGCCGGCGTGCATATTCTTGCCCACTTCAAAACCCACCTTGGGCGTAAAAAACCAAATGGGATTGCCCGTAATGGTGGATAGAAACTCAAAACCGCCTCCCACCGATATATTATCCGTAATTCCGTAGTTGACAAAGTTGGCAGTGACTAAAATATTCTGATAATAGCCCTTTCCCTTTTCAATGGCTATTCCAGAAGGGCCGAAGAAGTATCGCGTAGCATGCGGATTGGCAAAGTCGTATTTGCCCTTGTACTTTACTGTTTCAATGGATCTGATTTTGTTGGCCATCAATTTAATCTCCGCATTTTCCGTTTTCAAGAGGATTGTTCCATCCGTCTTGCTTAGTATTTGTCCTTGAAACTGCTCACCATTCTTCATAGTAACAACAACGGTAGAATCTTGAAACATATTAAATTCTTCTACTTGAGAGAAGAGTGAGGTACTTGATAAAAGCAGAATTCCGACAAAGACGAACTTTTGTAGACAGGTTTTCATTGGGCTAGGTTTGGCAATAAATTCAAAAAGGAATCTACCCTTCGAATGTAAGCAGATTAAAAACAATCTAGCACGGTTGATAAAAGACTTCCTTAAGTCTGAACTCTGGGGGGATTGGCAGTTCGAAATTCTACATTTAAAGACCAAACCGAGCAAAGTGTAGATTCATTAGAGAAGCATCTGTCTTCTGGGTCAATTCTTATATTCTATTCCAATCAATTTAAATTCTAGCAGACAGACAATACCAAAGTAACATGCCCTCCTCTCTTAGATCAAGAGTAAAACATTTCACGAAAAGGGCTTTTCAGCTTCTTACATTTACAAAAAAAACAATGCGATACTTTCTACTTCTCATCTCCATTTTCTTATTTCAATCTGCCACCTACGGCCAGAAGGTAATCGTTAAGAAAAAATCGGCTACACCGCAAAGTACAGAATCAGTAAAATCTAAACAGGAAACGTATTCACAGGGCAGACTTGCCATTAAATACAATATAACGAGTATGTTTTTAGGGGAATTTCCAATCAGCGCTGAATATGCCGTGAAAGATTGGTTCACTACAGAAGTAGGCGTTGGTTTGCTTCACGCCAATTATTTGGGTAATCTTATAGGCGGCCCCTTTTTTATTATAGGCACAGGTGATTTTCCATTCGATAACAGCATCGGAGAATGTTTTTATTGTGAAAGGACCTATCTGCTATCCACTAGTTTTTTAGCTCGCACACGTTTTTTTCTAGGTGATGATTATTTTGACGGCGGTTTCATTGGCCTAGGACTGAACTATCGTCCGTATAAGGGAACTCAAATTAACACCGAAAACCCATTAAATGAAGTAGAATGGTATTCAAAAGTTACCGAATTGGACCTTATGTTTGGAGCACAATACGATACGGGAAATAAAATATTATTTGAGTATTACTGGGGCTTTGGAGTATTGTTTAAAAACATGCTTGTTCCCACAGAAATATATGACGACAACACTTTTGAATTCGTAGGAGTGCAGCCGATACAAGAAAAGGGCACGTCCCTGTCACTTCGTTTTGGGTTCTTAATTGGATTTTTGCCCAACTAAATCAATTCGATAGATGAAGAGTCTAAAACTTCTTCTATTCTTTTGTTTATTGGGTTATCACCTGCAAGCTCAAAGGGTAATTCTTAAGAATAGAACAGGAACTGAAACATCAAAAAAACCAGTGCCGGGGAACGAGAATCGGATAGCGATAAAGTACAATATCACCAACGCAGCCATTGGTGAATTTCCGATTAGTGCAGAATATGCCATAGCAGATCGCTATTCAGTTGAAGCAGGTATAGGGCTTCTCCATGGAAACTATCTAGGTAATCTAATTTTCGGTCCTTTTGCACTCATCAGTGATCGTTGGGATACTCCCAAGTTTAATTGTGAGGGTTGTGATTTGTCGTATAAATTAAACAGTAGTTTTTTTATTAAGGCAAGGTATTTCTATGATGACAGTTATTTCAAAGGCTCCTATTATTCTCTCGGGATCAGTTACCGCCCCTACCTTGGAGTAGCTAGTTTACAAAGCGCATCAGGATTAAGTCAGGTAGACTGGTATACAAAGGTTTGGGAATTAAATTTCACTAAGGGATCTCATCTTTTCGATGATGAACACTTCTTGCTCGATCTATATTACGGAGGAGGAATTTTGTATAAAAACATGCAAGTACCTAGGCTCACTAGTACAAACCAAGGGGAGGTTTTAATAACCGAAGAAGCAACTGGCTTCAACTTAGCCATTCGAATTGGAGTAGTGATTGGATATGTCCTATAGCTGTAATTCTCTCATATCAAAAAGAGAATGAGTAGCTAACTTTCTTGAAGCTCTTCAAGAGAATTACTAGTAATACGTAAAAAGAAAGGACTGCTTTGTACCAAACAAAGCAGTCCTTTCTTTAAGAGCCTTCCTTTGATTAATCTATGATGATTTCTATTTTTCCGAACCTAGTAGTGCGGCCCTTATCTGCTAGAATAATTCCTTGATTTGAATTCTTACCTAGCATTCTTGAAAACCTAGGCAAAATCATAAACTTTTCATTCCGGGTGGGCATAAGAACATTATAGCTCAAATCTCCATCTTCAGTAAGGGTTACCATTACGAGATTCGCTTTCTTAAACTTTGTATTTACTTTCTGTGACTTCTTTGTTCCCCAAAGTTTTTCGTTCTTCTTGTGGTCACTGTATACAAAATGAAGTCTATTCTCATCAACCATTAGCATATAACCAGAATAGATACCCCCATCATCTTTAGTGTATTGATATTTAGGAATGTATGCAGTCCAAATGACATCCCCTTCGGAAGAGTAATTCTGCACAAATATTTCGTTATATGGATAGTGATAGGTTTCAGTTCTACTGCCGTTTTGCGCAACGTATGTACTTATCCAAAAGTCATAATTCTCGAATACAACCAAATGCCCCCCATCTTGCTTTCGAATAACATTTCTTAATACTACATCCTTTTTCTCAATCTGATCTTGCTTCCCCTTATCTAACTTCTTTTTCTGACTTTTTTTATTCGACATCAATTTCATGAACTCCTTGTCGAAAGGGTTGAACTTCTCTTGCATAACCTCGTAGTTCAATTGATTTATTGAAAGGTAAAAAGTACCAGCCATTCCAAAGAAGCCATCATTGCTGTAGATTCCATAAATCACTGATTTATTTCCTTCAAAATCCGTTTTGATATCGATGTTTGTAATGAACTTATCCTTTAGACCTAAATCATATTCTATCAATTCATCTTTGTCAACATCATACACATACAAGTAATAGGTTTCGTTAGATTCTTTTCTTTCCCTCTTTTCACCTTTCTTTTTATTGGGGACTTTATATCCTAAAATCATAATGTGGCCCGAGTTTGTAATTCGGTATGAGACAATTTTAAAGAATCGATCTTCAAAATCCAATTCAATACGACACTCATACATTAAATCATAATTGTGATCGAGCACTTTAAATTCTACTGCCTCTTTATCTGATTTAGAATCTTTTTCTGGTGAACCCACCAACATCAGAATTGAGTCGTTTTCTGACCATTCATAGGATAAAGCAGTCTTATAGGACCTTGAACTCTCAATAGAGCCAATAATCTTGTAATCTCCTGATTTCCTGTTCTCATCTATAATCTTACGAACCAAAATAGACTTTAAATCAGTTTTAGAATCATATTGGGTATAGAAACCATGTAGCTCCTCGCTCCTCGCCCCTCACCTTATATCCCAAAATTTCAGGATTGTCATTATTAAACTTTTTTCTCTCTTTGGTTATCTCCATTTCTTTCTCCATATCATCTACACGCATTTTCCCAAATATTTCATCAGAAGAAAAAAAGCTAAATACCTTTCCTGCGTAGTAAAAATTTGCACTATCTGAATGAATGATTCGAACATTTGTCTTAGGCATTGGTGCAGCCCACTCAACAGTAGCAAGAACGTCATCTGCCTGTGAAAGGCCAACTAGAGAATAGAAAAGGCTTAAGAGGAGCAGTAATTTGTTTTTCATAGATTCATTGTTATTGATTGCAACAATGTAAATAAAAAGCTTTCACAAGTTGAAAAGTTTAATTCTTTACTTACAGTTCACATTGCCACACCTTTCTTAATATATCAGCCAAGCTAAAGCGCTGATATCCAAAAAAAATGGCCGCCCTATTCAGGCGGCCATTTCGCTTATGAAAATTCATTCTAGAACTGAATCCGATACATCACATCTGGGAAGAATCCTATTTGATAGACTGGATCTACCCTATCTGTGACTGGATTGTATCGCTTTGTGAACATATTCTCTCGATTGGTAACATTCTGCAGGTCTACAAAAAACTGATGCGAAACTTTGCCCGATTTGGAATTCAGTCTAAATCCGAATTTCACATCCCAACGGAAATAGCTATCCAAGCGCTCTGAGAAAGCCAACTCATCGATTAATACTTCGCGGCCGTCATTGGCACGAGTGGCTGCTACATCTATAGGGGTGAAAGGTCTACCGCCTGAAGTTGTAAACTTTGTATCGAAAGTGAGCGTAGCTCTTTTAGAGATCGGGAACTCCCTTCCACCTAAAACATTTAGAACATATCCTGTATTAAAAGCTGTATTTCGTTCCACCTCATCGCTTCCTTCATACCTCGAGTTAAAGATGGATGCCGTAGTGAGCATATAAAAGTTCTTGCTCAAGAATTTCTCAAGCGTAACTTCAAGTCCATAGTTGTAGCCTGTTCCCTGGCTCACCAGCGAACCTTGCTCATCGAAAGTGAAATTCGAGCCCTGATTCAACACAGAGTAGCTGGTTCCCAGCTGATCAATGGGTAAATCAAATAAGGATTGATAATACACCTCACTTTTAAACCTCCATGAAGGAGCAAAAGAATAATCATAACCCACCACAAAATGATGGCTTTTCATAAACGAAAGATTCTTATTTGTGGTTTCTCCACTTCCATCTGCTGTGGGCTCTAAATAGGTTAATATGGGAAGTGGAACCAACTGCCCATGCAGTCCATACGCCACTGATAATCGCTGTTTTTTAGTGAATTGCCAAGCCAATGCAGATCGCGGAGCAATCAAGAAATCGTCGTTATACTGATTGTGTTGGGCATGCAATCCAGCCGTCAAACTCAATTCGTCGGTAAATCGATACTCTCCTTGGGCATAAAACTGGCTCAACAAGCTGTAGGTATCAATATCTCTTACCTTCACGAAGTAGTCTGGAATACCGTTATCATCAAGATCTGGAATATCTGCTCTGCGATCGCGGTCGAGTAAAAGAGATTGAATATTAAATAGCTCAGCAATCACCCCTGCCCTTAAATTAAATCTTGCCGAGTACTTCTTGTTGTATTGGCTACTTAAGGTGTAGCGTGCCTCCAGATCGTTCACTTCGGTTGCTCTATACTTTCCGGTTTTGATAGAGGTTGTAGAATCTACCAAGAAATTGTCTTGTAGAAATTGAGATTGAGTTGCTGTGGCACCTATAGTTGTTTTCAAAAAGGCTTTGTTGGAAAAGCGAATGGTGTGATTCAAACCAACTGCGCCAATATTGCTCTTAAAATAGGAGTCTGAGAAAGGATCGGCAAAGAGATCATCTTCTTGAATTTCATCTCCAATAAAATCAATACTGCTCAATCCACCAAAACCAAAGAGTTCAAAACGACCTAACTTGCCAGAACCAAAGTCTAATTTGAAACTGAGGTCTTGGTAGTAAGGCGTAGCACTTGTTCCCGTGGCTGCCAAGCTAGCAATACCGTATCGATACGAAATGAGGAAGGAGCCATTTTCTTCTTGTTAAACGGTCCTTCGGCCATGAGCTCCAGTCCGCTAAAGGCCGACATCTGTGCTGTAAACTCGTACTTCTCTGTATTACCATTCCTGAATTTCACATCAAATACAGCCGCATTGGCATTCCCGTATTCCGCTGGAAAGGCTCCCGTTAGGAAGTCGCTCGTTTTTAGCAAATTCGTATTTAATGCGCTTACGGGTCCACCTGTAGTTCCAAAAGTTGCAAAATGATTGGTGGTTGCCACTGGCAATCCTTCTACCCTCCATAGCAATCCGGTGGGAGAATTACCTCGAACCACAATATCATTTCTTGAGTCGTTGGCAGAGCTCACCCCTGCGAAGTTGGTAGCCAATCGTGCCACATCGTTTCTTCCTCCAGAAAATCGAGTTACCTCTTCTAAACTAAAAGTTCGTGCGCTCACTTTGGCCATTTCATTTATCGGAAGTTCTTTTGCTTCAGAAGCAACCACTACTACCTCCTCCAACGTTTCAACCGACTCAACCATAGACAGCTCCAAGACTACCTCCTTGCCCGAAGTAACCATTACGTTGTTCATGGTTTGACTTTTATAGCCTAGACTTTGAAACTGAAAGCTGTGCCTTCCGATGGGAACCTTTTCAAGGCGAAAGCGACCATCCACATCACTAACAGTGCCTATTATTGGCTGACTTCCAAGGAGAATTACACTTACATTAGGTAGAGGCATTTTAGAATCTGTATCCAGTATAAGCCCCCGAACTATTTGCGTTTGAGCCTTTGTATTTAAAATCGTCAAGCATAGAATGACGAGGGTGGCAACTAATTTTTTCACATCTATTGTATTAGGTTAATACCGCAAACCTATTGGAGTAGAACGATTTGGAAAGAGACTCTTTCGATAAGCCGTCTTTTCTATTTCTTGAACCGTTTGTTTTTTTAGTTGGATTGAGATTCTATAATTGAAATTCAGAATTACGGCTCAACTTTTAGAAAGAACGTTTCATAGCATTGAATTCACTATTCGATTCCAAATACAACAATTAGAATAAGACGGCGGCTATCTTTGGTAGGATGATTCCGTTTAAACTATATAGAGAACCTTGGCCAAGAATTATTGGCATACCACTTATAGGTATTTTATTGGCTATTATTTACTCAGATGGTCATTGGACGTTCTGGCATAGCATTAAGCCAATGGTTTTTACGGGCTTGATGTGGAACCTAGATTACTATTTAATTTCTCTTTCTAGAAAAAGATGGCCGGGTGTTGAGCAAACGGGCAAGCGAATTACTCGAATTATTTTATGGATTCTAGTTGCAAACTCTACCCTCGATATCGGATTATGCCAATTGTTGAGTTACTTTGGATTAGAGGAGCCCGTAAGTCTTGATATGCTAAGTAATAAATTGGCAACCAACCTATTGGTAACTTTTGTGGTAGGCTCTCTTTACGAATCTGGCTATTTCTTCCGGCAGTGGAAAGAACAAACTCTCATTGCTGAGAAAGCAATGAGTTTGCAATTACAGTCAGAATTAAGTTCTCTTAAAAGCCAGATTTCACCGCATTTTTTATTTAACAGCTTAAACACTTTGGTGAGCATCATTCCTGAGGATCCGAAAAAGGCGGTGGAATTTACAGAACGACTTTCACAAGTCTATCGATATATCCTTCAATACAAAGAACAAGAAAGTGTTCCTTTAGAAACTGAACTCCATTTTGCACAGGCCTACTATTTCTTAATGAAGATGCGCTTTGAAAACAGCCTAGAGATGGTATTCGATATTAAAGAGCATCACAACCACCTTTTTATAGCTCCTCTGAGTTTGCAAATTCTTATTGAGAATGCGATAAAACACAATGTGGTTTCCAACTCAAAACCTTTGAAGATTGAAATCTCAACGACCAATGGCGATCGGCTTTTGGTTCGGAACAACTTTCAGCTTAGAAAGAGTGTGGAGGGTTCAACAGGAACTGGATTAAACAATATCATTAAAAGGTATGCCTATCTGGTGCCAGAAAAAGAAGTTGAAATTGTGAATGATACTATCTTTTTTACTGTATCTCTTCCGCTTTTGACCCATAAAAACAGCTCAAAAGAGTTTGCGTTATGAAGGTATTGATATTAGAAGATGAGGCTCCGGCCTATCGTAGGCTGAACAAACTTCTTGAAGAAAACCATCCCGACATTGAGGTCATAGAAGTCTTGGATTCCATTTCTGAAGCGTGCGAATGGCTTGAAAACAATAATCCTGTCCATTTAATCTTTAGTGACATCCACCTAAGTGACGGCTTGAGTTTTGAGATATTTGAAAGAACGAATCCAAAATGCCCTGTTATTTTCACAACAGCTTTTGACCAATATATGATGGAAGCCTTCCAGAATAAAGGAATTGACTATTTGTTAAAACCGATCGATCTAGAAGCATTAAACCGAAGTATTGCGAAGTACAAAGAACTTCAATCGGAATTTTCAAATACTGTAGATCCCAATTTAAAAGCGCTGGTTGAGCATTTAGGATCGAATCGGAAGCAGTACAAATCTCGTTTGCTTTTAAAAATAGG
>JAFMBM010000016.1 GCA_017858515.1 Cryomorphaceae bacterium | reverse complement strand
GTAAGAAGGGCGTGCATCCGCTATGTTACCTTTGTCACGATGGTATCACTGAATAAAATAACGGTCGAATTTTCAGACCGAGTCCTTTTTGATGAGATTGGTTTCTTAATTACTAGGGCAGATAGAATAGGGTTAGTAGGAAGAAATGGAGCAGGTAAATCTACTTTGCTCAAAGTTCTAGCTGGGGTTTACAAGACAGATGGTGGAAAAGTGGCCGTTTCTGGAGACTGTTCCATTGGCTATTTGCCTCAGGAGTTGGATTTAGAGGATAAGTTCAGTCTCATGGTAGAGATGGAGAAAAGCCTTCCAGAAATTGTATCTCTGGAAGAAAAACTGGCTCATGTCAATAATGAACTAACGACTCGCACAGACTATGAAAGCGATTATTACCTCGAATTAATCCAACAGCTTAACGATTGCAATGATCGATATGGAATTATTGGTGGATATACGTTCAGAGCAGATATTGAAAAAATCCTGTTAGGATTGGGCTTTAAGCCAGAGGTCTTTGACAATCACACTTCTTCTTTTTCGGGTGGATGGCGAATGAGGATAGAGCTTGCCAAATTGTTACTTCAAAAGAACGATTTGCTTTTGCTGGATGAGCCTACCAATCACTTAGATATTGAGTCAATTATGTGGCTGGAGAATTTCTTGAAAGATTATCCGGGTGGCATTGTGATGGTAAGTCACGATAGAGCTTTTCTAGATGCAGTCACAAATAGAACCGTAGAGCTTTTCGCTGGAAACGCCTACGACTTCCCTGTTTCCTATTCAAAGTACATTGCTCTAAGACAGGAGCAAAGAGAACAGCAAATTTCTGCGAAGAAAAATCAGGAAAAGGAAATAAAGCAAACAGAGCAACTCATAGAAAAATTTAGATACAAAGCTTCCAAAGCGTCTTTTGCTCAAAGCTTGATAAAGAAGCTCGATAAGATGGATCTCATTGAGGTGGATGAGGAAGATAGAAGGAGAATGAAATTTAAATTTTCCCCAGCCCCAAGATCAGGGAAAGTCGTTTTAGAGTGTGCAAAGGTGAGTAAGTCGTTCGGTGAAAATGCTGTTCTTTCCAATGTTTCGCTGGAAGTTGAAAGGGACCAACGAATTGCCTTTGTAGGCCAGAATGGCCAAGGTAAATCTACCTTAGTAAAGGTAATTGCAGGAACATTGCCCTTTGAAGGTGTTGTGAATTTGGGCCACAATGTGCTTATGGGTTATTACGCACAGAATCAGGCAGACGCTTTAGATGGGAATAAAACATTGCTTCAAACTATTGAAGATGTGGCCCCTGAGGAATTAAGGCCGAGATCGCGAGATTTATTGGGCTCGTTTATGTTTTCTGGTCAAGATGTCGACAAAAAGGTAAAAGTGCTTTCAGGAGGCGAGAAAGGTCGATTGGCTTTGTGTAAACTCCTTTTAGAGCCAATAAACTTGCTGATAATGGATGAACCTACCAACCATTTAGATATGCAGGCTAAGGACGTGTTAAAGCAGTCTTTACAGAAATTTGAAGGGACCTTGATTGTGGTTAGCCATGACAGAGACTTTCTTGAAGGGCTGACCGATAAGACCTATGAATTCAGAGATGGAAAAGTGAAGGAGTACCTTGGTGATATTCGCTATTTCTTAGAACAAAGAAAGGTGGTTCATTTTAGAGAAATTGAACAGAGGAAGGTAGAAAAGAAGGCCGATAAAACCAGTGATTCCAAAAAAGATACTCTAGATGTTAAAGAGCGAAGGGAATGGGAGAAAGAACTAAAGCAGTTGGAGAGGAAGCTGGATATAACAATGGAAAAAGTAGAACTTGAAGAAGAGGCACTTGCAGAGTGGGATAGGAAGTTGGCGGACCCTGAAGAATTTAAGGTGTTAAGCACTGAGGAAGGTTTTTATGATCGATATGAAGCTCAAAAGAAATTGTTAGAGGAGCATATGTCTGAATGGGAATCTCTAGAAAAAAAGATTCTTTTACTAAAGAAAAAGTTGGTTTAACCGCTTTTGTAAATGGGAACAGAATTTCAACAACATATTTTCCCAAACGGGATGAAGCTGCTGCATAAGAAGACACATAGTCCTGTTGTGCACCAAGCGCTTATTTTCAAGGTGGGTTCTAGAGACGAGTCGTCAGAACAACAGGGAATGGCGCATTTCGTAGAGCATTGTTTATTCAAAGGAACTCAGAAAAGAAAGACTTTTCATATTCTCAGTCGGTTAGACGATGTGGGCGGAGATCTGAACGCGTATACTGGAAAAGAAGAAACCACACTATATGCGGCGGTTTTGAGAACCGACTTCAAAAGAGCTGCGGAATTATTGGGTGATATTGGTTTTCAATCCATCTTTCCAGAAAAAGAAATAGCCAAAGAGGTAGATGTCATTACTGACGAAATAAAGGCGTATAAAGACAGTCCCTCCGACCATGTATTCGATTTATTCGACGAGTATATTTTTCCAAACCATCCTTTGGGGAACAATATCTTGGGTACTGAAGCTCATTTGAGATCTTTCAATAGACAATCAACTCTAGCCTTTTACAAGAATAATTACCTTCCATCTAACGCTGTTATTGCTACTTCTGGGGCTATTTCTTTTGAACGGGTGGTACGAACTTGGGAAGAAATTTTAAGCGATTTAGAAAGTTCTGTTTTCTTAAAGGAGAGACAGAAAGTAGAGTTGTATACACCGCAAAAAGTGCACATTACAACTCCACATATTCAGTCACATCTAGTCCTAGGAAACAGAGCCTATGGAATAAGAGAAGATAAGATGTTGGCACTTTTACTAGCCAATAATATTTTAGGTGGCCCAGGAATGAATACCCGATTGAATTTAAGAATTAGGGAAAAGTTTGGACTGACCTACCATTTGGAATCCTTTTACACTCCTTACACCGATACGGGTAGTTGGGGGATTTACCTCAGCACTGATCCAGCGCAATTAGACTTGGTATTGTCTAAAGTGTATAAGGAAATGAAAGATTTACGTGATAATGCATTGGGTAGCATACAGTTAAGCAAGGCGAAAAAACAACTTCAAGGGCAGATTGCCATTGGTCAAGACAGTCCCGGCTCTGCAGTAAGCGGTGCCGCTCGAATGTGGCTAAATTTTGATGAAATTGAGCCTCTCGAACAAACAATGAGTAGAATTTCTGAGCTCACTTCTTCCGATATTTTAGAAGTTTGTAATGAGATTTTCGAACAAAAGGATTTATCTGAAATTCTTCTTTCGGGAGATAGTTCTGAAATAAATTAAACGAAAAGTATGGAATTCCCAGACCCTAAAATCAATAAATATGCCGAGCAATTTACTTCGGCCGAACCTGCTCTATTGGCCGAATTGAATAGAGAAACTTGGTCGAAGGTAATCATGCCGAGAATGCTCTCAGGCCATATTCAGGGTAGGATGTTGAGTAGCATTAGCAAAATGGCTAGACCGCGTAGGATTTTAGAGATAGGAACTTACACAGGTTATTCTGCCCTTTGTTTTGCGGAAGGTCTCACAGAAGATGGAATGCTACATACCATTGATATTAACGAAGAGTTAGAGGCAATGATTCGCAAGTACTTTGAGAAATCAGAATACAGCCAGAAATTAGTTCTCCACATAGGCAATGCGGTGGAAATAATAGGTGATTTAAACGAAAAGTGGGATTTAGTTTTTATCGATGCAGACAAGGAGAATTATTCCACCTACTTTGATCTAATCATAGATAAGATGACCAAAGGCGGACTAATCATTGCTGACAATGTTCTTTGGAGCGGAAAAGTATTGGATTCAGAGGAAAAGATGGACAAAGAAACCAGAGCACTCCACGAATTTAACCGCAAAATTCAGAACGATCGCCGAGTAGAAAATGTATTATTTCCCATTCGAGACGGACTGATGGTTGCCATTGTGAAGTAATTAGAACTTTTTGATCTTTATTTAGATCTGTCTGAATACATATTACTATAGTAATTCTGATAATCTCCTGAAGTAACACTGTTTAGCCATTCTTCGTTTTCGAGATACCATTGTACTGTTGCAGCCAATCCTTCTTGAAAGGTAACCGTGGGTTTCCATCCAAGCTCTTTATTGATTTTTGTTGCATCAATTGCATAGCGTCTATCGTGACCAGGCCTGTCTTTTACGTAAGTAATTAGCTTCTCCGAAGCTCCCTTTTCCCTTCCAAGCTTCTCATCCATAATACCACAAAGCAGACGGATAAGGTCAATATTGGTCCATTCATTAAAACCTCCAATATTGTAGGTTTCAGTGTTTTCTCCGGAATGGTATACAAGATCAATAGCAAGAGCATGGTCTAACACATAGAGCCAATCACGAGTATACATGCCATCGCCATATACAGGCAATGACTTATTATTTCGGATGTTGTTTATGAAAAGTGGGATGAGCTTTTCTGGAAACTGATTAGGGCCATAATTATTTGAGCAATTGGTAAGAACATAAGGCAGATCGTAGGTCTCGCCATAAGATCGAACAAAGTGATCTGAGCTAGCCTTCGAAGCAGAGTATGGGCTGTTAGGATCGTATGCCGTAGTTTCCAAGAAGAAACCTTCCTTCCCTAAGGAGCCATAAACTTCATCTGTTGAAATATGGTAGAAGCGTTTGCCATCCATACTTCCCTTCCATTGTTCTTTAGCTGCATTTAAAAGATTTACAGTACCAATCACATTGGTCAGTACAAAAGACATAGGATTTTCAATTGAGCGATCTACATGACTTTCGGCTGCCAAATGTATAATGCCATCAAAAGATTGCTCGCTGAAGAGTATATTTACAGCAGAAGAATCGGCAATATCCAATCGTTCAAAAAAGTAGTTTGGCGCATTAACAACATCCTTGATATTACCTAGATTCCCAGCGTAGGTTAAATAATCAAGGTTGACGATGTCGTATTCTGGATATTTATTTACGAATAATCGAACCACATGTGATCCAATGAAACCAGCACCTCCAGTAATTAAAATCCTCTTTCTCATCTTAAATATTTCTAATTTTTTTCTCCCACTGCCAGGCATCTCTCATAGCATCATCTAAGGTAAATTCTGCCTTCCAACCTAAAACAGTATTGGCTTTGGTAGTATCTGCGAAAGCGGCTGTAACGTCTCCCTTTCTGCGGTCTACAATTTTATAATTCAGCTTAGAATCGGATACTCTTTCGAAACTCTTAATTACTTCTAATACAGAAGATCCTTTTCCAGTTCCTAGGTTAAAGACTTCAAAGTCTTCTTTGTTTTCCGATTCAATAAGTCGGTTTAATGCCGAAACATGAGCTTTTGCAACGTCTACTACATGAATGTAATCGCGAACATTCGTGCCATCTACAGTGTCGTAGTCGTTTCCATAAACTTGTAATTGAGAGCGAATTCCTGCGGCTGTTTGAGTAACGTATGGAACTAAGTTCAGTGGTGTTCCTAATGGAAGCTCTCCAATTTCTCCAGACGGATGGGCGCCAATTGGATTGAAATACCGAAGTGCAATGGCCTTAAGGTTAGGATTTACCCGAATAGTATCTAGAATTATCTCTTCTCCAATTTGCTTAGTGTTTCCATAGGGTGAAAGAGCAGATTTAATGGCACTCTCTTCATTGATAGGCAATGCATCTGCCTCACCATAAACGGTACAGCTTGAACTAAAAATGAGGTTGTTTATATTGAATTCTAAGCACTTTTCCAACAAAAGACTCAGCGAAGTAAGGTTGTTTAAATAGTACTTTAAGGGAAGGTTATAACTTTCTCCAACTGCCTTAAAAGCAGCGAAGTGAATTACCCCGTCAAAAAAAGGATGTCTTTGAAAAAGTGCTTCAACTTGATCGTATTTACTCAAATCAACCAATTCGAAAACAGGTCTGCAAGAGGTAATCTTTTCAATTCCATCTAACGGCTCAGTGGTTGTATTACTAAGATTATCCACAATTACAACCTCAAAACCTTTATTAATTAGCTCAACGGCTGTATGTGAACCGATAAACCCCAAACCTCCTGTTAAAAGAATTTTTTTCTTTGACATTTTACTAGGCTTTTCTTGTAAATGTGTCGAAGTCTTTGTGTTCAACTTGATACAAGGTTTCTTTTGGAAGGTTGAGGAAATAATCGTAGGTGATTTTTAATCCTTCTGCTCTATTCACTTTAGGCTCCCAACCCAATATTTCTTTAGCCTTGGTAATATTCGGTTGGCGCTGGGTGGGATCATCTTTCGGAAGCGGTTTGAAAACCAATTTTTGATTGGTGCCCGTAAGTTTAATAATCTCCTCCCCAAATTGAAGAATGGTAATCTCATCTGGATTTCCAATATTTACTGGGTGCGGATAATCACTCAATAGCAAACGATAGATTCCTTCAACTAAATCGTCTACATAACAAAACGAACGCGTCTGTGAACCATCGCCAAAGACTGTTAAGTCTTCACCTCTCAATGCCTGACCAATAAACGCCGGTAGAACGCGACCATCATTTAGGCGCATTCTAGGTCCATAGGTATTGAAAATTCGAATAATGCGCGTTTCTAATCCATGAAATGTGTGGTAGGCCATAGTAATGGCCTCTTGATAGCGCTTAGCTTCATCGTATACTCCTCTAGGGCCCACTGGATTTACATTTCCCCAATACTCTTCCGTTTGAGGATGAACCATTGGATCGCCATAGACTTCTGAAGTACTTGCGACTAAGATTCTTGCTTTTTTAGAAAGTGCTAATCCCAAGAGATTGTGAGTACCCATAGCGCCTACCTTCAATGTTTGAATGGGTATTTTCAAATAGTCGATTGGACTTGCAGGAGAGGCGAAATGAAGGATATAGTCTAGCTCGCCTGGAACATGAACAAATTTGGTAACATCGTGATGGTAGAATTCAAAAAACTCATTTTTGAAGAGATGTTCAATATTCTTCAGATCACCTGTAATGAGGTTGTCCATGCCGAGAACTCTGTACCCTTCTTTCAAGTATCTATCACAAAGGTGAGAACCAAGAAAGCCCGCTGCGCCTGTTATTAATATTCTTTTCATGATTTGGAAATTCCTATCCCATAATAGGCATACCCATAGGCCTCAAGCTCTTCCCGATCGTAAATATTTCTACCATCGAATACAACTTTCTCTTCCAATAGCTTAGAAACCACCTTCCAATTGGGAACTCTAAATTCAGTCCATTCAGTAACCAATAAAATGCCATGGCTATCTACAAGACTCTCATATTCATCTTTACAGTAGGTTATAGTATCACCTAATTGGTGTTTAGCTTCTTCCATCGCTACTGGATCATAGGCTTTAATCTTTACTCCTTCTGCAAGAAGTTTGTTAATGATTACAACCGAAGGAGCCTCACGCATATCGTCGGTTTTTGGCTTAAATGACAATCCCCAGACTGAAAGAGTTTTACCCTTTAAATTATTGTTAAAATGCTCTTTTACCTTATTGAATAAAACAGATTTTTGCGACTCATTTACAGCTTCAACAGCCTCTAGAATACGCATATTGTATTTGCTCTCTGCTGCAGTTTTAATGAGCGCTTTCACATCTTTTGGGAAACATGAGCCACCATAACCAATTCCTGGATAAATGAATTTATTACCAATCCTTGGATCCGAACCTATTCCTTTGCGTACCATGTTAACATCTGCGCCCATGATCTCACAGAGATTGGCGATGTCATTCATAAATGAAATCTTCGTGGCCAACATTGCATTAGCTGCATACTTTGTCATTTCAGCGGAAGGAATATCCATAAAAATAACGGGGTGGCCGTTTAAGGTGAATGGTTTGTAGAGGTTTGACATAATTTCACGACCTCTTTCACTGTTCACTCCCACAACAATTCTATCTGGACGCATGAAATCATCAATGGCGGCTCCTTCCTTTAAAAACTCAGGATTGGAGGCAACATCGTAAGGAATTTTAACTCCTCTTGCTGCTTGGGCATCGGAAATAGCCTTGTCTACTTTTTTCGCAGTGCCGACTGGAACAGTGCTTTTTGTTACAATTACGCCGTAATCGTTCATGCTAGAACCAATTTCCGTCGCCACGGCCAAAACATATTTTAAATCAGCCGAACCATCCTCACCTGGAGGCGTTCCAACTGCTATAAAGGCAACATCAGCTCCTTTTATGGCAGTGGGTAAGTCAGTTGTGAATTGAAGCCGCTCTTTTCTAAAGTTGCGTTCTACAATATCCTTCAATCCAGGCTCATATATTGGAAGAATTCCTTTTTTTAAATTCTCAATCTTTTTCACATCTACATCAACACAAATAACTTCTAAGCCCACATCTGATAAACATGCGCCAGTTACTAGGCCAACATAGCCGGTTCCTACTACTGCTATTTTCATTGCTTTATTCTTAATTGGGTTATTGTTTCAATAACTGTCTTGGTTATAAAATCCAGTTGCTCTTGATCTAGTTCAGTATGCATTGGCAATGAGAAAACTTCTTTGCATAGCATTTCTGTGATAGGATAACTTCCTTCTTGTTGGTAGGCTTTTTGTTCGTGAAGAGGAACAGGATAGTATACCATTACAGGCAGCCCTTTCTCCCTAAGATTAGTTACCAGAAGATCACGACTAAGTCCTTTTAACCTCAATGTATATTGATGAAATACATGAGTAGAATTTGAAACACGAGCTGGAGTTTGTAATTCAGGTATACCTGCAAAAGCTTGATCGTAGAAATCCGCTGCACTTTGACGAGCACTAGAATATTTATCTAGATTTTTCAGTTTTACTCCCAAAATAGCAGCTTGAATACTATCCAAACGACTGTTCACCCCGATTTCGTCGTGATAATATTGAATGCTCTGGCCGTGATTTGCAATCATTCGAATCTTTTTGGCCAAGTTTTCATCTCTAGTAAAAATGGCACCTCCGTCACCGAAGCATCCGAGGTTTTTAGACGGGAAAAAAGAGGTTGCGCCAATATGACCAATTGTACCTGACTTCATCTTAGTGCCATCTGGGAAGGTATATTCAGAGCCAATGGCTTGTGCTGTATCCTCAATAACATAGAGATTATGTTCTTTCGCTATCTGCATTAGGTCATGCATTGGCGCCGATTGTCCGAAAAGATGAACAGGAACTATTGCCTTCGTTTTAGGGCCAATGGCCGCCTTTACTTGGTCCACATTAATCATGAATGTATTGGGATCGACATCTACCAAAACGGGGACTAATTTCAAAAGAGCAATTACTTCTGCAGTAGCTACATAAGTAAAACTGGCTGTAATTACCTCATCTCCAGGCTGTAATTCAAGAGCCATCATAGCTATCTGCAATGCATCTGTTCCATTTGCGCAAGGAATAACGTGCTCTACATCCAGATAACTTTCGAGATCTTTTTGAAAATTTTTAACTGCAGGCCCATTTATAAAAGAGGTGTTAGTGATAACTTCAGATATAGCCTGATCCACTTCTGTTTTAATGGTTTCATATTGACTCGCTAAATCAACCATTTTAAGCTCGCGCATAGTATCAATTTTATATAGGTCAAATATAGCCATTCACCCTTGCCCCGCTAAAGATTGGGATATCTTTGTTGTAAGATTAATTTAGAAGGATGAAAAAGGTCTTCCCTGTGCTTATTTTTTTGTTGACCCTTTCGGGTGAAGGCTTCGCTCAAGTGAACGTGAGAGACTCTTTAACTCAAGGTTTCCTATTGGGTTTCGGAGCGGGGGTTCACCTCCCTGGTGGTGATTTGGCAGATAAATTTGGGACCAGTATCGAACTTGGATTTGATACCTGGTGCAAGACAAAAGGCAATTGGATGCTCGGTTTTGGTGGAAGTTATTTTTTTGGTGACAATATTAAAATTGCCGATCAAATCGTAGATGGTATTGCTACTTCTTCGGGTCAACTCATTGACTTAAACGGTAATTATGCAGATTATAAGTTTTTTGAAAGAGGATTTACTGTTCTTGCCTCTGGCGGCAGAATTTTTAATTCATTCGGGCACAATGTCAATTCTGGACTCGTCATTCTAGTTGGTGGAGGGTACATTCAACATAAAATCAGAATCGAGAATGCGGGGCAAAATCTACCTCAAATATTAGACGAGTATGCCAAAGGATATGATCGATTGAGTGGTGGATTTTTAACTCGTCAGTTTATTGGTTACATGCATGCCGGCAATACAAGAAGGTTGAATTTTTTGGTTGGATTGGATTTTATGCAAGGATTTACAGAAAATTATAGAGGAGTTAATTTTGATACTGGCATGCTAACGAAAGGAATTCAATCCGATTATTTGTACGGATTAAAGTTCATTTGGTTTATTCCAATTTACAATGTACAAGCCCAAACCTATTTTTATCGTTAATGCGGTTATTCTACTCCTTTGCGATAAACTTATATCTGCTGGCCATTCGATTGGTTTCACTGAGAAGCGAAAAGGCTAAAAAGTGGTTAGAAGGAAGAAGAGGAGGCTCCCAACAAAGGAGGCAATGGCGGAAAAATAATCCAGGACGTTTATTGGTAATTCATGCTGCTTCTTTAGGTGAGTTTGAGCAGGGTAGAGGGATTATTGAAAGATGGAAGTATGATTTCCCAGACTGGAAGATTGTGGTTAGTTTCTTCTCACCTTCTGGTTTTGAGAAGGCATTGGATTTGTCGGGTGCAGATTTTAAAACCTATTTACCCATAGATAGAAGCACAGAAATGAAGGACTTCATTTCTGACCTAAACCCTGATCTATTTGTTTTTATACGGTACGAGTTTTGGTTTAACCTAATGAATGAACTCTCCCTTAAATCAATTCCTTACGCCTTTGTTTCCGCCCACTTTAGGAGTTCACTTTGGATTTTTAAACCCTACGCCAAATGGGCCAAGAATCATCTTTTAAAGGCCAGTTGCATTCTTATTCAAGATGAAATGTCTCTGAAAGTTGTAGAGAAAAACGGATTTTCTAATTCATTTTTAGCTGGAGATGGCAGGATAGATCGGGTAGCCCATTTGGCCCAAGAAGAAGATCCTCTTCCTTGGATTAAGAACTTCAAAGGCAATCGATTGCTCTTTGTGGCAGGATCTCCTTGGTCTGGAGACGAAGATCGAATTCTTGGACTTATTAAGCAGTTCCCCGAGCTCTGTTTTATTTTCGCTCCTCATGATGTTTCAGGGGCGAATGTTGATAGATTGGTTTCTCGCATTTTACCTCACGATGTGGATATTTATTCAAAAGATCACACTGAGTCCTTTCGATCAAATATTCTCATACTAGATACCATTGGAATGCTTTCTAGGGTTTATGCGTATGCTGATTTTGCCTTTATTGGTGGAGGATATGGCGAAGGTGTACACTCAATATTAGAGCCTGCAGCCTTTGGATGCCCGCTATTCTTTGGGCCTAAACACAAGGCTTTCCCAGAAGCTGGAATCCTTATGGAAAGAGGAGCCGCATTTGAAATCAACCTTCAAGAGGAATTGGTAAGAAAGATGGAAGAATTAATACCTTCTAATGAAAAAAGACAGCAGTGCCGTGTGATCTGTAGGTCTTTTGTGCAAGAGAATAAAGGAGCAAGCTCCAAGATGGTTGCCCATCTCGCGCGCCTAGTCTAAAATGGGAGTTTTCACTCTTTAATCCCCATTAAATCGAATAAGAAGGCATATTCCATAGCCATTTCTTTCAGCGATTCAAACCGCCCACTCGCACCACTATGTCCAGTAGACATATTACAGTGTAACAATAATGGATTATTATCTTTCTTCATATCTCGGAGGCGCGCCACCCATTTGGCTGGCTCCCAATATTGTACTTGACTATCGTACAAACCAGTAGTGACTAGCATTGCTGGATAGAATTGCGCTTTTACATTGTCATACGGACTGTATTGTAACATGTAGTCGTAATATTCTTTATCGTTCGGATTGCCCCATTCGTCGTACTCCATTGTGGTAAGTGGAATACTTTCATCCAACATAGTGGTCATAACATCTACGAAAGGTACTGCCGCAATAACTCCTTTAAATAGCTCAGGTGATTGGTTTACCACTGCACCAATAAGAAGTCCTCCAGCGCTGCCTCCTTCCCCAAAACACCTGTCTCTTGAGGTATATTGTTCTTTTTGGAGATGTTTCGCAGCTGAAATAAAATCGGAGAAGGTATTTTGCTTATGAAGTAATTTCCCATCCTCATACCATTGTCTTCCCAAGTATTGTCCTCCTCGGATATGGGCAATAGCAAAAACAAAACCTCTATCTAATAGACTTAAACGTGTTGAGCTAAATTGAGCATCGATGGTAGCTCCGTAACTGCCATAGCCGTATAAAAGCAAGGGATTAGAGCCATCCTTTGTGAAGCTAGACTTTCTGTAAACCAATGAAATAGGAACTAAAACCCCATCGTGCGATGGTGCCCAAATACGTTCGGTTGCATACTCTTCCTTATTGTATCCGCCCACCACTTCTTGTTCTTTCAATATCGTTCTCTCACGTGAGTTAATATTGTATTCAACAACACTATTTGGCTGAATAAGAGATGAATAACTATATCTTAATTGGTCTGTATTAAACTCGGGATTCATCCCGATTGAAGCAGTATAGGTCTCTTCTTGAAATTCGATGTAATGTTCTTCCCCATCCCAAGGCATTATGCGAATTCGAGTAAGGCCATTTGAGCGTTCGTCCACCACTAAATATTTCGAGAAAATCTGAAAGTCTTCTAAAAGAACATCGGTCCGATGAGCAATTAAATCAGTCCAACTGTCTGAATGAGTAGCCGTCTCTTTGCAGCGCATAAGCTTGAAGTTCGTAGCCTCATCTTTATTGGTCCGAATAAACCATTCGTCTTGAAAATGAGCGATCTGATATTCTAAGCCGCGCTTTCGAGGTGAAAAAATCACTGGTTCCGACATAGGGTTGTCTGCGGAAAAAGTCCTGTATTCATCCGCAACAGTGCTGCCGCTGCCGATAATGATATATTTCTTAGATTTTGTTTTGTAAACAAAAGTCGAATAGGTTTCATCCTTTTCATGATAGATTTCCACGTCTTCTTTATATGAGCTGCCCAATATGTGGCGAAATATTTTATAAGAACGCAGGGCTTCATCTTTCACACAATAGAATCCTGTTTTATTATCGTTGGCCCATGTAAAAGATCCTGTAGTATTTGGAATAAATTCATCTAGAATTTCTTTAGTAACCAAATTTTTAAAACGGATGGTGTAGATCCGTCGGCTTACGGTGTCTTCGCCAAAAGCAATCATTGTTTTATCGGTACGCACGCTAAGACTTCCAACTTGGTAATAGCTATGTTCTTTCGCCAAGGGATTGACATTGAGAACGATCTCCTCAGGCGCATTTAAACTTCCTTTTTTCCGGCAAAAAATGGGATGTTCACTTCCTTTCTCAAAGCGTGAGTAGTAATAATATCCATCTAAGAGATAGGGTACAGAGAGGTCTTCTTCTTTTATTCTTCCTTTTAGTTCTTGAAATAGTTTTTCTTGAAACGGATCCGTTTCTTTCATAACAAAAGCACGATAGGCGTTCTCTTCATTCAGATAATCAATTACTTCTGAATTTTCTCGGTCGTTCATCCAGAAGTAAGGATCTTGACGTTTATCGCCATGGATTTCATGAACTTTGGTTTTCTTCAGAGCAATGGGGGGGCGCATAAATGTTGGAGATTGATTGGAATTATTACCACAGCCTATAACGGATAAAAGGGCTATGAAGGAAAGTGCAAGATTATAGCTTTTAACCATTATGCTTTGATTAGATTTGACCTTTAATGGAAATGCCAAATTTATGAGATATAAACAACCTATGATGGTGTCTGATGCACTAGCTGATAAAGTGGTAGTTGTTACAGGGGGTGGAACGGGTCTTGGCAGGTCTATGACGGAATATTTCTTAACCTTGGGCGCGAAGGCAGTGATAACAAGTAGGAAGAAGGATGTTCTTGAAAAAACGGCTAGCGAAATGCGAGCAAGTACTTGCGGTGAGGTGCTTCCTGTGGTTTGCGATGTTCGAAATTATGAGGAAGTTGAGAATATGCTTCAAGCTGCGGTAAGTCATTTTGGAAAGGTGGATATCTTGCTAAATAATGCTGCAGGCAATTTTATATCGCCGACGGAAAGGTTATCTCCGAATGCATTTGATACTATTATTGATATTGTTTTAAAAGGCACAAAAAACTGTACTCTGGCATTTGGAAAGCATTGGATCGCCAAGAAACAGGAAAATACGGTAGTCTTAAATATTGTCACTACTTATGCTTGGACGGGTTCTCCCTATGTTGTGCCTTCTGCTATGGCAAAAGCAGGCGTATTAGCAATGACTCGCTCATTGGCAGTAGAATGGGCCAAATATGGGATGCGACACAATGCCATTGCTCCAGGCCCTTTTCCAACAACTGGAGCTTGGACAAGATTGATGCCGGGAGATATGCCAGAGAGGCTGGATGTAGTTAAACAGGTTCCTTTACGACGTGCAGGAGACCATCAAGAACTCGCTAATCTAGCAGCATATATGATATCGGATTTCAGTGCCTACGTGAACGGTGAGGTTATAACCATAGATGGCGGTGAATGGCTTCAAGATGCGGGTCAACTTGCCTTTTTAGATCAAGTAAAACCAGAAGAGTGGGATTTATTAGAAAAAATGACAAAAGCAGTGAAGGGTAGCTAATATGCGCTACTTCATTGCTATTCTCGCTTGTTTAATTCTTGTCTCCTGCAATAAAATAGTTGAGTATAATTATGATCTTCAGGGTCATAGAGGGTGTAGAGGTTTATTGCCAGAGAATTCCATTCCAGCTATGCTAAAGGCTCTAGAGTTGGGTGTATCTACGCTTGAGATGGATGTGGTTGTTTCCCAAGATTCTGTCGTACTTCTGTCACATGAGCCTTTCCTTTCTTCTGAAATCTGTTTTGATCTAGATGGAAATACAATTCATCCAGAAGAAGAGTCTAGCTTTAATCTGTATAGAATGAAGTATTCAGAAATTCAGAATTGCGACTGTGGCTCGAGTGTGCATCCCCGCTTCCTAGAGCAGAAGCACTTACGAATTGTTAAGCCTAGGTTGAAGGATGTCATTTCTAATGCAGAGGCTTTTGCCAGGTTCAAAGGGAGAAAGCTGCCCAACTATTCAATTGAGATTAAATCTGTTCTTGGGGGAGATGGAGTTTTTCATCCTAAACCCCAAGAATTCGTTGAATTGCTTTTAGAAACTACGGATGACTTTAATCTCAAAGAGCGGCTCGTTGTACAGAGTTTCGATACGAGAATTCTTGAATTTATTCATAAGAACCATCCAGAAATTAAAACAGCCTATTTGGTAGAAGATTCAAAAGGACTTGCGGAGGATTTGTCGAAACTTTCTTTTCGACCAACTATTTACAGTCCTCATTACGGATTTATTGAAGAAAAAATGGTTAGCGATTGCCAACAAATGGGAATGAAAATAATTCCTTGGACGGTGAACGATTTAACTACAGCAAAGGAGTTGTTGAGAATCGGTGTGGATGGTATAATTACAGATTATCCCGATCGAATTCATTAATCGCTTGGAGGTTATTTTATCGACATAAGTTTGTTGAGCCTTATAATTCCCTCCTTCGATGGAGTGTGATTGGGTCTCATTACCAAAACTTCTTTGTAATCTGCCATTGCATTGCTGATATCTCCTAGCATTTCGGCTGTATACGCTCTACCATAGTGCGCCTTGTAGTTCCTTGGAGCGGCTTCAATAGATCTACTGAATTGAATTCTCGCTTTGTCGTAAAGTTTTAATTCAGTAAGCACATATCCTAGGTTATAATAACTGTCTGCGTCTTGAGGATTCATTTTAATAGCGGTTTCATACGAAGCCATGGCCTTATTCCAATCCTTCTTCGCCATATAAAAAACCCCTTTTTTAAAATAAATATCTGATCTAGTTGGGTCTAGTTTCAGAATATTGTCATAATAAGCCAAAGCCAGACTGTCTTTTCGTTGGGCGAAAATGTAACCCAACATATCTAGGGCTTCGATATAGTCGTTTTTTAGGTCAACCGCTTGTTGAAAATAGGGAATCGATTGGGTAGTGTCGTTATTCAAAGCACGAATGGCCATTCCTTTGAGGAAAAAGCCCTCAGGTCTGTTCTTGTCAATTTGAATGAGTTCGTTCGCAAGTTTAAGTGCTTCTCTATTCAAAGCTAGTGTTAGTTGAAGTTCGGCAAGGTGGATTCTACAATCTATCTCACCGGGATACTTTTGAATGCATTTTTTCCAAATTCTATCTGCAGACTGGCTTCGATTTGTCATAAGAAGAAGAACGCCGCGCATATCCAGAACCCTTGAATCAAGACTATCTATTTCAGAAGCAATCTGTAGATAATGTTTGGCATAGGCGTAATTTTTTTCTTCCAGATTCTGACCAGCTAAATCACAGAGTTCATCTAACGAAAGATCAGATGAACCCTGATAATAGCCTGCACTAGCAGTTATAGTATCTAAAAGTAGTAAGCTGTCATTCTCGCCTCCAATCAAAGTATTCTTATCATCAGTAGGAGAAGAAATACAGCCCACCATTAATAGACCAAGAAAGAAGGAGAGAATGAATTTTGACATGAGATTATTTTAGACTTTCAACAATTTTAATTTCAATTTCTTCGGCTAATTCTGGATTATCTTTTAAAAGCTGTTTAACAGAATCTCTTCCTTGTCCAAGGCGTGTTTCACCGTAACTAAACCAAGAACCGCTTTTCTTTACAATTTCTTGTTCAACACCAAGGTCAATTACTTCACCAATTTTTGAAATTCCTTCGCCGTACATAATATCAAATTCGGCTTGACGGAAAGGAGGTGCAACTTTATTTTTAACCACTTTTACGCGTGTGCGATTGCCAACAATGCTGTCACCATCTTTAATCTGACCAATTCTGCGAATATCAATACGAATAGAGGAATAGAATTTCAAAGCATTTCCACCCGTGGTTGTTTCAGGGTTCCCAAACATAACGCCTATTTTCTCTCTAAGTTGGTTGATAAAGATGCAGCAGCAGTTGGTTCTTGAAATAGTGGCAGTTAGTTTTCTGAGCGCCTGACTCATTAAGCGAGCTTGTAAGCCCATTTTTGAGTCACCCATTTCTCCTTCAATTTCACTCTTTGGAGTTAAAGCCGCAACGGAATCAATAACAATAAGGTCAATAGCACCTGAACGGATAAGATTGTCCGCGATTTCAAGAGCTTGTTCACCATTGTCGGGTTGACTGATGATAAGATCTTCCGTTTGAATACCTAATTTTTCGGCATATACCCTGTCAAATGCATGCTCAGCATCTATGAAGGCTGCTATACCTCCTGCTTTTTGAACCTCTGCAATGGCATGGAGTGTTAGGGTGGTTTTACCTGAAGATTCAGGGCCATATATTTCAACAATCCTTCCTTTTGGATACCCCCCAATTCCAAGGGCAATATCTAAGGCTATAGAGCCAGACTGAATAACTTCTACTTCAACTACAGGCGAATCGCCCATCCTCATTACTGCTCCTTTACCATAGGTCTTATCCAACTTGTCCATGGTAAGTTTGAGCGCTTTTAACTTTTCGGAATTGTCATTTTTATCAGTTGCCATAATGTGAACAATCTATGTTTTAGTGAAGCGATAAAAATACTCTATACAGCCAAGTATGACTTGGTTGAAGAAATACGAATTCCGTATAAAACGCAAATAGTTTTCAACATAGCTGAAGAGATTGGAATTCCCTTCTTTTGCGAACCTTTACTTTAAAATAGCCTTACCGAATTTCGAAATAATCCATCTGGTCAATTTCAATTTCTTTGTATTCAACATATTCTACTTCAGATTCTTTAGGTCCTGAATCTAGCCAAGCCTTCCACAAGTCCAACTGAATATCGCTTCCTTGTGCAAGCCCACATACACTTCCGTCTAACTCATTTCGAATCCAGCCTTTGATACCGATTTCCAACGCTTTTTCAAAGGATGTTTTCCTGAAAAACACCTCTTGGACCTTCCCTACAACTTTAAAAAGTATGCTTTTCACACTAGAATGACATTCGGAGCGGTGATCGAGTCTACATCCATATTCACTCTTTCGGCTAATTTTTTAAGGCTTAGCATGCAATGAGCGTGTTCTTTTCTGCATTCGAGCAAAAGCACAAACAGGTAATTCTGAAGTTCATGAATGGCAGGTTTGATGGAAATTGTCTCCATCAAGTCTAGTATGTTGTGAATTTGGGTAAGCAATTTATCGTCAGGCTCATCCTTATCGAAGGATTCTATAAGACCATGAATTCGATTCGTAGCTAGAAAAGCTATTTTTTCCTCATTCAAGCGAAGATCCCAACGTTTTACTTCTTGAACTTTTTCTTCAAGATCGTTTAGATTGAATTGATTGATATCTCGCTTTAAAAGGTCTTCAATATAATAGTTGTTTACCGTTTCAAGATTTTGAATGAGAATAGGTGGGATGGTTAACCTATTGTTCTTCATAACATTCATTAGGCTGTAGGTACGATCATTTATTTTCTCATACGAGCTGAGGGCCACCTGAATATTGGTTTCCAAAACTCTATTGAGCATGTTCATTTGCTCATCTAACATGAGGTCATAGAACGAGAAACCTTTGTCTGTAAAGTGTCTTTTAATTAGATCAATGGTAACCGACAGGTTTCCGTTGTTGAAGGCCTTTTGAATATCGTCTGCCACCAGTTTGAAGTGATGTTCAGTCATGCTGTCGCTGGTATTGCCAATGAGGTGATGATTCCCTAAATAAAGGATGGCAAAACTGAAGTGTTTGGTGCTGAGGGTAATATTAGAGTTTACCTTGGTTCTTCCCATAGCCAACATTTGAATTCCAGCTCTGTATCGCTTAAAATCTTCGCTGATACATTCGTAATTCAAGACCTGTAAGACTTCTGTGTCGGAGTGAAAAAGAGAGCCAACAGCATAGTGCATTCCTACCTGAGTAAGTGTGAGCTGTTTGGTACGCACCCATTTATTGTAGATATCCCTTCCACTTCCATGGCTGCTAATATTGCTTTTGGCATCATCGAGTTTCCGAATAAAATCGCTGTCTAAATCTTCACCGGTAAGGCCTTCAGCTAGTTGAATGGCTCTATTTGCATACTGTAGAATTTGCACAGTTTCTATTCCAGACACATCATTGAAAAACCATCCACAGCTGGTAAACATAAACTGCGCATGCTTTTGCATTTCCAGAGAACGAACTATTCGGGTAATTTCTTTTTTAGAAAGTTTGGCTGGAATGTATTTGGTTAAAAACTCAAGGGTTTTAACGGGAGTACGATTTACTAATAGTTCGATATAGTTATTTCTAAGCTCTTCGGGATCAATATCATACCTCGATAATTCTTCTTTGTAAATCGCTTCAAAACGAATAGATAAATCATCTAGTGCCTCTCTAAGTGGAGTACGCCATTTCTGATTCCAATCGTGACCACCTCCTGTATGGCAGCCGCAATCCGATTTCCATCTTTCAATTCCATGCGCACAACTCCAAGAACTATTCTCATGAATTTCAACCTCATAAGTTGGAGGGGCAATACTCAGAAATTGACTGTAATTGGTAATCTTAGCAAGTTGATTTTCTTCTAAATACCGGGTACAGTATGCCAAAGCCATTTCTCCATGATTGTGATGATGGCCGTAGGTTTCTCCGTCGGTCGCCACATGCATCAACTGGGGTTCAGAACGATCATCGAATCCGGAAGTCAGTTCTGAAGCGAAGCGTTTGCCGTCGTCTAACAAACCTTTAAAGGCAATTCCTTGAGACCGTTCCCCATCGTAAAAGAAAAGGGAGATACTCTTTCCTGATGGCAATTTGCAGATGTAGGGTCTTCGTATATCCGTAAATCCTTCCCAACTATCTGATTCTGAAGCGCGAACACGGCTTGCCTGAGAAGGAGCAAGCACAGTAAAGAGGATGCCATTTTCAACTAAAACCTCTAAAGTTTCTAGATCGACAGCCGTTTCAGCCAACCACATCCCTTCCGGTTTGCGTTTAAAACGGTATTCAAAATCATAAATACCCCATTTTACTTGGGTTTCTTTATCTCGTCGACTCGCCAAAGGCATGATAATGTGATTGTACACTTGGGCCATAGCACTACCGTGACCATTGAAGTACTGCATGCTAAGCGAATCGGCTTGAATAATAGCATCGTACACTCCTTTATGATGACTTTCGATCCAATGCAAAAGCGTTGGGCCAAAGTTGAAGCTCATGCGAGCGTAATTGTTTACGATATCCGTAATCTTATCGTTCTCATTGAGAATACGAGAGAAACCGTTGGTTTCATAACATTCGCGCGTAATCCTTTCATTCCAATCGTGAAAAGGGTGAGCGCTCTCTTGAATTTCAATTTTATCAAGCCAAGCGTTTTCTCTGGGAGGCTGATAAAAATGACCGTGAATGCAGATATATCTATTCATTAATTAGAAATGCGTTTGTAGTGAATGGTGGCCAAGGGCGGCAGGTTGATTACAATAGAAGACTTCTGATTGTGGGCAGCAATGGGTTCAGACGTAATACTTTCAATTACCTCATAGTTACTTCCACCAAATCGCTCCTCATCCGTATGAAGGAGTAACTCCCAACGACCCTCTGGAACCCCAAGTAAATAATTCTCTCGAGGTATTGGAGTAAAATTACATGCCGTCAGAATCATTTCAGAATCTGTGCCTTTTCGTAAATAACTGATTACTGCATTTTCATGGTCACTAAAATCAATCCATTCAAATCCATCTGCTGTATAATTGGCCGAATACAAAGCAGGTTCAGAGGAGTACATTTTGTTAAGAGATTTCACCAGTTCTTGCACCCCACTGTGAAAAGGCTTTTTCAATTCGTGCCAGTCTAAGGATTGGGCATACTTCCACTCGCCATTTTGTCCCCATTCTGATCCCATAAAGAGGAGTTTGGAGCCCGGATGACTGAACATATATCCGTAAAGCAGTCGGAGGTTTGCAAATCTTTGCCACTCATCTCCTGGCATTTTTGCCAACAGACTACCTTTTCCGTGTGCCACTTCATCGTGAGATAAAGGCAACATAAAATTCTCTGTAAAAGCGTATGTGAGGCTAAAAGTGATGTTATTTTGGTGATAAGAGCGATAAATACATTCTCTCTTAAAATAGCTGAGCGTATCGTTCATCCATCCCATCATCCATTTTAATCCAAATCCCAATCCACCTAAGTCTACAGGCCTGGAAACCATTGGAAAAGAGGTGCTTTCTTCGGCAATCGTTTGAATGTCAGGAAATTCAGCGTAAAGGGTTTCGTTGAGTTCTTTTAAAAATTGAATGGCTTCAAGGTTTTCATTTCCGCCATGAATATTCGGAATCCACTCGCCTTCATTTCTTGAGTAGTCTAAATAAAGCATACTGGCAACGGCATCTACGCGCATTCCATCGATATGAAAATTTTCGAACCAGTAATGTGCATTGCTCAGAAGAAAATTACGCACTTCATGTCGGCCGTAATTGAAAATATAAGAGCTCCAATCTGGGTGATAGCCTTGCTTTGGGTCTGCATGTTCATAGAGATGACTTCCATCAAAACGGTAAAGGCCGTGGGCATCTCCGGGATAATGACTGGGCACCCAGTCGAGAATTACCCCAATTTGCTCTTGGTGCAGAACATCAATTAAAAACTTTAAATCTTCGGGACTGCCAAAACGAGAGGTTGGAGCAAAATATCCACAGAGTTGATATCCCCAACTTCCAGAATAAGGGTACTCCATCATAGGCATGAACTCAACATGAGTAAAGCCCATCTCGTTTAAGTAGGAAGGTAGAACTTTAGCCATTTCTTTATAGGTTAAAGAGCTCCCATCTTCGTGCGTTCTCCAAGAAGAAAAATGCAATTCATACACAGAGAGAGGGGCTTGAAGGCTGTTCTTATCCTTCCGGATTCCCATCCAAGCATCGTCTTTCCATTTGTACGAATCTTGCCAAACGATAGAAGCAGTTCTTGGAGGAACTTCCCAACTACGTGCGTAGGGATCGCCCTTTTCTAGGAATTCACCATAGGATGAAAGGATGCCGTATTTGTAAATCGCTCCTTTTTTTAGATCAGGAATAAATCCTTCAAAGATTCCAGATCCATCCTGCCTCGCATGGAGACGGTGTTCAGTTCTGCTCCAGTCATTAAAATCTCCCATAACCACTACCGTAGTAGCACTCGGAGCCCAGACAGAAAATTGTACGCCTTTCTTCTTTTTATGTTGAATAATATGAGATCCTAATTTCTCATGAATCTTCAAATGCCTTCCCTGTCTAAACAGGTAAAGGTCGTATTCGCTTAGGAGACTGTGCTGATAGACTTTCTCCTCTTCTAATGCTCTCTTCAAAATGTACTCTTTACACTTAGGTGTTGACTAAGGTAAGCAAATAGATATTTAACATTGTAGATAATTGTTAAAATCAACGCACAGAATTGTGATAGGCCGATTAAGCAGAAGTCGTTCCGTATTTTTGAGGAGATATTTATTGGAAATTTTAAAATCACACAGGTTTGAAGTATAGAAACTTAGGTAGATCAGGTTTGCAGATTAGCGAATTGTCTTTTGGAAGTTGGATCACTTTTGGAAATCAGATCGACGACAGTATTTCTCGGGATTTGATGGTTGAGGCCTACGATGCGGGCATTAATTTTTTCGATAATGCAGAGGTTTATGCGGATGGAAGATCAGAAAAAGTGATGGGTAAAATCATTAAACAGTTAGGTTGGTCTAGAGACTCATATATATTGAGTAGTAAAGTGTATTTCGGAGCAGGAGGGAAGCGACCTACTCAAAAAGGACTGAATAGAAAGCATATAGTAGAAGCTTGCAACGATGCATTGAGAAGACTTCAAGTAGAGTATCTCGATTTGTATTTCTGTCATCGTCCGGATAAATTAACTCCAATTGAGGAAACCGTTTTCACAATGCACAATCTAATACAGCAAGGCAAGATTCTGTATTGGGGAACGTCTGAATGGAGCGGAGTGGAAATTATGGAAGCTCATAGAGTGGCTTCTGCAAACCATCTTATTGGTCCCGTTATGGAGCAACCACAATACAATATGTTACATAGAGATAAGGTAGAAGTTGAATACCATTCTATTTATAAAACCCTGGGTTTAGGAACTACAATCTGGTCACCCTTGGCATCGGGTATTTTAACAGGGAAGTATTCTAAAGGTATTTCTGAAGACTATCGATTGAATTTAGGCGAGTTAAGCTGGTTAAAAGAGAAAAATGTCGTAGAAGATAAGCTGAGAAAAGCGGATAGAATTGTGGAGCTTGCCAAGGAGTTAGGTTGTTCTTCCGCTCAACTTTCTTTAGCATGGTGTTTAAAAAACCCGAATGTAAGTAGTGTAATTCTAGGTGCTTCTAGGCTTTCACAATTGAGAGAGAATTTAATGTGCTTAGACTATGTGGATCTGCTTTCTCCTGAGGTACTGGAAAGAATAGAAGGAATTCTTCAAAATAAACCCGCTCTCCCTCCTTTTTAGAGTCCTGTTTTTAATCGATTGCAATTCATTTTCACCGCTTAGGTAATTTAAAGAAAGGCCATTTTGATGTTCAAAAGACTTTTGATTTTTGGAGTAATAAACTTCGTCGCATTGGCCATAGGTGGGCTTTCCACTGTACCGGGAGTTAGCTCTGAATGGTATTTGAGTCTGAATCAAGCCCCATGGACCCCACCGGGTTGGGTTTTTGGATTTGCTTGGACCTTGATCATGATATTCTTTAGCCTTTATATGGCTCTCCTTTGGAGCAAAGTAGAGAAAAGAAGAACCCTTGTAACGCTCTTCATTCTTCAATGGATCTTAAATGTATCGTGGAATCCACTATTCTTTAGTCTTCACTTTGTTGCCATTGCCTTTGTGAGTATTACGCTTTTGACCGCACTTGTTGCAGTTTTTCTTTTTTACTACTGGGAAAATATAAATCGTTATTCACTTCTAGTTCTTCCTTATCTTCTGTGGTTGATAATAGCTAGCTCGTTAAATGCCTATATTTTCTTTAACAACTGAAATCAGGATGATCTTTCCGTTTCAGAAGCACAATATCGAGAAGTGTATTTTGGCTGTTTCTAAGCAGCAATAATTATAAATCTCTATCCATGAGAAAAAGATTCTTAGCCTTTTTGTTTTTTACCTTGTTTTTCATTCAACATAGCTTGAATGCTCAGAAGGATTCTATTCGATGGGCCTATATTGAGAGTATTGTTCAGTACGATGCCGACACACGATTTGCCATTTTTCAGGTCAGTACACAGCCTGATTTATTGTCTCAGGTAGCTGAACTTCAGAAAAAAATCGGCTTCTAAATTCCAAGGAATAATCAAGTCTTTGGATCGGACAGATCAAGAGGCAATCTGTAAGTTGGTTCGTTGTGAAGGGCTGTTAGAAGAAGGATTAAAACGGGGTGCGGGTGCAACTTCCGAAGAAATAGAGAAGCTATTGGGAAGGGCAGAGTTTACAACTACACTGACGGCAAAAGAACTGTATCAATTATTGCATTCAAAAAATAGAACACTAACGGATATACTTAAGCTCTTATAAGAGAGTAAGAGTGATTTCAACACTCTGTTGATATCCAAGCCAAAAGAAGTTCAAGAGTCATTCCGTTACTTAATTCGAAGGCCAGATGTAATGGATGTTTTGGGCTCTAATACTTCCTTAACACAAGAAATTGGGAATCTCTACTTAAACGAGCCCGAATACGTTGAACATTAATCCAATTCTTTGGCCATTTACTTTCAGAATCGGGAAGAAAAGGAATTGAAAGAATATCAGGATGAGGTCGATTCAAATTTAGAGCTGCAACAGCAAATGGAAATGGCTGCAAGGGAGTTTGCCGAAGAAGAGGGGCATATTCCTGAAGATTTAGAGCAGGCCAAGGCATCTTCAAATACCTCAGTTCAAGTTAATGTTGTGGTTTCACCTTATCCTTATTGGGTGGGGTATCCGTACTGGTATCCAACGCCTTATTGGCATCCTTATCCTTGGTACTATCAATGTCAATTTTATTTTGGACCATGAGGTGGAATGGTTGTTTTTGGTATGCCAAGCTATCATTATACTTCTTGGTATTATCGATCGGCATATGTCCGTTATCCTGCATGCACACGATATCACTCTTATCACCACCATAGGTATCCGTACTCTAGAAATGGCTTCAATAATTCCTATCGAAAGAGCAATATTGTAGTGAAGAATAATACAATTAATGTAAACGGAAGGAACTCAGGAATCTCAACGGGTAATCGCTACGATTTTGATAAAAAGCCCGCCCAATCTCGTCCAACCAGAGTTGCAGCTGATAGAACAAGAACGGGTGGAGTTTCAGATAATGGGATTTCTAAAACAAGACCTAAAAACAACAGCTTAGATCAAAGGGTAAATAAGGATTCTGGAGCCAGTCGTGGTGGAAATTCTTCTATGACTAAATCGTATAGGGCAAATGAAATCCACAGAGAAAATTGGAATAACCAGTCCATCAAGCCTCAAAGAACCCCTTCGAAAGGAGGGAGAAGGCGTTAGTTGAAGGATAGTACCGAATGGAATGAAAACGAAACTACTCATTTTTGCTATGACTTTTTTTTGCACACTTTCCTATTCTCAGGAAGAGTTGACTGTCAAAAAAAAGCTAAAGAATACCATTAAATGGAACCCTACACCCTTGGCTTTCGGAGGTAATAATTGGGTGTTTGGATATGAAAGAGTGTTATTCCCAAGTCAGACTGCATCGATAAATGTAGGGCTGATCCAATTTCCCGAGCGTGCAGCTAATTCTACAGGAATCCTCAGGAACGTCAAGCGCACGAAATCCAGTGGTTTTACTCTTTCAGCAGATTATCGTTTTTATCCCACTAAACGGAACCGTTTACCTGCACCTGATGGAGTTTATTTCGGACCCTTTTTAAATTATTTTCAATACAATACTGATTTTTCAGTGGATGTCTATAAAGCGGGTGTCTTGGAAGGGCAGGGAACGATAGATACTGAAATAGACATTCTCTTTGTCTGTTTCCAATTGGGATATCAGTTTATTTTTTGGGATAGATTGACTTTAGATTTGATTCTTTTTGGTCCGGCTTTGGGAATGCATTCGGCGGATTTAAAAGCCCAAGGCGATTTGGAAGCAGGAGAAGATGTTCAAGAATTCTTGGACTATCT
Source organism: Cryomorphaceae bacterium (assembly GCA_017858515.1). GTDB lineage: Bacteria > Bacteroidota > Bacteroidia > Flavobacteriales > Schleiferiaceae > RFXV01. The sequence goes on along the minus strand of JAFMBM010000016.1, from coordinate 27,543 downwards.
CAAAGATCAGTTTCCATTGGCAGGAGAGTTGGCATCTTCCGGCGAGGCTACAGCAACAGGCTCTACCACCGCTTGGAGTGCTGGATACAGATATTCATTCTCCTTAGGTTTTCGTTTCTAAATTCTAAAGAGAAGTTTTAAAAAAAGAGAGAGACAGTTACTTTTTTACTTTGGGGAGTAAACCCACGCAGAGGATTGAATTGAATTTCGAATTTGTTCCAAGGCCATATCGGCCTCATTTCTAGTAGCAAAATCCTCTATAGAAACGCGAATCAATCCACTTCCTGGCGCAACCTTGGCATTGTATCCTTTACTAAGCAAGGCTTGGATCATTTTCTTGCTGTTACTTTCTTTACCAAAAGACCCTACCACGATATAGAACCGATCGTTTGTATTGCTGTTGAAGTTTTCTATTCTACTCTTACTTGTACCAGTCGATAATTGCGAAATGGAATTCTCAGGTTTTAAATCGACTGAATGTATATCAGAGGTGTTTTGTTTTGAAATGGGTCTCGGCTTAGCCTCAGGTTCTGATTCCTTTGTTTCAATCGTACTACTGGACAAAACTCCGCCCCCAAAAGGAACAACTGATTTAGTTTTCATTCCTTCCAAACCAGAGATCGGAAGAAGATTGCTTTCTGAGGTTTGGTGAACTTGTGCTTTAGAAAATACAATTGGACCAAGACTAGAATACGATTTATAGGCATCACTAATAAAAGAGTTATTCGCAATTCCTAAAGAGAGGATACCCGCAATGGGCAACCAAATAGCTGCTTGTTTCCAAGAAAAAGAGCTAAACTTATTTGGAGTCGAAATGGGCTCTTGAAGAATGATTTTCGCTTCCTTTTTTGAGGAATGCTTAAGTTTTTCAGTCGTGCTAACGTCCACTTTTTTTAAGGTGGAGGACAAGCTAGGAACATGGAATATCCCTAAACCAAAGGAGTCTGAAGAGAAATTCTGCTCTAAACTAGGTTGGAATTGAAGGCTTCCATTCGCATTATAGTACAACTTACCAATCGGACTAAGGTGTAGTTTTTCACCCTCATTCAATCTTTGGATCCAATGTCCTACTTCCGAAGCAATCCATCTTTCTGCCTGATTATAACTCACCCCATTTAATGAGGCTAGGTATCCCGCTAGAAGTCCGTCGTTTTCTTTTAAGCTTGAATTAAATCCAACCTCCTTAAAAGGCGGACGGAATAAATGGGTAGCAGATCCTATTTCTGAAGATTTCGTTCTTCCAATAAATGCACCTAGATGAGGTACAATTACACAGTCGTGACGAAATAAGAGATCGGCGATATACAGTTCTAAACGCATAATACAAATATAGAATAATACCTTTTGCCGCTACAAGGCTTTAACAGGTTGAAATTCTTCTTGTGAAATAGTGTGTTTTGATGGCCTTTTTGAGGCCATTTCAAATTCAATCTGAAGCGCTTTACAGACTGTTTGAATCCGTTAATCCAAAATTAGATTGAATGGGTTGTGTCTAGACCATGCTATGCTAATATTTGGTTTTTGAAGAAATACCATTTTCTTTTTTGGTCGCTTTATTTTTCGATTTAAAGTGAAACCTTTTCTGATTTTATTTCTCCTTTCAACGGGCAATTGGTAACAAATACAATTGTTGCTGAACCGTGATGAGGCTCAATTTTATTTTGAAATGGGCTTGATTTTTTTCTTGAAGGAAGTTCAATTCATGGCCAAAAGAATGAAAAAAGCGGCCTGACGACTTTTTATTCAGGTGGCAGTTACAATCATTTTTATTGTAAAATGCTTGAGATGAGATGTTTTATAGAGGATTTAGAAGATACTTCTGGCTATATACAATGTCTTCACGAGCAATACTCAACATATAAATTCCTGTACCTACATGGACTGTAGAAACTTCATTGTTTCTCCCTGCAATTCCTGGTACTTCCGTTATGAGTTTTCCGCTTAAATCTGTTAGACGAATAGAAAATGAACCAAAGTCTTCGCTGGTAGTAACTTCAATTGAAGAAGGCAAAACAACCACATTGAATTTAGATTTCATTTCTTCTAGCAGTCCTATAGTATTTTGCCCGGCCAAGATAGAATTTGCAGCTGTAGCATTTAGGGCGTAGTCCTTTACTATTATTGAAGTACCTCCATTAGAGACATCCATCCGAACCCATCCGTAGTGGAAACTATTTGTGGAGAATTTGTAGAATCGAACTCCAACGAATTTATCCGTTACCCCGTCCCACTGAGCTCCATTTAAGATTACTCCATTTAGCATTCCAGCTAAAAATCCACCTTGTATAAATCCTCCATTGGCGTCAACTAGGGCATTTGCATCCAGCTTACTAACAAAATTGGAGCTGCTACCGCCTGAGTTTGTGTACAAAGAGCCTAGAACTTGCTGACTAGGATAACTCGCTCCAGCTGGATTGTAGTAGTATCCAAATCCAGCCACTTTGGTTTGATTTGAGTCGACGGTGACCGCCATAAAGTCGTTCACGCCATTCTGATCCATATCTACACCCAAGGTGTCATTACCTGAAAGAACCACATCGGGCGACACATCGGTATATAAAATCTGAGCTTGTAATGGGCCTGCGGCCAAAATCGAAGCAGCAACTCCGCTGTATTGCGCTAGCTTTCGTTGAACCTTTTTTGTTTTATTCATAGCCTGTATTTCTGTTCCGTAAAGCTATTTCAATCATTTAGTTTCAGGTTAATTCTATGTTGCCATTGGATTTACAGAATGTGAAATCTTGAGCCTAAATTGAGGGTGTTTTGAGTAGGACTTGAGCACTTGGTTTTCGAAAGTGAGAAGCTTAATTTCGCAGTTCAATTAAAATATTCCTCCTTATGGCGTTTGACATAGATATGATTCGCGCAACTTATGAGCGATTTCCTTCGCGCATAGAAGCCGCCCGCAAGCAATTAAACCGTCCGCTTAGCCTGACTGAAAAAATTCTATATAGCCATCTTTGGGAGGGAGAGACAACAGCGGAGTATAAAAGAGGGAAAGACTATGTAGACTTCGCTCCAGATCGCGTGGCAATGCAAGATGCTACAGCTCAAATGGCTTTGCTTCAATTTATGCAAGCTGGAAGAAAGAAAGCTGCAGTTCCTTCAACCGTTCATTGCGATCACCTTATTCAGGCAAAAGACGGCGCCGTTGCTGATTTAAAGTCGGCAGTAGATAAAAGCTCTGAAGTTTTCGGCTTTCTCCAAAGCGTTTCGAATAAATACGGCATTGGCTTTTGGGAGCCAGGAGCTGGAATTATACATCAAGTAGTCCTTGAGAATTACGCATTTCCGGGTGGTATGATGATCGGAACCGATAGTCATACCGTGAATGCTGGTGGACTGGGTATGATAGCCATTGGTGTAGGAGGAGCAGATGCAGTAGATGTAATGAGTGGAATGGCTTGGGAATTGAAATTTCCAAAGCTTATTGGAGTGAAATTAACGGGAAAACTAAGTGGGTGGACCTCTGCCAAGGATGTTATTCTAAAAGTAGCAGGCATCTTAACTGTTAAAGGAGGAACAGGTGCCATTTTAGAATACTTCGGCGAAGGAGCCGATTCTTTGAGCTGCACGGGCAAGGGTACCATTTGTAATATGGGCGCTGAAATTGGCGCTACCACATCTACTTTTGGATACGACTCTAAAATGGGTGATTACCTTCGAGGCACAGGTCGTCCGGATGTGGCAGATTTAGCAGATCAGTATAGCTCTTATTTGAAAGCTGATCCAGAAGTATATTCCCAACCAGAAAAATACTTTGATCAAGTAATCGAATTGGATCTTTCCACTTTGGAACCGCATATTAATGGTCCTTTTACTCCAGATTTAGCAACGCCACTTTCTGAATTTGCTGAGGCGGTTCGCAAGAATGGTTGGCCCGCAAAGTTGGAAGTTGGTTTGATTGGTAGTTGCACGAATAGTTCATACGAAGACATTACACGCGCTGCATCCGTAGCCAGTCAGGCCGGAGAGAAGAATTTGGAAGTAAAGGCAGAGTTTACCATAACTCCTGGTTCTGAGCAGGTGCGATATACGGCAGAAAGAGACGGTTTGCTTTCGGAGTTCGATAAAATTGGTGGAGTGGTTCTTGCCAATGCTTGTGGTCCTTGTATCGGACAATGGGCGCGCCATACAGACGATCCCAATCGCGCCAATTCTATTATAACTTCATTCAACAGAAACTTTGCCAAGAGAAACGACGGAAATCCACATACCCATTCCTTCGTAGCCTCTCCCGAGATTGTAACAGCAATGGCAATCTCAGGCGACTTAACCTTCAATCCTATGAAGGATAAGTTGTTGAATTTGAAAGGTGAAATGGTAATGCTTGATGAGCCAAAAGGGATAGAACTTCCGCCAATGGGCTTTGATGTAAAGAACCGTGGATTTCATGCTCCAGCAGAAGATGGAAGTGGAGTACAGGTAATAGTTAATCCAAGCTCTGAGCGTTTGCAGTTACTCGAATCCTTTGCCCCATGGGATGGTGAAAATATCGCAGACATGGTCCTTCTAATTAAGGCTTTTGGAAAGTGTACTACCGATCATATTTCTATGGCCGGACCTTGGCTTCGTTTTAGGGGTCATTTAGACAATATTGCCAATAATACGCTAACCGGAGCAGTAAATGCCTTCAATCAGAAAACCAATTCGGTTAAAAGCCAGTTAGATGGAAGTATGGGTGAAGTGCCTGCCGTACAGAGAACATATAAGGCAGCGGGCATTCCAAGTATCGTTGTAGGTGATCACAATTACGGTGAAGGATCTTCCAGAGAGCATGCTGCAATGCAGCCTCGTCATTTGGGTGTGCGCGTTGTTTTGGTGAAATCTTTCGCCCGAATTCATGAAACGAATTTAAAGAAGCAGGGTATGCTTGGCTTGACCTTCGCAAATGAGGCGGATTATGATAAGATTCGTGAAGACGATCGCTTCGACTTTACAGACTTGGTTTCTTTTGCGCCAGACAGACCACTTACCATTAGATTACGCCATTCAGATGGTAGCTCAGAAGAGATTGTATGCAATCACACTTACAATGCCCAGCAAATTGAATGGTTTAAAGCAGGTTCTGCACTGAATCTAATCAAGAATCAGCAAGCTTCTTAGAAGTCAAATAAAATTAATTGCGATGCAAAGAGCTACCTCGAAAGGTGGCTCTTTTTTTATGCCTTAGCCTTTGGTAGGTGGATGATGAATTTGGTTCCTTTCCCAACTTCACTCTCGATTTTCATACTGCCTTGATTTGATTCAACAAAATCACGACTCATTCGCAAACCTAATCCTAGGTTACCTTCCAATCGCTTCATAAGTTTTCCATCCTTTATGTGAGTCGATTGATCGAGCTCTGCCAAAATATGATCCGGAATTCCAGGCCCATTGTCTTCAATTATAAGAGAAAGCAAGCGATCATTATCCTCAATGGAATATTTTATTATGCTGCCATTCGGACAGTATTTAATAGCGTTGCTCACAATATTTCGTACCACTGTTTTAATAGAATTTCCATCGAAGTATGCGAGGGTGTTCTTTGGTATAGTATTTTTTAGATCTATTTTCTTTTGTGAAAGCAAGGGAGCATATAATTGTTCAATGGAGGAAGTAACAGAATTCAAATCTTGCAGTTTAGGGTGAAGGTTTGAACCGTCTTTTTGATCGTTAGCCCAAACCAATAAATTCTCCAGAAGGTTTAGACTTTCTAATAGGCCATTTTGAGCCAGATCTAGAATCTCCAAGCTTTCCTGAGAAACTTGATCTTCTTCGTTCGGAATGAAGGTGAGTAAGCTGGAAAGATTACCGATAGGTCCGCGTAGGTCATGGCCTATAATAGAGAACAATCGATCTTTATTAAAATTAAGCAGTTCTAGCTCTTCTTTCTGATTAGCAATGAATTGGTTTTGTTCTTGCAGCCTAATTTTGGCTCTTCGCACGCGTCGAAAGCTCACAAAACCTGAAATTAGAAGTAGCGATAATAGAATAAGAACAATCAAATAGGCAAACTTTTGCTTATTTTGAAGTGATATACGTTCCTCTCTGTATTCTAGTTCAACTTGTGCGCGTTTTAATTGTCTTTGTCTGTTGGCTGATTCAATTTCTCTTTCTAGGAAACGGATTTTATTGGTGTTGCTTTCGCGAAGTAAACGATCTACAACCTCTTTATAGGCCTTCGCATAAGAGACAGCCTTCTTCGAATCGCCATTCTTTAAATATGCGGTGAACAGAGTTTTGTAAATGCTCTGTTTTGTGCGAGTGTGATTGAAGCCTGTTAAAGATTGATTGACAATCCCTTTCAACGCTTCTTCTGCCCTAAAAATGGCAAGATCTACTTCATCTTTTTGTAGATAATATTCTGCCACTAAACCATCAATCACAAAGATGAAATCATCGTTTAATACCCCTCGAAATATGCGTTGAGCTCTTTGCAAAGAGGGCCAAGCTTTTTCTGTGTTTTCTTGCTCTAAATAGTACAGCGCACGAACCGCATTTATTTTTCCTATTAACAGAGAATCACCTTCTTGAAATGCTAGTCGCGATGCCCTTTCTGAAATCGGTAGAAAGCCTGGTTCTCCGCTGCTTGCCAGAAGATAGCCATAGTCATGCAATGCAGCGGCGGCGGCCTTCAACCTTCCATCTAAAAGAAATAGACGTATGCTGTTTTGAAAGTACTTTGAGCTATAGTCAAAATTGAATAGGGCAAAAAGCGATCGGGCAATCTCAGAACTTGTTAAAGCATAGAAATAGGGTGCCTTCATAGAATCTAAATAAGACAAGCCGTGATAGTAATAATCTAGAGCACTGTCTAACTGACCTTGACCAGCAAAGGCAAGCCCTACGTTTCTAAATGTATAACCTGTTAACAATGAGTCTTCTGATTGCGCATATTGCTTAGCAGCTATGCGGAAAGGCTTCACTGAAGCCTGGTTTTCATTTAGTTTTAAATAAAGTAATCCGAACAAGCTATTAGAGTGGGCCTTGAATATTTCTGGCCTGTTTGATACGCTGTCAGAGTAAGCCCGGGCCAATTGAAAGGCTTTGCTACTATCTCTGCCTACCCATTTATGCGATTGATTAAAAAACCAATTCCATTCTGAGGAATAGGTAGTCAAAGTGTCTGAGCCTTGCTAAATGTTTTGAGCATTAGAAGTGGTGCCTGCAAGAAGTACAAGGCAAAACGAAATAGCTGAAAGTATTGATCGCATCGGATAGTCTAGTAGATTGTGCAAATTACACTCTTTCCAATGGTGTGAAAAGCTAAATTGCACCCATGAATAAGCAACAAAAAGCTTGGGCGTTTTACGATTGGGCAAACTCGGTGTATTCTCTGGTTATTGCCACTGCCGTTTTTCCACTGTATTACGAATGGATTGCACCTGATACAGTTGCAATGCCTAGCTGGTTTCCAGAAGGTTGGACAATGATTAGTAGCTCGGCACTCTATAGTTTCGTTTTATCGTTTTCATTCTTAACGGTGGCGGTTTTATTACCCATTCTAGGAGGATTGTCGGACAATCTTAAAAAGAAAAAGATCTTCATGAAAATCTTTCTGAGTTTAGGTTCGCTTTCCTGCATGGGTATGTTCTTTTTTGTAGAAGAATACCTATGGCTCGGCTTACTGCTAATCTATACCGCTAGCATAGGGTTTTGGAGTAGCTTGGTGTTTTACAACGCTTATTTGCCAGAAATAGCAGAGAAAAAGGATCAGGATAGAGTGAGTGCTCGTGGTTTCTCTCTTGGATATTTAGGTTCTTCGATTTTACTTCTTGCCTGCTTGGCAATCATTCTTTCTCAGCCGAGCGATGAGGGCAAGAAAATGGCCTTTCGCTTTAGTTTTGTTCTTGTGGGTATCTGGTGGATGGGCTTTTCTCAATTCACTTTGAGAAAACTTCCTGCTGATGTTGGGGGCGGTAAAAGGTTGAAGGGGAATACCTTTCAATTGGCGTATAATAGATTGAAAATTACCTATTTTGAACTCAAGAAAATTCCGTTTTCACAAAGATATATTTTAGCTTACTTTCTATTTAGTGTTGGGGTTCAAACAATTATATTAATTGCAAGTTTATATGGATCTCAAGAATTGATGTTGGAAAGTGGACAGTTAATAGGTACCATTTTGCTTATTCAAATTATCGGAATTGGTGGGGCTACTTTTTTTGGATGGCTATCTGGTAAATGGGGAAATATTCCATCACTTATGCTTTCTGTAGCCATTTGGGTGGGTGTCTGTGTTGGAGCCTTTGTTCTAAGACCAGAAGACCCTATCGTCTTATATAAATTTTATGCTCTAGCTGCTTTGGTTGGATGGGTGATGGGTGGCACTCAATCTCTAAGTCGATCCACTTTTTCTAAATTACTTCCTCCTCAAGAAGAACATACTGCCTATTTCTCTTTTATGGAAGTAGCTGAAAAAGTAGCCATCGTAACCGGCACTGCTTTGTTTGGCGTTTTAGCACAATGCTCGGGAGGAATGCGATATGGAGCCTTAACGCTTAGTATCTTTTTTATACTCTCTTTAATTGTGCTTCAGTCTTTAAAAAAACCTTTTAGAAAGATTATGGCTGAAGAGTACAAAAGTCAAGTCTAACTTGCTCAAAGAGGTCGTCATAGCTCACTACTCTTCCTTTAACAATTATTTCAGACCCAACAACTCCTTCTGTTTTAGTCTCAAAAACGCAATAAACAGCATCGGAGAGAATAATGGCTTCATCTGAAACTTCCGTTGCACTGCCTTTTACGGCAATTACTTTGTCGATATATTTTCCTAAGGCTAGTTCAGGATTAGCAAGGAACTCTTGCTTTAAGTCGTTGGCAGAAATATGCTCTTTTGCTTCTTCCTGACTAGGATCCCTATGAGGTTTGTTGAATTGATAGTAAGCCGTTGTCGCACCAATAAGAGCTATTATTACTCCAACGCTTAATATCCACTTTAGTTTTGAACTCTTGGTGGCCATGGATTTGCTTTTTAACGAAGGTACAAAACCACCTACTGTAAAAACTAAGAATTACTTTCAAATACAAAGAGTAAAAAAGGGGTCGGAATTTTAATTCCAACCCCTTTTGTTGAGCTCAAGATTATTGCTTAATGTATTGAACGTTAATCTGTAATCTAACCTCGTCGCTAACAACAATAGAACCTGCTTCAGTAATCGCATTCCAATGAAGACCGAATTCTTTCCGACTTATTTTCCCAACAAATTCAAAACCAGCTTTAGTTTGACCATAAGGGTCTACCGCTTGGCCGTTGTATTCTCCATGTAGTTCAATTGGCAATCGAGTTCCTCTAATGCTAATTTCACCCTTTAGAATCGCATTACCGCCGTCTAGTTTAAACTCGTTTGAGCTGAAAAGTAGCTGTGGAAATTGAGCTGCATCAAAGAAATCAGCCGACTTAAGGTGATTGTCTCTATCCGCATTGCGGGTGTCTATACTGGCAATCTCAGCGGAGAATTGAAAGTTGCCATCTTCAAATCCTTCTGAAGAGGTCTCAATGCTCGATTGGAATTCGTTAAAGTGTCCGGTAACATTGGAGACCATCATATGTCTAACCTTAAATTGTACTTCCGAATGGCTCGGATCAACTATCCACTTTGTCATAACTTAATATTTTAATGTTTAAACAAAGATATGTGTTTTTCTAAACAATGTTAGAACATTAAAAATAATAATCTCCAACTTTCCTTTTGCTTTCTTCTGACTTAATTCAGTTTATAAATTCTAATAGTGGCCACTTAGATTTTAGTGGAAAGGCTGTTTACAAAGCATGATTATTCTATTCAGATTACCATTTATAGAGCCTATTTTTGTGCATATTCTTATTCCATGAGTGTTCATCAATCTACACCGACAGTAAATTTAGAGGCTGCCAAAAACCTCGGACTTCTTCCTGAAGAATTCGAAAAGATTCAATCGGTACTTGGCCGCATGCCAAACTTCACAGAATTATCTATTTACAGTGCCATGTGGAGTGAGCATTGTTCCTATAAGAATTCCATAGTGTGGCTTAAATCCTTGCCAAAGGAGGGTCCTCATATGTTGGTAAAAGCGGGCGAAGAGAACGCTGGGTTGGTGGATATAGGCAATGGTTTAGGTTGTGCCTTCAAAATTGAATCGCATAATCATCCTTCCGCACTTGAGCCTTTTCAAGGAGCGGCTACAGGTGTAGGCGGAATCAATCGCGATATCTTTACTATGGGAGCAAGGCCCATCGCCCAGTTGAACAGCTTGCGCTTTGGTGATCCAAAAGATAAAAGAACCCAATGGCTAGTAAAAGGGGTTGTAAAAGGTATCGGAAGCTATGGTAATTCTTTTGGTATTCCCACTGTAGGTGGAGAGACGTATTTTGATGAATGCTATAGCCAAAACCCTTTAGTAAATGCTTTTTCGGCTGGAATTGTTGAAACTAAAAACATCATTAGAGCTAAAGCCAGTGGAACGGGTAATCCGGTGTATATCATTGGATCAGCAACAGGAAAGGATGGCATTCATGGAGCTTCTTTTGCGTCGAAAGATTTAAATGAAGACAGCGCGAATGATATACCTGCAGTACAAGTAGGAGATCCGTTTCAAGAGAAACTTCTTTTAGAGGCAACCATGGAGCTAGCCAAGACCGATGCTTTAGTTGGAATGCAAGACATGGGTGCGGCAGGAATTACTTGCTCAACCAGTGAAATGAGTGCCGGCGGTGGTTGCGGAATGCGCATTGAATTAGATAAGGTTCCCTTGCGTCAGAGCGATATGCAGCCCTGGGAAATCTTATTGAGCGAGAGCCAAGAGAGAATGTTGGCGGTGGTAAAAAAAGGTAGAGAGGCTGAAGTGGAAGCCATTTTTGAAAAATGGGACATTCACTGCGTTCAAATAGGAGAGGTAACCGAAGGGGGCCAAATTGAGTTTTTGTGGAAGGACGAGAAAATCGCTCAGGTTCTGGCTGAAAGCCTTGTTTTAGGAGGAGGAGCTCCTGTATATTATCGTGAATTTAGAGAGCCAGCCTATTTTAAAGAGTATCAGAATTTTGACATTCAATCCGTGGCTGAGCCTAAGGATTTGAAGGAATTGGCCAAAAAGATGATGGCGTTGCCTAATATCGCTTCTAAGCGATTTATCTATGAGCAGTACGACTCTATGGTCGGTACGGTGAATATGAATACCAATAATCCTTCTGATGCTTCCATTGTAAACCTAAAAGATAGTAATAGAGCATTGGCTATGACCGTAGATTGTAATTCAAGATATGTTCATGCTAATCCAGAAATTGGAACTATGATAGCCGTGGCAGAAGCGGCTAGAAATATCAGTTGTAGCGGAGGAGTTCCTTCAGCTGTAACCAATTGCTTAAACTTCGGTAATCCATATAATCCTGAAGTTTATTGGCAATTTGTGGGGGCGATTAAAGGCATGGGCAAGGCCTGTGAAGCTTTCAATACTCCTGTTACTGGAGGAAACGTTAGCTTTTACAATCAAACGGTTCTGAAAGACCGAACAGAGCCTGTTTTCCCAACACCAACGATTGGGATGCTCGGTATCATTGAGGATAAATCCCATTGCACATCCATCCCCTTCAAACAAAAGGGCGACTTAATTTATATGATCGGAAGCAGTCATAACGATATATCCTCATCACAGTATTTGGCTCATTTAGTTGGAGTTTCTGCCTCGCCTGTTCCTTATTTTAGTTTGGAAGAGGAATTGGCCAATCAAGAACAATTGAGAATGATGATTCGTGCAGGTATCCTTTCATCTGCTCACGATGTCAGTGAAGGAGGGCTTTTTGTTTGCCTTATGGAAAAAAGCATCCATTCGGATTTAGGATTTGATATCACTTCAGATGATTCCGTTCGAATGGATGCCTTCTTGTTTGGTGAATCTCAAAGCAGAATAGTGGTAACCGTGAATCCGGAAAAAGAAGATTCCTTCTTAGACCTTATGATGCTTAATGGAGTGGAATTTGACCTACTAGGCCATGTTACTAAAGGAAGTATTCGAATAGACGATGAAGAATGGGGAATGGTTGAAGACTATGCCTCTATATACGATTCTGCTCTTCAAAACGACTTAAAAGCATAGGACTATGGTGCAGATTGTTGCCATTATTTGTTTAACAATAATTATCCTTGCGCTCCTTCGTAGAACGAAGGAGCAATAGCGATGGGTTGAATAAAAAAAGCAAAGAATCGAAAGGGTAGTTCATTCACTTTCCCTTTCTATTCTCTGCTTTCTACTGTATGAGGCCTTCGGCCTATAGATCCAAGTCGAGATATTTCCCACGAACATCCCTCAGACGCCAATATTTCCGTGGACCCTCATTGATTTTGATTTTTAAAGAGTCTAAAAACTCTTTATACTTTATTTCAATGGTTTTGTTTTCGAAAGAATTACCAGCTATTTTATCAATAGCAGGACGGGTATCCTTGGTTTCCTTGTTTGCATTTGCAAGAGCCGATTTCATGTTGTTCTTTACAAAAGCTACAAAGTCTCCCGGGGCGAAATGATTTTCCCCATTTACCTTATAAACACAAAGCCATTTTCCTAGATGGATGTGATTTCTAGCAAATTCTATTTCCTCAGGACTTCCTTTCGATAAATAGGTTTCGAAAGTAATGATGTTATCAATTAAATCCTGTTTGTTTTTTACCAGTTGCATTTTTTACTAAATTGAAGATTTGCAAACATATACTTTTGAATTGTAACAGTTTGGTTCAAATAGCACAGAAAGACAGAATTTATTACCAAACATTAAAATTCTAAGCAACTTTCATATAAAAAATAGCCATTGCTACTTTCTAGAACAAACAAAAGCTATTTTTTGGTCTAAAAAAAACTTTCTTCTTAAAATTAGAAACGATAACTGACTCCAACCGTGCAATAGATCAAATCACTTTGACTTTTTTGACTATCTACTTCTGTTTCTAAGTTTGGGCCACTTGAATTGCCTTTACCTAAGCCAAACCCGGTATCAAGGGCTAAATTTTCAGACAGAAAGTACTGGGTCCCTATGCTTGCAATGAACATCTGCCAAGCTAGTATTTCTTCTAAATCATTTGCTCCTATGGCCATTGAGGATTGAAAATCTCCGTACAGTTTTATTTTCTCACTAAGAGAGTAGTTTGCATTTATAGCCCATTGAAGCCATTGGGCATTAGGTAACTCATTTGCTACGAGATGAAAATAGGAGAGACTACTACTCAACGAAAGTCCTTCTTTAAAATTCTTTTGTAAGGTTAGGTCAAGATTTGCTGTTATTCCGGAGCGCACAAATGAATCGTATTGAAAGCCGAATCTCGTTCCAAGACTCCATCCTTTTGGGTTTTCTCTAAAGATCGCAAACCGTGAAAATAAACCAACACCGTTTAAATAGTCGAAGGTAGTTTGTTCGTCTATTGGTGTATCTTCTAATTGATAGGCACTAGAAATAAATTCAAGCTGTTGCGGAAATGCAGCCTCCAGTTCAAATTTGTCGGATAGACCAAAGCGCAGATTTATATTGCCTTGAAAAAGATGCTTGTTCGTTATTAGAATTAATGGATTCGGTTCTTGAATATGAAATTGATAATTCAATCCAGATTGTAACTGAAACTCTCCTTTGAGTAATGGAGATGTTGAGTAAGTACTTCCTGGACGATCTGAAGACATTGCGTTGTCTTGTCCTCTAACATAAAAAGAAAGGAGGATTAAAAGTGCCGTGAGAATTTTGCTCATTTTGTTCGTTTTATATGAGGCGTTCATGCGTGAAACGCGGGAAGTTCGATAGTATTTTTATTCGGGAATCAAAAAATAATTTGCCGAATATAAGATTGCAGTCCTTTTAATTTCGACTAAACTTTATTGTATTTTCCGCACCTGAATGCCACTTAATGACCCCCATTTGCTTTGAATAGAAGATTTATAGCGAGTCTAGTTTGCTCTTTAATTTTTATTAATCTGTTCTTTAGCTGTAGTTCAAAAACTCAGGTGGATAGCTTGCTTTATAATGCTAACATTTATTCAACAGATGAGATTAACGCTACGGCTATTGCTCTGCACGAAGGTAGGATTGTAGGAATTGGATCTGAGGAAGATATGCGTATTTCCTTTGATTTTAAAGAACAAGAAGACCTGAATGGCGCTTATGTATATCCCGGTTTTCACGATGCTCACTGCCATTTTACTGGACTTGCCTTGGTCCTTATGAGTGCAGATTTGCGCTCGAGTACGGACCAAAAGCATATGGTAAAGCTTTTATTAGATTGGTACATCGCTTTTCAGACGGAAGGCAAAACCCTCGAACGTTTAGATGGATGGGGATGGGATCAGAATAACTGGAAGTCGAAAGAGATGCCCAACCGAACGGAATTAGATAGTCTTTTCCCTAATATGCCTGTGGTTTTAAGAAGAATAGATGGCCATGCTTTGCTCTTAAATGAAGCGGCAATGCAGAAATTCGGGCTCTTGAAAGACGGCCTTCCAACCTCTAAGCTTCTTGAAGTCGAGGAAGGATGGGTTACTGGTATTTTAAATGAAAATGCTCAGAACTTAGTGCCTCCCGCTAGACATCAGGCTTCCTACTATTTAGAAGCACTACAAAAGGCAGAAGACATTTGCTTTAGCCTGGGAATTACAAGGTTAACCGATGCCGGATTAGACACCAACGAGCTCCTTATGTTAGAGCGATTCTATGCACGTAACGAGCTTCGTATTCCCCTTTATTGCATGGCCTCTGATAACGAAAATAGCCTTGCCTATTTTCTAGAAAGGGGTAAAATTGACAAGGAGAATTTTAAAGTAAAGGCCTTTAAATTTTATTACGATGGGGCTTTAGGGTCAAGGGGCGCATTGCTCTCCTCTCCTTATGAAGACAAAGAATCTCACTTTGGGTATAGCCTTCAATCGATGGAAGACTTTGTAATGAAACTAAAGCGTATAGATCAAGCCGGTTTTCAGGCTTGTGTACATACCATCGGAGATTCTTCTGCACATGCGACTTTCTTGGCATTTAGTAGTGTTTTGGAGAAAGGGAATGATAAAAGATGGCGATTAGAGCATTCGCAAGTAGTGGCAGAAAGAGATCTGCCCTATTTCAATTCATTGGCTGTGCTTCCTTCTATTCAACCTACCCATGCTACGAGTGATATGGGATGGGCGGAAAGTCGGTTGGGAAAGCAAAGGTTAGAGTGGGCTTATAGGGCGAAATCATTTCTTGACTATAGCGAGGTTTTACCCCTTGGTACCGATTTTCCTGTAGAAGGACTGAATCCCTTAATGACCTTCTATGCAGCAGTAAGTCGAAGAAATCCAGAAGGTGAGCCCTTGAAGGGATTTCGCCCTTCTGAAGCCTTAAGTCGAGAAGAGGCCTTGAAAGGAATGACCCTTGATGCGGCTTTTGCAAGCTTTCAGGAAAAGGAAACAGGTAGCATTACTGTTGGTAAATTGGCAGACTTAACGATATTGGATACAGACCTAATGAATTGTAATTTGCAAGACTTAAAGAAAACAAAAGTGCTTCAAACTTGGTCTAATGGTAGTCGGGTATATACTCAAAAACCCGATTAAACTGGCTAAATCACTATTAACTTAAGAATAATGGAACAAAAAGATATCAAACGCCTCTTCGACTTTCCAAGATTTCAATTGGCGAATCACCCTTTAGATGTCTCGTTAGCAACCAAATTTGATGGCAAATGGAAAACTATTTCTTCAGCAGAGTATGTAGCATTAGCAGATCAGTTTAGCCTTGGCTTGCTTGAAATGGGTTTGCTTCAAGGAGAAAAAGTAGCCATTATAAGCCATAATAATAGATATGAGTGGAATGTTACGGATATAGGAGTACTCCAATGTGGTGCGGTGGATGTGCCCATTTATCCTACCATTTCAGAAGAAGACTATGCCTATATCCTAAATGACTGTGAAGCAAGGTTCTGCTTTGTTTCAAATGCTGAGCTGTACCAAAAGGTCATGAATATCAAGGACAGATGCCCTCAACTCCAGAAGGTATTTACATATTTGGAGGTGGATGGAGCTCCCAATTGGAACGAGGTTTTGGCTATGGGCGCAAAAAGCAGTGCCCAGGAACAGCTTAAAGAAAGAATGGCTGCTGTAAAGGGAGGTGATTTAGCTACGCTTATTTACACCTCGGGAACTACTGGAGTTCCCAAAGGAGTTATGCTAAGCCACACCAACGTTGCAAGTAATGCCATTGATTGCGATGATCGTATTCCGGTTACTAGTGGGGCATGGGCACTAAGCTTCTTGCCTGTTTGCCACATTTATGAGCGAATGTTAATCTATCTATACTGTCGAAAGGGTATTCCAATTTATTTCGGTCAATCACTCGAGACCGTTGGAGATGACATCAAAGAAGTGAAGCCACATATTTTCACCGCAGTTCCTCGTTTGTTGGAGAAGGTTTTTGATAAAATCATGATAAAGGGTTCAGAGCTTAGCGGAGTTAAAAAAGCGCTATTCTTTTGGGCCGTGGGCTTAGCGGAAAAATTTGATACTCAAGGTGGAAGTGCATTTTATAACTTCCAACTTGGCATTGCTAGAAAGCTTATTTTTAGTAAGTGGCAAGAGGCTTTGGGCGGAAATGTAACGGCAATCTGTTCTGGTAGTGCAGCTTTGAATCCAAGAATTGCTCGGATTTTTATTGCAGCTGGAATTAATATTCAAGAGGGGTATGGCCTAACTGAAACTTCACCCGTAATTTCCGTTAATGGAGCTTCTTTGAAAGAAAAGCGAATCGGTTATGTAGGTAAACCCATTGACCATGTTCAAGTTAAGATTGCTGAGGACGGAGAAATTCTTTCGAAAGGACCCAATCTGATGTTGGGTTATTATAAACAACCTGAAAAGACAGCCGAGGTTATTGACTCAGAAGGTTGGTTTCACACGGGCGATATTGGTGAAATTAGCAAGGATGGATTCCTTCGAATTACCGATCGAAAAAAGGAAATGTTTAAGACTTCAGGCGGAAAGTATGTTGCTCCCCAATTAATGGAGAACATCTTTAAAGAGTCTAGGTTTATCGAGCAGATTATGGTTATAGGCGATGGTGAGAAACATCCTGCAGCCTTTATTCAGCCTGAATGGGTATTCATTCAAGATTGGTGTAAGAGAAAAGGAATTTCCTATGCAAGTCCTGCTGAAATCGTGAATAATTCAGCCTTAATTAGTCGAATTCAAGAAGAAGTTGACCGCTACAACGAGCGCTTTGGTAAGTGGGAGCAGATTAAGAAATTTGAACTTACCCCTGAAAGTTGGACGATAGACATTGGGTTAGTTACACCTACATTAAAATTGAAAAGGAAGAATATTATTGCCAGATATAAATATCTTTATGAAAAGATATATGGGCATGCGCCGTTTTAATTTTATTCTTTCCCTTGTTTTTTTTAGCCATCTTGGTTCAAAGTCCGCTTTTGGGTCAAAGTGAATTGTACTATGAAGTCTACAGAAACAAGAATTTGGATGAGAATCCAACTACAACTGAGGGCTCATCTATTCAAGAGGAGGATATTAAAATTATTAAGGCTAGGTTAGATAGTGTTCTTGTTGAATTAATGAATCTCAAGGACGAAAATATGCGGTTGAGGCAAGAAAATGAAACCTTGATTGCATATTCAAAGGAGTCTATGAAAAAGGCAGTTGAGGATCGAAAGAATCAATCTTTGTCGACTGATAAAGAAACTGGTTCTGGCGGAGTCAGAACCAGCGACTATGGTGGTTATAAAGCCTGTATTGAATGCACTTCGTACCAACCTCTATTCTCTGAAAAAATTACATTTCATTACACTTTAAGCCTAAATTCCGACTCATTTAAAGGTGTTTTTAGATTTAGTTATGCTCCTGAGTTTGGTCAAAGAGAGACTAGAGAACAACTGGTGTCCGGAAAGTATGTTGAAACCAAAGACAATCTTAGCTTCTATATTAATTACATCGATCAGGTGAGAACAGATATAAGGCTGGTCTTAAGTGATCGATCTTATAAATCGTCTTTCAAGGCAGGGCCTAATGCCTCTGTTCTACCTTATACTAAAGTCACTTACTTTGAGGATATGACGATTTATAAATGTTTGTTTTAATCATACTAGATCTTCATAAATTCTTATCACTGCTTCAACTTCGTTCTCCCAACTCAATTCTTTCGAAGCTTTTTGTAATCCTTCTAAATAGTTTTCTTTGCCCTCCTTTTTCATCTGCAGAACGGCTTCAGAAATGTCTTTAACCGAATGACTTTTGATCATTCTTCCAAGTTTCCATCCTTCCACAACCTGCGCAACTTCCACTAAGTTGCTGGCCAGTACTGGAATTCCAACTCTTATATAATCGAATAGTTTGTTTGGCAAGCTAAATCGATAGTTGATGTTGGTATCCTTATCTAAACTTAATCCAACATCTGCCATGGCTGTAAGTCGCAGCATTTGCTCATATGGAAGGGGCTCTACAAATTGCACTCGCTCATGGAGACCCACTTCGAGCACGCGTTGTTTTAGTGAAGGAACTACATCCCCCTTTCCAACAATAATTAATTTAATTTCTGCAGGAAGAATACACATAGCCTCGAGAAATTCCTCCATTCCACGATCCACATTTATACCCGTTCCTTGGTTTATGAATATAAAATCAGTAGACTTCCAACCAAAGCTCCTTCGGTCTTCCGCTGTTGGAAGTAGTGTTCTACTTGAAGGAATATTTCGAACCACATAGGGCCTTAATCCATAATCCTCTTCATACAATTTTGCTATGCTGTGATTTACAGTGAATACATGTTTAAGCCGGGGAAAAATAGAGGATTCAATTTTCCTCCAAATAGATAAAACCAAGGGTTTATGTTGAATTTCTGGTACGCCTAGAAAGTATTCGTGCGTATCATAGATTAAGGGGATTCCCCGAATTTTACTCACCAAAAAATTGGGAAATAGGGTGTCGAGGTCGTTGCTATGTAGGATGTGGGTATTTGAAAAAAGAAGGTGGAAAAAGAGCCGAATGTTCATTTCGGCATAGAAAAGCGCTCCTTTCTTAAACCAAAGTTTAAGCCGCTTCGTTTCATAGGTTCTTTCTAAGGGAAGACTTTTTGGAAGCAACCTTCCCACCAAACAGATAGAATAGCCTTCCGCCTCCAGGCTACTACACATTTTATGAACCCGTTGATCGTTGCTAAGATCATTTGTAACGGATATCGTTATTCGTCCCTTCATCCCTTAATTTTGAGGCAATTTATCGAAATGAGCATCCCACCAATACATCTTTCGGATTACGACTATCCTTTAAGCGACTCAAAGATCGCTTATACGCCAGCTTTAGAACGAAGCAAGTCTAAATTGCTTGTGTATTCCGATGGCGAATGTATCAATTCACGCTTTGATCGGATAATCGATCATTTGCCAATCCATAGTGCTTTGTATTTCAATAATACGGAGGTGGTACATGCTCGGCTCTTGTTTCCTTTGGGACAACATATCATCGAGATTTTTTGCTTGGAAGGTCCAGATGGAAGTAGTTTGGAAAGTGTTCTTCACGCCAAAAAACAAGTTCAACTCGGTTGTTTTGTTGGAAGGGCTAAGAAGTGGAAGCAAGGTTTATTGCATCACAACTTTCTGCTAGAATCTGGAAGGAGTGTTCAATTAACGGCCGAAAAAATCTCCCAGTCTCAAGGTCTCTTTCAAATTCTTTTGATGTGGGATGACGATCTCAGCCTTTCCGATATTTTGGAACAGGCCGGACATGTGCCTCTTCCGCCATACATCAGAAGAGGAGATGAAAGTGATGATAAGAACCGCTATCAAACCGTCTATGCCGAGCAAAAAGGATCTGTTGCGGCGCCAACGGCAGGATTGCATTTCGATCAGGCTGTTTTGGAGGCATTGGACACGCAAGGAATACAAAGGCGTAAAGTAACGCTTCATGTAGGGGCTGGTACTTTTAAACCCGTAGAGGTGGATACAGCCGATCTTCATCCTATGCACAAGGAGGAAATACGGATTTCGATAGAAGAATTAAGGTGGCTTGAAAGAAGCGATACGAAGATTGGCGCTGTAGGTACTACCTCTATGCGAACGCTCGAAAGTCTCTATTGGCTCGGACTCCGCGCACTTTTGTCTTCATCAGAAAGAGATCAAACTCTTCCTTCTGATTATCCTTATAGAGGCTTGGTACTAGTAGATTCAAAAAAGTGTTTTCGCGCTCTAATTGAAGAGTGTGAAGAGAAAGGCTGGAAAGAGTATCGCAGCTTTACTCAGCTCTTTATTGTGCCTGGTTATACTTTTAAAGTGGTCGATTATTTAATCACAAACTTTCATCAGCCAAAAAGCACTTTGCTACTTTTAATTGCCGCTTTTATTGGAGAAAACTGGAGAAATGTATATCTCCATGCACTGGAAAATGAATATCGCTTTTTGAGTTATGGCGATGCACAACTATACTTTAAACAATCCTGATGAGAATACTTTTCTTCTTTGTTCTTCTTTTTATTAGCAACCAAAGCTTGGTGTCTGCCCAATCGCAACCAAAGGAAACCATTAAGGCTACCCTTTCTCGAGAAGTAGATGAAACCTCAGGACTAGTATTGCTAAAAAATGGCAAATTGATTAGCATCAACGATGGAGGCTCACTTCCACGATTGTATTTCATAGACTCCGCATCTGGTAAAGTAATTCACAGGCAAGACCTTCTTAATGCTTCAAATATCGATTGGGAGGAACTTACTCTAGACCAAGAGGGGAATCTGTATATAGGAGATTTTGGAAATAATTTTAACTGGAGAAAGGATTTGTGCATTTATCGGGTGAAAGCTTCTGATCTAGGAAAGAAAACCGCAGTGGCTGAAAAGATAGAATTTCATTATTCTAACCAAAAAAGCTTTCCACCTAATCCTCGAAAGTGGAATTTTGATATGGAAGCAATGGTGCATGCAAATGGCAAACTATATCTTTTCAGCAAAAACCGAAGCAGACCTTTTACGGGATATACCTATGTCTACGAATTGGAAGACAAAACAGGCGCTCACACGGCTCAATTAATAGATAGTCTTTTTCTAGGCGATAGTTGGCGAGAGGAATTTTGGATTTCTGGTGCCAGTTATTCTACCTCGGAAGAAAAGCTAATGTTATTGAGTTATCATGCTGGTTTTCTTTTTAGCGGTTGGAAGGGAGGAAGGATTTCAGACCGCCCAATGAAAGTCTATCGCACTGCTAACTTGCGACAAAGAGAGGCAATACTTTTTGATGGGAATAGATATCTGATTTCGGAAGAAGGAGCGGTTCAATATCGAAGTCATTTGCTCGAATGGAGATTGGATGAAGATACCTTGCTTTTGGTGAATACCGACTTCAACAAGGAGTTGAGAATTAGAGGTTATAGTTCGGAAGGAGGAGTATTTGCATATGAAATATTCAATCAGATGGGTAAGCGAATTCGATTCAATCAAGAAAAAGAAGTGGTTCAAGGCCGCTTTATGCGCAGAATTGATGTGAGTAGTTTACCTTTTGGTCCGTATGTTCTATCCATTCAATGTGGAGAATTCAAGCGAGCATTTCGAATTGAAAAGCTGCCAAATCAATCTAAATCAATAGAAACTCCTACGCCTGAGGGAATAAAATAGGTGTCTATTTTCCACGGAATCACGGCCAGTCTTCCAATAAAATGCCCTAGAATAATTCCTGCTACAACATCAGACAAATGGTGTCTACCATTGTACACTCGTTCAAATGAAACGGCTCCGGCCAATCCGTAGGTAACCCAAGGAATCCACTTTTCTTCCGGATAGGATAAACTTAGAACTGTGGCAACGGAAGTGATGTAGGTAGCATGTCCAGAAGGAAAAAAGATGCTTTCACCTCGGGGTTTGTCGTATTCAAACCATTTCATGCCCTCTTGCTGACTACTCAAGGGGCCATTTCTTCTAAAAGTGTACTTCAAGGCATAGGCACCCACTAAACTAAAAGCAACTGCTCTTCCAAGACTAATGGAAGTTTGTGCTGCCTTTTGATCCTTTGCAATGAGAGAATATCCGTAGAATCCCACACTAAACCCAAGTGTGTAATAAGTGCCAAAGGGCTGTACGTAACGATCCAACGCGGGTGAAAAAAGATCGGGACCTCGAAGATCTTGAACACTTTCATCTAATGAAAAGGCAAAGAGTAAAGCCGCGGATCCTCCCATCACAAAAGCAGGGATATAGTCTTTTGAGGGCTCTATCTGAGCGTGTAAATTCAGGCTTAGGAGTGGAAAAAAGAACAAATACTTTTTCCAAGATAAAAGTTGTTTCATGGCAGTTTCAAAATAGTATTTTTGGCTCAACAAAAAAATGCGATGCTCTCTCTAAGGCAAGAAGAAATACAAGTTTTTTTAGAAGGCCTAAAGCTAAATTTTTCTCTAGATTTCACTCAATATTCTGAAGCCTCTGTTATTAGGCGGCTTTCGAGAGTTTGTGAACAACTGGAGTGCGAAGATTTGGAAGAGTTAACCCAACGTTTGGAGTTTGATTCGAATCTGTTAATCGAATTTCTAGATCAATTTACGGTGAATGTAACAGAGATGTTTCGCGATCCCCTTTTTTTTCAAAAATTACTTCCATTTCTTGAAAAAGACATAAATAAAGACTACTCTATTTGGCATCCGGGTTGTTCCTCA
Source organism: Cryomorphaceae bacterium (assembly GCA_017858515.1). Classification (GTDB taxonomy): domain Bacteria; phylum Bacteroidota; class Bacteroidia; order Flavobacteriales; family Schleiferiaceae; genus RFXV01. The sequence goes on along the minus strand of JAFMBM010000016.1, from coordinate 4,950 downwards.
GGTGAGGAGATCATAAGCTTAGCTATTCTTCTTCACAGGGCTAAAAAATTGCAGTATTGTACATTTACTGGAACCGATTTAAATGAAAAGGTTCTGGAGCGTGCCACCAAAAAGTGGGTGAAACGTAGGCATATTTCTGATTACCAGAGGGCTTTCTCTCAGGTTACGGGCGATTTCGATTTGTTGCAATACTTTGAAGATGATCATAGCCAAGAGCTGCGTCTCAAAAAGTATGTGTAAATGAGTGCGGTCTTCGAAGTGCATGATTTAGTTAGTTTGTACTGGGAAAAAGGACCTTTTGATTTAATTGTTTGCAGAAATGTGCTCATTTACTTCAATACCCAGCTTCAAGATAAAGTGTTTAGTTTTCTTTTAGAAAAGTTAAAGGTGGGAGGAATCATTGCGTTCGGTAGCCGTGAATCTGTTTTCTATTGTCAAGATTTTAATCAATTGGAAATCCTCGACCAGGATGCCAGAATCTTTAGAAAAATTGGTTAATACAGTTATAATAGGAGCTTCAGCTGGAGGTATTGCAGCTATTCGCACCATTTTATCGGGTTTACATTCTCTCGGTTCTTGTAGATTGATTATTGTCCTCCATCGTATGAAGAATGTTGAAAGTCAATTGCATGAATTGTTTCAAAGGTTTACACCAATTCCCTGTTTAGAAGTAAGCGATAAAATGGAGGCAGAGTTCGGAAAGATTTATATTGCACCCGCTAATTATCATCTGCTTTTTGAGAAAGAGGGTAGTTTTTGTTTGGAAGCGGACTACAGGGTAAATCACAGTAGACCTTCCATAGATGTGAGTTTTGAAAGTGCGGCTTTTGCCTTTGGCCCAGCTGTTTGCGGAATCCTTCTTTCAGGAGCCAATGAGGATGGAGCTTTAGGTTTAAAGCATATTGCGAGTCGCGATGGCAGTATAATTGTACAAGACCCCAGTGAGGCAGAGTTTTCTAAAATGCCTCTCTCAGGATTGAAAGTGAATCCAGATTCTGCTGTAATGCAACTTAATGAAATAATTAATTATTTGAATTTTATTCAATGATCAGAATATTCTATTTTATCGCTGCCCTTGCTTTTTTTAATTGTTCAACTGCTCAAATAGAGCCATTTGAAGGTTTCGAAAACACCCCAAAAAGAGCCATTCGCGTCTGCTTTTACAATGTCGAAAATTTGTTCGATACTGAGGATGATTCATTGATAATAGATGAAGAATTTCTACCGGAGGCAGAAAAAGGCTGGGATGAGTTTAGATATCGAACCAAGATTACTCAAATTGCGAAGAACATCCTCGCCCTAGGGGGCAATAGGGCTCCTGCTGTGGTTGGTCTTTGTGAGATTGAGAATCGCAGAGTGCTGAACGATCTTGTGAATCACGAGCTGCTGGAAAAGCAAGAGTATGTTATAGTACATTATGATAGTCCGGATGCAAGAGGTATTGATGTTGCCTTATTATACCGCAAAGCAGACCTCCGATTACTCGATTCAAGACCATTGCGATTGAACAATCCTTCCGATTCAGATTGGAAATCACGCGATATTCTTCAGGCTAAATTTTACTCTCAGAATTTGAAAGACACTCTTTTCTTTTGGGTAAATCATTGGCCATCGAGAAGAGGCGGGGAAGAAGCCTCTCGTCCTTTGCGTCTTTTGGCCGCCAATCGGTTAAAAGCAAGTATGGATAGCATTCAGCAGTTTGGAAAAGCTCAGAACTTTATCGTTATGGGCGACTTAAATGATGGAGTGGGGGATGCAAGTTTAGTGGATGGACTGGGCGTAAAAGACCCAAACGAGGCAAGCGGATTGGAATTGGTTGATTTAATGTCTCTTTTGCGAAAAGATCTTGGAACGCATAAGTATAGAGGCGAATGGGCTTATCTAGATCATCTTATTATTAACCAGGCCTTGCTCAATGGAACCTATAAATTGGGCTGTTCTGGAGCTATGGTTTTTAGAGCTCATTGGCTTTTAGAAGCGGATGAGCGTTATACTGGATCTTATCCTTTCAGAACCTATTCCGGACCAAGATATTTGGGCGGATACAGTGATCATTTGCCCATTTATTTAGACATCAAGAGGGTGGAGAAGCGTTAAAGACATTCTTTGAGTCTTTTGCCTTATTATACTTTTCACTATTTGTAGACTGATCATTAAATAAATGGAAAGGGTCGCTGGATAATAAATGTAATTCCTTCCATATTTTCATTTATTTTTACCTACTTCTAAATACACTTAAATGAAAAGATTAGCGATATTATCACTTGCTGGCTTACTTGCGATTTCTGCCTGCAAGAAAGATGAGGATAATACAAACACGGGCAATACGAGTTCTGATCCTATTGCAGGTTTGGTTGTTAAGAATGTTAAAAAGGTGCTAGTAGTTGAAAATACAGGCGCTTGGTGCCAGTATTGTCCTAATGGCGCTGAGATAATGATTCAGCTTCACGGTGTTTTTGAAGATTTAGTACCTATTTCAATACACAATAACGATCCATTGGCAACGCCCACTGCGGTGAATATGGAGCTTCTTTTTCCAACTAGCAGATATCCAACGATTCACGTCAATGGAGTTGCCTTAGACAATTCTGGCGATGCAGAGAATGCTGCAACTTTGGCAACAACAGAGATAGCTTCCTTAGGCGCTGCCCATAGGGTAACTGCAAATGATACTGCCTACCGTGTTGATGTTAAAGTTGAGGTTTTTGAAGATATGAATGATCGTGAATTCTTTATTCAATCATTTCTACTTGTAGATGGTGTTTTAGCAAAAGATTTCGGTTCTGGATTGGATTTAAGACAAACCTCTTCCGTTCCTATCGTTGAAAAAGGACCAGTAGGAGGAAACTCGTATTGGGCTCAAGATGCTGCTTTCGTAGATGCGGTTCCTTCAGTTAAAAGTGGGGATGCATTCCGTCACCTAGACAATGTTTGGTCTACCGGTATTGGAGATACTCTTTCTACTGCATATGGTCTTCCTCTTTCTGCAGTGAATCCTTTCTTCACAGACTTCGTTACAGGAGATGTATTTGGAAGCAAGTATACTCCCATTACATTCTACTTAATGAAGCAAGATTTCAGCACAATTCAATACGAAAGACTTAGAGCCCTCACTTTAATTATGGAGTTAGTTTATGAAGATGGCAATCCTGTATTGAAGTATACAAATGCTTATGTGAGCGATATCAACTAATTGTTTTCAATTTGGTTTTGAGCCTGAGTGAATCTTTGCTCAGGCTTTTTTATTTTCAAAAAGACCAAAGTTCCACCTACGATCCCTAAAACTGGGCCAACAATCCAGCCTACATAAGGTAAGAGAAAAAGACCGTAAAACCCCAATCCCAAACCAATCATTGCGCTGCGGTGGGTTTTAGCAAATCGAAGACTTTCTGAAGTACTCATTTTGTAGCGTTCGCAATTGTAATCAACCATCGAAAATCCATAAAAGTAGCTTTGAACCAAGATCAAAAGAATTGGAGCGACCAATCCAACTAAGGGAATAAAAGCAAAGAGCAACAGGACGAGAGTTAGGGCTATTTCAACGAATAAATTGCGAAAAGCCAGTTTTAAGCCGCGAAGAACATCAATCCACAACTGTTTTGCTGAAAAGGGGTAATCTTTCCCAGTTGCTTTTTCATCTGTCTTTTCACTTAAAATTGCCAATAAAGGAGAAAGGACTATGAATACAATGTTTTTATAGAAAAGGATGTAGAGAAACAAAGCAGCCATTCGAATACTAATAGCCAATGACCATCCGATAATGGTGTTCAACAAGTCGTATTCACTCAAAAAATAATTATGTAAAAGCGCGGTGAAATAATCTGCTAACATCCATCCTACGGCTGCACTAGACAAGAACAGAAGGAGATTTATACCCAAGGGTAAGAGCAACCAACCATATAACTTATGTTTATCCACAAATCGAATGGCCATGAATAAACCTTTTATCCCTAATCCAAATTCAGTAACGATGCTGTTCATCTGCTTTAGTTAATTTTAGCCCATGCAAACAAATTCCCATGGCCTTCAGGCCATTTCGCCCATAGACGGTAGATATGCTAAAAATACAGAAAGACTTGTTCCCTATTTTTCTGAATTTGCATTAATTCAATACCGAGTGCGCGTAGAGATAGAATATTTTCTTGCACTTTGCAAGCTTCCTCTTCCTCAATTGGTTTCTTTTCCAAAGGAAAAGATAAATGAATTACAAGACCTATTCTTAGATTTTAGCATGGAAAGTGCCGAAAGAATTAAGGCTCTTGAGCGCATTACCAATCATGATGTTAAGGCAGTGGAGTATTTTATAAAAGAAGAATTTGATACGCTGGGACTGTCAGAGTATAAAGAATTCATCCATTTTGGACTTACCTCACAAGACATAAACAACACCAGCATTCCTCTTTCCATTAAAGAAATGTTGGAAGAAGAGTACCTGCCTTTATTGATTGATATTATTGTGAGTTTAAACGAAAGAGCAGAGGAATGGGAAGAGATTGCTCTTTTGGCCCGCACTCATGGACAGGCTGCCTCTCCAACGCGTTTAGGCAAAGAAATTCAGGTTTTCGCCGAGCGCATAGATCAACAGCTTCGCCTGCTGAGGTACATTCCTTTTTCTGCCAAATTTGGTGGAGCAACAGGAAATATGAATGCCCATTATGTGGCCTTTCCAGATAAGGATTGGCATGCATTCGCCACTGAGTTTGTTGAAGAAACCCTGGGCTTAAGCCGTTCGTTTCCAACCACCCAAATTGAACATTATGATAATTTGGCTGCTTTATGCGATACAATTGCTCGTATAAATACCATTTTAATAGACTTTAGTAGAGATATCTGGACCTACATCAGTATGGATTACTTCAAGCAGAAGATAAAGAGTACCGAAGTAGGTTCTTCCGCAATGCCACATAAGGTAAACCCAATTGATTTTGAAAATGCCGAAGGCAACCTTGG
>JAFMBM010000015.1 GCA_017858515.1 Cryomorphaceae bacterium | reverse complement strand
CTCTAGAATAAATTAATTCTTCCTCACTTAGGTTTTCTCCTTTCCAAGTTTCTTCCAACTGACTTTTATAATGTGCCTTAAAATCTATGGCTTTACTGTTGTAGAAAGCCATCCACCCTAAAGCGTAAAGGCTGCATAGAATGAGGAGCATAAGTACTCCTGATCCGAATAATAGATTGAATTTAAAGTTTCTCAAGCGAGCAATTTTTTGCATTCCCATGATTATGATGCCGCTGCACAATGCAATGGAGGCGTAACCAATGAGTATGGAATAATTAGATCTGCTATTTTCTATCGTAAACCAGGTATTTAGTATTAAAATAAGGGTACACAATAATCCTGAAGCCCCACCGTAAATCAAGAGTATACGTTTCATATGTAGAAGAAAATTATTTTCGGTTTGTGAACACTCAAAGTAACTGCTTTGTCATCGTTTGGCAATTGAACATTAGTTACCTTTAGCCATCGGATGAGAGGACTTAAAATTGTAATTGTAACTTTTCTGTTTTTAACCCTGCCTTCGCAAGTTTGTGGGCAATTTTACTATGGATTACATCAGCAGTACGGTAAGAATAGGGTAGAATACAATGAATTCATCTGGAATTTTTATCGATTCGATAAAATTGATGTTTATTTTTATAAGAGCTCAAATGAAGTTGCCAAACAAGTTGCAGTTCTCGCTGATGAAAACCTAAAGCAACTGGAGAAATTACTCGATTCGCCCATTCAAGATCGAATGAGTATTGTTGTTTTTAACAATCTATCCGAACTGAAGCAAAGCAATCTTTTACCTTCCGACGAAGAGTCATATAACACGGGCGGAATTACACATATTGCTGGAAGCAAAATGTTTCTGTATTTCAACGGAAGCTATGCCGACCTAAAAGAACAAGTTCGAAAAGGAATGGCCGAGATGATTTTAAATAATCTCATCTATGGAAGTTTCGGACAAAGCTTTAAGAACTCTACTCTTCTGAATTTTCCTGAGTGGTATTTCGAAGGTTTAATCTCCTATATGTCTGGCCCCTTATCTGCCAGAGATGAAGCCCTTTTGATGGATGGATTTTTAACTAAGCGATTTAAGCGTTTTAATGCCCTTACTGGAGAAGAGGCTCGAGTGGCAGGTCATTCTATTTGGGAATATATAGCTACAGCTTACGGCACCAAAGTGATTAAAGACGTGTTGTTTATGGCTATAATAAACAGGAATGTAGACGATGGATTCCGGTTTATTTTAGGGGCGGATCTCAAGGCCATAATGGCCAATTGGAAGGAGAATATTCTGTATGACTACAGGCTAAAAGAGAAAGATAAATCGGTCTATAAGTCGCTTCCTGGGGTGCTTTTGCTCAAAACACGTAAAGATGAACAGCTCACCCATTTGGCCGCCAATAATGCAGGCACAAAGGCAGCAGTAGTGGTCAATAGACAGGGCCGCTATTCCTTAAAAATCGTGGATTTTGAAAAAGGGAAAAAGAAGACAATTGAAAGAGGAGGATTTAGAATTCCTCAGAATGCAGATTATTCTTTCCCCATTCCGGCTTGGCATCCAAATGGTCGCATTTTGGCCTATCTCACAGAAGAGAAAGGTTTCTTATGGCTGAATTTTTACGATACTCAGAAAAGAAAAACAGAGACGAAGGAATTCTTCAAATTCGACAAAGTTCTCAGTATGGAGTATAGCCCTGATGGCAAGCAATTACTGATGTCTGCTGTTAAAAATGGGCAATCGGACATATTTCTATACACCATTTTAAATACCCAAGTAGAGCCAATTACCGAAGATATTTACGATGATTTGGATGCGCATTTCATTCAAGGTGACAAGCGAATTGCTTTTTGCTCAAACCGAAATAACGCACTCTTGGAGCCAGTGAATAAAAGAAAATTGGCCACTCCGTCGGTAAACCCAAATTTCGATTTATTTATTGCAAACCGATCGGGTAGAAACCAGAATGAACTTTGGAGGTTGAGCAATTCCCCAGCGCTAGATGAGCTTAATATAAATGTGCTTAACAGTAGCCAGCTCACGTACACTGCTAAAAGAGATGGATTTTACAATACCTACCTTATTGAGATCGACAGCAATATTGCCTTTGTAGATACCACCGTACACTACGATTATACTTTTTCCCATTATCAAGTAACGAGAAGGGAGGAGAATACTTTAAATCAGGTAATTAGTCCGGTTACATCAACCGCACTTAATTCATATTATGTAAAAGGTAGAACTCAGTTGAGGAAGATTGTTTTCGATACGGAAGAAAGAAATGAAGAGCTCAAACAGAATCAGATAGATGTAAGTCTTCCGGAAGAGATTGAAATAAAAAAGCGATTGGCAGAGATTCTGATTGTACCCGATCAGAGACCAAGGCCTGCGGGCGATTTCGATTTATCAGATTATCAATTCCATCCAAGTCTAACAGAAGGTAGGAAGATTAAGAAACGGCCAACTATTGAAACAAATCCGAACTTTCCAGCCCAAGAAATTGCCTTTCCAGCTATTCGATCCAATAAAGACAGCTTAATTATTCCAAATCAGCGGAATTACTTCATTAGCTTCTATGAAGATGAGTTTACGACCCAAATTGATAATATTTTTTCAAACCCTCAATATCAACCTTTTACAGGAACGCCTTCACCTGGATTGTTGAATGCAGGATTCAATATGCTCTTTAAACTTGGAGTGGTGGACCTCTTCAATAACTATAAGTTAACGGGTGGAATGAGAACAGATTTCCAACCTGTAGCGGGTTTGAGTTTAAGTCCGAACTCCGAATTTTTTATAGGTCTTTCGGATCAGAATAAGCGCATGAATAAGGCCTTGATGTTGTATCGTAGAAGTCGATATGGCGAAGGGAACAGCCCTTCTGGTATACCCGCTTTGCTTAGGGTTATCACTCACGAGGCCACCTATACTACAACTTATCCTTTTAATCCTGTGAGTTCTATTGTAGGAACCCTTGGTTATAGACATGATAGACAACTTGTATTGAGTACCGATGGATTTAATCTTACTGAGCCCGCCATAAATAGAGACTTTGGAATATTCCGATTTGCCTACATCTACGACAATACAAGGCATCTCGGCTTAAACCTTTATGAAGGTTTACGATATAAAATCTTCACTGAATACTATAAGGATTTAACCTTGTCCAATACAGGAATGCACACTTTGGGGTTAGACTTAAGACACTATTTGCCATTGCACAGAACCATTATCTGGGCCAATCGTTTGGCGTATGGAACAAGTTTTGGCCCGCAGAAACTTATTCACTTTATGGGTGGAGTAGACAATGAGTTCAGTCCCAACTTCGATCGTTCTACTCCCATTGCTCAGAGTGAGAATTATATATTTCAGACGGTAGTGACCAATATGCGCGGATTTTTTCAAAACGCACGAAACGGCAATAGTTTTATGGTAGTGAACAGTGAAGTGAGAGTTCCGGTTTTCAAGTATTTACTCAACCGTCCTATTCGAAATGATTTCATAGCTAATTTCCAGTTCATAGCCTTTGGAGATGTTGGAACGGCATGGAATGGAGATAGCCCTTGGTCGGATGAGAATGCTCTAAATACCCTTACCATTAGTAAGCCACCGAGCCTAAACATTATAATAGATCGGCAGAAAGATCCCATTTTGTACGGAACAGGGTTTGGCCTTCGTACCCGTTTATTGGGATATTTTGTTCGTGCAGATTGGGCTTGGGGTATAGAGGATGGCAATGTGCTTCCAAGAGTATTTTATTTCTCTTTGAGCACAGATTTCTAAAATTAATTCACTCATTTTGACTGAAGATTGGGACATTCCATTGCTGATTACACTCTTGTTCGGAAAGGTTTTTATCAGTTGGATGGTATTTTACTTTTTTCACAGTTTTTTACTCCTTAAACCCATTCGAGACTCTATAATCGAAGGGTTCAAATCTAGTCCTCAAGCGTATCGCATTGTTTACAACTTGTTTTCAGCATTGAGTTTGCTCCTTGTACTTATAATTCAATTCGAGCATCAAGCAGCGTATCAATTTGCCATTCCTAGCTCTCTCAAAATACTGGCAGCCGCGGTTTTGATTTTTTCCATTTATATGCTAAAGCAAAGTTTTAAGAACTATCGGCTTTATGTTTTTATAGGATTGGAAAAAGAAACTCAAATGGCATTTTCTGATTCAGGTCTAAATGCAGTTATTCGTCATCCATTGTATTCGTTCAGTCTTTTGGCTTTTCTTTCAACAGCAGTTATTCTTCCATCTTCAGACAGCGTTCAGATGTTTTTAGCTGTAGTTCTGTATGTACAGATAGGGTATCGATTAGAAGAAAGAAAACTGATAGAGGTTTTTGGAGAACCGTATCGAGAATACCAGAAGGCGGTTCCAGCGCTTTTGCCTTCGCTTTTTAGCAAAAAATCAGCGGTTTAGATCGAATTAGATTTAGGTATCCGCTTATTCATAACCCAGAAGAAAAGAGGTGGAATAAGGCTTAAAAGCATCATTCCAGGGTAGCCAGTAGGCATTTGCGGACTGTTGGGCGTATGTTCTAAGATCTGGTATTTTTTTGCAGGTTGATAATGATGGTCTGAATGTCTACTCAATTCAAATAGAAATAGTCTTCCGACCCGATGATTGGAATTCCAGCTGTGACAGGGTTTAACATCCTCATACCTCAATTCAGATATTTTTTTGCGAAGTAGTCCGTAATGCTCAATGTAATTGATGGTTTCTAAAAGCAAGATTCCGAATAAGGCAGAAATGCAAAAGAAGAGACAGGCCTTCCATCCGAAAACCACTAGGATAAGAGCAATAAAAGAGGTCTGAATAAAGGAGTAACGAACCATACTATTTTGCCAACTCCACTCGCCCTCAACAGAGTTTTTAAGCCGGCGTCTTTCTAGCTTCCAGGCACTTTTCCATGATTGAATAACGGCTCGTATCCAAAAGAAATAGAGAACTTCATTTTTCCTTGCGCTAGCGGGATCATTTGGTGTGCTTACATATTTATGATGGCCGCGGTTGTGCTCAATAAAGAAATGCATATATAATGTACTCATCAACAATAGCTTCGATAGAAGTTGATCTTTTTTATTAGGCCGATGGCCGAGTTCATGAGCCACATTAATTCCAAAAGCTCCGTTGAGAATTCCCATGGCAAGTAACCATCCAACCAAAGTAGCTAGGGAAGCATTGGCTGCATGAGTGAAGTTCCATAAAAACCAAAAAAGCATAATGAACTGAAGGGGTACAATTGCGTAAAGAAGAAAATCATATGCCTTGTTGTCAAGTCGTTTCTTTTGCTCCTCTTCCGATGCATTACTGTCATCGGGTTGAATGAAAAGCTCAAGCAAGGGAATAACACCAAAGGCAATAAACAAAGTGGTGTAACTGAGCCAACCACTGTGCATAAAGCTAAATCCAGCCGAGAGAATCAGAATAAACGAAAGTGAGTATTGAAGTGCTCTCATCGACTGGATTTTAGATTGAAAACAGGCCTTTGAATTTAGCTAATTACACCTAATTCTTTACCTACTTTAGTAAAGGCTGCAATGGCTTTATCTAGATGATGTTTTTCATGCGCAGCGCTCAATTGCACTCTAATTCTTGCCTGCCCTTTGGGAACAACGGGGAAGAAGAAACCGATTACGTAAATGCCTTCGTCTAGTAGTTTATCTGCAAATACTTGAGCCAATTTGGCATCGTAGAGCATTACAGGTGTTATGGGATGGATGCCAGGTTTTATATCAAAACCAGCGGCTGTCATGGCTGTTCGGAAATAAAGTGCATTCTCCATAACCTTATCTCTCAGACTAGTATCTTCCGAAAGAATCTCAAATACTGCGTTAGAAGCACCAACAATGGCCGGTGCGAGGGAATTAGAAAATAGGTACGGACGAGAACGCTGACGAAGCAATTCTATAATTTCTTTTTTACCTGAAGTAAATCCACCCATGGCCCCTCCTAAAGCCTTTCCTAGGGTTCCGGTTATAATATCTACTCGGCCCATTACATGGTTGTATTCATGTGTACCACGGCCCGTTTTACCAATAAATCCTGTGCTATGACATTCATCTATCATTACTAAAGCATCGTATTTATCCGCTAAGTCGCAGATTTTATCGAGTTGGGCGATATAACCATCCATAGAGAACACACCGTCGGTAACAATTATTTTAAAACGCTTAGCCTGTGCTTCTTTAAGACAGTTTTCTAGCTCCTCCATATTGTTGTTGGAATAGCGATAGCGCGCGGCTTTGCACAAACGCACTCCATCAATTATAGAAGCATGATTTAAACTATCCGAAATAATGGCATCCTCCTCGCTTAACAAGGGCTCAAAAACCCCACCATTTGCATCGAAGGCAGCGGCATATAAAATAGTGTCTTCAGTACCTAGGAAGTTGGCGATATTCTTTTCTAATTCTTTGTGGATATCTTGAGTTCCACAAATAAATCGAACGCTGCTCATACCAAAACCATGGGTGTCAAGGGCTTTTTTGGCCGCTTCTATAACACGTGGATGGCTGCTTAATCCCAAATAATTATTGGCACAAAAGTTAATTACCTCTTTGCCATCGGTTAACTTAATATCTGCCCCTTGAGGTCCTGCAATAATGCGTTCTTTTTTATAAAGACCTTCTGATTCAATTGATTGCAGAGTGTCTGCCAGATGCTTTTGAATTTTTCCGTACATAGTAATAGTGTGAGGGTTTAAAGATAAAGTAGGGCAGCCTTTTCTACAGTATAGCCTGCTGCCGTATAGGTTTCAACATAATGATTTAGTTGATCTTCATGTTTTTGTGAGGGTGAGCCAGTTTTGTAATCTAGAATGCGAACACTGCCATTCGCAAGAAAGCTCACCCGATCTGGACGAATTATTCTTCCTGTTTGATCGCAAATGGCTCTTTCATTTAGGAGGGCGTTGGAGCCAAAGAAGTCTTTAAATTCTTCTTTTTGAATGGCATCGTATAGATGAGTAAGTAGTATTTGAAGGTCTTTGTTTTTTTCGTTATGCATGGCCTGCTTAACGTCTTCTTCGGTAAGACAGTTCGAGGCAACTTCATGAAAGGCCGTACCCAAATGAGTGCGATCGTCTTCTGTTATCCGAACGGAAATGTCAATTCTGTCGGTCCAGTCTTCACTTAAATGTTTAACCTCTTCATTTTCGGAGCCTTCTTCTTTCTCTTTGGGTGGAAGAGATGTGGCTGCAGTTCCCCATCGATAGATAGAATCGTCGATTTTGTTCTCCTCGCTGTTTTGCAAAAGGACGGTAAAAAACGAAGAAATCTTAGCTGGAGTTTGAGTTCCGAGGATAAAATAAGCTCTATCTACTGCTCTAGTCATTCCAACATAAAGAATATTCAGTTCATCAAAATGGTTAATGTTCGACCTTTTTTCGTATTCCTTCTGAAGGGGTGGATAGGTTGTTGTGGCACATTCTTCAATTGGAAAGGGATAAGGTCCGAATGGATCCATACTTTCCCCTTCGGCTTGATGCCAAATTACATCGCCCCGAAGCCTACTAATGTCCCAATCGATTTTGGGAATAATGACGATTGGAAATTCTAAGCCCTTGGCTTTGTGTATGGTTAAAATTTCAATAGCATTGTCTTTTTGCCCACTCATGGCTTTAACATTATTGCCCCTTTCTTCCCACCAATGGAGAAAAGCAGCCAAATCTTCTCCGTTCTTCCGCACTTGTTTCAAACATTCTGAAAGCAAGGTTTGAACAAAGCGCTCCGATTTTCCGAGAAGCTGAAATGCACGTAAATAGTACTCTATGAGATCATAAAGACCAATTCCTTTGAATGGGTGCTTGAGTTCAGGGAAGTAGGCTTGTAGAGCTTTAAATCCTTTTGAATTGAGCATTTCTCTTCCAACCAAACTGGGCTGCTGAATCAAGCCTTTGAGACATAAATAGCGATGAATTTGTTGCTGAGCCTCTTTGTCTTCTCTATTGGAATGCAGCCTTAGACAGGCTATGGCAAATACAACCTCTTCGTTTGCGCCAAGTGATTGGCCCACCTCAGTGATAGATGGAATTCCAAGATCTGTGAGTAGAGACTGATATACTTCTATTTCCTTGTTATTTCGCGCAATAATGGCAATGCTTCCAGGCTGGATATTTTCTTCAAGCAAAGACTTTACTATTTCACAAAGTCGATCTGAATTCCACAAAGAAAAAGGTATGCTTACTCCATCGATACTGAACTTTTGAAAGTTGTGAATTTCCACCATTCCCCCTATTTGCTTGGTGGCAGGCCGTTGGGTTGCTTGAGTATACAATGCTTCGAAACGCTGGATCTTGAGTTGTTTCGCACAGATTCGAAAAAAATCGGAGTTGAAATTGACAATTTGAGGACGACTTCTATAATTTTCTTGGAGCGATAAAAAGGAATAGGGATATTCCAAATTCATTCCCTTTTCCATTATATCGAGGAAAATGTCTACATCGCCATTTCTAAAACGGTAAATAGCTTGTTTGGCGTCTCCAACCAGCATCACAGTGCCGCCAACAGCCATTGCATTTTCACGCAGCGGTTCCAAGTTTTCCCATTGCATTCGCGAGGTATCTTGAAATTCGTCTATGAAATAGTGCTGGTATCGTTCGCCCAATCTTTCATAAATATAGGCGGAAGGATTCTTTTTTAATTCTTTGGCAATGAGTTGATTTATATCTGAAATGGGTATAATATTCCTTTCTACATACAGCATTTGCAAGATGAATTGCATTTTCTGAAGTAGCGAAAAGCTAAAGCTGTCTTTGCGAATTAGCTCTCTTAAGTTGTATAAGCTGGCTTCGTTTTCAATAAAATCAATTACTTCCTCAAAGTAGTTTCTCCAATCCTCAAAAGCCCTATTAGCTAGAATTTTTTCTTCTGAAGAGCAGCCTTTTTTTATTAGCTGCTCCGAATCAAAGAATTTTGAAAGTTTAGGCCAAGCGTCTATCGATTTATCCAATGCACCCTCAGCGAGTAGTTTCACAGCTTTAGGTAAATATTGATAGGGATAGCAGCTTTCGTCAAGTCCTGTTTCTTTTAGAAGACTCATTCCTTGTTGTCCCAGTTCTAGAGCTCGCTGGAGAACAGCTTCATTTTTTGGGATGAGGGCTTTGCGAGCTTTATGAAAATCGCCAAAACTCCAATTCTGGTAGATCGTACTCTCTTCGCCACTGGCCTCTTGAAATAGTCTGAAGGCTTTTGTTTTTAAGAGCTTATGTAGGTTCCATGACTCTTGGTGGACTTCAACTAAATGCATTGCGAACTCAAGCAGTAGAGCAGATAGTTGAGGGTCGCGGTTATAGTCGCTTAATAAATACTCGGCTGCATCTGAGAGTAAAACGTCTGAATCGAGTTCTACTTCAAAACCCGGATTGAGGTCTAGGTCTAAGGCAAAGGTTCGGATAATTCTATGACTGAATGCATCTATGGTACTGATGCCTAAGTATCCATAATGATGTAAAATATAATGTAGTAAGGCTTCGCAGCGAGCGATAAACTGAGATTCATTGAGTTGAAGTTCTTCGCGAATCATTTTTCCCATTCCAGAAGATTCAGAACAGTCAACACAATCTCGCAAAACGCGTAAAATTCGCGACTTCATTTCGGCGGTTGCCTTTTTTGTAAAGGTGATTGCCAATAGTTTACGAACGTAAGACGGATCGGAAGTGCTTAAAGCAAGAGCGAGGAAATTCTTTACCAAAGCAAAGGTTTTTCCGGCGCCCGCTGAGGCGGAATAGAGGGTGGTTTGAGTCGGCGAAAGCATCTGCCTAAGATAAGTACTTAGCGGTCGCCAGAGAACTCTATTAGCTTTCGCCTATAGACGTTAAATAGTTTGCTTTTACTAACAAAACCGATGTATCGACCCTCTTGAGTTACAGGCAAATTCCAAGCAGAGCTATCCTGAAACTTCTTAATTACAAGCTCCATTCGATCTTGAACATCAATAATTTCAGGAGGGGTACTCATGAGATCTCTTACGTAGGTTCGATCATATAAGTTCTGATCAAACATTATATGCCTAAAATCATCTAGGGTTAAAACGCCGGTGAGATTTTCATTTTCATCGAGTACAGGAAAGAGGTTGCGTTTACAGTGCGAAACTACGTTCACCAACTCCCCTAAATTCATGTCAGCATGGGTTGGACTAAAATCGGTTTCGATTACACTTTCTAGTTTCATTAGTGTAAGTACCGCACTGTCTTTGTCGTGCGTTATGAGTTCTCCTCTTTGTGCGAGTTGAATGGCGTAAACCGAATGCGGTACAAAGGCTTTAACTACCGCAAAAGCAACGGCACTGGTAATCATTAGTGGAAGAAATAATCCATAACCACCTGTAACTTCTGCGATTAAAAAGATGGCAGTAAGTGGAGCGTGAAGTACTCCAGCCATCAGAGCCCCCATTCCAATTAAAGTGAAATTAGACTCAGAGAGTCGAGCTATGTTAAGATAGTTAATAAGCCTAGCATAAACATATCCTAAGGCGCTTCCCATGAAGAGGGTAGGAGCAAAAATACCTCCAACCCCTCCGCTGTGAAGAGTGAGTGAGGTGGCAAAGACCTTGAAAATAACGAGTCCAAATACCAATAGCAAAACGAGTATTTCGTGTTCAATAATTCCATTGAAGATATTGTTTTGAAGAACCAATTCAACTTGGCCATTGAGCAGCTGATTGATGGTTTCATAACCTTCCCCATAAAGGGCCGGAATGAAGAATAGGAGGGTTCCTAACGATAATCCGCCAATTAAAACGCGCAAATAGGCATGTTTAATTTTATGAAAAAATCCTTCGATGAAAAAATAGACTTTGTTGAAATAGATGGAAAAAATGGCTGCTAAGACTCCTAGGATAAGATAGAAAGGAAGATCGTTTACAATAAAAGGTTCCTGAATTTTAAATGGAAAAAGGTAGCCTTCCCCCGTGAAGAAGATGCTCATTAGAGCCCCTGCGACCGAAGATAACAAGAGCGGTACCAAGGAGCCCAACGTAAGGTCTAGACTAAAGACTTCTATGGCAAAAACAACGGCGGCTATGGGTGTTTGAAGAATACTGGATAAGGCACCTGTTGTAGCACAACTAATTAGTAAAATTCTCGACTTATAGTTGAGGTGCATCATTCGCGCAAGATTGGAGCCAATCGCCGCTCCCGTTGAAACAGTAGGGCCTTCGAGTCCAACCGAGCCTCCAAAACCCACAGTAATGGAGCTGGTAATGATGGAAGCATACATTTTAAACGGCCGAATGATGCCGTTTCTCTTCGAAATGGCATAAAGAGTTGAAGGTATGCCATCTCCTATGGGCTCTTTTATTATAGCTCTGGCTATCAATACGGTAAGAAAAATACCGATGATAGGAAAACCAAAGTAAAAGAGAATGTGGAAATCGAGTAGATATTCGCCTCGAAGAAGTTCTTGGATGAAGTGAACAGAATTTTTGAGCAATACTGCCACGCTCCCGCTGATCAATCCCACAAAAACGGAGAGGACAAGTATAAACTGTCTCTGCGGGATGTTTTTAAGTCTCCAAACTAGAAACTTACCAAGAATGCTTTGCGGTTTCTGAGCCATGAAACCTCCAAGGAGGCGCTAATTAAGGGTTCTAAGCTGAAGGTACGTGCATAGAATACTCATCCAAAACCACATCGGTGATGTACTCTAAATGCTTTTGTGTATATAATTCATCTACAGCTTCAAATGATAAGAAACCACATGAATTGGCCAATGAATTATTCTGGGATAAAGTAAATACAGGACGAGCCACTTGACCCAAAACAGCAGATTGCAATTTTTCAGGACCTACGATGTAGGTATTCTGAACCAATCCTGATTGAAGGGTTGCAAGGTCTGCCATGCGCATAACACCCTTGTGGTAAGAAGAAGAGTCTTCTACCTCAAAGGCTCTCGCAATACTTCGATCACGCACCCAAAGAAGGTCTATGGTTTCTACCGTACGAAGGGTTAGATAGTCTAAATTTAAAGGCAAGGTATCCAATAAAGTTTCACCCGTAGGCTTCCAAATTTGGAGCACTTGAGATCGAACATCCATAGGAATCTAGATCTTAAAGTTCATTCTTTCACCAATGCGTGCTAAAAGGGCTTGGATTCGAATAACATTGCGTCCATCGTCTTCCGGATTATTTGAGCGGAAAGAATCGTTGGCGGGAATGTTGATGTTCATAGGTGATGTAGCTTGATTGGAGCGGGTTTCATTTTTGGGTGCCCCGTTGCGTGAAACTGCAGCAAAGCCTAAACTTGGGTCGAGAACAGCAGTGTTTCTCAACTCTTTTCGGGTTCCAATAACCAGATTATCCGAATTAAAATCGGCGGATATTGGAGGGGTGTAAGGCGCTTGATATTCTGTTTGTCCGTTCTCAGTGTTCATTTCTACTGGACTTCTTTCAGGTACAGGTGCAGATTCAGTTTCATTCACTGGAACAATTGGGTTTGAAGATTCATCGATGACATTGGAATCAGTAGGAGTAGTTTCCTCAGGCTTAGTTTCAGATTGCTCTTCATAAGGTTTGGCATTGGTCACTCCAATTTTCATTTGAGACTCATGCACTCCTGCATCTTTCTCGCGTAATATCCACTCAAGAAGTTGACCGTCAAAGGGTTCTAATTTTCGCAGTGAGCCTCTAAATCCGGCCCATATCAAACTGCTTTTAGCAATTGACTTTGTAAATGAAAGATTGTTCCAAACAATATCTGAATTGTCCAGAATGCCGTTGTTCAGACTTAACCATACTCTGGGTTTCACATTGAAACGAACGGTATACGGATCGTCAGAAACAGCAAAAAGGGGTTTGTCATCTTTAAAAACAGCACTTGTAACTTCAAGTACACCAACCAATTTTGCCGTTTGGAGCACATAACAAATTAAAATATCTCCAGGCTGAATATCCTGAGCTAATGCGCGTTGTCTTTCTCTAAATCCTACAACCTTCCAATCCGTCTTCGAGAATCTCTCATAGGCGTCAGGTGTCAGTAGGTTGGTAAAATATGCCATATTTGTTGTTGTTCAGACTCTGCAATCCCTTGCAAATAGGATGTTTAGTGATTGTTTGAGTCCTTGAATTTTTCGCGTCCAAGATAGTTAAAATCTAGTTCCCCATTGGCGCAAATTGCTATGGATTTAAGATTTCTTATTTCTTATCGCTTTAAAAACAATACTTGACTAATCCTTTGCTTGTATAAGCCCTATACTGAGCTCTTTAAGTTGATCTTCATTTAGGCTTGCAGGGGCGTCAATCATTACATCTCTTCCTGAGTTATTTTTCGGGAAAGCAATGAAATCTCGAATAGATTCTTGTCCGCCCAAAAGTGCGGTTAGTCTATCAAAGCCAAAAGCTATTCCTCCATGAGGCGGCGCTCCGTATTCGAAAGCATCCATCAAAAATCCAAATTGTTTCTTTGCTTCTTCATCGCTGAATCCCAGTAGAGTGAACATCTTTTTTTGAAGGCCTTTGTCGTGTATTCGTATAGATCCTCCGCCTATTTCATGTCCGTTTAGAACAATATCATATGCATTGGCTCTTACTGCAGCAGGTTCTGTTTCAAGCAGGTGTAGGTCTTCTGGCTTGGGCGCTGTAAAAGGATGGTGCATGGCGTGCCAGCGCTTACTCTCTTCATCCCATTCTAGTAATGGAAAGTCAAGAACCCATAAAGGCGCAAATTCATCTGGCTTTCTCAATCCTAATTGATTTCCAAGATGCATTCGCAGCTCACTCAATGCTTTCCTTGTTTTATTCGCATTTCCTGCCAATATTAGAATAAGATCGCCTGCTTTTGTTTTAAACGAATCTCCCCAAGCAGCCAAGGCATTGGAATCGAAGAACTTATTTACAGATGAAGTAAAGGTGTTGTCGTCCTGGTGCTTCGCCCAAATAAGCCCAGTCATTCCAATTTGAGGTCTTTTGATGTAATCTGTAAGTGCATCCAGTTCTTTTCTGCTGAAGTCAGCTTTTCCATCCACTCGAATTCCAACTACCAATTCTGCGTCTGTAAATACTTTAAAGTCTGTTCCGCGTAGCTTTTCATCTAGCTCAACAAACTTCATATCAAACCGAATATCGGGTTTGTCATTTCCATAAGTTCGCATGGCTTCGTTGTATGTCATACGAGGAACCGAGGTGATTTCTATGCCTTTTATTTCTTTTAAGACGTGAATAAGCATTCCTTCAAAAGTCTTCAGGATGTCTTCTTGTTCAACAAAGGCCATTTCACAGTCTATTTGAGTGAATTCAGGCTGTCTATCGGCTCTTAAATCTTCATCGCGAAAGCACTTAACAATCTGGAAATATCTATCCATTCCTCCCACCATTAATAACTGCTTAAAGGTTTGTGGAGATTGAGGAAGTGCGTAAAACTGACCCGAATTCATACGCGATGGAACTACAAAGTCTCGTGCGCCTTCAGGAGTTGATTTAATTAAAAATGGGGTTTCAATTTCGGCAAAGCCCAGCTTAGAGAGATAAATGCGTACAGTTAA
The DNA here is from genome assembly GCA_017858515.1 of Cryomorphaceae bacterium. Lineage (GTDB taxonomy): Bacteria > Bacteroidota > Bacteroidia > Flavobacteriales > Schleiferiaceae > RFXV01. The sequence continues at coordinate 39,492 of JAFMBM010000015.1, read as the reverse complement.
TCCAAGTTGATGTCTGAGTAATAAATTCTCTCGAACGGGCCTTCTTCGGATATCTAAATAGCGATACTGCATTCTCAATTCGTCTCCTCCATCTGTCTCGTCTTCTATGGTAAAAGGAGGGAGTTTTGCTCTATTGAGAACTTTAAGATTATGCACTTTTATTTCAATTTCGCCCGTGGCCAAATGTGCATTTTTGCTGCTTCTTTCTATGACCAATCCTTCAATTTGGATAACCGTTTCTCGACCTAACCTACTCGCTTCTTGAAGTAAAGGAGCATCCCACTCTTCATTGAATGTCAGTTGTGTTATTCCATATCGATCTCTTAAATCAACGAAAAGCATTCCGCCCAACTCGCGAATGCGTTGTACCCAGCCGGATAGAGTTACGTTCTTCTGACTGTCAGAAAGAGTGAGTTGACCGCAATGATGTGTTCGAAATGCCATGCTATACTATTATCTTGGCGCGAAAGTACATAGCAAGATTACATAATGGAACTTTATACTGATGAGTACTTCATGCGTGAAGCCTTAAAAGAGGCAGTTAAGGCATTTGAAGAAGATGAGGTGCCGGTTGGCGCGGTGCTGGTTGGCGACACGAAAATTCTTGTGCGAGGGCATAATTTAACCGAGCGATTGATTGATGTTACGGCCCATGCTGAGATGCAAGTTTTAACGGGTGGAAGTCATGCATTAGGAGCCAAGTACCTCCCTGATTGCACGCTTTATGTAACACTAGAGCCCTGCGTAATGTGTTCTGGAGCACTTTTTTGGAGTCAGATCGGGCGAGTGGTTTTTGGTGCTTACGATCAGAAGAGGGGCTATCAGTCTTGGCGCGGATTGACATTGCATCCACGTACTGAAGTGCTTGGAGGTCTTTTTGCCGAAGAAAGCACACAATTACTTCAGCGATTTTTTCAAGAGAAAAGGAAAAAGTAGAAAAAAAAGAGGCCACCCAAATGGGTAGCCTCCTTCTAAGAAAGTATTCTAGAAAAGTCTAGTTCTTAATGATTCTTTCTGTTTTGGTTTCTCCGTTTTGGATAACCTTAACCAAATAGGCTCCGTTGGCCCAATCGCTTAGATCAATGCTGCTTCCATTTACAGGATTTTGCATTTCTAATACTCTCTGACCAATCGAATTCATGATTTCAACAGACTCAATGCCGTCCCCGATAAGGTTTATAAAACGGGTGGTTGGATTGGGATAAACGCTAAAGAGCTCAGCATTTCCGTCTACACTTCCGTCGTTCTTCAAACCTGATCCGTTGTAGAATTTCCTACCTATACAAGCATACTGTGTGTTGCGCGGAGTTCCGTTGTCGTTGATTCGCGCAAAGGCAGTAAACTCATAATTGGCAGAAGGTTTTCCACTTCCAGTAAAGTCTACAGTAGCGGTTGTAGCAGTAGATAAAGAAGTGGTAGTCCAAGGAGCTCCAACGCCCGCTTGGCGGTAAGCCATACGATATCCTATTAAAGTAACTCCAGAATCCAAGATCGCAGGACTCCATGTACCAACGAAAGTTACTTGGTTTGGCTTAGCTACGGCAAAATTAGTAGGAGCCATGCTATTGATGCTTAGATCAGAAACAGTAACACTCGCAGAGTCTTTACAACCATTCTGGTCAGTCGCTACAAACGTATAGGTCATTCCTTGTTGGCCATAAATGAAACGTGTTGTTTCACCTGTATTCCATCTAAAAGTTTTGGCTTTAAATCCGCCGTTTGCTATACCTTTAAGTAGCGCCGAATCACCTGCGCAGAAAGGAGCTACTAGCTCAATAGCATTCACCGACATAGGCTTACAATCTGGCGTGAAGCTAAATCCACAACTATACATCCACTGTCCTTCAAATAGAGCTCCTACACGAACATCTGTAGAAATTCCAGGAGCGCTCATAATTACATTTTGTGATGAAAGAGTGCTGTCTGTCCAAGATTTAGGAGTGCTCCAAACGCTGTCTGCGCTCTCTTTAATCTGTAGAACATATCTGTCTGCATTGGGTGCAGTAAAGTTCACTTCATACAATGCAGGATTTGAAACTTTGCTGATAGAATCTACAGAAACAAATTCGCAAACATCAAAGTTGTCTGAGATTAAGCGAATCCAGGGTGAAGCGAAGGTTCGAGATCCAGAATAACCAGTATACCAACGGCCGTTTGCAGGAAGGTACATGATAGCTGATAGGTAAGATTGATATAGGAAGTTTGGATTAACCGTTTGGTCATTTCGTATGGCTATAGGATTAACTCCGGCATTAGCAAACATAGTAACCACTACATACACTGAGCGTCTGCTCGAATTCATGAAGAGAGTGTTGTTCAGAGGAAGAGTTATGCTGGCATTTGCTACATCGGTGGCGGTTATGGTATAAGGCGCCAATGAGTCTAAACGCAGAGCGGGATCAAAGCCAGTTATAAAACCTGTAAAGCCCGATGAATCATACAAACTCACCTGAACTTGTCCTCCTGCAACGGTAGTGCTTCCTAAGCCGAGCTGTACTCCATATAAGAAGTCATCAGCATCTAGATCTAGACGCACCGCCATAGCAGATCCCTGATTTCCAATATTTGCCGTCCCAATATTATTATAGTAGTAGTTAAAGTCTAAGGATAATAGGGAAGGCGTTACGTGAAACCAAGTGGTATCTGTGCCCAGAGTTACCTCATTAGAGCTTACAGTATAGTAAAATTGGTAAGAATCTAACTCTGTTGGAAGGAAGAAATCTCCGAAAGTGTTTAAGGAGTTATAATCTAAAGTTGCACCGCTCAATACAGTATCAAAAATAGGACTAGATAAAGTGGCATAAGGAACTAAGTTCTTTAAAACACCCACTTGCAATTGAACATCCGTTAAAGGTTCAGAGCCTTGATTTGTAATTGAGGCTAAGTAAGCCCAGCCTTTTGCTTGAGCAGGAGTGGTTATACCCATTTGAGAGCCATCTCCAATGATAAAGCTAGTCGGGCTAAATCCGTTTACACTAACCAACTCCATATTGTATAGGCTGGGGGTAGTTAAGGAGATGTCATCCAACATCCAGAAATAGTAATTTCCTTCGAAACGAAAACGAAATCTTGCTGTCGCAGAACCACCTATAAAAGAGGATACATTTATCGACTGTGCATCATTTGCAGCTGTTTGTCCATTCACGGATACTCCGCTGTTTAGGGTTACCGCATTTGTCCAAGTCACACCTCCATCGGTTGAAAAGTCTATATAGGATGCAGGGACAGCTTGGCTTCCTCCTGGACCTGAAAATCGTCTATAATATTGAGTAAAATTTAAAAACAACTGAGGGTTGGCAGCTAAGTTAATTACAGGTGTTGTAAGGGTAGCAAAGTGCGGACCTGCTGCAATTCCGTTTCCGAAATTACCAGGTATTCCACCATTGTCTAAGAAATCAGAGTCAAAAATTACAAAACCGGTAGAACCTGTAGGCCCGGTTATTACATTAGCAGGATTTCCATAGGCACCTCTCGACCCAGTAGTAGCAGGAAATGCACCCGTTGCGCCACGATACTCCCACTTCGCATCTGGATCCGGAAGACCTGCAGCTGTTCCACCATTACCCCAACCTGATGGAATTCCATTGGTAAAGCTTTCGCTCCAGATTACCGTGTTTTCAGGATTTCCATAGGCTCCATTGAAGCTTAGAAATGATTTGCTTTCAAGCGCCTTATTGGACGGAGCTTGCGCTTCTCGAACGGCTGGTAGCTCATTTGAGTTGCTGGATTGAGCAAATACTCCTCCACATAATAGCAGAGCGAGTACCGAAGAGTGTGTTTTCTTCATTAGTTAGGTTTTTAGTTTAAATTTGAATCTAATATAGTTAAAAAATGAATTCCTTCAACAGAGCGGGATTTTCTAATCTAAAACCTTATGAAGTTCTAAGGAATCAAATCAGTTAGAACCGTTCGCAGCTTTGACAAAGCTCAATCTCATCTGTTTTATTCTTCGCCATTTGGTCTAGCCACTTAGTACGCTGTAGAGAGGTGTATGCACCATAGAGTCCATCTTTGTGCAGATTTCCAACTACTCCTTTTCCGTTTAAGTCATTGCAGCACAAGCTTACTGAACCATCTGGCAGCAAAACCAATTGGTCCATCATCATATTGCAGCCCCATTTGTACCATTTTGATTGATTGGGTTGGATGTTTCCATCCAATTCAACTTGACCTCCCCAATCGTGAACCAACCTCAATTCTGATCGATCGGCCATTTGCAACATTCTCTCGAAATCTGGATGGAATTTTCTCAACTTCAATTTTTCTTCGTCGGTAAAAACTGAAATTAGAAAAATCTTTTTTGGAGAATGGATTTCGGCATTCTCTCTAACAAGCGCTTCAAAATGGCCCGTAAAAACATCCCATTTTGCCCGAATTCGAATGGCTTCAAAATCCTCTGGACTTCCGCCATCCATACTCAGTCCCACCTTCTGAATGGCTTTACACTGCAATATAGATTTTCTTCTTTTTTCATTCAGCAGCATTCCGTTGGTAAGAATTTCAACCTTCGGGAAGGAGCTTCCCAATTGTTCCGTTTGGAGTTTATACCGATCTAGGAGAGCCAGCATTTCTTCAAACTGGGGATGAAGGAGAGTTTCGCCCCCATTGTGAAGATGAATCACTTCTACCTTTCTAAACCGTGGGTCACTGGTAATTTCACGTAAAAAAAGCTCCCAAGTTTCTAGAGACATTCTCTTTTTTGGTTGGAAGTGGTCTAAGGCACAAAAAGAACATCTCAAATTGCAGTAATTCGCCCATTCCACAAAAATCTCCCTCGTGCTCACGGTTGAAGTATCTCGATTCAATTTTCGGTGAAGCAGATAGCGATAGCCAAAATCTAAACCTTGTGCCCATTCAAATAGAGGTCTTAACAAAGAGACCTTTCCGAATCTGTGATTGATTGCATCGCGCAACTCCAAATAGCTCATGCTACAAAGAAAAGAGCCAGAGCTTCAGAAAAAGATGATATTCCTCAGTTCTGGAAGTCTTCTCTTTTTTTCTGAAAAACAAGACTATTAACCAAGGAAATGGCTAGGCTAAAAAGCAATGCATATCCAAAGCTTTCAATTTGAAATCCACTTATCCACCGTGCAGCGAGTGAAATAACGAGGGCATTTATGATAAAGAGAAACAATCCAAAGCTAAAAAGGGTAATGGGCAAGGTGAAAAGTATAAGAAGCGGACGCACCGTTGCATTTAATACTGAGATAAGAAGGGCCGCCAATAATGCTTGCCACCATGGGTCTATGCTTACACCGGGTAAAACCTTGGCCAAAACCAACATTAATAGAGCTGAAAAAGTAAGTCGTACTAAATAAGGAGGGCGCGCGGTATTTTGTGCCATGAAAAGGATTTATACTGCTAATGTAAAGAGATCAACACGAGTAGATTTATTTTAAAAGGCTGTGATGAAAGTATTAGATATATGGCATACTCATTTTCAATGCATCTCACATCTTTAGTACCTTTCGCTTTTAAATTATAAGCAATGCGAAAAGCATGGATATTAGGCGTGGCAGTTTTGGCTGCAACTGCCTGCAAACAAGGTGAAGAAGCCGAAAAAGTAACAGAGGATATGAGTGTTCTAAGCGATATGCACAGTTATTCGAAACCAGAACAAGCAAAAGTTGAACATTTAGATTGGAAGGCGGAGGTTGATTTCAATGAGAAAGTAATCTACGCAACCGCTACATGGACTTTAGCCGACGGCGCCAAGGATAGGGTGATTTTTGATACGCATGACTTAAATATTGAGTCTGTGGTAGATGAAGCCGGAAATAACTTAGTCTTTGATTTATCAGAACGAGATGAAACTTTTGGCCAAGCTTTAAGCATCGAATTGCCAGAGAATACGCGTCAGATTTCTATAAAATACGTTACTTCTGCCACTGCAAAGGCGCTTCAATGGACTGCCCCAGAGCAAACGGAAGATAAAATACATCCCTTTCTATATACACAGAGTCAAGCTATTTTGGCTAGAACCTGGATTCCTTGTCAAGACAGTCCAGGTATACGCTTTACGTATAAGGCGGAGGTAAAAGTAGATCCGGCCCTTCTCGCCTTAATGAGCGCTTCGAATCCACAAAGTATTAATCCAGAAGGAGTATATCAATTCGACATGCCTCAACCGATTCCAAGTTATTTATTGGCTTTAGCTGTGGGCGATTTGTATTTCAAGCCAGTAGGTCCGAAAACGGGTGTGTATGCCGAGGGTTCTGTGGTGGATACAGCTGCTTATGAATTTGCCGATATGCAGAAGATGTTAGAAGCGGCAGAGGCTCTTTATGGAGAATACCAGTGGGGTAGATATGATCTAATTGTTCTTCCACCTTCTTTTCCTTTTGGGGGAATGGAAAATCCGCGATTAACCTTTGCAACACCAACTATTTTGGCAGGCGATCGCTCATTAGGCTCACTGGTTGCCCACGAATTGGCCCATAGTTGGTCTGGAAATCTAGTAACCAATGCTACCTGGAACGACTTCTGGTTGAACGAAGGATTTACAGTATACTTCGAGCATAGAATTATGGAGGCTGTCTACGGTAGAGATTACTCCGAAATGCTGGCTTCTTTAGGACATGAAGGTCTTCTTACCGAAATAGATGATTTTATGTCTGAGAATCCGGATGATACAAAGCTGAAAATAGATCTTACTGGGAGAAATCCAGACGATGGAGTAACGGCTATTGCCTACGATAAAGGATACCATTTTTTACGTCTCATTGAAGAAACAGTTGGCAGAGAGCGCTTCGACCTCTTTTTAAAGAGCTATTTCTCTAGTAATGCCTTCCAAGTTATGGACACTGAAAGATTTTTAGGTTTACTCAGGAAGAATTTGGTAAGCCCTGAAGAGGAGGCTCAAATAGGAATTGAGGAATGGGTATATGGAACGGGTTTACCAAGTAATGCTCCTGTGCCGGATGCAAGTAGATTTATAGCAGTTGATGCTGCAGCTCAGTCGTTTTTGGATGCGGCCAAACTCTTGCCTCCTGCTGAGCAAACGGAAGGATGGAGTACCCATGAATGGCTGCGTTTCTTGGCAAAATTGAGTGAGGCTGATGTTGAAAGACTTAAAATACTCGATCAGCAATATGCCTTTACCGAAAGCAACAATTCAGAAGTTGTGGCGGCTTGGCTGGGAATGAATCTCAAACAAACCGAAGTTTCTACTGCGGTGGATAAAAAGGCTGAAGAATTCTTGGTGCGAGTGGGAAGAAGAAAGTTTCTAACCCCCACCTACAAGGCGATGATTGAGGGAGGTCATATCGATAGGGCAAGAGAAATTTACTCTAAAGCTCGAAGCGGATACCATGCAGTAGCAAGAGAAACACTCGATAAGCTTTTGGAATCAGAAGCTTAAACTAAGATCCAACCGAACTCAACCATTTCTTTTTGAAGTGGTCGAGTTCGGTTTCTTGTACACGGAAATAGGCATCCCTCGTAGGGATATGTTCATTCATGCAAATTCCCGATAAAATTTGTTGCTGAAATGCCTTTTGAAGATCTTTGACCATACTGGCATTAGAGGTTCTAAGATAATTAATCCCAGCAAAACTCAAGAAGACCGAATTGAGATGTTCACTGATCAATAAGGCATTATTCGACATATTTAAATAAGGCATTTTATACATCGTATGGCGTGAGTCTTTCACGCAATCTTGCCTAAGTAATTCTAAAAGGTCAATCAGATCTTGCAGAATCAGCAGTGCTTCTTCTTTGCTTAGAATTCCCTCGCCAACCAAAGAATTCATCTGGTTTAAGACATTACTCATGGTTCGGTCTGTCCACAACTCTAGCACTGTCATTTGTCTGTAAAGCTCAAATAGATTTCTAGATTGACGAACGATGTGAATACTTATGTCTTTGAGGCGAAGCTCAGAGTGTTCGTCGTAATTAGCCCCTCTCAACCAAACTAAATGTTTGAATCGAATGAGATTGTCTGAAAAGAAATAACAAAAAAGAGGTAGGTCGCGAGCCGAATAGTATAAACGATGATCCATGTTTAATGAAAGATTAAGCATGCGATACGTCTCCTTCAGATACACAGTTAGGCTTTGAGTGTCTTCTATATAAGGTGGACGAATGGCCGAGAGTCTAGATTGGTTATTTGAGAACGCGCTGAATTCATCTAATGGAATATCATAGGCCAAAAGAATTTTAATAAGCTCCTCAGCACTTAATTTAACATCTCCACGAATGCGTTTATAGGCATTGTTCAAGCTGAGATCCAATACTTCACTAACTACAACAGCTAGTTTTTTCGCTGTCGGAATCTTCTCCACTATCTTTCCAAATATCCAATCTTGAATGTCCATAGAACTAATTTTATACTAATTTATCGATTTTGGATTAAATCTAAGCCTTTTCAATGGAAGGCCCTTCAAAGGTAGGAAAATGACTTCCATTTTGAGCAATAATAGGGTTGAAAAAAAATATTTTGAGGTTTTTTAATGAAATTTCAAGGGAATTGATCGACAGAATTTAATTGGAATCAGCCTAAATATTCTTGCCGATGGAAAAACCCGAAAATTTTTAACTTCTGAATTTCAATTAATTAATTAAAAATTGAGACGAGAAAATGTAAAAGAAGCAAGGCTCAATATGAAAAAAAACTGAAATGTTTTTTCCGAATTTGGAAATGTAAAAAAAATTACTTTCTAAAATCGGAACAAGGGATAAATGGGCGCTGCTCATCTTTGTGGTGTTAATTCATACGGATACATAAGTTAAAGGATTGATTAAAAGAAAACATTATTTCTAAAAAAAAGGAGCGACTTTAAAATGTCGCTCCTTTTTTGTTACCTATTGTTCTTTGGAGTTCTGGGCTTGAATACGCTTTTGGCAAAAGAGCCAGCGGGTTTTCCCGTTCTCTGTTTTGGTTTAGGTGAGAATGAACCTGAACTACCACGAGACCTATTTAAAGGCGCTCTGTCTGGTTCAAAATCAGGATCCTCTTCTATTGCAACTGGATTCTGTAGTTTAGGAACCGATTGCCCAATGAGTTTTTCAATATCCTTTAAGAGTGGACGTTCGTCTGAGGCGCAAAAAGAAATGGAAGCACCACTTGCTTTCGCTCTTCCTGTTCTTCCAATTCGATGAACATACGTCTCAGGAACATTTGGAAGATCAAAATTAATTACCAATGAAAGATCGTCTACGTCTATACCTCTGGCAGCAATGTCAGTGGCTACGAGAACTCTCATTGTTCCTTCCTTGAATTCTTTTAAAACGCGCTGTCTTGCATTCTGACTCTTATTGCCGTGAATGGCTTCTGCTTTGATGGATTTTTTCGCCAAATAGCGGACGATCTTATCGGCTCCATGCTTGGTGCGCGAAAAGATGAGAGCGGTTTCAAATTCACTGGTTTTAAGTAAATGAGCAAGTAAGGCCGTTTTGTCTTTCTTTTCTACAAAGTACAAACCTTGTGTAACTCGTTCCGCTGTAGTTTGCTTGGGCTCAATGGTAATGCGTTCAGGATTTCCAAGCATAGATCCAGCGAGTTCCACAATTTCTTTCGGCATGGTGGCCGAGAAGAAGAGCGACTGTCTCTTAGGAGGCAGCTTCGCAATGAGTTTTCGGATGTCGTGAATAAAACCCATGTCGAGCATATGGTCTGCTTCATCTAGAACAGAGAATTCAACTTTGTCTAGTCTAATAAATCCTTGTCCCATTAGGTCTAGTAATCGCCCTGGGGTTGCTACTAGTATGTCAACTCCTCTTTGAAGTTTGTCTGTCTGACTGCCTTGCTTCACACCTCCGAAAATAACCGTATTGGTCAATCCAGTGTATTTTCCGTAGGCAGTAAAGCTATCTGCAATTTGAATAGCCAATTCTCTGGTTGGAGCCACAATAAGGGCTCTTAAATTGCGCTTGCCCGATTGCACTTGCGGATTATTGTAAAGATGTTGAAGTATAGGAATAGCAAAAGCAGCGGTTTTACCCGTACCTGTTTGTGCACATCCCAATAAATCTTTTCCTTGTAATAAGAGCGGTAAGGCTTGTTGTTGTATCGGCGTTGGAAACTCGTATCCTTCTTCTGATAAGGCTTTTAGAATGGGATCGATAATCCCTAATTGTTTGAATGTCATGAAATTATTTGAGTTGCAAATATACTCCATAATCATTTCAGCCAATCTTAGTCAATTGTCAGCTGTTGTGAAAAGCATACGTTATGACTATTTTGGAAGAAGGAGGCTGTCATTTTGATTTATAATGCTTTTTTAAGCATCGAGCTTTTACTGTTCTGTAGAATCCCATCCACCTAAAAAGGAAAGGGCAAGCGTTTTCTTGGGAAGGGAGTAGATTTGTGCCGCATGAGCGAGAGTCTTTGCTTTCAAATCTTTGGCCCGCAAGGAGTTAATGGTTTTGTAATTCTCTGGCTAATAATATAATTCATATGGCGGGTCTCTATATTCATATTCCGTTTTGTCAGAAAGCCTGCCATTATTGCGATTTCCATTTTAGTACGCAGTTGCACAGTTTAACAGATATGGTGGATTGCCTTTTGCTGGAAATGGAATACTGGAAAAGTAGTTGGAATCCGGAACGGCTAGACTCTATTTATTTTGGCGGAGGTACTCCTTCTTTGTTGAGTGCCGAGCAAATTGCCCTACTGATCAACAAAGCAGTTGAGATTTGGCCCTTGGTGGATGGTGCAGAAATAACTCTAGAAGCAAATCCAGATGATGTTTCTGAGAATAAAGTGAGAGGATGGCAAGAGGCAGGAATCAATCGGATTAGTTTGGGTGTGCAGTCTTTTTTTCAGGCTGATTTACTTTGGATGAATCGTTCTCATACTTCTGCTCAAGCTTTTTCTGCCCTTGAAATACTGCGTTCTTGTGGAATAGAAAACATTACAATTGACCTTATTTACGGCCTCCCGAACCAAGAGTCACTGTTGTGGAAAAAGAATCTAAAGCATTTTCTGGGATTGGGCATACCTCACCTTTCTGCCTACTCCCTCACTATTGAGGAAAAGACGGTTTTTGGTCATCAGTTGAAGGCTGGAAGCTTTTTGCAAGCAGAAGATGAAAGCGTAGAAAGGGATTATATCTATCTCTGCGAGACCCTTGAAAATCATGGATATGGCCACTATGAGATTTCTAATTTTTCTTTGCCTGGCAAAGAAGCTAAGCACAATTCGGCCTATTGGGGTGGACAATCGTATCTCGGCATTGGACCCTCCGCACATTCCTTTTACCAAGATAGACGCTGGTGGAATTTGTCAAATAACATTATGTATATCAGTAAAATAAGAAAGAATGAGCCTTGGTGGGAAGGAGAAATTCTAACTTCAACTCAAAGGAGAAATGAACGCCTGATTACTTCTTTGCGAACTTCCAAGGGAATTCAAACAGCGGATTTATTTGAAGGTGTAAAGGGAGATCGGTCGTTTATTAAGGAGCTTAATTCTCTCATTGAACAGACTAAATTAGTGGAGAATTCTGGCGTTTGGCGCATCCCAGAAAAGCATTGGTTGGTGAGTGACGAAATAATTTCAAGACTAATTATCGGATGAAGGCAATTATTGTAAATAAAGATGGAAAGGAATACGAAATTGAGCTGAATGAAGGAATAGATCTTTCCATTTCCTTCGGCGCCAAAGAGGCGGTTTTGGCTTGGGGAAGTGAGCCCACACGCTTCAATCCTGTTCAATATGGCGATTGGATTGGTGCTGTAGATCAAGGTGCTTCAGTGAACTTTTTTGATGTTCATCTAAATCCACACGGACAAGGAACACATACAGAATGGGTAGGTCATATTTTGCCTGAACGGGGTTCTGTAAATTCTGTTTTTAAGTCCTTTTTCTGCTTTGCCTCCGTTTGGGATACCCGTCTCGATGATTCTGGAGAAGCTTCTTTGGATGAAAATTGGAAGCCTCTTGGTGGCGAAGAGGCCGTGCTTTTGCGCACACTTCCTGCAGGGTTTTTAGACGAGGGCTATAATTTTAGAGGGAAGAATCCGCCCTATATCGCTGTAAAAACAATAGAGATGTTGCGTGATTATGGAGTTCAACACATCTTGGTGGATCTGCCTTCAGTAGATCCCGAAGAGGACGGAGGCGCCTTGGCAGCTCACCATGCTTGGTGGTTTACCCCAAGTGGCGAGCGCCGTGATCATTGCACTATAAGTGAGTTTGTAGCTCTTCCTTCCAAAGTGCAGGAAGGTCTCTATTTTATGAATTTACAATTGGCTCCACTCGAAAACGATGCAGCACCAAGTAGACCTCTATTGTTCGAGCTAAAAGAAAAGAGATGAATATAGAAGAGCTTAGAAATCATTGTCTTCAACTGCCTTATGTAACTGAAGGAACTCCTTTTGGCCCTGATGTTCTTGTTTTTAAAGTCCATGAGAAAATATTTGCCTTGGTAGGAATTAGCAATATTCCCGCATATGTTAATTTAAAATGCAATCCTGATCGCGCTATTGAGTTGCGCGAAAACTACTCTGAAATTACTCCAGGCTATCACATGAATAAACAACATTGGAACTCGGTTGTAATAGAAGGCACTCTGGGCCGTGAGCTATTGGTTGAACTCATTCAACATTCCTACGAATTGATCTTTTCCAGCTTACCGAAGAAGTTGAGAGATTTGAGCATCGATTAATTCCTTCTCAAGGCTCACAATTTGTGCTCTCAGAATCCTGTTTTTTTGAGTTTTTTCGTCCCTTTTTTAGTGGATTTTCAACAAGATAGCTTACATTCGTAAGATGTTGAATCTTAAACTAATAGAGCCATCAATTTAAGTCGTAAAATCGGTTTTATAGCAGGGCCACTGAGCTTCCTAATTCTACTGCTATTGCATCCCTTTGCAGAACCTATTGTAAACAGAGTATTGGCCGTGGCCTCTTGGATGCTCATTTGGTGGATCTTAGAAGTCTTTCCCATTTTTATTACCGCCCTTTTACCCATGGTTTTCTTTCCAGCTCTGGAAATTTTGAATCTTCAAGAAACCTTTATGCCCTATGGCAGCCCGATTGTTTTTCTCTTTTTAGGTGGATTCATTATCGCCTTAGCAATGGAAGAAAGAAGGCTTCATGAGCGTATTTCCTATGGTCTGATTAGACTTACCGGCACAAAACCGAGGCAAATTATTCTCGGATTTATGATTGCAACAGCCTTGGTGGCCATGTGGATTTCAAATACGGCTACCGCTGTAATGCTTTTGCCTATTGCTCTATCTGTTAGTAAGTTGCTTGGTGAACAAAGCAAAGATGAGCAGTTGCTCCAACGTTTCCGTCTCCTTTTAATGTTGGGAATTGCCTACGCAGCCAATATTGGAGGTACCATGACGCTCATCGGCACTCCACCCAATTTGGTTTTCGCAGGCTATTATTACGAAACCTTTGGAGTAGATTTTCCCTTTTCACGCTGGTTTATTTTTGGTCTTCCCACTGGAGGCATTCTTCTTTTTTTAACCTATCAACTTTTAACGCGCATTTTATATCCTATAGGTGGAAGTGAAATAGAGGGTGTAAAAGAGTTGATTCAAAAGAAATGGAAGGAAATGGGACGGATTTCTCGTGCTGAAGGTTCTGTGCTGGTTGTATTTACCATTACCGTTCTACTTTGGGTTTTTGCCCAGCCTCTGAATGATCTCATGGGTGTTCGGGCTTTGAATAACACCAATATTGCCATGTTTGGAGGGGTAGCCATGTTTGTGGTTCCTGTAAACTGGAGTGAGGGAGAATTTATTCTCGATTGGAAGAGTACGGTAAAGTTGCCATGGGGAATTCTCATTCTCTTTGGCGGCGGACTTACCATGGCCAAAGGATTGGAAACAGCTGGAATAATTCAGTCGATAGGCGAATTTTTTGCCAACAATACAGACTTGAGTCCATTTGCTTTGGTGCTATTACTCACCACTTTTGCGGTTTTTGCAACGGAGTTGATGTCGAATGTAGCCTTAGTAACGGTTCTTCTTCCCGTGGTAATTGGAATTGGAAAGAGCACAAATGTAGATCCACTTCTTCTTGCCATTCCCGTAACACTGGCCGCAAGTTGTGCATTCATGATGCCCATTAGTACACCACCCAATGCGGTTGTCTATTCCAGCGGTTATGTTTCAGTGAAACAAATGATGCGCGCCGGATTTTGGTTGAATATCATCTCCATTGCTGTTATTACGCTCATTTGCTACTTGATTCTGGGTTAATCTTTAGAAGATCACTTGGAACAAGATTTCAATTTGACTGCTAGAAAGAACGCTCTGACCACTTAAGCTTGTATAAGAGGCCTGCAGTTTACAAGCGTTTCCTTTGAAATACTTAGAAGCGCCAACGGACCAACCAGAGCGTTCTTGAATAACCGAAGCTGCGTTTAATTCAAATTCAGGTGTTACGCCAAAGTATCTGGCGTCTATTCCGTAGGCTTTGTTCGGAAGGATGTAGCCAGCCTGAAAGTTGTAACCCGTTCCTAGGGCCAAGAATTCGCTTATTTCTGTTGGTAAAAGTGCGTCGTTTGCTGTGGCGTTGATGTAGGATCCTTCTAGCTGAGTGGCGGTGGCTATAGCATATTCTCCCAACAGAGAGAAGCCTTTGTATTTCAGTAAAAAGTCTCCATATACCTGCCTGTAATCAGGCAATTGCGCATTTCCATTGATGTCGAACAGGCTAAAGTTGCCATGTCCTTCACCTACCGCTTCACTGGCGCCATCGTTGTAACTGGCCGCTGCACCAATCACAAATTTTGGCGATTTTTCATAAGTTAGATCGGCTATGGATTGGTCGTTTCCTTTTGAAAAGAATCCGAGTGGATAAAGATCAAAGCGTGCGGCGTATTTAAATCCGCCTAAATCGATATCTCTTGAATCGGAGCCGAAAGAATTTCTACCATCTCCAGAAGTGAAGGCCAACTGTGGTACAAATCCAAATTTAGATCCGCCAAATCGGTAATCCAGAAAAACACCAAATTCTCTTCCTGTATTACTAAAAGCAGTGCTCATTAGGCTTCTATCTGGATATTGAAGATGCGTTTCCATCACCAACATTTCGCGATTGTTTGCTAGACTTTGCTTTTGACCGACATATATATTCAATTTTTTGGTTGGATGGAAGCCAATCCAGGCGTCTAAGAGCGGATCATTGGCACTGAAATCAAGCTGCACGAAAAAGCTAACTCCTTCTTCAATAGCCGATCCACCGAGGTTAAAATAAGAGCGACGAGAGTTAAGGAAGTAGTCTGGATCCGAATCCTCAACAGTATTGATACCGATATAGGGTTGCACCATTCCGCCTATGCTAAAGTAATATGCACTATCGTTGAATGTGAAATTCAATCCTGAACCTAATTCAAAGGCGGCCTTGCTTTTTGAAGGTTTTTTTTGAGCCGAAAGCAAGCTGCTTACAGCAATAAAAGCAAGGAATAATATCTTTTTCATAGCGTTTTTATTCTCAGTTTAAACCCAGCAGTTCTTCCGCTTTGGTATAGCGATAAACAGGTAATTCTTGTCCTAATGCGGCTTTAATAACTTCAAAGTGCACAAAGCCGCTCGATACTTCTGGCTCAAGTACAGAAACAGCCAAATTGCTCCGCTCTTGGTTCAAGAGAACAACATAAGATCCTTTAGGAAATAGTACTTTCTGACTCTCAATTATAGTTTCAACTTCCTGAGGATGAATACCTTCGTAAGCATAGCTCTCTCTTTTATACTTTGAAATGGTATAAGCCTCTACCTCTATACTTTTTTCTTCCGTTAATTCATGTACCGCCACTCCTAAGGTTTTAAGCTTTTCAGCGGCAGCCGTTTCAGAGGGAAGAAGTAAGTAAGCAGTTGGACGAATGCGTTTGAATGTGGCTCTAGATTGCAGGGCATTGTGAATAACGCATTCTAATTCTATGTACTCATTGGTAGATAGATCAATCATTTTCATTGTTCCTGAGAGAATAGGCCTGCTGGATTTTAAAACCACCTTATCCGATGCCATCTCATTGTATCTGCCCAGGAGCTCTTGTACTTTATCGGCATTTTTAACAGAAGAATGCAGATAGGAGAGCGCAACGGAGTAGGTAGTGAATACCCGTCTTTTGAAAGAAGTTCTTCCAATGCCAACGCCTCTAACCTCAATTAAAGAAGAAACACAGTTCGACAAGGCATAGGAACTGGCACTTGAACGCGGACTACTTCCACCTAAATTAAAATGAATATCACCTAGATAGTCGCCTGTTGAGGCATAATCAGCATGCTGAAGATGTAGCTCATCCATTTTTTCTTTGGCCGGATTGACGAATGCTTCGGTTGTGTATTGGCGCAGATCGAATGGGATATTTAAATTCCCGCTGTAGAGAAACATCACATCAAATGCGGAGGTAACACCCCAATCACTCATACGCGCGAAGTCTCTTCTGTAGGGACGGTACTCGTGAAAATCAACGGCAACCTCTGGATTGAAATCGCTGAAGGCTTTTTTTAATAAAACAGATTCAGGCGCCATAAGCTTGGTTTGGTCTCTGTTGAGATCGAGTCCGTTGGCTGCGTGTCTATTCTGTTTTTCATAGCCATCAATATTGGCCATGGGTACCACTTGAATCAGTAAATCATCTAATAAGGCGCGTTCAGTAGGGTTGTTTAAAAGTTGGTCGATTAAATAAAGCAGGCCTTCCGTACTGGCAGGTTCATCTCCATGCAATCCGCCTTGAAGCCAAACTTTTGTTTTGTTTTTATTTGATTTTCCGTTGGTTAGAGTCACCACGGGAATTTGCTTTCCTTTCTGACTTGATCCGATGAATGAGTATTGAATGAATTCAGAATGGCTTGCTACAGCGGCATCTAAAAATGCAATGAGTTCAGTGTATTTAGTAAACCCCTTTCGTTTTTTAAAAGCCGGGGTATTTATTTCTATATCGAGGTCTGGGAAAAATTTTTCCGTTACTTTTTTTGTCTGCGGATTGGGTTGAGCCAATGAGAAGAAAAAAGAAGCCACAAAGAATAAGGAGACGATCTTTTTCATATTAGAATGCAAATGAGGTAATCAATCTGAAGACCCATTCGTCGCCCTCTTTGGGAGTAGAGTCGAAGTAATTTGAACCCGGATTGGGATCTACAAAGTCTATTGAGGCTTGTATTTTGGCTCCATACATTTTAGAGAAATATTGAGAAATACCGAAAGTGTAATAGTTGGGTCTATTGAAGAAAGTTCCGTTGTTTAGAAAAGAATTTTCGTCTGCGGCAAGATGTGTGTAGCGCGCATCTATGGAGAATCTGTTTTTAAATAAATAGCCCATTTGGAAGTTGTATCCCTTGCCCAACATCATTCTTCCTTTCACATAATTTTCTACATCTTCTACCCCGTTTACAAGGAAGGTGTTAGTCACACTACCATCGACTCGCACGCGCTGTGTAATATCGTTTGGAACCGTGGCTGTGGTGAGAACAAATTCTCCAAGCGCACTAAATCCGCGATACTTAAAAAGAAAATCAACACCTATTTTGGTAAAATCGGGCAATGAATATTCACCCAAATCGTTCAAATACAATATGGTTCCACTTTCTCTACCACGTCGGCTGCTCATGCCGTTATTTTTGCTGTAGGCAACGCCAAGAACCAAACGTGGCACCAACTCACGCATTATATCTACCTCTCTAAATTGTCCGAGGTTGGTGAATAATCCGAAAGGAAGAAAATCCAATCTTCCGCCGTATTTAAATCCACCAAAATCTGGTCCGAAAACGTTTAGTCCGTCACCATTGCTCAATACTAGGCTAGGTTTGAGGTACATTCCCTTCGGAAGCCGAACGGTTCCGTCTAAGAAAATGCCAAATTCTCGAATGGTACTGAAAGCAGAGGTCACCTTGCTGCGTTCTACCAATTGAAGGGATTGAGAGGCAATTTGCAATTCTCTGTTGTCTGTAGGGGTATTCTTTTGTCCTACACGAATAATCCATCTTTTGGTCAGGTTGTAACCCAACCAAGCATCCATTAAAAATTGGGCGCTACCGGCTTCAATTTCTGCTATTCCACTTAAATCTACTTGCAGTCTCCATGAGAGGCGGGTGTCTTCGTCTTTACCTGCAAAACGCAAGCGTGCGCGTCTCATTCTAAACCTGCTTGCGGCACCAGGGTAGTTTGTGTCTGTAAAAAAGGTGGCGTCGAGGTAGGGCTGTATGTAACCCGTGAGCTCCATGGAATATCCTTGGTCTCCAACGAAATTGAGTCCTTCACCAAATGAGTATTTCTTCAATTTCACACCCTGAGCAAAGCCCAGTTGTGCGAAAAGACAAAGGCCGAAGAATAGGCCTAGGTTTCGGGAGCAAAGGAGTTTGGCTTTCATTTGATTTAATCGAAACTGTTTTTCACAATCACTTTTCCACCGCTCATCATTTGATTTCCTAAAGAAAAGACCTCTGTGAGTTTGAATTCATCGTCGAACAGACATAAATCTGCATCGCGACCCATTTCAATTCGCCCTTTTTGAGTTAGACCGAGATTTCTAGCCGGATTTTCTGTTACCACTTTAAAGGCATCGGTAATGGAAAGTCCTTTATTAATTAGTTGGATGGTTTCTGCTAGGTTGAGATCAAATGGCGCCTTTTTAAACCCTATCAGATTTCCATTCTCGTCATTCTTGTCTAAGCCCGCATTTCCATCGCTACTAAAAGTCAAATAATCAATAGAAAGGCCGTGATCTAAAGCATAAATAATCGTCTTATGCGGGTCAGTGAAATTGGTTCCACCCGTAGAGATATCAATCATTCCGCCCATTTTTCCGAAAGCAATGCCCTCATCGAGCAAGGCTTGGGTTCTTCCCATATGGGTAGGCGAAATATTTTCTATTGGGAATTCATGATCTTTCACAATTCTCAATAAGTTTTCAATTTTAGAATTTAAGGCCCCAAGGTGGATATGAAGCACGCCTTTTTTCTTAGCAATCATTCCTCCAACACGAACTTGACGTAAAAGATGGAGTAATTCTAGATCAGTTGGATAAGAAGAGCGCACGTCAGAAATAGCAATTTTACAGCCTAAAACCTTGTCGATAAAGATCATTTCGTCTTGCACATTGCTTGTAATATGCATGGGTTCTAGTCCGAAGTAGCCTGTAAACATATACGCAGAAACCCCTTCCATCTCTAAAGACTTGCATTTGGCATAGAGCGTTTTGATTCCACGGGTAGATCCATCGGTGCCCAAAAGACCCACTACAGTTGTGGTTCCACATCCAATTAAGTCGGTCATGGGAATTTCGGGAGTCATTGAAGAGAAGCCATGCTTTCCACCCGCACCAATTACATGGATGTGCTGGTCTATTATTCCAGGAGTCATTGTTTTTCCTTCCGCATTGAAGACCGAAAAGGAACGATGCGATTCAATTTTTGAATCGATGGCTAAAATCTTTCCCCCGCCTATAAGAACATCTTTGTAGCCAAGAGAATCGGGACTGTATACATTGGCGTTTTTTATTAAAATCATAGCTGTATGAAGTGATAAATGAGCATTACAACCAAGGCTGTAATCATCGGGATTAGATTTCTTCTTACGATTTGTAGTGCGGTAACTTTTGCAATCTCAGCCGCTGCAATAAGCACTCCAGCAACGGGAGAAACCGTTCTACCCATGGAAGCAGCAAAATTCATTGGTAGAATAAGAGAAGCGCTTTTTACTCCAAACTTAGCGGCAATATTAGGGATCAAGGGTCCAAAGGCGAAAAAGGCTGCGTTTCCACTGCCCATAAGCATGGCGGCAAGGAAGATCATAATGGTCATTACAATTCCTATTCCTACTGCATTGAGTCCGATATTGTTGGAAATAGCCAATAAGCCATCGATTAATCCAAGTGCTATCAATCCTTGTGAAAAGAGATCAGCTGCAATAATAAGGGTTACAACAGATTTGAAAATATTCCCCATGCCGTTCCAAAAAACAGTAAGAGAACCAAGAACTACCTTCAAGTTTCTTTTGCGTATCCATTCAAAAACCAAAGCAGCAAATAGGCTTATCAGCATGGCTGTTGTAGTGTCTAGCTTTATAGGTGGATCGAATAATTTGCTGAGGTCAGAAAAGAGAATGAGCAATACAATGGGCAAAACAGGAATGAAGGCGTACAGCTTGGGAGCCGTTGAAATACCCGAATCCTCCATTCGTTCAGCGGCAATAGTGTTAGGCGCATTCTTTTTGTCGAAGTAGCGATTAACAAAATAATAGGTAATGGTCATTACAATGGTGAGTGGAATGAGCAAGGGTATTTGTTCGTGAACGAAGTATTCAACTGCGGGCATCTGAATCACTTCGGAAGCGCGAACAGACATGGCCGAGGCAGGCCCTAAACCAATGGCTGTGGAGGCGGTAATCACTGAAACAGCCGATATCCGACTTACACCTAAATTAAGGAGGATGGGAAAAATGGAAGCCATTAATAAAAGGCAAAGTCCGGCTGCAGATGGAATGGCCACAAAGAGCACCTGACTAATCGGGATAACCGCAACGGCGGTTAATTGAGGATAATTTTTAAGCAATCCCAAGGGTTTCATGGCAAAATCTACCAACGCATTGGAAGCACCTATGTGATCGATATAGGATACAAATCCACCAATGGCCATGATCATAAGTCCAACTCCCATATTGGTATGAGAAAAAGACTCTTTTAAGAGCTGAAATAAATCGAAAACAAAAGAACCAGTAGGCGATTTAGGCCCTGATGCGGTTGAACCTAAAAGGTGAGCAAGTACCAGCATTGATAAGCCTGCTACCAGCAGTACTGCTTGGGGATGATAGTCTTTGAGTAACATCCAGGCTACCAAAACGATAAAGAGGAGTGCGAAAATGGCACTAAGTGAACCCATAGAAAGTTTTAAAAGGGAGAGCCGTCTGTTCGTGTACCCGGTGAAAATAAAGTGCCTGAAACAATAGAATGCTGCTCAAAATCTCCGGTAATGTCGGGATTTCGAGTATAACTTTCATTTGGGTTATTCGACAAAGGTTCTATGTCGAAGCTAATCACAAGATCGCCCACCGCATCATACAAATAGACCTTATCTCCGGCATTATTCAGATTCATATCACCAGTAGAACTTGTAACTATGGTTGCATTTCCAAAAGATCCAGTAGGCGAACCTCCTCCAAAGAGCACTAAAGCTTTTCCTGGAGGAATACTCGTTCCATTTGTAAACACATGTCTTGGCGTTGCAGCAGTGAGTGCTTCGTCGTCATACACCTTCCAACCGGAAAGGTCTACTGCTTGTGCTCCAAGGTTGAGTATCTCTAAGAACTCATCTTCGGCTTGAGAATAGCTTCCATCGCCATTGGCATCTCCATCTAATCCGCTATTCGAAGGATCATATAAGACCTCATTGAAAATCAACTGCACTACTGCGGGTACATCGTCGTCTTCGATGTTCAGGTTCAGTAATTGCTGAGAAAATTGCCCTCCAGCTACTTGACTAATCTGAATTGCAACCGTGCGCGTACCATTTTGATTGGTGTCGTCTATGGCGGTTAAAACAACAGAGGCGCTCAGACTGCCTGCTGGAATGCTGATTTGATTGTCACTAATGTTATAGTCTTGACCTTCTGCTGCTGTACCTCCTAACAAAAGACTCACCACCACCGTAGAGGTAGAGGAAGCCGAAAGTGTAGCCGTAACATTGGCTGTTCCGCCATTTTCTAAAATACTTTGAGGACTTAAGGTTAGGCTCACTTCGGGTCCACCTGCTGTGGAAGGGCCCATTACATCATCTGTCTCGCAAGCCGTATTGAACAAAAGAAAGACGGCTGCAAGCCAAATAGCTCCATTTTTCATAATTCGAAAATTAAGTTGTTTTTAGAAAATCGAATTATAGACCTTTTTGGAATCGAATGATTTGTACCTTATTTCCACTACTTAAATGCAAGAGATAGGTGCCCTTGCTTAAATGAGAAATATCAATTTCTTCTGTTCTGCCAATATAGGTTTGAATTAAAGCGCCTGAAATATCCATCAGACGTATTTCATCAATGTTTTTGTTCGCTGTTTTAAGGTGGATGTAGTTTTCCGCCGGATTGGGGTATAATTCTACATTCAAAGAAGTGAATTCTTCTAGGCTAAAGGCCTGATTGGTGATGGTAATCTCAATAGAATCTGAAATGTTGGTGCCATCATTCGAACTGGCAACAATCCAGATGTTCCCATTCGCTATGGCGGAAACCAAGCCATTGGCATCCACTGTTGCTGAACCGGCACCAGAACCCACAGACCATGTTACGCTCATATCGCTAGCAAATGAGGGCAATACGGTAGAACTTAATTGAAGCGTACCCAAATTGGTGCTTATATCTGTTGATCCAGTTGTAGATTGAACACTTATGCTCTCCACAACAAAGGCCGTTGAAAAAGGCGTTCCATCTGTGCGGGTTCCCGGAGAAAATAAAATGGAAGTAGTATCTGCATGCTGCAAGAAGGCACCCGTAATATCTGGGAAACGCGTATACGATTCATTCGGATTGTTAGAGAGTGCATCCGAGTCAAAAAACAATACCCAAGCACCACTAGCGTCTTTAATGCCAATAACTTCCCCTGAGTTGTTTAAGTTAAGGTGAGAGGAGGTGGTGTCTGCCGAAAGAAGCACTGCTCCACCAAAAGTACCTACCAATGGACCGCTTCCAAAAACAACCATGGCTCCATTGGGTGGAACAAAAGTTCCGGCTGGAACTACAAATCGCAGGCTTCCTGTTGCGCTGGTATCATCCCAAATTTGGTAACCACTTGCGTCAAAATTGCTGTTGCCTGCATTCACAAATTCAATAAATGAATCTTCTTCTTGGTCGTACACACCGTCGCCATTGGCATCTCCAGCTAAACCAGAGTTCGATGGATCATAAAGTACCTCGTTGATTATTAGCTGCGCGGGGCTACTTATAGCAAAAAGCACTGAACATAAGAGGGTAAATAATTTTTTCACGGCTTGATTGTGTTTTACTCAACTAAGTTAAATCCAATTCGTTGTCTAGGTTAGATACCAATTTTTATTATTTGAACATACCAATAAGAGTCTGTTTTGGTAATTAAGCTCTCCGATTAAACCAGCCTTTTATTAAGACTTGCTGGATAGAACTCAAAATTCTTACTGAATAATAAAGCGCTTGGTTTCAAGATTAGTCTCGGATTTCCATTCCAATAAGTAAACGCCCACGCTCCATTGGGTTACCAGAATTTTCTGTTCTTCTGTAGGCTTGCTTTCGCCGCTTAAAATCAACTTGCCGGCGGCACTGAAAATACGCCATTGTCCTTCTTCTTTTGGATCGATAATGATGAATTCAGAAGTTGGATTGGGATATACAAACCATGAATTGACTGAGCTAAGGCTGTCCACTTCGGTTTTGTTTCCTAGTCCGTTATAGAATCTTCTTTCTCTGCAAGCATATTCGGTATTGTAAATCGATCCGTTGTCGTTCACACGCGCAAATACAGTGAATTCATAATTGGCGGAGGGCAATCCACTTCCGGTAAAGTTTACCGTAGCTGTGGTATTGGTTGAAAGAGGAGTATTGGTCCAAGCTGCTCCTACACCCACTTGGCGATAAGCCATTCTGTAGCCCACCAAGCTCACTCCACTGCCTAAAGTAGCAGGACTCCAACTTCCTGTAAAGGTGACTGCATTGGGTTTTGCTACTGCAAAATTAACGGGTGTGAATTGTGTGTTTACAGAACTTACTGTAACGCTGGCAGATTGAGTACAGCCCGATTCGTCGGTTACCACTACAGAATAGGTTTGACCTTGCTGACCGTAAATGAAGCGAGTGGTTTCACCTGTATTCCAAAGGAAAGATTTCACCTTATATCCGCCATTGGTAATGGTTTTTAGAATGGCAGAGTCTCCCGCACAAAAAGGAGCAAGAAGCTCAACAGCGCTTACTGTCATGGGTTTGCAGTCTGAAACAAAGTCGAAACTATTTCCGTAAGTCCAATTTCCACCTACTTCATACCCAATGCGAAGACTATGGGTGGTATTGAATTCGAGAGCTTGGAAGTTTTGTTGTGTTTGGCTTGAGCTAGACCAAGTATTTGAAGTCCTCCAAAAGGGATCGTTTTGGGTACGGATTAGCAGACTATAAGTGCTTGCAGCAGGAAGCGTAAAGAATGCTCTATATGTTTTGGGATTTCCGATTTTCACTACAGAAGTAATAAACTGATTTGTAGCAGTATTGACAGTAATTAGAATGGAATCAGAAATCTGTGTTCCATCGTTGGATGTGGCAATTACCCAAACAGAGCCGTTGGCCAAGCCTGTAACAAGTCCGCTTGAATTTACGGAGGCAACAGCACTTCCAGCTGAAACCGACCAATTCACGCTAAGATTAGAGGCGAAGCTTGGGAGCACTAGGGCCGTTAATTGCAAACTTCCACCCAGCGAACTCAGTAGAGTGCCTCCAGCCGATTGAACAGTTATACTTTCTACCACAAATTGAGTAGAAAATGCGGTGCCATCTGTTTTGGTTCCCGGAGAAAAGAGGCTAGAAGTGTTGCTTGCATGTTGGACAAAGTTTCCGCTCACATCAGGAAATCGGGTGTAGGATTCGTTTGGATTGTTAGAAAGGGCATCTGAATCAAAGTACAAAACCCAATCGCCGCTGGCATTTTTTACTCCAATAACCTCTCCTGAGTTATTGAGGCTCAAGTTCGAGGCTGTGGCATCCGCAGAGTGCAGCACCGCTCCACCAAAAGTGCCCACTAGAGGACCGCTTCCAAAAACAACCATAGCTCCATTTGGGGGAACAAAAGTTCCGGATGGAACTACATACCTAAGGCTTCCAGTAGCGCTGGTATCATCCCAAATCTGATACCCGCTTGCGTTAAAGTTTGTATTACTTGTGTTTACAAATTCAATGAAGGAGTCGCCTTCTTGATCATAGATACCATCCCCATTGGCATCGCCAGCTAAGCCATTGTTGGAGGGGTCATACAACACCTCATTGATCTCCAAATAATTGGGACTTGGTTGGGTGTAGCTTACATTCCACATCGCCAATTGGTCAAAGACTAAATCGCGTGCGCTTCTCTTTATTATTCCGGCCTCAGTGCTATCCAGTCCGCCATTGTATGCGAGTAGGCTAGGATCTTTTTGGAAGAGCACAGCATAAAAAGTACAGGCTGCGACGAAGCTTCCGGCCAAGGAAGGATGCGACTCATCTGCATTGTAGAGTTGAATGCTGGGATGCAAATTTCGAATGGATCTCCAAACTACCCCCACAGGCGATACAGCTGCATTTAAACTGTCGGCAATGAACTGATAGCGCAAGTTCAAAAGACTATCCATTCCTTCATAAGTGCACACAGGTGGCCAGTTAGCGCAATTCGATGCATCTCCATTTTCCCTACCCCAAGTCATATAAAAAACCGATTGAGCAGTAGGACGAACGCTATGGAAAAGACTGTCTAAGGTGTAGGCAGCCGGATAGAATTGGGCTTCTACCTGAGATAATGGCAAAGAAGGTCTCTGGCTATGTTCTTGCAAGATCAGATAATCCCAAGAGCCATTTTGAATTTTGGATACTGTGTTTGAATTAGTAGCATGCGATTGCAAAGAATAACCACCAATGGTGTTTTGATCGTGGTAAAGACTATCGCCCCCTGAATGAGCTAAGTCGGCAATTAGTTTAGGAAGATCATTGTAATAGGTATAACTATTTCCAACGAAAAGAGCTTTTCGCACCTGGTTTTGAGCGGAAAGAGTAGCACTCAGTCCAATAAAAAACAGCCACCCCAAAAGGTGGCTGTTTTTAAGACTCAAATTGCATTTTAGCGTTTTCAATTCTTAACGATGCGTTCAGAATAGATGGCCTCATCTGACTGAAGTTGTAGGATGTAAACCCCTGCGGATAAGTCGCCCATTTCAAATCGAATTTCACTTCCTTCCACAGTCTGACTAGAAATAAGCCTTCCATTTATATCCAATAAACTAGCCAAGCTGCCTTCTGCTGCGGTAACATAAAGTACATCTTGAGTTGGATTAGGATAGATTGAAACGGCATTGAGATCAAGACTGCTGTTGCCATCCCACTTTGCACCTGAACCATTGTAGAACCTTCTTTCTCTGCAAGCATATTCGGTATTGTAAATCGATCCGTTGTCGTTCACACGCGCAAATACAGTGAATTCATAATTGGCGGAGGGCAATCCACTTCCGGTAAAGTTTACCGTAGCTGTGGTATTGGTTGAAAGAGGAGTATTGGTCCAAGCTGCTCCTACACCCACTTGGCGATAAGCCATTCTGTAGCCCACCAAGCTCACTCCACTGCCTAAAGTAGCAGGACTCCAACTTCCTGTAAAGGTGACTGCATTGGGTTTTGCTACTGCAAAATTAACGGGTGTGAATTGTGTGTTTACAGAACTTACTGTAACGCTGGCAGATTGAGTACAGCCCGATTCGTCGGTTACCACTACAGAATAGGTTTGACCTTGCTGACCGTAAATGAAGCGAGTGGTTTCACCTGTATTCCAAAGGAAAGATTTCACCTTATATCCGCCATTGGTAATGGTTTTTAGAATGGCAGAGTCTCCCGCACAAAAAGGAGCAAGAAGCTCAACAGCGCTTACTGTCATGGGTTTGCAGTCTGAAACAAAGTCGAAACTATTTCCGTAAGTCCAATTTCCACCTACCTCATACCCAATGCGAAGACTGTTGGTAGCATTAAATTCGAGAGCTTGGAAGTTTTGTTGCGTTAAGCTTGCATTCGACCAAGTATTTGAAGTCTTCCAAACGGGATCGTTTTGGGTACGGATCTGCAGTCTGTACGTGCTTGCAGCTGGAAGAGTGAAGAACGCTCTGTATGTTTTCGGATTGCCAATCTTAGTAACCGAAGTAATGAACTGATTTGTAGCTGCATTTGGGAAATCGGTGCCATCTATTTTGGTACCTGGTGAAAACAACAAAGGGGTATTATCCGCATGTTGTTCAAACCCACCAGTAATATCTGGATTGCGCGTATAGCTCTCATTGGGGTTGTTGGACAGAGCATCTGAATCGAAGCTCAAAACGGGCTGACCCATTGCGTTGCGTACCACAATGATTTCTCCACTATTGCCTAGACTTAATCCAGTGGTTCCTGTATCAGCTGTAAGCACAATGGCGCCACCGAAAGTACCTGTTGGCATTCCTCCACCAAAAACAACTAGAGCACCTCCCGCCGGAACAATGGTTCCAGATGGAATGGTATAGCGCAAGGCTCCTGATACAGTATCATCCCAAATCTGATAGCCACTCATATCATAGTTTGCCGTATCTGTATTGATGAACTCTATAAAGCTATCTTCTTCTTGACCATACACACCATCCGCATTGGCATCTCCATCCAACCCACTGTTAGATGGATCGTATAATACCTCGTTGATAATCATTGGAGTGGTAGCTAATACGGGAGGAGGAGACACAAATACAGTATTGAAGGCAATACCACTAGAGCGTGTTCCTGGAGAGAATAACATTGCCGTATTCGCGCTGTGCTGCTCAAATGCACCCGTAATGTCCGGATTGCGCGTATAGCTCTCGTTCGGATTGTCAGAAAGCGCATCGCTATCGAAATTAGTAACAAACT
Organism: Cryomorphaceae bacterium; assembly: GCA_017858515.1. Classification (GTDB taxonomy): domain Bacteria; phylum Bacteroidota; class Bacteroidia; order Flavobacteriales; family Schleiferiaceae; genus RFXV01. The sequence continues at coordinate 11,985 of JAFMBM010000015.1, read as the reverse complement.
GACCCAAACTATTTTTAAGAGTGATAATCTCGCCAGAGTTATTTAAACTCAAACCATTGGCGCTTACACTTGCAGTTAGAACCACTGCCCCACCAAAGCTTCCTGTAGGCACTCCACCACCAAAGACAACCAAAGCACCACTAGGAGGAACCAGTGTTCCACTAGGAATAGTGTAACGCAGCTGACCTGAGATCGTGTCATCCCAAATTTGATAACCGCTCATATCGAAATCAAAAGCGCCTGTATTTATAAACTCAATAAATTCATCCTCCGTTTGGGAATAGACACCATCTCCGTTGGCATCGCCATCCAAAGCGCTATTAGAAGGATCATACAGGACCTCGTTAATGATTATTTGTCCGTAGCTCGATGAAGCTAAGAACATTAAAATCATTACATTAATAATTTTTTTCATGTGTTGACTTGTTTTTTCTTTCTACTAAATTATACTTAATTGATTCGAGGGTGTGGATACCAATTTTCATTATTTTTGCATACCAATATGAAGATCGAACTACAAAAGCTAGAATCCATCGTTTTGCAGCAGCTGCAAGCGTCGCCTTTGCAGCCAAAATACCAAGCGGTATATGCGGCTATCAAGGAGGGAATTGTCAGTCAAAGGCTTCCAGATTTATGCGAGTTGCCCGCCACTCGTCCGCTGGCTGAGGCATTGAATCTTTCTAGAAGCACGATTATCAAGGCCTATGAACTGCTTAAGTTGGAAGGGTACATTGATGCATTGGAAGGTTCTGCATACCGCATACGATCTCTGGGTATAGATCCTCTTTCACAGAAAGACCTCAAATCTTCTGGCTATAGTTATGTGTCTCTTTCTGAGTCTGCCACAGCGTTTGGAAGCAATGCGCCCAAGCTGAATAGTATAGATAATGAAGGCGTTGCCTTTCGTCCGGGTGTACCTCCTTTAGATTTGTTCCCTATAGAGAAATGGAGAAAACTTCAGAATGAATATTGGCAATTTGTGCGTGCCTCAGAGCTAACCTATCATTCGGGAGCCGGTACTACGGCCCTGCGTAAGACCCTTGCCAATTATCTCAAGTTGAGACGAGGTATTCAATGCGATTACAGACAGGTCTTTGTGGTGGGCGGGTCGCTTCAATCGCTCTTTTTAATTGGAAGTCTGCTGGCTAATCCAGGAGACAGTGTTTATGTTGAAGATCCCACTTTTCCGAATGTGCACTCTGTTTTCAAGGGATTGCGGACCCAAACAAAAGGCATTCCAATAGAAAGCGAAGGCATGGATCTACATTATTTGGAAGCACAACTGAACCCTTTGTCGAAATTGGTTCATATTACCCCTTCATGCCATTATCCTTTTGGCAATCAGATGTCTATTAATAGAAAGAAGGAGTTGTTAAACCTGGCCGATCGGCAGGGCCTTTATCTTATTGAGAACGACTATGAGCACGAAATTAATTTCCCCAATCACGACGGGCATCCGCTTTTTTCGCTCGATAAACAAGATCGCAGCTTTTATATAAGCACCTTTAATCGCACTATGCATCCTTCTATTCGTGTAGGATTTGTAGTGGTTCCCTTCCACCTAATTGCTGCTTTTGAGGCTTTAATTATGCATTCGCATCGCTCCATTTCGCCTGTTCTTCAAACCGTTTTAAGAGGATTTATAGAAAAGAAATTTTTGCATGATCATCTCAATAATGTCTCTAAACAAGCAGCGGTTCGGCATCGTATGTTTATAGATCGATTGCAAAAATACTTGTCTGAATATCTTGAGCCCTTGCCGAGCCAAACGCCTTCTTTGCACATTGTTTGTAAACTCAAGAATGGACAAAGTGATACAGCAGTCGTTCAGAAGCTTTTAGAAAATGAAATCATTGCCCATCCGTTGAGCAAATGTTATGTGCATAAACCGCTGGAACAAGGACTTATTTTTGGCTTTTCTAGCGTGCGACCGCAGTATTTAGATGCGCACTTTGCTAAACTCATTAAAGGTATCAAGTCATAGAATTACCCACTTTCAAAGCAATTCAAAAACATTAATAATGCACCATTTAAGAAATTTATCGAACCCGAATAGGAGGGCCTTTCTCTCTTTGCTCCTTATTGTATTGCTTTCCTGCCTGCACTGGTCTTGCGATAAACCCAAAGCCACTGAAAATCCTTTGGACCTGACGGGCACGGGTGAATATTCTTTCTCAGACTATTTGCCCTTTGCCAACAAACCCATTCGCTGCTTTTATCATATTCCATCCAATAGTTCCAGTACAACACCCATTTTTATAGTGGTACACGGTGCCGGCAGAGAGGCCAAAGATTTGAGAGATGGATTAATTGCCAAAGCCAATCAGAAAGGCTTTATTGTGCTTTCGCCTGAATTCTCGGAGTCTTTTTTTCCGGGTTCCGATGCATTTAATCTGGCCAATATTTTTGAAGACGGAGACAATCCTTCCCCCAACACCTTAAATCCACCCTCCGAATGGACCTTCTCCGTTTTGGACCCACTATTTGAAGATTTTAAATCTATTATCGGAAATATTTCTTCTCAATACGATGTCTTTGGTCATTCTGCCGGGGCCCAAATGATTCACCGTTTTTTAATTTTCAATCCAGAAGCAAAATTCAATCGCCTCATTAGCTCGGCGGCGGGTTGGTACGCATTGCCCAATCTTCAGGTTGATTATCCTTATGGTTTGAATAAAAGTCCGGCGGAGAGTATAGATCCGCAATTGTATTTTCAGCGGAATGCCTATATAATAGTAGGTTCGGAAGATACAGATCCCAATTCATTTAATCTCAGGCATACTGCCGAGGCCGATCTTCAAGGAAATAACCGTTTGCAAAGAGCCCAGTATTTTTTTCAAGAATCTTTTAGATTGGCCAACGAAGGAAGCTTTAACTACCAATGGCAATACCGTTTGGTGAATAATGTAGGGCACGATGCCGTTGCCTTGGCGATCTATTCGGCCGATTTACTCTATTAGACCTTCTGCACCTTTGTCTTTTGAGATAAAGCTCAGATTTCGAAAACTCATTGAAATGCCCCATTTGTAAATAAAAACAGCCGCTCATTGAGCGGCTGTTTTCTTCGCTTTGTTGCCCGACTAGGACTCGAACCTAGACTGACTGAACCAAAATCAGCTGTCCTGCCAATTAGACGATCGGGCAAAAAGGGACGGCAAAATTAATGCTTCTTTGCATTGTGAGCAATACCCTTGAATAATTCTCTCAGATCTTTACACAATAATGACAATAGGGGGGGGTTAATTTTTCTATTTTCGCCCCATTCGAATACAACACGAACATGATATCAGCATCGTACAAAAAGTATAACAACCTCTTCGGTTGGATCGCTTTCTTAGTAGCCGCAATTACCTATATCTTAACCATCGAGCCTACTGTAAGCTTCTGGGATTGTGGTGAATACATTGCAACCTCTGCCAAGCTACAAGTGGGTCACCCTCCTGGGGCGCCCCTCTTCCAACTCATTGGAAACTTCTTCTCTCTCTTTGCCTTGGGAGACAATACTCAGGTGGCTTATTGGGTAAATATGGCGTCGGCTATGTCTTCTGCCTTTACCATTTTGTTTCTTTTTTGGACTATTACCCACCTTTCTCGCAAGATTTTTGCCATGGGAGGCAAGACTTTAGATGCCACAAATCAGTGGGTAATCTTCGGAAGCGGTATGGTTGGAGCCCTTGCTTATACCTTCTCAGATTCTTTTTGGTTCTCTGCTGTGGAAGGAGAGGTATACGCCATGTCGAGTTTCTTTACTGCGGTTGCCTTCTGGGCTATCTTGAAGTGGGAAGATGCCCTCGATGAAGGAGATGCGCGCGCCGATCGATGGATAATCTTCATCGGATATCTTGTAGGACTCGCCGTGGGAATTCACATTTTGGTTTTCCTTACCATCCCTGCCATCGGACTGATCTATTACTTCAAGAAGTTTAAATATTCTCGAAACGGATTTATTCTTGCCAATATTCTCAGTGTGGTAGCCTTGGGATTGGTTTTCGCGGTAATCATTCCGCTTGTTTTAAGCACTTTCGGAAAAACAGAGATTTTCTTCGTAAACACCCTCGGACTTCCCTTCGATACAGGATCCATCTTCACGGTTTTACTTTTGGCTACTTTGGTCTACTTGGGCGTTCGTTATGCTCGTAAATCGGGTAGACCTATTATCGCTACGGCCATTCTTAGCATCACTTTTATTGTGGTGGGCTATTCTTCCTTCGTTACCCTAGTGGTTCGCTCCAATGCAAATCCACCGATCGACGAGAACAATCCGGAAGATGCTTTGAGCATGTTGGCCTACTACAATCGCGAGCAATACGGCGATTGGCCTATTTTATTCGGACAGTCTTTTAATGCCGATCTAGATCCGAGTGAGCCGTTTATAGATGGAAAGCCCGTTTATTATCGCGACGAAGAAGCAGGTAAGTACCTCATTTCAAACGATGGCAAAGGAACCGTTCGCAATTTCGATCCGAAATTCACCGGATTCTTCCCAAGAATGTGGAGCGATGATCCTGAGCATATCAAGAACTATAAGGCCATTATGAATATCCGAAACGATAAGGCTCGTCCTAGCTTCGGTCAGCATTTGGGCTTCTTTATGGATTATCAAATAGGGCAGATGTGGTGGCGCTATTTTATGTGGAACTTCGCTGGAAAGCAAAACGATGAGCAAAATCGTTATGAGCTTACCAAAGGAAACTGGCTGAGTGGAATTACGCTTTTAGATGAAATGCGCTTAGGACCTCAATCCAATCTCCCTAGCCACTTTGAGAGCAATAAAGCCTACAACCGCTACTTCTTGCTTCCTTTCATTTTGGGCCTCATTGGAATGTACTTCCACTTTAAAGGAAATTGGAAGGATGCTTGGGCCATATTGCTCTTCTTCTTCTTCACTGGTATTGCCATTGTAGTTTATACCAATCACAAGCCATTTGAGCCACGCGAAAGAGACTACGCCTTTGTGGGTTCTTTCTATGTGTTCGCCATTTGGATTGGCCTTGGAGTGCATGGCTTGTACAATTTCTTGAAAGAAAAACGACAAACGAAAGCCACAGCCATGGCGCTGACTCTGGTCTGTGCTTTGGCAGTGCCCGGATTAATGGCGCAGCAAAACTGGGACGATCACGATCGCTCTGGTAGATATACAGCTAGAGAAATTGCCAAGGCTTATCTAGACAGTTGTGCTCCCAATGCAATTTTGTTTACCAACGGAGACAACGACACCTTCCCGCTTTGGTATGTGCAGGAAATTGAAGGCTACCGCACCGATGTTCGAGTAGTAAACCTCAGTCTCTTAAATACCGATTGGTATATCGATCAGATGCGCAGAAAGGCCTATGATTCAGATGCCGTTCCTTTTGGATTCGATTGGCAGCAATACAAACAAGGAACCCGCGATGTATTGTACTACCGCGACCTCGGACGTGGAAATGAGCGCTGGAAAGCCGAAGACTTTATGAACTGGGTAAAGAGCGACGATCCTAAAACGCGCTTCAGAGCCTTAGACAGCAAAGACTTGCAGTTCTACCCAGTAAAGAAAATTCGCGTTCAGGTGGATAGAGAGGCTGTGATTGCCAATAAGGTGGTTGAGCCCGAAGATTACGATAAGATTCTAGAGTACATCGATTGGGATTTCAAATCGAATATTCTTCCAAAGAGAGATCTAATGGTGATGGATCTCATTACCTATAACGATTGGTCTCGTCCTATTTACTTCTCTATTACCGTAGGTGGAAGTTCTAGCGCCTATTTCCACTTAGATCAGTACTTCCAATTAGAAGGATTGGCCTATAGATTTGTGCCTATTCGCAATCCAGCCAGAACTCAGAATGGAGAATTTGGAAGAGTACAAACTACAGTGATGTATGATTTCTTGATGAATAAATTCCCTAAAGGGGTGATGAATAATCCAGAGGTTTATTTAGACGAAACCAATCGCCGATTGAGCTACAACTTTAGGAGCATCTTCGGAAGGTTGGGAAGTGCCCTAGCCGAAGAAGGTCGATTTAAGGAAGGCATTGAGGTATTGGATTTCTGCAGCGAGCAAATCCCAGAAGAGTCTTTTGGCTTCAACTACTTCGTATTCCCTATTATTGAAGGCTACTACAAATGCGGTGAAATGACAAAAGGCCGCGCTTTGGTAGATGCTTTCGCTAATTCATTGGATGAGGAATTACTCTATTACCAACAGTTTAAAGGCGATAAGAGAAAAGCCATCCAACAAGATATGAGCATTGCCAGCCAGTACTACACCATGCTTATGCAGATGGTTCAGCAGTATGAAATCAAGGCAGCCAACCAGAACCAGCTCGATGCCAATGATTTCTTTCAGAGGTATCAAAATGCTGTAGGAGCTCTTGGGCAGATATAAAAGACTTCATTCTCTCTTTACCCAGTTTGGGAGGAGTGCCTATCCTGGAGGGTTTTTTCGGTTTTCCGAAACCGAAAAAACCCTTTATCTCAGCTTTGATGATGGGCCTACTCCTGAAGTTACTTCCTGGGTGTTGGATTTATTGGCCTTTTATAAAATCAAAGCTAGCTTCTTCCTCATTGGTAAAAACGTTTTGTCTTACCCTGTTTTAGTTGAACGCATTCAGGCCGAAGGCCATGCCGTTGGCGGACATAGCATGCAGCACGAAAATGGTTGGAATACAGCCGATACCAAATACATTCAGTCTATTCTCGAGAGCACAGAATTGCTAAAGACTCCTTTGTATCGTCCTCCTTATGGCCGCATTCGTCGCTCGCAATACAAAGCGCTTAAAGAGAGGGGCCTTCAATGTGTGTTTTGGGATTGCCTGAGCTACGACTTCGACACTAACCTAGAAAGCCAATACTGCTTTGAAACCACTATACAAAATGCCAAGCCAGGCAGTATTGTGGTTTTTCACGATAGCCTTAAAGCAGAATCTCGACTGAAGCACTGCCTTCCTTTATTATTAGACACTTGGGTAGAAGAAGGCTATTCTTTCAGCACTATTCCCTATAGTCCTTCAACAATAATGTAGGTTTAGCCGTGTTTAAGAGCGGAAGACTTTTTCCATGCACCCTTCCGTATTATGTTGAAATATCTACTCCTTAGCCTCGGTTTGCTTTCGCTGCGAATAGTGAAGGCCGATGATCTTAGTCCAGCCGACTTAAAGTTGAAGGTAATGGCAAGTCAACAGGTCTTTTCTCCCAACCAAATAGTGCCACTGCTGCTGCAAATCAAGAATGTTTCTCAGAAAACCGCAACGCTAATCCTTCCCGGTCGAGAGCAAACAGGATTGGCGATTATTTATCTGAGCTACTACAAACAAGAAGGAACTTTTTACAGAGAGGTTTATAGAGAAGAAAGGCAGTTGGAGGGAGACAGCCTAACAAAAGGAGGGGAGTTTGTTCGGAACCTAGAGAGCGGCGATTCTCTTCGTTTTCCAATCTTTTTAAACGATACCCGCAATGCATCCACCCAAACCGTAGCTCGGCATTTTCTTCCCCCTCTTGAAGAAGGCGAATACAAATTATTGGTGTGGTACAATCCTCTCGACCGACCTTTGGCTCCGTTTTTCTATAACCGCATTTCTCCCTTGGGAGATCAGAGGGTAGATGGCAATTTGATTTCTATTGAGGAAGGAGGAATCATGAGCGATTATTTGAGTTTCACTTATACGAAAAAGGCCCAAGCACCCATTTTACTTCCAAGCGAAAAAAGCAGTCTTTGCTCAGGCAAATGCCATTTATGCAAGGCAAAAGACCGGCAGCATTGGAAAAGCCTTGAGCATATATTTTCTGGGCAGGCAAAAAACAAACACATCAACTCAAAGACACCTAGATGGAATGAGGGTCATCGTTCTATTGCTTGGATTTATCCTCAACCGGCGGCCATACTCGCTTCCCTGCCTACCTACACCTCACAGCAATTGATTTTGTACTCTGAAGGGCAGTATTATTATCTCACTCTAGCCTGGCAATTGGGGCGGATCTATCGATTCAATGGGTATGTTAAAATGGGAATAGATGCTGTTTTCAATTCAGATATTGGCATTCCCACTTCCAATGTGGAGTATGTGAAGCTGAATTATTTCAATATTTCTCCCGATAAGGTCCGCTTGAATAAATAAGAGTTCTTACATTCACCTCACTAAAATGTATAGATTGTGATTCTATGAAAAAGTTGTTTTCTCTCCTTGTATTTATGGGCTTTGCCCTTGCTGCCCATTCCCAAACCAGTTTAGAGTCTCTTATTCAACAAGGGATTAAATACCACGATGAAGGCAAGTACGACGAAGCCATTCGGATGTATGAATTGGCTTTAGAACAAGACCCAAACTATGAATTGGCCTACTATGAATTGGCGTATTCATATTATGCAAAGAACGATCTCAAAACGGCAATTGAATATGCAGACCTGCTGATTAAGAAGGGCAAGAATGAACGGTATATTATACAGGCCTATCTCACCAAGGCCAATGCCTTAGATAATCTGGGTGAGCCAGAGAAAGCCATTAAAGTGTATAAAAAGGCCATTAAAGCCAATAAGAATGAGTACTTATTGTACTATAATCTTGGGCTTACCTATTTGAATTTGGGAGAGCTAAAGGAGGCGGAAAAGAATATGGTCATGGCCATTGAGAAAAATCCCAATCACGCGAGCAGTCATGCTTTACTGGCTGAGTTGCACAGTAGGCAAGGAAATAGAATACAATCTATTTTGGCAGCGGGCTATTTTCTTTCCCTCGAACCCAATTCCAAACGATCTAAGATTATGGTGGATGGATTGGAATTTGAGCTGTATGGAAACGTAACCAAAGGGGAGGGCAACAACATACAGATAAACCTTAATACAGATGCTACTAGCTCTAAGAATCCTTTTAAAATGCAGGAGCTTTTTCTCTCTATGAAAGTGGCGAGCAATACAAGCGAGTTTAAAGACTCTACCTCCGATGCCTATTTTGCTGAATGCTTTAAAGATGCCATTACTCTTCTTGCTTTAAAGGAAGATAAAGGCAATGAGCTGGATATTTGGTGGGATGTATATCTCCCCTTTTATGAGGAGCTTGAAAGGGAGGGGCACCTTCCAAGCTTTGCCCGTTACATCAGTCAGTCGGGCAATCCTGACTCTATTATTTGGCTAGATAATCACCCCATAGAATTGCGTAAGCTCGAGAAATTCCTTAAAGAGCGACAAGAATAGTCTGCTTTAGATTCTACTCTGATAGGTGTAGAGATCATAGTACCGTCCTTGACTTTCTATTAATTCGGTATGTGTACCCCGCTCTACAATTCCGCCTTTTTCGATCACCAAAATCTGATCTGCTTGGCGAATGGTACTCAGTCTGTGGGCAATAACAAAAGTGGTTCTTCCTTTCATGAGCACATTTAAGCTCTTTTGAATAAAGGTTTCGCTCTCAGTGTCTAGGTTGGATGTAGCCTCGTCTAGAATGATAATCTTGGGATTGGCCAAAAGTGCACGGGCAATGGAAAGCCTCTGACGCTGACCGCCCGAAAGTTTCACTCCGCGCTCTCCTATAATCGTGTCCAGTCCGTTTTCAAAGCGATCGGCGAATTCATCTACATAGGCCCCTTTTACGGCAGCAAGCAGTTCGGCTTCGGAGGCATCCGGGCGAGGGAATAAGATATTCTCGCGTATGCTTCCTTCAAAGAGAAAATCGTCTTGTAACACCACGCCTAAGTGCTGACGGTAGCTGTGCAGTTGCACGGCAGAAAGATCTTGACCGTCTATGGTAATTTTTCCTTGACTAGGGTTCAAAAAGCTGGCAGCCAGCCCGGCGATGGTAGATTTTCCTGAGCCACTGCTTCCCACCAATGCCGTTACACTTCCGCTCTTGGCTTCGAAATGAATATTGTGCAAGACCTCTTGGTTTTCTTCGTAGCTGAAATGCACTCCTTCAAAAGCCATATCGCCCTTAATGTCGCCCAAAACAATGTGCCTGTTGGCTTGCTCAGACTCACTTTCCATCTGCATAATCTCCTCTGTGCGATCCAGTCCGGCAAAGGCTTCCGTAAGCTGACTGCCGATATTGCTCATTTGCACAATGGGTGCAATCATAAATCCGAGATAGAGGGTGAACGACAAGAAGTCGCCAAAAGTCATTTGGTCTTGGATGATAAAATAGCCTCCCATGCCCATAATGCCAGCGCTTGCCAATCCCAGCAAAAAGGTAGCTGAGCTGGTAACCAAAGCCGTTGAGGTTAGGCTAGCCTTTACATTTTCGAACAAACGCTGCACGCCTTGCTCAAACACCTTGTTTTCTTGGGGTTCTGCGTTAAATCCCTTGATAACACGCGCTCCGTTCAGGGTTTCCGTTAATCGGCCCGTAACCTCTGCATTGAGTTTGCCTCTTTCTTTAAAAATAGGACGAATTTTGGCGAAGGCTTTGAGCGCTATAAAAGCAAACAAGCCCACCGGAACCAAAACCAAGACCGTCATAGTGGCATTGATGCGCAGCAAAAGCACCAGGGAGATGATAGCGGTTAAGGTGCCGCCCACCAATTGCACCAAGCCCGTTCCCACCAGATTGCGCACGCCTTCCACATCCGTCATAATTCTAGAAACCAAGGCCCCTGATTTCTGATTGTCGAAGTAGCGAATGGGCAGCGATAAGATCTTCTTTTGCACTTTGGTGCGCAGTTCGGAGATGAGGTATTGGGCTTCTACACTTAGAATGCGGGTAAGTAGAAAGGAGGTAATGGCCTGAATGGCGAGGGCTATAACTACTGCCACCAGCAGCCATTTAAGCATATTGAAGTCTTTGTTTACAATAACATTGTCTACCAAATACTTGCTTGCCCCTGGCAGCACTAAGCTGGCCATTCGACTAATAACAATGAGTATTAGACCTATGAAAATGGTTTTCCTACGCGGCCAGATAATCTGTTTGAATGCCCAGGCGAAGGTTATATTTTGTTTCTCTTGCATAGGGCTTGCCTTGGCGATAATCATACCCGCCTTTGAACCTGACAATTCGACCGAAGTCTACGAAATTCGCAGCCTACTATCGGGCTTCTGCGAGAAGATTGAGAGAAGGCCCTCAGCCTCCTAGTTCTTCTACTGACTGAGTCATGTTTGCGGCTATGAGCAGATCTATCCGTCCTTTCTCTGCCTCACTGGCGCTATAATAGATTTGTTTTCCATCTTTTTTTGTAATGTGCAAGAAATGAGGCTGATTCTTGTCTACGATCAATTTTAGCTTTTGTCCGTCTTCTGTCTTAAACATGCCTTTCGAAATTCCACCTGCATTAAATCCGTATACCTTCATGCGAATAGGCGGAAGGCTAGTAACCCATTGAATGCTCTTCATTTCATCTAGATCAAAGCTTTCGCCATAGCTCCCTTTTATTTCTATGCGGTTGTTTTCGACAGAGAATTCATTGGCTTTGCCTTCGTAGAAAAAAAGGGCCAGCACACCCAGCAAGACTAGAATGAGAATAAGGGCAGCGATGCCATTTCGCTTGCGCTGTTTTACACTGCTAAATGCCTGACTTCGAAACAAGAAGTAGACATAGGCCAAAATGGGGTAGCAGACTAAGAACAGCAAAGCGGCATATTCTCCAAAGAGATAGTACAAGAGCAGACCGAAGAGAATAAAGCTGATTCCCAAGAATTGGTGGAATTTCCGAAAGCGTTTCAGGTAAGCGCTGAGGTTGAAGGCTTGCTGCTCTTCTTTGCTGAGCGTATTGTAGCCCGCCAATAAATAGCCCGCATTTTTTTCATTCACCAAAGTGCCAATCATATAGAGGAAGAGGCCCAATCCAAATAGAAGATAGATCATAGATTCGGTGGATTTAAATTGAATTATAAATATAGCAAATCGTGCATACGAGATGCATTGCATAAGCACGATTTGCATGTAGTTACGCGATGCATGGCGTCTGTATTAGGATTAGCGTGCGTGTCGCGCGCCATGCATTGTGTGATTTGCGCGCGTAGAGACGCGATGCATCGCCTCTGTACCGCGATGGATGTATACGGCTTTCGTATAATCGTAAGAG
>JAFMBM010000084.1 GCA_017858515.1 Cryomorphaceae bacterium | reverse complement strand
CTGGAAGAAGCCTCCTATTGCCCGCTTCGCCACGCCATTATCCCGACCAAGAAAATCTAGAAATACACCGTAGGCGGTTTGGGTTTGGGTAGGGGAGCAATGCATCTGTTAACTCAAAACCCTTCTAATTCCCTGGAAGCCAACTCATGGCCGCTATGCATCGCGACTCTGCGGATTATAACTCAATTGGAAATTTTCCAATATTCCTGCATTTACCCAATTGCCATTTTTGCCGAATCTTGCCATAAATACGCGGGCATAGGCTCTTCTAACCTCCAGGTGATATTCATTGGCTTTGCTCCCGTCGATTTCAGAAACTCTGTATCTCCCAGAAAAACATAGCCCATCGTATTGCCGTATTGATCCTTATTGCGCTCTCTCACAAATAAAAGAATCCTCTTTCCCCTCCCTTTATGTTCAATATACGATCGCCCCTTCCCCCTTTCAGGTAAGGTAGCATTCTGACTTTGCCAATGGAAAAGCACATCATTAATTGCATAATCTTCATAAAGGGTAGAAGGAGAAAAATCATTCTCCGACTTTACCAAATCCACAAAAAGCAGCTCTGTGTTCAGCGTTTTGTTTTCTGCTACCCCCTCACGGTTCGAAGACTTACTCTCGAAAGTACTGAGCCCAAAAGCCACCAAAATCTGCTCTCTGGTGTAGCGCGCATGAACTTTGAGCGGCTGAGAAAAGGGCAACTGTATTGGCAACTCTAAGAAATCAATCCGATCGATTAAAATCTCTAATACCTCAATAATTTCATCATTTAATACACTGTTCTTGCCTATGGCTCGTATGCTTTGTTGCAAATGATCAAATCCACCTGAGACTTGCCAAATATCGTAATGAAGCATTAAGCACTGAAGCTTTTCTTCCTCGTTTAGCTTCTCTAAATCTACTTCGAAGCCATTCTTCGCCAACTTCAAAATGAAGCGGAAATAGGAAACGGATTTACACGACAGCCATTTCTTCTCAATGGCCCGATGAATCTCATTTTGATTCACTTCGCCATACGGCTCTATTTGTTCTGCCTGCAAGCAAAGGCTCTTCCAATTGCCCCTTTTATAAATGACTTCAAGTGGAATAGGGTGGAAGTGAATGAAGTTCTTCAACGTAAGTGGCAGGCTCGTCTGATGTTTGAAATTCTGGATTTTTGCGAGCAGCTGGCGAATATTTGGCGTGGTGGCATTCTGAATATTTTGTAGAATAGACTCCTTAGCCTTTTTCTCTAGAATGATGGAGCAGCCGAGTGGCAAATGCGGAAAATCAGCTTTTATTTCTTTTTGGATGGATGTATTCGTCTTTCCAATCAAAGCTCTAAACTTTCCTTCAAAATCATACTCAGGACGCGCATTGCTCACAAAATCCAATACGGTAAGGCAGTCTTTTCCATCGGCTAAACGCAATCCTCTTCCAAGCTGCTGAAGAAAGACGGTTAAACTCTCGGTAGGCCTTAAAAAGAGTACGGTATCTATTTCGGGTATATCCACTCCTTCATTAAAAATGTCTACCACAAAAAGATAATTCACTTCCTTTTGAATGAGCTTTTGTCTCAATTCAGCGCGCACTTCATTTCTCGAGCTCACCAAGTAATCGGCTTTTAATCCTGCCAACAAGAACTTGCTTGCCATATATTCTGCATGCTCCTGTGTGATACAAAAGCAAAGAGCACGCACGTCATGAAGATCATTGACGTATCTATTTAAGTTTTGAATGATCTCCCCAACTCTTCTGTCGTTGGATGTGTAGATTTTACTCAACTCGCTGGGGAGGTATTTACCCTTTTCCCAGCGGGCATTTGATAAATCTATGCTGTCTGTTATTCCGAAATATTGAAAGGGACAAAGAAGCTTTCGGTTTAAGGCTTGGGGCAATCGTATTTCAGCCGCAATGGTATCGCAAAAATCCTTTAATATATCCGCCCCATCCATCCGCTCGGGAGTAGCGGTTAAGCCTAGGAGTATGTGTGGACTAAAGCGCTCCAATATGGGTCTATAACTAGAGGCATCGATGTGATGCACTTCGTCTATTACTATGTAGTCGTAATAAGTAGCACTCAACTTCAGCATCCCTATTCTATTCTTAAGGGTTTGAACCGAAGCAAATACGCAATCGTACTCATCGGGCTCTATCCCATCCACCCACAAGGCTCCAAAATTATTGTCTCTTAATACGCCCTGAAATGTGGCTTGTGCCTGCTGAAGGATCTCTTTTCTATGGGCTACAAACAACAGCCTTGCTTGAGGATTGGCTTTTCTGAAATGTTTAAAATCAAAGGCAGCCAGCACGGTTTTACCTGTTCCTGTGGCGGCTACTATCAAATTCTTAAACCGTCTGTGTGTTTCTCTTTCGGTTTGTAGTTTTTCTAATATTTCCGTTTGATAGTGAAAGGGACTTATTTCGAAATACGTTGCAAAGGCGTGCTGATCTTGAAACCGCTCTTTGCGCAGAGCCTGCTTTAACTTCTCTATATGCTGAGTATTGTCGAAAAGTTCAAACTCTTTGTCTTGCCAGTATGTATCGAAGGTTTTTTGAAATTTGTCTATGATGTTCTTGACTTCTTTGGTGGTCACTTTTATGTTCCACTCTAGTCCATTGGTGAGCGCTGAGCGCGATAAGTTGGAAGAACCAATATAGCCGGTATGAAACCCGGTATTTCTAAAAAACAAATAGGCTTTTGCGTGCAAGCGCTCGTTATCGGTATTGTACGATACTTTAACCTCAGTATTCTTTAGATTCGATAAAAATTCAACGGCCTTTGCATCGGTTGCTCCCATATAGGAGGTGGTAATGATATTCAAACAACCGCCTCTATCTGTGAACTCCCTTAATTCCCTTTCAAAAATCCGAATGCCCGACCACTTAATAAAGGAGACCAAAAAGTGAATTCGATCAGATGAAAGAATCTCTTTCCTAAGTTCGCTTTCTAGCGAGATGCCAGCATTGTTGCCTGTGAATAGTTCGCTATGCGACAATCGGGTATAGGGTGTAACCTCTGAAAGGTAGCGATCAAAGTCTGTGAACTTGGCATCCAATTTGGCAAAAACGGCAGCGAGAATCTTAGCTTCTACATCAATTAGGTTCTCGTCAAAATCTCCTTGCTCTAGTTCATCTCGCAGCAGTCGAATGAGTTTATTGGCAATTTCAATTTGCCGATCGATGCTGTTTTCGCCCGAAATACTGTCGAGTGCCAGTTTAATAATATGACTTAAATAGGTTGAAAGTACCTTGGCTGCTTCCGATTTATCAATCCGATTCTCCTTAATATAGAATTCGGTTTTATCTAAACTCTCTAGTTTAGAAGCCACCAATTTGGTTACGAGTTGCTCGTACAGACCTTGCTCAAACATATTTCGACTTTACTAAATCCTTTACAATAGGAAGATCTGCCGCCGCCCAATCCAGCGCCAATAGCATACTTTTTTCCAACCACCGAAAGTGAACATGCTCTGCAAGCACTATTTCTCCCTCCACATAACTTGCAATAAAAGGAATCAAGCGAATGCTAAAGTTTGGGTAGTGGTAAATACTAGGCATTAATCTATCAATGATTTCAATATTCAGCTGAAGCTCTTCTCGTATTTCTCGCAGAATGCATTCCTCCTCTTTTTCCCCTGGCTCAAGCTTACCGCCCGGAAACTCCCATTTTAAAGGAAGACTCATTTGCGCACTTCTCTGCGTAGCCAAGATTCTCTT
>JAFMBM010000014.1 GCA_017858515.1 Cryomorphaceae bacterium | reverse complement strand
CGAATGGAGCAAAACTTGGCGTCACTGGCCACTATTTCGGGTGCCGCACCTATGATTGGTTTCTTAGGTACTGTAATAGGAATGATTCTAGCCTTTCATGAAATGGCCGCTGCAGGCGGACAAATTGATGTGGAAATGTTGGCGGAAGGCATCTACACAGCTATGAGCACAACGGTTGCCGGTCTCGTAGTTGGAATTATGGCCTATGTTGGATACAATTATCTCGTTTCTAAGGTAGATAAGGTGGTCTATACTATGGAAGCCAATGCCACAGAGTTTATGGATCTCTTGAACGATCCGAACTAATGGAACTCAGAGGAAGAAACAAGGTAAAGGCCGAATTCAGCATGGCGAGTATGACAGATATTGTCTTTCTACTGCTCATTTTTTTCATGCTTACTTCCACCCTTGTAACCACCAGTGCACTTGATCTTGTGCTGCCTAAAAGCAAGGCTCAAACCGTAAAGAGGCAAGATGTTACCGTAAGCATCTCACCCAATCTCGAATTTAAGGTTCAAGACCAAGTGGTTTCAGAGGCGGAGTTAGAACGTAGCCTCTTAAGGGCCGTAGGTGGAATAGAAGATGCCGTGGTTGTTTTGCGTTCCGACGAATCTGTACCCACAGGGGTAACGGTTAAAGTAATGGATATCGCCTACAGAAATCGATTAAAAATGGTGCTCGCTACCGACCCGAGATAATGAATACGGAAAAAGAAAAAAAAGACAGAAGAACGGCTGCTATAACAACTGTAGCAGCGCACGCAACCTTGCTCGCTCTTTTCTTTCTTTTCGGACTCACCTATC
The DNA here is from genome assembly GCA_017858515.1 of Cryomorphaceae bacterium. Lineage (GTDB taxonomy): Bacteria > Bacteroidota > Bacteroidia > Flavobacteriales > Schleiferiaceae > RFXV01. The sequence continues at coordinate 54,010 of JAFMBM010000014.1, read as the reverse complement.
TAGACCCCAAGCCCGAAGAAGGAATCCCAATCAATTTTGGCTATGACTTAGCTTCATCAGGTAGTGAATACGTAGAAGGACCCCAAGATGAAGTAGTTCAAGAGGCCTCCGTTCAAACAGAAAGCAGCAATTCAGAGCCGAGTCAAGAAGAGATTGCCACTCAATCTACTGTTGAAACGGTTAGCCTTCCACAAAATACCTCCCAAAACGCCAATCCAAATCCAACCGACAAACCCAAGGAAGAGCGCCAAGTAGACTCTCGCCTAAATCAACTCATGCAGCAAAATGCAGGAGGTGGAAGTGGAGAAGGGGATCAGAGCAACGGAACGGGAGACCAAGGCGATCCAAATGGTGATGTAAATGCAGCACATGGACAAGGAGGGGGAAACGGTGGCGATGGCAACTACCGATTGGGAAACCGTGTTGCTATTGAAAAGCCCAAACCACAATACAACTGCGATGAAGAGGGTAGAATTGTAGTGCTCATTCGCGTAAATAGAAGTGGAAAAGTGGTTTTCGCAGAGGCAGGAAGAAATATACCCGGTGGGCCCACCTCAAATAGCCTGGCCAGTTGCCTGCTAGACAAAGCCAAAGCCGCTGCCATGAAAACCACTTGGCAGGCAGATTCGGGTGCAGAAGAAGAACAAATTGGGTATATCGTTTACAATTTCAAGAAGATTTGAACTACAGCCAAACGCTAGAATGGCTCTTTGAAAAACTGCCCATGTTTCAGCGCATTGGCGGTGCAGCCTACAAAGCAGACCTCAAGAATACCATCGAATTTTGTGCGTACCTAGGAAACCCGGAAAGAAACTTTAAGAGTTTTCACGTTGCTGGAACCAACGGCAAAGGCAGCACTTCGCATATGCTTAGCGCAGTTCTTCAAGAACACGGATTCAAAACGGGGCTTTTTACCTCTCCTCATCTAAAAGATTTTCGCGAGAGAATGCGCATCAATGGACAGATCGCAAGTGAAGAATTTGTGGTTGAATTCGTTGAGAATCACAAAGAATACTTAGAAGAAAAACAGCTTTCTTTTTTTGAAATGACCGTTGGTATGGCCTTTTCTTATTTCTCTGAGCAGCAAATTGATATTGCCGTTTTAGAGGTCGGAATGGGTGGAAGGTTAGACAGTACTAATGTGGTTTTACCTGAGATCTCTGTGATCACCAATATTTCCTTCGATCACCAGGCTTTTCTAGGAGACACTTTAGAGCTTATTGCAGGCGAAAAGGCCGGAATTATTAAGCCGGGAATTCCAGTGGTTATCGGCGAAAAACATGCTCATACGGAAGCCGTGTTTATTGAAAAGGCAAAATTAAATTCAAGTCCGATTTATTTTGCCCAAGACGAAGAACATCCCTCCTATTCTCTCGATCTCGCGGGTACTTATCAAAAGAAGAATCTACAAACGGTATTGAGTTGCCTTCACCATCAGCGTTTTTTTAAGGTGGATGAAGTTAAACTCAAATCGGCCTTACAAAAGGTAGTCCCTTCCACTGGACTAAGAGGACGATGGGAACAACTGTCTAGCCATCCTGTGGTGTATTGCGATACGGCCCATAATCTAGCGGGAATTCAACTGGTTTTAAAGCAGATGGAAACACTGAATGCTTCAAAATGGCATATGGTATGGGGAATGGTAAACGACAAGGATATAGATGGAATTCTTCAAGTGTTGCCCAAAAATGCGACGTACTATTTCTGTAAACCCAATGTTCCAAGAGGGAAATCAGCGGATGAGCTTCAAGTGGAAGCAAAAAAATGGGGACTAATAGGCGAAAAATACGATAGCGTTGAATTTGCGTTAGCCGATGCAAAATTTTATTGCGCTGATAATGAGATGATATACGTTGGCGGAAGCACTTTTGTTGTCGCTGAAGTGATTTAGTGTTTGTAGAATTACAAGGAGTGTCTATATTTGCCCTCCCATTACGGGCGCATAGCTCAGCTGGTTCAGAGCATCTGCCTTACAAGCAGAGGGTCCGCGGTTCGAACCCGTGTGCGCCCACAGACAAACCCCAACTCCTAAAGAGTTGGGGTTTTTCATTTTAGAGAAATACTCAGACGAAACTTCCTGAGAGGGACAGCAGACCTACAATTGAAATAACAACCACATTAGTCGAGTAGGCTAAATTCAATCATAAGATGTGCTTTCTTCAATTCCTTTTCTCTTTTAGACCATATACCCACTTCCACCTTGGCCACAGGAAATCCAGATGCCTCAGCAATAGAAAAATCACTCAAGAAAAATTTCTCTCCCACCTTATAATAGGTCTGGGAAATAGAACCCTCTTTTGTAATGCGCCAAAGCCGAATACCGTCTGAAGAAATAATTCTATTTATTTTCATTTTATTCTGTCCCTTCTCAAAATAGGCCGAGTTTTCTTTGGATGGATGAACAAACAAAAGATCTCCCTCATTTTGAGCAAACTGAATGAAGTTATTTGCTCTAAGACCATAGGTACCAAAGCCAAGCATTGGTATTATTTTGTGAAATTGTAGCTCTTCATCTGAATTGAAATACATTATTAAAACTTTATCCAATGACATAGGTCCTTTTAAATCATAAGTGAACTCCTGATTCCTATAGATCCGATAGAAAGAACCTGAAACCCCTTCAATACGTTGTCCAAATTTCCAAATACCTCCTAGAGGACTATGTTCTCTTACTTGTTCTCGTAGTTCAGGCTTGCTGGATAGGGTCTTTGGATACACTAAGTCTTTGTTTTCAAGATCTATAGAATACAGATCCAAATCAGTACACACTTTCTCTTCTCGATCCAGTTTTGTCATATACAATTCTATGTGTTGGCTGTCCAATAGATTCCATTCTGGACAACAATGCGATTCTTTTTCGAGAGACAATTGTATCTCTTCGATTTCCCCCTCCTTCGTTAGTTGGAATATTCTATACACTCGATAAACAGAAGAGAAAGCTGTTTCAGGAGAGGGAGGCTGGATCTTTGATTCTACTACCTCCTTATTTTTATTAAACCCGAGGATCAAGACTAGCCCTTCATCTGTAATTGCAACTTTCTCCAATCCAAGAGAACTTGCTCCCTCAAAATCGCTCCTTTTAATCAAATGCTGCCGTATTTCACCCGTATTTCTGTTTGAGATAAAGAAACGTAAAGCTGTAAAATCCTCCTCTTCTCCAATGAGAGAATAACGCAAGTCAATGAGTGCAAATTTCTTGTTTGGCGAATGATAGGTATTGTGAATGGCTGTAGCTTGGTTGATATTTTTGATAGGATCTAAAACCGTTTCGAATGGACCCAAAACGCCGGAATCATCGAACATCCTTTTGTATATCGCAAAGTTCGATCTTCGGAAATAATAGAAATTCACTCCAGCAGCATCTTTAGATTGCGTTTCTAGATCAACGTAGTCCTGTGTATTGGTATTTTGCTCCTTCTTGCTCTTTGGTTCCTCTTCTGGAGTTATGCGCACAAACTCGTTGTTTTCCAACCGATAAAAGATTCGATCCATAAAATGGAACTTGCCATAGACCCAGTAACTTTTCGTCAAGTAATCTCTTGTTGACTCGCTCCAATACAGACTATCAGTAAAAGGTACTGCCGATTTCAAATATCCCTTGCTCTCTATTTCGTAGGAGTTGGCAGAATAATTCAACGATTGAAGATCTTCGTCTTTTGAAATCACTTTATGCTGAAAACAAGATGGAAGCAGAAGTAAAAAGCTAAAAGCAATTGCGAATCGGATTCTAAATAAGATAGTCTTCATACAATACGGTGAAAGGGTAAATTTTGGATAGATTGTAAATGGATATAGAATTATTATATATCCTATTTTTGGGCTTCTCTTGCCTTGATTTCTTTTTTCAACTCCTTATTCATCTTAACCTTATTCTTCTTGTTGGCGCAGTAGTCGAGATACAATTCCTTGGCTTCCGCTTGAATTCTATCTGGATCGTTGGCCACCTCTTCATCTACTAAAGCCGCTTTAGTTAAAGCCGCCAGGTGGATTCCGAGCAATGCAGAATTTTTTTCGCTATACCCTGGCATATTGGCCATATCAATAACAAATTTGATGTGTGTTCCTTCCATCCACTTCATAACAAATTGAAGGCAAATGAGTTGCTCCTGACTTTCGTCTATCGGATTCGATAAAATATATTCAGCGCATTGTAAAGCCTCTTCTTCCCTGTCTTTGTATTCCTCTAGGGTTTCCATTTCTATTCGCTTGATCTTTTTGAAATCTTGCGCTTCAAGTCCCCATCCTACTAAAAGAAAAAAGAGAGCTAAGCCTATTCTAAGTATCATAATTCTAAGGTTTATTTTCTTTCGCATTAAAAGTATAGTTCGTTTGGAAACTGCCGTAATGGACGATTTGTTTGAAGGCGAATGCTTTGGTTTTGGCCTAGTTTCCTTGCTTGATTTCTCTACTTTTCCAAACCCTCTTACAAGCTTGCGCTTCGTCAGTCACAGTGGCGACTACGAAGCGGTTCTTTTCTTGAACGCAGCTAATATAATTATTCCCTTACTTGGCACTGTGTTAAATTTTCTGTCTTATCCTAAATTCTATCCAATCTTTTCCCTCCCATCCTAAAAAGAAAGAAGCCCGCGTGCGGCGGGCTTCAGCAAAACTTCGGTATGTCTTGGCGTCTATTCGTCTCCTTGGCTGCTGCTCCCCGATTCGCTGCCGCTTGCCTTGCCCCCGAATTGGCCTTCGCTGCTTTCTTCATAGGCTGCGAATGAATCATTGCCATTTGCACTCCCAGCTTCGGAGGCATCCGACTCCTCTTCGCTTCTCAAACGATGACTGCCGTTGCCTTTCAGTTTCGGTATAATGCGGGCGTTTTGATAGGCTGAATAAAACACGGGCGCGGTATCTATAAAAAAGCGCATCAAAAAATCCAACTCCTTCTTTAAATAGTCCATAAGCGCTCTGCCTTGTACTGCAATCTGATGGGTTGTTTCTCCTAGTAAACGGCGACGCTCACTCGGAATCAGTCCCTTTTCCTTGAAGAGCGCAATCTGCGCCTTGGCTTTGGCCAATAGCTGGGTGGCATTCTCAAAAGCCCCTAACTCGCTTTCATTCAAATGGGCATAGTGCACTACGTTCTCAGACAAAGCCAGGCACTTCTGTGCATTCATGCGCTCCAAAGAGGCAACGGTATAGTCCGTTACCAAAATCAAATTTGCCTCTTTCTTTTGTCTTGCTACCAAGCGTAAATAGGCCCCAAGTTTGCCGAGAGCCAGCGCAAAATCTTGTCGCAATTCCGACTTAATACCAGCATAGGGTTGCAATAACAGCTGCTTCTGTTGAAACAAGCCTCTTATCTTCCCTTCGTAGCCTTCTAAAATCCCAAAGCCTGCTGTAAACTCTGGCATGTCCTGCCATTCTTCTTTGTGGGTGTCTACCACTTTCAATACCGCTTGTAACATATACAAGCGGTTGCGTTCTGTCATTTTCATAAAAAATGTTTTTAATGATGAATAATGGCAGCAAGTTGCATCCATTGTTCTGGGAAGCTTTCCCAATTTTGGGAAATTCAAGCTCTATTTTCCCAATTTTGGGAAAGCCCAGTGTTTACAAGGCTTTTCAGAGGATGTTTTTAACTATATTTTCCAAAGATTTCTTTTTTCCTCCTAAAATCTACTGCATTTTGTTGGGCTTCAAGGCTTCTTTAAACAGACTCAACACTTCATCGCAGGGTAGACACTACTTATAACTAGGCGTGAAGGAAAGGCAACCGACTGCGAAGGAAAGGCAACACAGCTCTTTCTTTTCATTTCAGCGCGCGAAGCCTTTAAAACGGCTATGGTCTTCTTCACTCTTCTAGGCACAGAGCACTCCATACCAACGACAGACTATATAGCCAAGCGACAGATACCATTCCAAACCAACGGCAGACTTTGTAGCTAAGTGAAAGAGACCACTTCAAACGAACAACAGACTTTGTAGCTAAGTGAAAGAGACCACTCCAAACGAACGACAGACCTTGTAGCTAGGTGTGATAGACCACTGCAAACCATTGACAGACTTTATAGCGAAGCGAAAGAGACCACTGCAAACCATTCACAGACTTTGTAGCGAAGCGACGCAGACCACTCCAAACCAACGACAGACTTGATGGCTGAGCGACGGAGACCACTCGAATCCGAACACATACTTTGCAAATTCTTCCAAAGACCATAGTCTTTAAAGCGAACCACTTAATCATAGGCTATGCTAGACCATGCCCCGCAAAAAGCCGCTTCTGTAAAATCTCTTATTGCGTATTCCCTCTTAATATTTACGAAAGGCCATGAGACTGTATTCATATACTTTTCAGCTATGAATATTCTTTTCGCTATTCGGTTGGAAATAAGAAGATACAAAGCAACTGCCTCTTGCGCCTGTTTTCCACCTGGCCTGTAGTGGAAGTGCATAACAACTGCGAGAAAAGTATAGCTTACTGCTCACGAATCTCTTTGCCAACACTCTTCATTTATTCAGAGTGTTGGCTTAGAGGCCTTTACTCCACTAGTCTTTTAAAAGCTTGAGATGCGTGAGTGTATTGTCTTTCAAGATTCTGAAAATGTATAATCCCTTTGGATAGGACCTCATATCGAGCTGCACTATGGGCGAATCAAACTGCAAGCTTTCCATGTGAACTCCGTTTAACTGATAGATTTCTACTTGCGTTAGTCCGTTTCCTAGACTCAATGTCAACACATCTGAAACAGGATTTGGGTACAACTTTATATTCATTGCATTCGACTCTTCCTCAATGGATATATTCTTGCAGCTTCCTATAATATAACTGTCTTTATTGCCCGAATTGTTCCGCTCGCCAAAACCTGGGAAAGAGTAAGTATAGTAGAAGAAAATCTTGGTGCCTTTGTTTCCAAGCACTTGGAAAGGCACATTGGGACTTACAATATAGCCGGGCATATTGCCTGGATCGGTTCCGTAATACAAAATACAGGTTGGGACTCCCACTCCATTCTGAGAGGGAATAAAGCTTATGGTTGGATTGTCTTGATCGGGTGAGAAGCGATAGTTGAAATCGCCATTCCACGAACTGTTCTCACAAGGAGGAGCCGGAATTATATTCACCCGGATGGTAGCCGAAAGGCTAGAATCTCCAAACGAATCAAAGGCCACCGCCATTACTGAGTAAGTGGCCACTACAGTTGGAGTCCATGTAAAAGTATAGGGCCATTGACCGCTTCCGCCTTGCTTTACTCCGTCTATATAAAAATCTACCTGCACTACGCTATCGTTTAAATCCGATGCTAAAGCCATGAGAACCACGTCTTCTGCTTCGTAGAACTCGGCATTGTTTACGGGCGACTGTATGGAAACTTTGGGCGCTACATTGTTTGTAGGTCCTGAAATAATATAGACCTCATCTTCATCTGAATAACTGCCATTGTCTACTTTGAGCTTCAACAAATACACTCCGTTCACCAAAGTAGAAATGCTTGGCTGTGCGATGCTGTCGTTTGAGAATTGCAAAACACTGGGGCCATACTCTTGGGTCCATGAGTAGGTTAAAGGCAATGCGGTTGGATCTGCACTCGCACTTCCATCTAACTGAGCCGTATTGGCAGGCAAAACCACAATCTGATTGGAACCTGCATTGGCCACAGGCTGACTGTAATTCAATGGGCCAGAATAGGCAAAACTCAGCTTGGCAATGTTCATTTCACCGCCATCGAACTGCAAACGCAAAATTTGTTTTCCTTCTTTTAGTGGAAGGTTCAGAACCGTCTTGGTGGCCCAAGTATTCCACCCAGAACTAGAGCTGACTGTAATACCAGACAATTGCTCTACTCCATCTGAAAGAATTCTAAAAGGTCCACCGCCCGATCCGTTTCCAGAGGCATATCGAATAGTTAGGGTATATAATCCAGCTTGTTGAACATTTACGGTATATTCCAACCATTCGCCTGGAGAAATCCATCCAACCATATCGCCTTCCGAGGCAGTGGTGGCAGCATCTACAAATTCGCTAAGGCGGAAATTGCCTTCGTTCTTAACAGACATATCCTGGTAAGCGATTCCATTTCCATTTCCACCCTCGAAAATATCATAATGCGCCGCCTGAAAATCCCCTGGAATTACAAAAGGACTTCCGCTGTACGGCAGTTGTTCGCCTACAATAACGGTTTCTATATTGCTGATTGAATACAAAGCGCCGTCGTAAATTCGGGCATACATGGGATGTTTTCCAACAGCGAGATTTCCAGCTGTGAGCGTATAAGGCATCTGAGTGCTAGAGCCTATTAGGCTATCGCCATCGTAAAACTCAACAAGGCTAGGTGTTCCTCCACTCACCGCTACGCTTAAGTCTACACTTCCACCCGCATAGGCCTGCAAGAAGCTCGATGTTAACACCCCTCTCAGTGAAATATCTTTGCTTGTAACCAATTTTCTAGGAGGTACATTCAAATTAAATCCCGTTGAAAAGTTCACTACTATGGGCACATCACTATAGTTTTGAGCAACATACGTAATATCGCCTCCTTTATTAAAGGCTACCGCCAAGGGGTGGTTGGATGTGATGCTCATATCCAACTTGCCCAAAACATTCATGCTGTGAAGCCAGTGATAGGTTTGCACATCGGTTACTCCAAACTTCAGCGAACGCTCTGGATACGAATCGTATAGATTCAGTGCTTTAGCTGGATTGACAAACGATAGATATTTCCACATTTCATCATGCCAGAGATTCACATTCGGATCGTTGGTGAGTATGCCTGTATTTTGCTCTATTTCTGCCCACAACTGCTTCACATAATTGGTGTCGTGGCCGAGGTAAAGCGATCCGCCATGAATGGGGTATAACTCAATGCCGTACGAAGCGGCTATGTCTGCGGTCCAAAAGGTTCCATTGTCGTAGCTGTTTCCCCATACTCTTGAAACCAAACTGTATTGCTGATTGGGACCAAAGTTTCGGTTGTGCTGATCGAACCAATATTCTTCTACCGCAGATTGTTCTGTAGTGTAGAGATAAATGCCCAGATCGCGGATAGAATCATTCCCTGTTACCGATCCCCAGTGAATAAGCGAAGAGTTAAACTGCATGCTTTCTGAGGTAGATTCCTGGTCGTTTCCTTGAGGAAAGGTGGCAAATCCGTTTGCCCAGCAATGCCCTGCATACGGACTAAAATTTCGCAGAAAAGGGAAGAGATTGTCGTTTCTTCGGGCAGATGCGGCATCGCGCACCAATAAGTTGATCATATCGCCCCATGCATTGGCCCAGCCTGGTTCAAACTGTTCTAAGAATGAAGCGGCATGAATGAAATAACCCCAATGAAAATGATGATCGTTGATGTTGTTGTCTTGACCATGACCCGCCGGATATCCCAAAAGAGCTGTCCAGTTTTGGTTGTAATGAAAAAGAAAGGCCACTTCGCCCGTTTGTACTTTCAGCCAATCTTCCAAGCGCTCTTTTATGGTGTTCAATAGTTTATGAAGGGCTAGGCTGTCTCCAGAAAGTTCGGCTACCCGAGCAGTCTGTATCAAGCGATTCATCTCCTGCCCCTCGTTGTACGAATCGGTCCATGCATTTAAGGCATCATTCTCCAATAGCTCAATCTTATTGTTCATCTCTGCCGGACTGTAGGTCTGACTGTAATAGCCCACATAGGGTAAGGTTGGAAGGATGCCATAAAAGGTATTCTGCACAGAGAAAGTATTGGCTTCTATGGTTTTAAGCTCTCCTCTTACGGTTGGATACGTATGCGTAAGAAAGACTGTGCTGCTGGATAGATTGTCCCAATGATGTGGCAACAAGCCCATGAGCATTAGGGTATCTGTTCCTTCTTTTACATCGGTAGAAATCCTGAAATCGGTTGTCACCACAGAGCTGCTTTCGTTGTAATTCCATTCCGTATGTGTCTCGGCTGGAAAAACATAGGCATACTTCTTATACTGCGTAGCCGCCGCCGCAGGACTGGAGGCATTCAGTGGAAGAAAGGCCATCGACCAATAATTCTCTCCATTTAAGGTGGAAGTATAAACGTTCCCCGTCTGCGTCCAAACACTTCCATTTGGAGCGTAAATAGCAAAGTCTGCTCCGTTGCGAGCATCTACTATTAAGAGTACTTCGTTGTTGATTGTTGCAGTACCTTGATTTACGGTTACCTGTGCAACATCCGATGAATCTTTATGGAAGTACAGAAAGGGCATACCTATTCCGGCTGTAGCCTGAAAGTTCCGCGATCCATTCGACCAGTCCATACTCACGGTCCAATCAGAATAGTCCGATACGTTGGCCGCATTGGCATTCAATCCGCTCACACCCACTATTACAGGTAGAATATTGTCAATCGGTCCCCATGGAATATAGGTAACCACCAATCCTTGATTTACTGTTTTTAGGGTGAAAGGATAATTGAAAAGATTGTCTGCATGATTGTTCTTCACTTTGGCAGACCACCAATCGTTGGTGGGAACGGGCTTAGTTGCAGCAGCACCAATGGTATAAGGTGTTCCGGATGGAAATACATTTCTACCCGCTGCATCAACACCAGGAAAAGTAAGCGTATAGCTGCCGCTTCCAACATTCACCACTTGCGCACTAAGGCAAAAGATAGCGAAGAAAGACAGAATGGTAAGTGAATACTTCAATAACTTCATGAGACTCGAGACTTATAGTAATTTATACTGAAAGTCCAAATCTACTAAAAAAGAGTATTGAAAGTCAATCGATAAGCAACTTTTTTCTGTCACAGAAAAAACAAAAGGTTCAGGAACAGCATCATTCTACTATTCCTAAACCTTTCAAGAGAAAAGGCGCTATTTAAAAGAGTACGACTTTAAAGTCTGATTAGGCGTACAACCTCTGTCGTTTCCTTGGTTCTAACCACCATAATACGCAGACCAGCCGCCGCTTGATCAGAATATCGGATGCTTTCAAAAGCCCCAATCTGAAAACGCGCTATCAATTGCCCTTGAGCACTAAACACTTCAACTTCGACTTGATTGGAAGTTGGATTGAGAACGTTCACAATATCCGAGAAGGGATTAGGATAAAACTGAAGGCCCGATAGTTTCACTTCTTCCACACCAAAGCTTGCATTGCTTGAATTGGGTGTAGAAGTATTGAAGAAGATCCAATTCGGACTTGCATCGTATTCTCTGCCATAGGACACATTGGTTGTTTGTGCTCCAAAAGAAATATAATCTGCTGTGTCTAAACTGCTGCCATTGTCTAAGAACAATCCAATCTCTTCGCCACTTTTAGAAAGCTTAAAATTGGCATGATTGTTTGCTATGCTTGTATCTCCAGAGGCCCAAATAAGTTTAAATCCACCCGGAGCTATATTCTCTGAAGGCAATTTCCATTGAATGGCGTCACTGATATCATCTGTTAGATAATAGTCGCCCAACCAAATGCTATCGTTGGAGTTGTTGTGTAGCTCTATCCAATCAGAGTACCCCCCATTTTGGTCGGCAATAACATTGTCATTATCCGCCATAAACTCATTGATTACCAATTGCCCTGCTGCATTTATCAAGTGAAACTCATGTTCTGCTCTAGCGGGAGAAAACTTACCAATAGAACTGTTTTCAGCATAGATATAATATTGAATAGTAGGACTGCTTACCGTTAAGTCTACTCCGTAAACCCCATCATTGGCTGCTCCATCATTGTGCATTCCATCGTCGTACATTGGAATACGACTGAAGCCCAAAGTGGATGCATTTCTATAACCTAGATACACCGCATTCTCATTTGTGATGTCTGCCGTTATTGTTACTGTTTGTCCAATGCTTGGAGTTATGTTGGATGCCAGAACCGCAGATATGCTTGGTTCTGTTTGAGTGAAGTCAGATTGCGCCAACAAATAGGCGCTTCTAGCATTCATTAGGTTTCCAATGCCCGGGGTTGCTGATCCACCTGGACCGGGTCCTCCGCCACTAGTAGTTACATCCGACATTAAATTAGACGTGAAATTGGCATAGGTATAAAACTTATTTCCATCGGCTTGAACAGAAGCATCAATGAGTGTTTGCAAGTTCTGCGCAGTGTTTAAATAACTGCCATCTGCAAAATTCTCTTGAATCATAGTCTTGATATGAGCCAAATACATTCGCTTGTACATGGGCACGCTTAAGAGTTGCTTTATAAGTGGAAAACCCGCGTCTGTACTGTGAAGCAGATGATTCATTTGCTGCTTTTGTTGGGTAGTACTCAAATTGCTTGTGCCCGTCATAGAAAAACGACCAAAAGATTCGTTTAGGTCCCACACTATGGACAAGAATCTCTGATTATCATCTCTGTACAAATAGTAGTTCTGGGCAAAGGCTCCAGAATAACTATCTAAATTCACAAGAACATTGTTGAAAGCCAGCATCCACAATGCACGGTCAACGTCTAGAATGGATTCTATGGCAGACAATTGGTTGGACAAAGTGTCGCAGAGGTTGATTAGCTCCTTCCATCCAGCATCCGACTTCATTTCATAGGCAGCATAGTATTGACTGCTGTCTTGCCCTAGATAAACCAAACTAGGATAATCCGTAGTACCCGGCCCGGCCCCTGCAGGAGGGTTGCACTTAATGAAAGTATTTCGTTTAGATGCAAATCTACTTGTCAAGAACTTCTTACCCACTGCTTCAGAGCTACTATAAAGTCCAATTAAGTTGCCGTTTACATACACGTTCGCATAATTAGAAAGGGGAGCATCCATATATTGCCTCAAGATCTGATAAGACAATACCTCCCGAACAAAAGAAGGATCGTTGTAAGCATTGCTTAATTTGATATCCGTATAGGCTTCGTAGATATGGTCTTTATAGGTATCGAGCTCTATGTGAAAGGGATTCTTGGTTTGATTGGGATTGTAGGTACTATTTCCCTTGTACTTTACTCCTACACTATCGAAAATAGTTCCATTAATAGAGACACTTTGGGCCATAATATAGCCGTCGTTTCCCGCCTTTTCAGCATCGAGCAAGGCATCCCAATTGCTCTGGGCAAAGGTAATCTCTATGGTTTGAATGCTGTTTAAATCGTAAAAGGCCTGGGCTCTTCCTTTAATGGAGAAAAAAGAAAGGCTGATGAATAGTATTAGCTTCTTCAATGCTTGGATTTTGGGTGTTATACGCTTAGACGACAATTTAACGCATTTCCTTCTTCTAGCCCGAAAGTATTCTTAGTTCGGGCCTTTCATGCTAAAAGCAATGCGCTTTCTTTGGGCATCTACTTCCAAAACCTTCACCTTTACCGCTTGATTGAGCTTTACGATTTCGGTTGGATCGCTTACGTAACGATCTGCCATCTGACTCAGATGCACCAATCCATCTTGCTTTACTCCTACATCTACAAAGGCTCCAAAACGGGTAATATTAGTTACTATTCCGGGCAAAATCATCCCCACTTTGAGATCGCTAATGCTTCTTACCTCTTTAGAAAACTCAAATAATTTGGCTTTGCCTCTTGGATCCCTTCCCGGCTTTTGCAATTCTTCAACAATGTCTTTGAGAGTGGGAAGCCCTACTTCCTCATTGGTATACCTCTCTAATTCAAGGCTACTGAGCAAATTGTTGTTCCGCAATAGAGAACTCACTTCCACCTTAAGGTCTTTGCACATCTTCTCTACAATCCAATAGCTTTCTGGATGCACCGCAGAATTGTCGAGTGGATTTTTAGATTCTGGAATGCGCAAAAACCCTGCACACTGCTCAAAGGCCTTGGCACCAAGTCCGGCTACTTCCAAAATTTCTTTGCGCGACTGAAACGCTCCGTTCTTTCTTCTGTGGTTCACAATGGCCAAGCTGAGCTTCGGACCAATGCCGCTTACGTATTGCAAAAGATGCTCGCTGCTGGTATTGAGGTTAACCCCAATGTGGTTTACAGCACTCTCAACCGTTAGATCGAGTTTTTCTTTCAGTTGCTTCTGATCTACATCGTGCTGATACTGCCCTACACCAATGGCCTTGGGCTCTATTTTAACCAACTCGCTCAGAGGATCCATCAACCTTCTTCCAATAGACACAGCACCGCGCACGGTAACATCGTAATTTGGAAATTCAGCGCGAGCTACGGAAGAGGCAGAATAAATGGAAGCCCCATTTTCATTTACCACATAGGCCTCAGTGCCCGCAGGCAGACGAACCGATTGAATAAATGTCTCTGTCTCTCTTCCTGCTGTTCCATTTCCAATGGCAATGGCATCTATTTTATACGCCTGAACCAAATTGCTGATTTTGGCGGCCGCTTTTCCCTTCTCGTTTTGGGGCGGATGCGGATAAATGGTTTCGTTGTGCAACAAAGCACCTTGCTCATCCAAACAAACCAGCTTGCAACCCGTTCTAAATCCGGGATCTATGGCCAAGATTCGCTTTGAGCCCAGGGGAGGGGCCAACAGCAATTGACGCACATTTTCTGCAAATACGGCAATGGCTTCGGCATCTGCTTTTTGCTTTGCCGCTTGTCTAAACTCGGTTTCAATAGAGGGTTTTAGCAATCTTTTGTAAGCATCGGCTATGGCTAGCTCTAACTGCTCTGAAGCAGCGGTTCTATTTCGAATGAAATAGCGTTCTATTCTTTGAATGGTAGATTCTTGATCCGGCCCCAAGTTCAAGCGAATAACTCCCTCTTGCTCTGCCCGGAGCATGGCTAGAATTCTATGTCCCGGACTTCTTTTTAAAGGCTCTTCGAAGTCGAAATAATCGCGAAACTTAGAGTCCTCCTCCTCTTTGCCTTTTACCACTTTGGTTCGAATCAAAGCCGCATGTTCAAACTCCCTTCGCACTATATCCCGCACAGCGGCGCGTTCGTTTATCCACTCTGCTATAATATCGCGAGCGCCAGCGAGCGCCATTTCTATATCCAACACCTCTCCCTTTATATAGGGCTTAGCCAAATAATCTAGATTTTCTACATTCTGCTTCATTAGAGCGGCAGCGAGCGGCTCCAGTCCTCTTTTTCGAGCTATTTCGGCTTTGGTTTTACGCTTGGCCTTAAAAGGCAAATAGGCATCTTCTAACTCTACAAGACTCTTGCAATTCAGTAAATGCGCCTTCAAATCGGCGGTGAGTGCATCTTGCTTATCAATCGCTTCAATGATAAAAGCACGGCGCTTTTCGAGTTCTAAAATCTCCCTCTGCGCGTCTTTTATAGATTGAATTTGCACTTCATCTAAGCCGCCAGTACGCTCTTTTCTATACCTGGAAATAAAGGGTATAGTTGCCCCTTCATCCAATAAACTTAGCGTATTGGAAACCTTGTGTTCTTCCATTTGCAGAAGGCGAGCAATGCGTGCGGCTGTGTTCATAGCGCGAAGATAGAACGGAGTTTATTTTTGATGCCGCAGAACTTGGCTGAATGCATTTGTCCGTTTAAAAGGTTGGATGGATAGACGACTTGAAATTCTAAAGACGCCAATTCAAAAGAGATAGCTTATGCCATAAGTCCATTGCAGTTTTGCTCCAGCCTTTCAAAGGGATAAGCCTTGGAGTGGTGAGTTTAGACTTCCAATTCCTTTTATGTCAACATGGTATTATTGTGAAATACTGGAGCCCATCCGACCGAAACGCAATTAAATTAGCCGAACCAAAAAAGGTTTAACCCAATAATTCAAAAGATGGCTTCAGGATTTTTTGCCCTATTCGATGACATTGCCGTTCTCATGGATGATGTGGCTACCATGGGTAAAATAGCAACCAAGAAAACGGCGGGCATACTGGCCGATGACTTGGCCGTGAATGCAGAAAAATCCTCTGGCTTTGTTTCATCTAGAGAAATACCAGTGTTGTGGAAAATAACCAAAGGCTCTTTTCTGAATAAACTCATCATACTACCTGTTACGCTTTTATTAAGTGCGTATTTCCCCGCTGCCATTGTTCCTATTCTATTAATCGGTGGAGTGTATTTGGCTTATGAAGGAGTTGAGAAGATCTACGAATTCCTCTTTCATAAAAGTCACGCTGCGCCGAAAGCGGCTTTATCTGAAATGACAGAAGAAGAACGAAGAGAATACGAAAACAAAAAAGTGAAATCTGCTATTATGGTCGATTTCATCCTTTCGATAGAAATAGTCATTATAGCATTAGGCTCGGTGATAGATCAGCCGCTCAACATCCAAATTGCCGTGGTTAGCCTTGTGGCCATTCTGGCCACCATTGGTGTTTATGGTCTCGTAGCTCTATTAGTACGAATGGATGATTTAGGCTATACCTTATTAGCCATGAGCGACAACAATGCTGCTTTTTCCAAATGGCTCGGCACCGCCTTAGTAAAGCTTTTGCCTATTCTCATTCGTGCCTTATCCGTCATTGGAACCTTCGCTATGATTTTAGTGGCAGGAGGAATATTTGTACATAATGTAGAGTCTATTCATCACCTTATGCCAGCCATTCCCTCTATACTCTTTGAATTAGCAATTGGCCTATTAGCGGGCGCAATCTCCATCCTTCTTCTTTCAATGGTTAAAAAGATGATTCCCGCTAGATAAGTTGCCTTTTGCAATCAGCGGGGTAGGTCATGAAGGAGGAAATTCATTTTTTCCTTCTAAGTCAAGAAAGGTGAAACAACTATTCAACAAACTTAAAAATCACAAGAAAAGATAATCAAATAGAGCACAAAGACCGTCTATTTCACTAAATTTGATTCTTGTTATTCCCTGCTTTAAAAGCAACATAAAATAAAAGGAGGCGTTCGCTAAGTATTGACTTTAAGTCTTGGGCGACATTATACTTATCCCAGCCTCGGTTACATCATTAAGCTCAAACAAAATGAAAAGAATCATAGCTATTTTGGCTCTTGTGCTCATGGGTATAAGCAGCGCAAAGGCTCAGGAATGGCAAACTGATTTCTCGGCAGCCAAAGAATTGGCAAAGAAAGAGAGCAAGCCCATTGTACTCGTTTTTCAAGGTTCAGATTGGTGTGCACCTTGTATTAAGCTAGACAGAGAGATTTGGAGTACCGATGTTTTTAAGAAGTATGCCAATGAGCATTACGTCTTGCTACGTGCCGACTTCCCTAGAAAAAAGAAGAATGCTTTGGAAGAATCTCAGGCAGCTGCCAATGCCAAATTATTTGAGACGTATAACAAGAACGGAGTCTTTCCTTTTGTTGTGGTAATGGATTCGAATGGGAAAGTGCTGGGAGAAACCGGTTATAAAAAATCAACTCCAGAAAAATACATCGCAGAAATAGATGCCTTCACCAAATAACCATCGGACTCTATTTACCTCAGTCATTCTTTTATTGTCTGTCGTTTGTTTGGCGCAACAACCCTATAAACACACCCTGAAATTAATGGGGAGTCGTTTTGATATTACAGTGGTAGCGCAAGATTCGGCTCAAGCAAAAGAATACATTGATCTAGCAGTAGACGAGATTTCAAGAATAGAAAGACTGATCTCCTCTTGGGACCCCCATTCGCAAACCTCAGACATTAACAGAATGGCAGGAATTGAAGCCGTTCAGGTAGATGCAGAGCTTTATGGATTAATAGAAAGAGCCTTGAGCATTTCAAAATTAACAGATGGTGCCTTCGATATTAGCTATGCATCCATGGATCGAATTTGGAAGTTCGATGGAAGCATGCAGTCTATGCCCTCAGAAACAGAGATTAAAGCTTCAATAGACAAAGTAGGCTACCAAAATATTATTCTCGATAAAGAGAAGGGCACCGTATTTCTCGCTAAAGAAGGGATGAAAATTGGCTTCGGGGCAATAGGAAAAGGCTATGCAGCAGATAAAGCAAAAGCGCTTCTTATTTCGAAAGGGGTTGCTTCTGGAATTATAAATGCCTCCGGCGATATGAATACCTGGGGAAAACAACCAAATGGTGAAGAATGGAAAGTGGCCATTACAAATCCCATGAATAAAAACAAAGTTTTTGCCTTGCTTCCGATATTTAATGCCGCTGTAGTAACCTCTGGAAATTATGAGAAGTATGTCGAATTTAATGGCATTCGTTACACTCACATAATCGACCCACGAACGGGATATCCTGCCACAGGAATTATTAGTGTAACCGTATTTGCACCCAAGGCCGAACTTGCGGATGCTTTGGCAACTTCCGTTTTTGTGATGGGCATAGAAGCTGGCTTAGATCGAATAAATCAATTGCCTCAAATCGAGTGCATTATTATAGACAACAAGGGAAACATTACGAAATCAAAGAACATCCAAATCGACACCCTATGATTAAAATGATCTTATACGTAGCCGTGGCAACTACTTTCTTAAGTAGTTGTGTGGTAGTGAAAGAATACCAAAAAGTAAATTTAAACGACCCCGACATGACTCTTTCAGACAAGAAGTGTGATCGGAATGTCTCAACTGCCCATTCGTATCGCGAAGCTGCCGTGGGAGCGAACGGGGGGAAAACAGGAGGCGGTTGTGGCTGTAATTAATAGGATCTCCCCTTTAAAAGCGCTTTTTCTTGCTTTCGCCTTTATTGTTTTTGCGAATGCATCAGCACAAACAAGGAATCAAGACACCCTTCAGACTAAAAGTCAAGACAGCACAGCGGTTATTTACAAGAAAAGGGTTCTGGAATCTGTGGAGGTAGATTTCCTAACGAGTTATTATTATCAAGCGGGAGACAATGCAGCCGTTAGTGGAGGAATTGGCAATGAGAATTTAAACGATGTTACAGGCACTTTGGTCATTTCCATCCCCCTCAACGACGATGATGTATTAACCATTGATGCCGGAGTATCGGCTTACACATCGGCTTCCTCAAGCAATATCGGACCTTTTGACGGTGGCACTGCAGATCCATTCCAAGCATCTACAGGTGCTTCGAGCGGCGATGTCTGGTCTAATGTAACCATTGGCTTTAGCAGAAGCTCAGACGATAGAAACGAAATTTGGTCGAGCAAGCTTTCCGTTTCTTCGGAGTACGATTACTTCTCCGTGGGAGTTGGAGGGAGTTATACCCAACTGTTCAACGAAAAAAATACGGAAATAAGCCTGAGTGGCAATATTTATATAGATAGTTGGAGGGCCATTTACCCTACTGAATTAAGACCTTTTGGGCTTGGTGGCAATGGTTTGAATGATGGCTTTTACAGACAAAACACCATAACAGGGAATGTCGATTACAATCCCAGATTCTCTGAATTCGAAAGTGAAGGACGGAATTCTTATTCTTTAGGATTTGGATTCTCTCAGATTCTGCACAAAAACGTACAAGCCGCTATCGCTCTAGATTTTGTGCAGCAGCAGGGATTGCTTTCCACTCCTTTTCAAAGGGTCTATTTTGGCGATGTAGCCAATTCCTATATCGATAATTTCCAGCTCGCGGATGCCATTGAACGATTGCCCAATCTGCGATTTAAGGCCGCAGCAGGTGGCCGATTAAATTGGTATATCTATGAAAGGCTCACCCTTCGGACTTTCTACCGCTATTATTTCGATGATTGGGGAATTAGCTCGCATACCGCAAGTGTAGAAATGCCCGTGAAGATTTCAGATAAGTTTACCCTTTATCCTTCTTATCGTTATTATAATCAAACAGCAGCAGAGTATTTCAATCCGTATGAACAGGCATTATCTACAGATGAATTCTATACCTCAGATTATGATCTTTCTGAATACTCCGCGAATCAATTTGGCTTCGGTGCCTCGTACACCGATATTTTTATGAGCAAAAGAATCTGGAAGTTTGGCTTAAAAAGTATTGATTTAAAGTTTTATCAATACAATCGAAACACTACTTTCCGTTCGAGCATTATTACAGCGGGCTTTAAGTTTGTTCTGGAATAGCGCACTTTATCGAACGAAAGAAAAGTCTTGGCATCAAAACGACATTCAATAAAAAAGCCGCCCATTCGGGCGGCCCTCTTTCCATTCTCCCTTTACTTAGTGAGAAGCTAAATAACTAGCAACGCCATCGTGGGTTGCACTCATTCCATCTTTTCCTTCGCTCCAATTCGCAGGACAAACCTCTCCTTTTTCTTCGAAGAAACGCAAAGCGTCTACCATTCTCATGGCCTCGTCTACATTGCGGCCCAAAGGCAAATCATTCACCAATTGGTGACGAACCATTCCATCTTTGTCTATCAAGAACAAACCTCTGTAGGCAATCATTTCGCCTTCAGCACACAACTCGTCATTTTCGTTGTAGTAGTACGAACCTGCCAATACATCGTAATTAGTAGAAATGGTTTTGTTGGTATCGGCTACCAAAGGATAGGTAACACCTTCAATTCCACCTTTATCTTTAGAAATTTGCAACCAACCCCAATGACTTTGTTCTGTATCGGTAGAAACACCTACGATTTCAACGTCTTTGCTATTAAATTCCTTCAACTTAGCTTGAAAAGCATGCAGTTCGGTTGGACAAACAAAAGTGAAATCTTTAGGATAGAAGAACAAAATAACCATCTTCTTGCCCAAATACTGATCTAAGCTGAAATCTTCAACAATCTCTTCTCCGTTTATTACAGCAGCTGCAGTAAACAACGGCGCTTTCTTACCAACTAATACACCCATTTTTCTATGTTTTTATATTAAATAACAATGCAAAGATAAAGTGCTCTGTAGGCGATGAAATAGCTTTTTCTTCAGAATATACTATGATGCGATAGTTAGACTTTATCCGTGCGAATGTCCGAAATAGGCCAAGCCAATGGCCAGCAAAATAGAGCCAAACTTCATTATATTAAAAGCATGCCCTTTGGAGCTTTCAAACAAAATAGTAGTGGAAATATGGAGAAAAACACCCATAGTAAGGGCCGTAAGTTCTTTTTGAGAATCTACTAAGAAACTCAAGTTTCCGGCTAGATAAATTCCCAAGGGAGCCATAATGGCGAATCCGAATAAATAGAAAAAGATTCCTCTTTCAGAGATCGCTAAATTCTTTAATAAGGTATAGAAGACGAAGGCTATTGGAAAACTGTGCAAAGCAATCGCTCGAGTAAGGCTTATGGCCGTAGGACTGCCGGGTTGAGCACCAATAGGCATTGACTCTAAGAGTGCGTGCAAATAAAGTCCTGCCAACAAGGCCCAAGGAGCCTTGCCTTTTGCCAATCCTTCAATATGCCGATGGCCATGTTCCACTCCTTTCGACAGCAATTCCAATCCTAGTTGAAGAAGAAAGCCCAACATAATCCATAAGCCCACGGTATGCGAATGTTCGCCCTCGTACAATCCAGGAAGCAAATCGAAAATAGCAACGGCAAATAGAAAAGCTCCGCTGAAGGTAAGCACCAACCTCAGAACCTGAGGGTTGGAAGATTTAACCACTCTTGCAAAAGCATAGCCTACCATAATTACCGCGAAAAGTAAAAGTGCATTCATGCAGAGAAAAATAGGATAAGACGATCGGATTTTTCCGGATCGAAGGGTTCTAAAAAGTAATTTCCGAAAGTATACAATATTGAGGCGTTGAGCTCTGTTGCCATTTGCTTGAAATCTTCAAGGCTGTGCAAGCGCACCGATTCGTTGTAAATCCGCAATCGATCTCCATCCAACACACTGATTTCTTTGCAGATGCAATCGCCTTGAATCCTCTTCTTCCAACTAAATTGAATACCTGCATTCATCAGGCTACTCTCTTGTCCTCTTTCTACTGTTTTTCTCGCTGTGGTAGCATTCAGATAATCAAGTACCAAAACGCCTCCCTTCCTCAATCCTTTTAACATAGAAGCCAAAGCCGCCTGATCGTGTTCTTTGTTTTCGAGATAACCAAAACTTGTAAAGAGATTGACAATAAAATCGTAGGTGTGTTCGGGAATGTCCTTCAGCATATCGCCTTCAACAAACTGAAGACCTTGCCGCTCTTCCTTTTTTGCAAAGGCAATGTTCTTTGCTGAAAGATCTAAACCAGTGACATCATATCCGAGTTGGTGCAATATAACCGAATGCCTTCCCCTTCCACATGCCACATCTAAAGCCTTAGGACCCGTTCTCAACCTACTTTTCAGCAACAAGAGAAAAGCCTCTGCCTCCGCTTCATCACGATGGCTGTACAGATAATGGTAGTAATCGGTGTCGAACCATTGCTCGTACCAGTCTTTCAAAAGAGTTTGCTTAAGAAATCAAAAATACCAAAGATGCTGAGGATTGCCACAGAGAGTATAATTATAAGCAAAATGCGAATCCATTTGCCCGCACTTGGATGGCTGAGCAAATACCTTCCACTGATCCAAGCTCCCAGACTTTGACCGAAAGCAAGTGCTATACCCGAAGGCCAGTGCATTTTACCACTAAACAAAAACACAAAAAAGGAGGGAATGCCAAATATTAAGGCCATTTGTAGTTTAACAATATTGGCATCCACAAGGCTGTATCGAGAATATAATACTAGAGCCGCCAGCATCATTATCCCAATTCCCATTTGAATAAATCCTGCATAAAGGCCAATTAAGAAAAATAGAAAGGCCAATAAATTGGTTTTCTTTTTCTTGCTTCTATCGGTTTCTAGAGACCAACGCTTGGGATTTAAAAACAAAGTAGCCAACAACAGAATCATAATAAAGCCAATGAAGTAGACCAGTCCATTGTCTTCTATTCTCCCTGCCAACCAAGCACCTATGGCTGAGCCAAGAATAGAAGGCCAGAAAAGGAAGCGCGTTTCTTTAAATAATTGGGTCGCTCCTCTCATTTTTCTGACACTAACTACCGCCGTTATAGTTTGGAAAACCACTCCAATCCGATTGGTTGCATTGGCCCAACCAGCAGGCAAACCCAAAAAAAGCATAATACTTAAAGTAATGGCTGAGCCGTTGCCTGCCAGGGTATTTATGATTCCCGCTGCCACACCACCCACTACCAGGGCCACATAACCCCAAGCGCTTATATCAAAGTCCATCATAACGACCTTGCCTAAAACCCCTCCATAGCAAACCACCGCTAACAAGGCAAACTAAAAGGGTTAATACCCATTGAAGCGTTTCACCAAAAAGAAGATAGCCCATAAAAAAGAGGCAGCCATAGGTAAAGACAACAGCATACAACCAAGCTTCCAACAATCTAAAATCAAAGGTATTCTGGGCTCCATATCCCATGCCCTTCCAACGTCCTTTAGGCTCTACTCGGCTGTAGAAAGACTGTAAAACAGCGCTGGGCTCTGGTTTTGTTAAGTAGGTAACTATCAGCCAACCTAGAGTAGTAATTCCCACCGTAAAATAAAAAGTACCGTTTGCAAGAATCCAAGATTCTCCATAGTGCGGCTCAAAAAAGAACTTACCTGCAAGCATTCCCAGAATGGGGATAAGCGTTGCCGCTATTTCGCTCCAAGCGTTAATTCGCCACCAATACCAACGAAGAATCAACACCAAACCTAAGCCAGCGCCACATCCGATTAAGAATTGGGCAGCACTATCTATGGTACCAATGGAAGCCGTAACTGGAATAGCCAATAGCATCAACAATACGGTTCCCACCTTGGAGGCTCTAACCAATAGCTTATCTCGTAAAGCAGAGTCGGCTGTTTTTAGTATAAACCTTCCGTACAAATCATTGGCTAGATAACCCGCACCCCAATTGAGCTGAGTGCTTATGGTACTCATATAGGCCGAAAGAAAGGCAATAAAGAGTAAGCCCTTCCAACCCGCTGGCAAAATGTCGCGCATAACTTGTACATAGCCATTTGCCGCTTGCTCTACCGCTAAGTGTGGATATAAAACCAGAGAGGCAAGAGCCACAATAATCCAGGGCCAAGGACGAAGGGCGTGATGCGCAATTTGGAAAAAGAGCGAAGCATAAACGGCATCTTTTTCTGTTTTGGCACTCATCATACGCTGAGAGATATAACCTCCACCACCAGGCTCATTGCCCGGATACCAGCTCGCCCACCATTGAATAACAAAATAACTCAAAAAGGCACTGAGAGTGATACTAAAAGTGCCGATGCCCGAGCTCACCGAATTAATTTCTGGAAAGAAATGAAAGCGCCATGCGGGCAGCTGATCTTTAAGTCCTGTTAAGCCTCCAATTCTAGGATCGTGTAACACCCAATATGCGAGCGCAATAGAGCCAGTCATGGCAATAACAAATTGCACAGAGTCGGTAATGGCAATTCCCAACAAACCCGACAAACTGCTGTAGACAGCAACAAAGGCCATCAGAAGCATCACCAACCAGAAGGCTTGGGTGGAAGGAATGTCGAAGAAAACACTGAGAATAATAATCATGGCTTTGTTTACCCAGCCAATGATGATAACATTCAGAAAGACTCCAAGATAGACAGAGCGAATGCCTCTCAGCCACTGGGCTGGCTTTCCTCCGTAGCGCAATTCTAAGAATTCCAATTCAGTTAGTACTCCTGCCTTGCGCCAGTTTTTGGCAAAAAAGAAGGTCGTTAACATCCCTCCTATGAGCATATTCCACCAAAGCCAGTTTCCAGAGATCCCGTGTTGCGCTACCTTTTCGGTAACCCACAAAGGAGTGTCGGCGGCAAAAGTGGTAGCCACCATACTCATTCCTGCTAAGTACCAGGGAAGACTCCTTCCACCTAAAAGAAACTCCGATAAATTTTTTGAGGCCCTTTTTCTAAAATAGAATCCAACGCCCAAAGCGAAGACCAAATAGGCTATTATAATGAACCAATCGATGGCCACAAAAGAAGCAGTGTTCATATCGCCAAAACTAAGGTATTTGATGCCTCATCTTTTCTAGGGTTCCTCCGTATTCTAAACTGAGAATTGAACAGAAGGGTAGTATGAGTTTGGAATCGCTTCCTATACCTTTGCAAGGCAATATAAATTAAGCCAATGTGCTGCAAGAGGGACTGTTCCTCTGCACTAAATCATCTGGCTCTAGTCTTTTTTTCCCATGGCCAAACGTGTTTTCATGCCTAGTAAAGACTTCTTCAAAACGGAAGAAGAAAATACCGATCTTCAATTTATTGCCAAAACTTTTGCTGGATTTGAAGAAATCTTGGCAAAAGAATTAAAGCAATTAGGCGCTAGAAATGTAGAACCTAAGGGCAGATCAGTTCGCTTTTCGGGCGATTTAGGTTTTTTGTACAAAGCCAACTTAGGATTGAGATCGGCTTTGCGCATTCTTCAACCCATTAAGCACTTTATAGCCGATTCTACAGACATGCTCTACGATGAGGCCAAGCGCATTCAATGGAGTGATTATCTCAGCATTCACGATACTTTTTCTATCAATTTCACGGTAAACTCAGAGATTTTTAGTCATGGGCAGTTTGCGGCTTTGCGGCTTAAAGATGCTCTTGTAGACTACTTCAAAGAAAATACCGGCAAGCGCCCTTCTGTAGACAAAGAGGATGCAGATATCTTAATTGATCTCATGATTGCCGAAAATCAGGTTTTTATATCTGTAGACTCTTCTGGAGATCCTTTATACAAAAGGGGGTATCGGAAAGATGTTGGAGTGGCACCCCTTAACGAAACCCTTGCCGCGGGATTAATGCTGCACACAGGCTGGAAGGGCGAAGTAGCCCTGATGGATCCCATGTGCGGATCGGGAACCCTATTGATTGAGGCTACTTTAATTGCCTTGGATATTCCACCCGCCACCTTCCGCTCCGACTTTGCCTTTATGAAGTGGAAGAACTACGATGAAGAGCTTTTCCTTAAAATTCGCGAAAGTAGATTAGATCGTATTCGCGATCTCCGCATGCCCGTAATCGGTTTCGATAAACGCATGGGGATGGTAGAAAAGGCAAGAGAAAATATACGAAATGCCGGCTTAGATGAGTTTATTCGGATAGAGCAAGCCGATTTCTTTGAGCACGACTTCAGTGAATTGAAAAAGGGAATAATGGTTTTTAATCCTCCCTATGGCAAAAAAATGGAGCTGCCCGAAATTGAATTCTTCTCGCATATTGGAGATCGATTGAAACAGCACTTTTCAGGTTGGGATGCTTGGATTATCTCTCCACAAGAAGTTAAATCTATTGGCTTGAAAGCTGAAAAGAGATTGGCTACTTTTAATGGCGATATTCCATGCAATTGGGCAAAATACAGAATGTTTAGCGGTGAAAGAAAAGCCTTCGTTCAAGAGAATCTAGGCGTAGAATAATTTGTTTAATAAATTAAAAACTAAAAATGAAAAGAATAGGAGTTTTTACATCTGGGGGCGATTCGCCGGGTATGAATGCCTGCATTCGGGCCGTGGTGCGTACGGCTCTTGCCAGCGGTCTTGAAGTCTATGGTATCTACCGTGGCTATGAAGGAATGATTGATGGCGATATTGTTAAAATGGAATCACACTCGGTTTCCAATATTATCCAAAGAGGTGGCACCATCTTAAAAACAGCGAGAAGCCAGCGCTTCATGACTCCAGAAGGAAGGGCAATTGCCTACGAAAACCTGAAGAAACACGGCATTGAAGGATTGGTTGTTATTGGTGGAGATGGCTCTTTTAGAGGAGCCGCTGTTTTCCGCGAAGAATACGGCATTCCTGTTATGGGCTGCCCTGGAACCATTGACAATGATCTATACGGAACTGATTATACTCTAGGCTACGATACAGCCGTGAATACAGTAGTTCAAGCGATTGACAAGATTAGAGATACGGCCAATTCGCACGACCGCATGTTTATTATTGAGGTAATGGGAAGAGATGCTGGATTTATTGCCCTTCGCAGTGGTATTGCCACAGGTGCCGAGGCGGTTCTCATTCCTGAAACGGTTACCTATATAAAAGAACTTATTACTCTTCTAGAAAGAAGTTGGGAGCGGAAAAAGAGTAGCGCCATTGTAATTGTCGCTGAGGGCGATGATGCGGGGGGTGCCTATCAAGTCGCCGACAAAGTGAAAGAAAAATTCAACAGATACGATATTCGAGTAACGGTATTGGGCCACTTACAAAGAGGTGGAAGTCCGAGTGCTCTCGACAGAGTGTTGGGCTCTCGAATGGGCAATTCTGCCGTAAATGCGCTGCTGGCTGGTAGAACCGATGAAATGGTTGGAATTGTAAATCACGAAGTGCGCTTTACTCCTTTCCAAAATGCTACCAAGCATCATAATGATATCAGTCCTTATTTACTCGAACTAATCGACGTATTAAGCAATTGATGTACGCGGAAGTCATACTTCCTCTTTATTTATCTACCCCTCTAAGCTATTCTGTTCCAGAGGAATTGGAAGACAGTTTGCATATGGGCTCCTTGGTTGTTGTGCAAGTTGGAAAACGCAAGTACTACACAGGAATTGTACTTTCTCTTTCTACCGACAAACCAGAGTTTGAGACCAAATTCATCCAAGAAGTTTTGGATGAATTTGAGCCCATCCCTTCTAAAATTCTCGATTTCTGGCTTTGGATTAGTCGCTACTACTATTGCTTCCCAAGCGAGGTCGCAACCGCGGCGCTTCCTGCCGGATTAAAGTTAGACACTACGCTTCTCATTGGACGAGGAATGGAATACGAGCAATTTGAAGAAGCGCTTCCCCCATTGCCCCTTCAAGGAATTCCTCTATCCGATTGGGTTTCTTCGTTCGGCTCTGGCTTTTCAATGAAAAAGCTCCAGGAACTGGTTCGAAAGGGAGCCATTCAACTCCTCGATAAATGGGATCGAAAAGGAAGACAAATCGGCATATCAGTTCTCCGGATTCCTGAGAATAAAGGCGAAGAAAGTCTCATTCACTTTCTCGACAACAGCCGGGCTCCGAAGCAAAAAGAGCTCTTGCTTTCTTTCTTAAGCTTGGCGGAAGGTGCGGAATGGGTTGAGAAAAACCGGCTCGTTCCTTCGCTGTATTCGTCTAATTTGCTAAAAAGCCTAATCGATAAAGGCCTTTTAGAAGAGTGCATTATTGATCCTAGCTTGGCAACGAAGAACAGCGGAAATCCGCTGTATGCGTTAACGGAAGATCAGCAGAAAGCCATAACTGAAATTAGAGCGTACTTCAAACAGAAAAAGCCAGTTCTTCTTCAAGGTGTTACCTCCTCTGGAAAGACTGAAATTTATAGCTATCTGATAGAAGAGGTATTGGAAAATAAGGGACAAGCTCTATTCCTAATGCCCGAAATTGCTTTAACCACTCAGATGATTCTGAGAATGCAGCGGCATTTTGGCGAGCAAGTTTTGGTCTATCACTCTCAACTCAATGATTACCGGAGAACCGAGGCCTGGAAACACATAGCCGAAGGCCGTTCTGTATTGGTTCTGGGTGCTCGCTCTGCTCTTCTCTTGCCTTTTAAAAATCTCCAGCTGATCTTGGTAGATGAAGAACATGAGCCTAGTTACAAACAGCAAGATCCCGCTCCTCGATACCATGCTAGAGACTCTGCCGTGTTTTTGGCAAGAAGCCTTGAGATCCCCATCCTTCTAGGCTCCGCTACACCCTCCTTAGAACTCTACGCTTCGGCCAAGGAAAGGAAATTTGGCTGGGTTAAACTACTCAAGCGTTTCAATGATAGACCCATGCCTAGCATCGAGTTAGTAGATACGCGTAAACTGCAGTCTGAGGAGGAAGGATTGAGCGAAGCGCTTATCAGCGAGATGCGACTTACCTTAGAAAGAGGAGAGCAAATCATTCTTTTTCAAAACAGACGCGGATTCTCACCCTTCGTGGTTTGCTCTGATTGTGGGCATACGGCTCAATGCCATCAATGCGATATTGGCCTTTCATACCACAAATACAATCACTCCCTTAAATGTCATTATTGCGGATATAGAGAAGCCTATTCCGGTAGATGTCAATCGTGTAAATCGCTCAATATTTCCATTGAAGGATTGGGTACCCAAAGGATAGAACAACGCATTCAAGAACTCTTTCCTACTATAGGTATCGATCGGATGGATGTAGATTCTACTCGAAATAAAAACAGTCTGCAGAAGATTTTCGATCGCTTTGAAAAACAGGAGAGCCGTATTCTCATCGGTACGCAAATGGTAACCAAAGGACTTGATTTCAAGAATGTAGGCCTCGTAGGAGTAATCTCCGCCGACTCATTGTTGAGCTTTCCCGATTTCCGCAATCACGAGAGAACCTATCAATTAATTGCCCAAGTAGCAGGTAGGGCTGGAAGGGGAATGGCGCCTGGTAAGGTGTTGGTGCAAACGAAAAACAAAACGCACGAGCTCCTAAAGAATCTTCGAGATTATAATTTCGAATCCATCTATCAACGAGAACTTTGGCAAAGGCGCACTTTTTCTTATCCACCTTTCTCTCGCCTCATTCGCATTACTTTGGGCCATAAAGAAGTGGCCAAAGTGCAGAACAGCAGCCGAGAGCTAGGAATTCAATTGCTGCATCGATTTGGCCAGATTGTTCTCGGTCCTGAAGAACCCAGTGTTGGAAGGTTGAAGAATCAATACCTACGACAGTTTTTGCTTAAAATTCCAATGGAGCACAATCCTTCCGACTACAAAAAAGTGCTGAATTCTTTGTTCCTTGACGAGAAGAATGCCTCTTTTTTAAAAGGAATTCGAATTATAGTTGATGTAGATCCTATTCAGTGATTAAATTCGTGACCTTAAAATAAAAAAGCATGGCATCTACCCACTTTAAAGGCAGTCCGATTGAACTTTCTGGTGAATTACCTAAGATTGGATCAAGAGCACCTGGATTTCTCTTAACCTCAACAGATTTAAGTGATTTCGAGCTTGAAAAATTCGATGGAAAGCGTATTATCCTCAACATTTTCCCCAGTATAGATACGGGAATATGTGCTATGTCTGTTCGCCATTTCAACAAAGTAGCCGCTGATTTAGACAATGCCGTTGTGATCTGCGTCTCGCGCGATTTGCCTTTTGCTCAAAAGCGCTTCTGCGGTGCGGAAGGAATTGAGAATGTAGCCATTGGAAGTGAAATGCGTCCTGAAAGCAGCTTTGGAGAAGATTATGGTCTCATTCAAATGGGCGGACCATTGGCAGGAACTTTGGCTCGTGTGGTAATGGTTTTAGATGAACATCAAACCGTAATTTACTCTGAGATTGTGCCTGAGATTACCCAAGAGCCCAATTACGAAGCAGCCTTAGAAGCTTTGAAATAATGCAATACAGGCTACTCATTCTCCTTTGCCTTGGATGGGTGAGTAGCCTTTGGGCTGAAGACACTATTGTTTTAGTAAACGGCGACCATATTGTCGGAAAGATTAAGGAGCTCAACCGGAGCGTGCTTACGGTTAAAACCGATTATTCCGACTCAGACTTTAAAATTGAATGGAGTGGAGTAAGGGAGTTAATTAGCTCTAAGTACTTCACTATGAACCTTTCCGATGGTTCTGCCATCCTTGGAACCTTTCGCTATTTGCCTACAGGGCAGATAAGTATTTTAGGAATCGATAATAGCGAGCGAAGAATCGATCCAATCCAATTAATTTATCTAAACGATATAGGCGTAGATTTCTGGAGCCGATTTAATGCCTCCATTGATATAGGTTTTAGCTATGCCAAAAGCAACAACCTCTCTCAATACAGCGCAAGAACCAATGTGTCTTATCAAACAGAACGCTGGTATTCTAAGCTGGTGTATAACCATGTACAATCTTCTCAAGAAAATGCCAGCAATGTCTTTCGGACCGAATTAGATTTAAATTTATTATATAAAATATCCGGAGATTGGTTCACCACTTCCTCCTTAAACTTTCTTACCAATACCGAACAAAAACTCAATCTCAGAGCCACTACTTCTTTGGGTTTTGGAGTATTTCTAGTCCACAACAATACAGCCAATTGGAATATAAGTACGGGCACAACCTATAATTCGGAAAACTATGTGGAAGGCGCAAATGCAGAAGCCCCCTCTAGCGTTCGCAAATCATTAGAGGCCTATGTAAGTACTCAAACCAATATCTTCAATCTCGGCGATCTGAAATTTACAGGCAATGTTTCGGCCTTCCCGGGTATTACCGAAAGCGGTCGTTTTCGGTTGGATACGAAACTCGATTTAAAATACGACCTCCCTCGCGACTTCTACATCAGCGCAGGTTTCTCGATGAACTACGATAATCAACCCATTGCAGTGGATGGCATTCGAACTCCAGAAACCGATTATGTTACTCAATTCAGTTTCGGCTGGAGTTACTGAGAAGGCCCCTAATTAATGCTATTGCGCACTCGCTGAGTAAAGTTCCTCAGTGCAGTTTTCTCGTCTACGCCATTTTCTACCTCCTCTAAAATCTGTATCGCCGCAATGGTATGTGTCAGTTGATCTCCCACTTCATCGGGTCCTAAATCTATTGAAGGATTGCGCTCTTCCATTAAATCTTCTTCTGCTTTCCTAAGCTCCTCTAGTGAATAGTCGCTTACCAATTGTTTTATCGCTGCAATTCTCATTATGCTAAAGCTAAAAGTGAACGGAGATAGTCTTCCTTACTACTGGCACTTCCATCTAACAACTCACCCTCTTTGAAAATGGCCAAATAAGGAAGGTTATCTACTTTGGCTGCCTTACGAGCTTCGGGACTTTTTTCAGCATCTACATCGATAAATACAATCGATTGAAACTCTTCTTCGTTACTTACCCTCTTATACTTTGGAGCAAATAATTTGCAGTTGCCACACCAATCGGCATAGTATTTTACTACTACCACTTTATTCTCGGCCAAGAATTCTTTGAAATTACTGTCGTTTGCTTCTAAAACTGCCATGAGATTTTTATTTTGATTGCAAAGGTATTGTCTCTGTCTTCGCTCTTTGATAGAGAGCGCTTATGGCTTGATCCATTTCTCTCGATGGAAATAAAGATCGCGAACTATTCCATCACTCAATCCCATCTTCGGAACAAACATCTTATTCGAACCCGCCCATTCCATAGCCGAGATATAAATCTTGCAGGCAGGAACAATTACATCGGCTCTATCGATGTTTAAATCCAATCGCTTTATCAACTCTTCTTTAGTAAACTTCTTTAAAAAGACGTACTGTCCTTCTATATAATCCAGAGAAATGGGCACTCCTAGTGGCTTTCCACTCATTTTAAAGAGTCTATTAATATTGCCTCCAGAGCCAATCATGGCCAAATCATCTACTCCTTTGGTGATTTCTTTCAACCAAGAACGCATTTCTTTCCACTCCGACTTTTCATCCATATTCTGTAGCAAACGGATCGTGCCTAGTTGAAAACTTCTACTAGTTACAGGCTCACCGTCTTTCAGCAAGGTAAATTCGGTACTTCCTCCTCCTACATCCATATACAAGAAATCGTCTCCATGCGTTTTGTATTGACTCAAAATATCGGAGGAAAACAAGAGGCTCGCTTCCTCTAAACCCGAAATAGATTCAATCTGAATGCCTGTTTTCTCTTTAATTAGCTGGATGAGCTCAGGTCCGTTAGAAGATTCCCTCAAAGCAGAAGTAGCACAGGCTCGATAGGCTTCTACTCCGTTTACTTTCATAATTCGCTCAAAAGCTTCCATCCCCCACAAAAGGCGTTCGGTATTCCGGATACCAATCTTTCCTCGCATGAAGGCATCTTCTCCCAAACGAATGGGTAAACGATTCAAACTAGCCTTCTTAAATAGAACCTCCTTGCGATCCATTATAGCATTGGTTACCAATAATCGAACGGAATTCGATCCTATATCTATTGCTGCAAGTCGAGTATATTTCATTCAATTACGCTAATTGTGATCGGTTATCACGGTTATTTTGTTGCCTTCTTCAATTGCTTCTTTACATAATCATAAAGCGCCCTCTGTCCTCGAATGGGGTTTTCTTCACTCACATCTCGATAGGGATTCATATCCAAATGGCTCTGTCTTCTGGCCTTTACATTATCTGACCACAGAATATTAAAATGATCCATCAATTGTTTTTGAATACTTCTATTGTAAATAGGAACGGTTACCTCCACTCGGTAATCGATATTCCGATTCATTAGATCTGCAGAGCCAATAAAATACTTGGCATCGCCCCCGTTTTCAAAAGCAAAAATGCGTGTGTGTTCTAGGTATTGATCCACAATACTAATAGCCTCTATATTCTCACTCAATCCTTTTTTGCCTGGAATAAGGCTGCAAATTCCTCGAACAATGAGTTTAATCTTTACACCATAACTACTGGCCAAATAGAGTTTATCAATCATTTCTATATCGGAAAGACTATTCACCTTAATCCAGATTTGGGCCGATCTTCCACTACGTGCATTGGCGATTTCAGTATCGATCAACTCATACAACCTAGATCGCGTAAAATGGGGCGAAACAATGAGGTGTTCATAGGGCTTCACCAGATAATTCGCATCAAAGAAATCGAAGAGTTGATTCAATTCATTGGTTATCTTTTTGTCGGATGTTAAAAGGTGATAATCGGTATAAAAACGAGCCGTTGCTTCGTTTAGATTACCCGTTCCGAGGGCAGCATAATCTCGGTAACGATTGCCTTCCTTTCTTCGGATTATACATACTTTCGAATGCACTTTTAATCCGCGTACACCGAAAATAATACGCACTCCTTCTTGCTCTAATTCTTGGGTCCAACGAATATTATTGGCTTCGTCGAAGCGGGCTTGTAGTTCTATAACCACTGTTACCTCTTTTCCATTCTTTGCGGCATTGATTAATGCAGAAATAATGCGCGACTTATCCGCCAAGCGATACAAGGTAATCTTTATGCTTTTAACATCTGGGTCGATGGCAGCCTCTCGAAGAAAACGGATATAGTATGAAAAGGTGTGATACGGAAGGAAGAGCAAGACATCCTTTTTTCGAATGACTTCTAGAATACTGCGATTTAAATCGAGATCTGGATGGTAAAGGGGTTCTACCGGTGAATACACCAAAGAAGACCCTCCCACATTGGGGAATTTTATAAAGTCTTTTTTGTTGTGATACCGTCCTCCCGCGATAAGGCTATCGAAATTGTCGAGATCCATTCGTTCCACAATGAACTGCAAAAGATCGCTCGGAATTCCTTTGTCGTACACCAAACGAACCGGATCTCCAGACCGTCTGTGTTGTACTCCTAAGGCCATTTTCTCTAAAAAGGAAGTGCTGATATCATTATCGAGATCCAATTCTGCATCTCTGGTAATTTTTATGGTATGCGCCTCAATTTCATCAAAATCGAAGATGAAAAAGATATAATTCAAGTTAAATCGAATCAAGTCTTCCAAGTACATAATGTATTGCTTTCCATATTTAGGAAGCTCCACAAAACGACCAATTAATTCGGCAGGCACCTCGATAAGCGCATAGCGCGGATTTTCGGGATTGTCTCGCTGAACAAGCTTGATGGCCAAATAGATGGATTTATCTCTCAGCTCAGGAATGCGGTCGATTCCATTGATTATAAGCGTAAAGACGGCAGGACTCACCTTTTCAACAAAAAACTTTTTTACAAATTCTTTTTGTTTGGAAGTAAGTTCTTTTTCGTTTGGAATAATGATATCGTTCTCCTCTAGCTGCCGAACCAACTCATTATGAATATGCTGCGATCTTCTTTGCTGCTCTACTACCACCTGGGTGATCTCGTGCAGAAGTTCATCGGGCTTATATCCTGTTAAATCTGGTTCCGACTGACTATCGGTAAGCAAGTTCAATCGCTTTATGGCCGCATAGCGCACTCGATAAAACTCATCTAAGTTATTCGAAAAAATACCTAGAAAACGCATCCTTTCAATAAGTGGAACATTGGGATCTTCGGCTTCTTGCAGCACGCGCGCATTAAACTGAAGCCAGCTTAAATCGCGATTGATATAGCGCTTGCCCTTGACTCTCATTTTCTCTTTTTTGGATAATCTATAAATTGTAATTCAGCTTCAAATTCAATGCTATCCCAATAATCGGTCTTAAACTGAAGGGCAACAATTCCAGTGGTTGGAATCTTGTCTATTCTATGATCTAAGCATCGATTTACAAAATCAGTAAAAGTGGGATTGTGACCAAAGAGCATAGCAGAGGTGCTCGCTTTTGGAAGGGAGCGAATAAGGATTTCAATATCTTTTAAACTTCCACTATACAGCTCCCCATAAATACGCAAGGCTGAATAGGGTATCGACAAAATTCTTGAAAAAATAAGCGCCGTATGCAAGGCTCTATTGGCCGGACTAGACAAGACTACTTCTGGAAATCGGCCTTGTTCGCGGAGGAACTGTGCCGATTGAACGGCATCTTGTATTCCCCTTTCATTCAAGGTTCGATCCATATCTGAAATAGCCTCAACCTCCCAACTTGACTTAGAATGCCGAACGAAATAGAGTGTTTTCATTTAAAGAAATAGCTTTTGTCTCTTCCGTTTCGAAAATAGTCTATTCAATCAGTTTTAAAGGAATGGAATGTTAAGAAATACACGCTTTGCAATAAAAAGTGCAATTGTGGTGAAAACGGCTGTTATTGTTCCGTTCTCTTTGAGCGCTCCCAGTATTCATCCATCTCGTCAAGAGACATTTCAGAAAGCTTCTTATGGTCTTCTTCCACCCATGCCTCCATATCTTGAAATCGCTTGATGAACTTCTTATTGGTGCGTTCTAAGGCCATTTCTGGATCTACTTTCAAAAAGCGACCATAATTAATCAGGGCAAAAAGCACATCGCCAAATTCCGATTCCACCTTCTCTTTAACCCCTTCTTCTTCAGCCTCGGTTAGCTCAGCTAATTCTTCCTTTACCTTATCCCAAACTTGGTCTTTGTTGTCCCAATCGAAACCAACGCCTCTTGCTTTTTCTTGAATTCGAGCGGCCTTTACCATAGAAGGCAAAGACTTAGGAACCCCTTCGAGCACCGACTTCTTTCCTTCTTTAAGCTTTAGCTTTTCCCAATTAGCCTTTACCTCCTCCTCATTGGCCACTTTCACATCGCCATAAATATGCGGGTGTCTGTGGATGAGTTTTTCGCAAATGGAATGAAGTACATCGGCAATATCAAATTCGTTGCTTTCTGAAGCAATCTTCGAATAAAAAACCATGTGCAAGAGAATATCGCCTATTTCCTTCTTTAACTCTTGAAGATCTCCCTCCACAATGGCATCCGCCAATTCGTAGGTTTCCTCAATGGTTAAATAACGCAGACTTTCGAAGGTT
Organism: Cryomorphaceae bacterium; assembly: GCA_017858515.1. GTDB lineage: Bacteria > Bacteroidota > Bacteroidia > Flavobacteriales > Schleiferiaceae > RFXV01. Next base: position 18,200 of record JAFMBM010000014.1, on the reverse strand, counting down.
TGCTTCTGATCCCAAGGGCATTTCTCCCTGAGATCATCCATAATATCCAACAATCGGCCGAAGGCCTCTAGCTTCTCCTGCCGACTATGCATTATTCCGACTTTGGTTCCGATTCTGCATCGGTTTCAGCAAGTTCAGCTGAAACAGCCTCAACTTCCTGGTTTACATCTTGTTCAACGGTTTCTTCTAAGGCAACCTCATTCGCCACCTCAACACTGGCTTCTTCAGTTTCTGTAAGTACCCCAGCTGAAGAAAGAGAAGTATACCAGTTCACAACCTTTTTGATGTCGCTTGTATATACTCGCTCTTGATCGTAATCGGGAAGTATTTTTTGAAAGAAATCATGAAATTCAGCCCCACTGCTTTTTTTCGTTGGAATTTCTGTCTCTGGCAATTTGGCTATCAAACCAAAAACTTCCGTAAGAGGCACTTCCTTGTCGTAGGTATAAATGGCAATATCTTTTAAGGCACTTACTTGTTGAGTAGAACTAATGGGCAATCGCTTTCCATCCAATAAACTCTCTGCAATAAGTCCGTTTCTACTTTGTGCCAACAGTTTAAAAAGGCCCGGCTTACCTGATACGGCTAAAATGTCGTCTAATTTCATTCTTTGGATTCTGTATTTATCATTTTCAAGCTCTCAATCAAATCTTTGGGATTATCTGCGAGATTGAGCAAGAATACCATTTCTTCTGCGGTTTGCCTCAATGGATGAGTAGGATTGGCCGCAATAAAGTCTTCGTAGCTTTTCATCGCTTCTGATTTATTGCCCACAAATTCATCCCAAGTAAAGGCAATCTGAAAAGAGGCCTCCGCTCCAACAGGATGTTCAGGGAATCTCTTTACAACTTCTTTAAATTGATTGATGGCCTCGAGTGATTCACCTGGAATGGATCTTAGAATAAAAGCCGACTTTAATAAATGATAGGGCGAAATAGAATCGTTCAAATCCTGCTTAGCTGCTTTTTCGAGTTGAACAGAATAGGCCCGCGCCAAACTGCTGTCTTCTGGATGCGCATCATAGGCCAATTTAGCCGGAGTAATATCAATCTTTTCTAATGCCTTCGGTTCTTGATTGCAAGCGACTAGCAAAGCAACTAAACCCAGTGTAAATAGTATTCTCATCTTTTCAAATTTGGAAAACGCATACGATATTCAACTTTCACCTTACCTTTTGAGATATTTCCTAACCGTCCTTTTAGCAGTTGTTTACGCAAAGGAGAGAGATGATCTGTAAAGAGAATTCCCTCTATGTGGTCGTATTCATGCTGAATTACTCGAGCCGCCATCCCACTAAACTCCTCCTCATGTTCTTGGAAGTTCTCATCCAAATAACGGATTCTCAAATGGCTTGGTCTTGTAACATCTTCCCGCACATCGGGAATAGAAAGACAACCTTCATTAAACGCCCATTCGTCTCCATCTTCTTCCAGGATCTCTGCATTGATGAATACCTTTTTAAAGGTTTTCAGCATCACTCTGTCCTCCTCCGTTTCTTCCTCATCTTCTGCAAAAGGAGATGCATCAATGATAAACAAACGAATGTCTAAGCCAATTTGAGGGGCGGCTAAACCCACTCCTGAAGCGGCGTACATGGTTTCGAACATATTTGCAATTAAAATATCCAACTTCGGATATTCAGACGTGATGTCTTTGGCCAAACGCTTTAAAACGGGGTCGCCATAGGCAACAATGGGAAGTATCATGCCGCAAAGGTAGTACGACCGAATCCATTTTTTCCTATTACATCCTATTCGCAAGGTTTCCGAACGATCTCATACCAGCCTACTGCCAGAGAGGCTAAAAGAAAGTGCCTAGGGAAAGTCCTTGAAATAGTGAATATCTTTCGGACTAATTTAGAATCCGCTATGGTTAAATTACTGCTTATTGTGGGCATGTGTCTGCAGGACTTCGCTTTCTTCTTTGCGGTACCCGAATTATTTGGGAAAGAACGACTGGCCCAATTTAACAATTGGATAATAGAAGGGGTTAAGGTGGCGCCCGGACTGCTTATTGCCCTTTTCACAACTACTATCGGACTCTTCTTTAGCTTCTGGGCTCCTTATTTATACAAATCGGGAGAAACTTGGATGTACGTTCTTTATTATAGCTGCGTATTCTTGACTATTGTTTTGGCAGTACTTATAGCGGCCTACAACAAACCCATCGTTAATCATACAACAGAAAAATGGGTTAATCCCATTCTAAATCGTTTGCTTGAAGATAAAAACTATAGCATGCGGGCCTTGAAGTATGCAGCTATTCTTTACAGCCTAGGATTGGCAGTACTCATAGTTGCCACTATTCTAAGTTAATATGAATAGAATAATGCACTGCTCTAAGGGTTCATGTGTGTTATCGTCTATACAAACTTCAAATGGGGCCAAATTAAAAAATCCTCTTTGGGCGCTGCCCAAAGAGGATTTTCAACTTTAACATTCAAAGGCTTGAATCTAGCGTCCTTTCCCTTTCTTTTTCTTTTTGCCTTTTGAGTCGGTATCATCTTCATCGTCTGAACTAGCAGAACCTGATCCACCTTCATCGCAGCAGCAATAGCCTGATGCAATAATTTCTATTTTATAAGCAAAAATGTAATTGCGCACTACTACTTGATAACCAATTCCAGAAACTGTTCCGTTAGATTCTTTGTCGCATTTCTTTACCAGACTCTCAATAACTTCATAGGTATCTTTTGGAGGAGTGAACCCTAATATGTTTGTGCTAGAGTAGACTACAGACACCTTTCTTCCATTGGGAATAACATCTCCAGCATAACCTACACCGGCTAATCCTCCGCAAGAGGTTAAAAAGCCAAGTATACTTGCAAAAACAAGCATAAAAATTACATTTCTTTTCATATTAAATATTTTTTGCCAATTTAGTTTAATTCCTTTTACATTCTTACAAAATTTATAAAAGTTAACATAGGTCTTCACCTGATCTAGTCTTTCTACCCCTTTACTTCTTCTCTTTCCCTAAAGGCATTTTAAAAAATCCTTCAGGTAGTGCCCTTAATTACAATGTATTACTTTGGGATAAAACCATCCTTCAATTCACCTCAACTTTGATTTTTACTTTATAGAATTTCAGGTATTTTTAATACCACAATGCCAAAAGAAGGCGTTTTCTTTGCATCTATGAGGCACACCCTTTTTATTTGGCTGGTTATTCTTCTTTCCGGCATCGCCTATTTCGCAGGTCTCCAACTCAATGTTATGGATGTAGATTCTGCTCAATATGCAAGTATTAGCAGAGAAATGGCCGAAACAGGGGAGTTTCTGGAAATAAAAAGCAGGGGAAGAGACTATCTCGATAAGCCTCCCTTGTTATTCTGGGCAGCGGCTTCTAGTTTTCAGCTGTTTGGGGTGCACAATTGGAGTTTCAAAATCATTCCTTTCCTTTTTCTCTTGATAAGTGTTTACGCAACCTATCAATTGGGAAGATTGCTAAAAGATGCCAAGACTGGATTTGTTGCGGCACTTATTCTGGGTAGCTGTCAGGCCTATTTTCTGTTTAGTATGGATCTCCGAACCGATACACTGTTAACGGCTTTCGTTATTCTGTCTACTCTGCAGATCTATCGCTTCACCCGATTTAATGCTAAAATAGATCTCCTTTGGGGCGCCGTCTTTCTTGGCTTGGCCATGCTCGCTAAGGGGCCTTTAGGCCTCATCATTCCTGCTATGGCCTTAGGTGGTCATTGGCTGATAAACAGAGAGTGGAAGCTCATATTTAAGTGGGAGTGGATTCTTGCTCTAGTGGTTATTGCCTTGGTTTTAAGTCCTATGTCTTATGGTCTCTATCAACAATTCGATTCACAACCTGATAAAATCACCTTCATGCCTGGCCCCAAAGGCCTAAGTCTGGTGGAGGGGGTTTCTGGTTTGCGTTTCTTCTTCTGGGAACAAAGCTTTGGCAGAATTACAGGAGAAAATGTGTGGAAAGACAATAGTGGTCCTTTCTTCTTTGTGCACAATTTCTTGTGGAGCTTTATGCCTTGGGCCCTTATTACGTTAATGGCCTTATTCTGGAAGTCCTTTGTTGAAATCAAAAGCGTATTCCAAAAAGGCAAGGGACAATTTCTTCTTTTGTGCGGATTTCTTCTTCCCTTTCTCGCCCTCAGTGCATCTCAATACAAACTGCCGCATTATATCTTTCCACTTTATCCCTTCGCTGCCCTTTTAACGGCTGAATTTATTGTAGATGCTTTTGACAAGAAAGGAAAGTTAGCGCAACGTCTCATTCACATTGGGGCTGCTCTACCGCTAATAGTTAGCCTTATTCTCTCTTCCGTTCTTTTATTTTGGGTTTTTAATGTGCCCTCCTACCTTCGCTTCCTCCTCCCTCCTCTTGCGATTCTTTGTATTTGGGCTTTCTTTTTAAAGAATAGAGTAATGGCCATTGTGCTTTCACTTGCCTTAGTTTCGGGACTAACGAATATGGTCCTAAATTCCCATTTCTATCCTTTGCTTCTCAAATATCAAAAGGGCTCGGAAATGGCCTTCCTCGCCAAACAAATGGGCGCACAAACGGAAAACACGGCCTATTATAAATCTTTTACTTTTAGCTTCGACTATTATATGCAATCCTCCATCCCCGTGCGTTCTACTATTGAATCCATTAAAAATACCGACGAATACATTTTTTCGTTGGAAGATGGATTAGCTGATTTGAAATCCGCTTCTCTTCCTATAGATACAATCATCCGTTTTAACTCTTATCCCATTACTGAACTAACGCCTGCTTTTTTAAATCCAAGCAGCAGAGAATCCACGCTACATCCTGTGTATCTTGTTGTTCTCGACAAAAACTAATTTTTGCAGATGAAAAACACCTTCCAACTAAATAAAACAGGGCAAAACCTTCTCTTTGTTCTATTAACATTTGCCTCTCTCTTTTCTTGTCAAAATTCAAAACCCATGAAAGACAATCAAGAAGCTTTTCTTGCGGATGGAATGCATCGTATGGAACTGATGGTAAACGATAGTTTGACTTTGCCTTTTAATTTCGATTGGAAGGAATTAGATGGAAAGTTTATCATGCATATTTACAATGCAGAGGAAACCATTACAGTAAATGAGATTGCATGGGAAGAAGGCTCGGATACGCTTCGTATTCAAATGCCTGTTTTTCTGTCATACTTCCGATTAACTAGAACCGCCGAAGGAGTGAAAGGCTACTGGTACAACCCTGATAATAGTCCAGATTACAAAGTGGCTGTTCAGGTTCTTGAAGGTGAAAAGGAGCGCTTTGATGTGAAAGATCAAGCAGCCTTCAGCTTAAATTACAATTGGAAGGTGAGCTTCATCCGAGAAAACCGCATTGGGTATGGTTTGGGTGAGTTTAAACTCGATGGACAAAAAGTGAGCGGATCTATACTCACTGAAACGGGCGATTACCGCTTTTTGGATGGTGTGTTGGATGGCGATCATTTATATATGAGCACCTTCGACGGCGCCCATGCCTACCTTTTTACTGCTAAGATTATTGGTCCGGGTTTAATGGAAGGACAATACTTTTCAGGCAATCATTTCCATATTCCTTGGAAAGCCGAAAGAGATGATGCTTACTCGCTGCGTCCTGCCAACGAACTAAGTGGTGTTACCACAGAAGATGGAAGCTTTCCATTTTCTTTTGTCGATCTCAAAGGAGATTCCGTAAGTCATGCAGACGAACGCTTTTTGGGTAAGCCCTACATCATTCAGATCATGGGTTCATGGTGCCCCAATTGTATGGATGAAACTCGTTTCTTTAATGAATTGTATTCTAGCTATCACGCAGAGGGCCTAGAAATAGTGGGTATAACTTTCGAGCGGAAAGAAGAAATACAGGCCGTTCGTCCTGCCATAGATCGGATGATTTCAGATTTAGCAATTCCTTATCCTATTTTATTTGGAGGCTCTCTGAATTCAGTGAATGAAAAGCTTCCTTACCTCGATCAATTTATGAGCTACCCTACGAGTTTATTTGTAGACCGCAACGGCAAAGTGCGCAAGGTTCATACGGGCTTTTCTGGTCCGGGCACTTCTAAATATGCTGCTTATGTGGAAGAAACGCATGCTTTAGTTCAAGCATTGTTAGAAGAATGAGTTCAATGTTCGAGAACAGACCCGATCGATCTAAGGAATTTGGTCAGCTCATACGGCAACTCAAAAAGAAAAAACCAAAGGATCTAGACGATCGCATGCACAATCTGCATGAAGAAGCTTTTCGGAAAATAGATTGTCTAGAATGCGCCAATTGCTGCAAGACTACAGGACCTTTGTTTACGGATAAGGATACCGAACGGCTGGCGAAACACCTTCGAATGAAGCCTTCGCAATTTGAATCTACTTATCTGCAAATAGACGAAGAAGGAGATCGTGTACTCAAAAGCCTTCCTTGTCCTTTCCTTGGATCAGACAATTACTGCAGTGTATACGAGCATCGTCCCAAAGCCTGCAGAGAATACCCGCATACCGACCGAAGAAAACAGTATCAAATTCTCAATCTTACCGAAAAGAATGCCGCTGTTTGTCCCGCCGTTTATGATATATTAAAAGGATTAGAATCCATACAACCGAAATAAAACCTATACCATGAAAACAAAAATTAGCCTATTATTTGTACTTGTTTACAGCATGCATTCTGCGCTTTGGGCTCAGTCTAAAGAATCGAAACAGATACGAACTCAGCTCGAAGTATATTTTCAGTCTACCCAAAACAAGAATTGGGAAGGCGTAATGGATCAGGTGTATCCAAAGATTTTTGACAATACCCCCAGAGAGCAAATCATTGCCATGTTTAACGATATGGAGAACCGCGGAATGAAGATGGATTTCAATCGGTTTGAAATTGTTTCTATTTCAGAAGTGAAGAAGTCTGACATAGAAAAATTCGCGCTGGTTTTCTATTTGTCTGAGTTTAGCATTGAGTTTCTTGGGGAAGAATACCATACAGCCGAAGTAATGTCGATGATGGAAGAAAGCTTCTACAACAATTATGGAAGGGAGAATGTGGAGTATAATCCAGCCGAATACCGTTTTAAGATTAAAGCCAACAAGAAGATCTTTGCCGTAGCGAACAAGAAAACAGACGATTGGAAGTTTATTGAGTACACCGCTGACAACGCCTCTAAGATGGATTTATTTATTCCTACCGAGATCCGTTTGGATCTTTTGAGCACAGAAGAAAGCAAAAAATGAAGAAGGGAAACGCAGAGATTTTGAGGGCTTTTGATTAAAGGTTTGGGACCTTCTCTTTATTCTCTTGCAATGAGTATGTCTTTACTTCATGAACAGAATAAAGACGATTATACCAGACTGCCTTTAAACAAAAACATTAAAGAGATAAAAGCAAATACCCCAAACGCGGTGGTTACCATTCCCAGCTTCCTAGAACGCATCCAACCTGACATTGCCAGTAACACATTGAAGAGCAGTATACCCAATACAAATAATGAAAAGAGGTATGAATGCTTTGTCTTTCCAAATTCAGAAAGATCTTCGTAAGAGGTTTTACCAACGAGTGCCCAACCTAATGTGCATAAAAAGAAAAGAGTAGCAGTTAAAGCAGAAATCATCACTAGTACAGAGATTAATTTCTTATTGTCATTATTCGACAGCATTGCTCCCAAGAAGGTAAATGCAAAGCCTCCTAATAAGGCAGATACAAGGGTTAGTTTCTCAAACATATTGTTTGCATTTCATTGAAGGAGTGTTCATTCAAAGTTAATCCCAATTATCAGAATTCTATCCAGCCGCCATTGGTTTCCATGAAACTAGATTTCTAAAATCTCAAGCGACGATGGGCTACACCCATCGCTCGAATAATGCGCCCTTTCAGGGCTTTTCTGAAGCTAAGCCCTGAAAGGGCGGCATATCTTAGCGGCGGGTGATTGCCCACCGTGACCGTGAAGCATTTCTCATTCACTTCATGTACTGTCGCAGCTGCCTTATGTGAAACAAAATGCATTAAACCTCCAACTTTCGATAAAAAGGCATTGAATCCGTTCAAGTTTTGCCCGCTATAGGTTCACTTCAACACCCTTCATTCTAATTGGCCTCTTTTTTAATCCCAAGCCATCGCATCGAGGCTAAATGCACTACAGAAGCAGACACACTCTACCGTCTCCACCTTATTTGTAGATTAGAATTCATCTTATTAAAGTCTGCGGAAGTATTTGCAAAGTCAATTTCTTTCTCTTTTGTGTAGTTAGAATTACCGAATGTCAAATATTCTTCCACTGCCTTTTGCTTGTCGAAATCCAACTTTCTGTTTTTGTTGCTGTCGATAAAGGCCAACATTGAATAGTGCCCATTTCTTAGTCCGTAAATATGAAAAGTACAGACGCCCTTATTGGAAAAGGTAGCAAACAAATAACCACCTGCAACTACCTTTCGTTGTTTAAATCCTTCTTCACTATCCATAACGGCAATAAAAATGGTTTGCTTGTCTTCCTCGATTGGAATGGAAAGGTTGAAATGAAAATAATGATCTGCAAAACGGCTTGATGAGCTCTTCGTTTGCCTAAACTGATGCAGACTCAGGTCTTTCGTCACAGCTTCAATAAAACCCAAATGAATTAAGGAGGGCGACATATAAAGGTAATTCTCCATTTCACTGAAGGATTTCAGCTCATGGTCCAAGTTCGTCAATTGATTCTGGTTGAGAGGGAAATAGGAAAGGTTCTTATCCCAGTCTAGGGCTACAAGGTGGATGGTCTTAATCTCCTTATGCGTGTCCGTAAAAAATGAAACACTTTTTTCAGTCACATTATAAACGATACTCCACACCGTTTTAAAATCACCTTTTGGGATAGTTACTTCTTTCAATACATCGAAAGCATAGGTTTCGCTTATGTTGGATGGATCCTGCATACTGGCAATTTCTTGCTCCAATAGATAATAACGGTAGGTTGGCGCGGTGTTTTTCTTTCTGATTCCTTTTACTTGATTCCTATAGGGTTCTGATTGGAGTACTGAATTATTCGTAATTGCCTGACAAACATTCGCTTCATTTCTATAGGCAATGGGTTGCCCATTCAAATACTCAATAATGACCGATTCTCCGGTGGTGTCCGTGAGTATATAATGAATTTTGCCTTTTATTGGAAAAATCTTCAGCTCATATACATGATCCATAACTTCTTGAACCGTTTTATAATGATCCAGCTGATATTGTATCCATTCCAATTCATTCACATATTCTTTCTCTGCGGTAATATTGTACTGTGTAAGACTAAGCCATAACATTTCAACCACCAATCCTTTCTCATTCATTCCTCCATACGGCATTTCTTTTCCATTTTGATTAAATGTTACACTACCGTATTTACTTGTCCAAATCGCAGGTTCACCCGAATGCGTGAAATAAGCCGTTTTGGTTGTTCCTCGAAGGTTTTTAACCACTATCCCATCGCGGTAGGTCCAGTCAAAATTCTTGGCCAATAAAATTTGACCGCCACTTTTCAGTACAATGGCTGAGCATGGATAGACAAGCTTACTTGATAATATTGATATTAGAATTATGAGGTATACTTTCTTTTTCATCTGGGTTTTCATTCTAATTCACTTCAATTAAAATACTACTTTATACCTACCTGTCTTATTCCATGTGTTAATCCATCCAAATAGCGGTTATTCGCTCTGGTTCACGCCAAATTAATCGTTCTATTTCGCCCTTTCAGGACTTGGCTTCATTACTCATTCCGCGCATGAACTGCCGCTGCCGCTGCAACGATGGGCTACACCCATCGCTCGAATAGTGCGCCCTTTCAGGGCTATTCTGAATCTGGCTTTTTCCGAAAGTGCCATTGATAAAAATCTTTGTTAGTGGTATCCACACGATAGACTACGTAAGATGAAAGTCTACCCTCTTGATGTTGTTTCCGGAGGAATTGATTAAACAATCTGTTGGTAGGAAATTCAGATTTGATCATTGGAATTCTAGATACTACTTCATAAAGTTCAGTGGATCTAATTTCTACAGGCGTGTTTGCCGATGATAGAAAGTCATTCAACGATCTCCCTATTTCTCTGAGAAGCTTATACTCTTTTGGAAGTGATTTCATTTCAATGGCTGTTTGTAACAGACGAATAAGCACACCGAAGGGTTATGTAACTGTTGAACACACAACATCGATATAGTTCTTCTTTACTAATGTAAGATAAATTGTGAGCCATAAGTAGTGGCACCCTGAATTATAGACACAGCCTAAAGTATCTCTACTCTCCTATTGTCTGAAAAATGCAAACAGCTGCTAGGCATATCAACATCCGTTAGATCGCCTCAGGCTGGTATTCCCTTAGGAGCTGGGAAGTGTACAAATGATCGGTTTACAATCGACTTTGGAAATACGAAGCCAATGAATCTATTTGATACTGAATGCTTTTCAGATTAGATGGCTACCGGCTGAAACAGTTCCGGAGTTCTTGTGTTAATTTCGAACCGATCAGATGAAGCTATGTCCAAACTTATGGGCCAGCGTATTTGAATGGTACATACTCTATAATCTCTCTTAGCTCGTCTATGGCTGTTATTCTCTTCATTTTGGTTCTCTGGTACGGAGGCCTTTTCTTCCAAACCTTCTTCTTGCATCGGTATGCAGCCCATCAAACTTTCACCATGTCTCAACGCATGGAGAAATTGACTTATGTTCTAACTTGGTTTTTTCAAGGCAGTAGCTATCTGAGTGCCTATGGCTATGGAATTATGCATCGCCTCCACCATGCCTATGCCGATACTGAAAAAGATCCGCACTCACCGAAGTTCGACAATAGCCTCTTTGCTATGATGTGGAAGACAAAACGCATTTATCAAGATATCAACCTGGGTCGTATTAAGGTGGAAGAGAAATTCACCACCAATGTGCCACAGTGGAAGAGCTTTGATCTTTTTGCCAGTTCTATGCTTTCCCGTGTGCTGTGGGGAGCGGGATATGTTGCCTTCTTTTATTTTTTTGCTACCGAGTGGTGGGAGTGGCTATTGATGCCCATTGCTTTTTTGATGGCACCTATTCACGGGGTTATTATTAACTGGTTTGCCCATATTTACGGCTACAAGAACTTCGAAGTAAAAGACACTTCCAAAAACTTACTGCCCTTTGACTTTCTGATGATGGGCGAAGCCTATCATAACAATCACCACAAGAGAAGTAGCCATCCGAATTTCGGAGGTATACGATGGCACGAAATCGATCCGACCTATATTATTATGAAAGTTCTAAATCGCTTGAGAATTATTCAACTAAAAAAAGTAGTTGCGTAAGTAGATCGGTATAGGCGGAGGGAATACGGATGAACAGGAGACAAACTTCCCCCATTCTAACAAAATGGCATATCGCAAACAATAGTCAGGCCGTTGTAAGCTAGGCTATTCTTCTTTGTCCTTCCGGGCATATGGCTGAAGGCTTACTGTAAATTGTGCATTCTCAATAGCTGGCTAGTCGTTCGGCAATTCTTCAAGCATGCTAACAACAATAATATCAACCCATCAAAACTTAATGAATAGGCCCCCAATGCTGTTTCCCTAGCTTCCTTCTACTTTTTTCCTACAAATTCTAATGGAAGCTTCCCATATGTACTAGTGCCGCTGCGAGCTATACCCCTCGCTTTCAGTCCTCATTGTCCGTCCGGTCTCATTATTTAACCCATTTCTTCTGTTCCGCTGTTGCTGTCTTCAAAATCTTCATCGTATTCCGATGGATAGAAGTCAATCCAAACTTGAACGATATAGTCGTGAAAGCTCCATCCAATTCCGTCTGTGTCATCAACAAGTTTTTCAACTCGATCTTCAAATTTATCTAAGAGATTTTCTTTGCTCATCAACCTCAAGCTATCTACAAAGCATGTCGCTAAACTTTTGTAAAACGGCGCGTTTATATCACCAAAGTCATTTGTAAATTTCACTCCTGTCTCAACGTAGAATAGCATCAATTCAGCAAGTAACTCACTCGATGAACTATATTTTTTAAAGTCACTGATTGCTTGTTTGCCGTCTTTGAGTTTGTAGTTGAAACCACGCCTTGGATAAAATGCTTCAAATACTTTATCCTGATATTTCATGAATAATTCTCTTTCATCAGGATTAATATAAAAGTCGAAGAAGTCCTTAACAGATTTGTTCTTTTTATACAAGTCCGCAACAAGATCAATAAGCTTATCCTGTTCGAGTTTTCTCAGTTCCTTTTTTATGTCTCTTAGTCCCATCCTTTAGCACTGATTAAGGTCTGTACGCATTTCAATGATTATACAAAACTCGTTTAAAATGGAGTTCCTTCCCAAGTTCAGGCTTTTGTTGTCCCTAACATCATCGGTACAATGAACTCCTCCGACTTCTCTTCTAGCAGCTTGTAATTTCGTAGTACTTATAAACATGCTTTTAAGATTGCCATCCTTTGCTAAAAGAGACCTCCCACGTTTAACACCTATCCATCTATACTAACGCCACCCCTTTGACTCCGGTAATTTACTACAACTCATACAACTGTTTATCATTGTAGTATGGCAGGGTTCCAGACCGTCAAAACTGTCCCCAAATCTATGGCTACACATATCGAAGCTAATGCGGGTTCACGGTTGCGGCTTGGGTAATTGATTCTACTGAGCTTCAGCCTACTTCCTCACAAAGTCTACCGTTCGTACATCTTCAGGGTGAACAGTCCATTGCCCTGCTAGGATTCTCACCTACTGGATAGATGCCACCTCGTGGCACACCAACGTTTTGGCTATGCGCAGTGTCCTGAAGGGCATGTTTTTATTGCGATTGTTGGCAATAGTTTTTATTTTCTACAATTCTCATTTAGACTTTCAACAAGTTCATAAACCAAAGTTGTCGGGTTTTGAAGATGATAGATATGGTCTTTATTTTTTTCGTGTAGAGTTTTTGCTCGTTCAATTGCATCCTTTTGAGAAGAGTTGTCGTCACTTTTCAGTAAAGAATAGATTTGTTTGCAGAAGTCATAACCTTTTCCGTCTTTTTCATAATTGCAACCAAATACTTTTCCGAGTTCTTTATAGTAAAATGTTCTATGGTGTTTTTGATCTGTGAATTGGTAATGTAAATAGAACCAAAGTTCGAAACAGTCGTTTGAGTAAGCAATTTTATATCCTTTGGCTTGTCCACTTGTAATGGCATTATCAAAATCGGAGAACTCTTTTTCGCCTTGTTTTATGTCCATGTCAAAACACACCAAATGGCATCATATTCAATATCTGCTGACTTAACAATTTCTTCAGTTGACTCGATAAGCTTCTGCTTGCTCTGACCTTGTAAGTCGATGGCTTCTACCGTTAAACTTAAAACAGGGAATGATTCAAAATATAGCTTTTCGGTTTGACCTTCACCAACAATTAGAATCGTTTTGTTCTGCACCTTTGTATCAAGCTTATACTTAGATGCTTTTACCTTTTTTAACCAAGGCTTTTTTCTGTCCGTAACTTTGATTGCTTTGGTTCGTTTTGGCATTAGTCAAGAATATTTTTGAACTTACCAAGGAATGGAATCGCACCGTATTTTCCGTGGATATAGTCTTTTTCAAAAGAAGCATCATTCCTAATGCCTTTGAATTCTGCTAAAGAGTATAGGTGACTAACTCCATAACTGTCTTTTTCAACAAATTCTATTTGATCTCTGCGCAATAACTTTGACGAGAGTAAATTCGTGTCATGTGTAGTTACTATTAATTGAGCTCCCTTATTTTCTTTTGAATTAAATAATTCTAGTATTTTCTGAGTTAATAGGGGGTGGAATCTAGCGTCAAACTCATCAATAATTAAAACTTTACTTTCTTTAAGCGTTCTGTAAATAAAAGGGCTGAGCTCAAATAACTTTTGAGTACCTTCAGATTCATGGATACTAAAAGAGAATGTTTCATTTTCAACGAAATTGTTCTTGTCATCGAACTTCTTTCTTGAAGAAAGCAGGAGCTTTCTTTTTTTATTCTCAAAATCTTTGCGAATTTCATCTTCAACATCTTCAGGCAAGTCCTTATTTGAAATCTCAACTGAGTTTAGATCTTCAATTCCGATATCTCCTTTTTTAAGGAAGTCTAAAATGTTCCTTTTCTTTTCTTCATCTTCTAATGAATCTCCTGCGTAGGCATACATTCCTTGATGGCCGAGTCCACTAATAATTGTGAAAGAAGAAATGCTCTCTAAGATTCTCTTCGAAATCTTACCAAAACCAAAACTCGATAAGGTGGATAAGAATAAAGAGTTATTTCTGAATAATTCATTATCGGCATCGTCAGAAATTAAACTATTCAGTTTGTCTCCTTCTGAAAAGTTTGTTTTATCAAGTTCGATAATTTCATTCCCTTCTCGAATAAAGTAGCACATTTCTTTTTTTCCTGGTTTGCCATATAACCATTCAGAGAAAATGTTTTCATCATCTAATTCAAAACCGTAACGATACTTGGTGTTTTCGTCCCAAAATATAATCTGAAAAAAAGTAGGCTCATTTTCTGTTTCGGTAGACAATCGGAATGAGTCCACCATATTTAGGACTTTGTCATCTTTAACTGAACTTTTTAAAATTCTGATAAACGTAACTAAAGCTTTAATGATGTTGCTTTTTCCACTAGCATTAGCTCCATAAATGGCCTTTGATTTTAAAAAGGATATGTTCTCAGAATTATCTGTTGAAAACAGATTGTCTTCGTCAACATGTCTATATTTTGACTTGAGTTTAGCAGCAGCAAGATTAAGAGTGTTAATCTCCTTAAAGCTTCTGAAATTCCCAAAGCTGAATTCTTGTAATTCCAATTTTCTAAATTTAATATTCGTGAATTAATCACAAATATAAGAATTAGAAGTGAAGTGCGATTGTTTTTCGAATTAATGCCAACAATTGCATAACAACAACTCATTGTTGTCATTTCCCCCTTTATGCACTCCACTTCATAGGCAGCGCCGCGACTCTAAATCTAAGAAATAATCCAATCTGTAAGAAGTCATCCTAAAAAATAATCTTTGAGTTTTGACTGCTCCAACCAATCCGCCATCCGCTCCCCATAGTTAGTTGCATTCAGGCTGCCTAGTGTACTGCTTCCTCGTCCACCTACTCCCAAACAAAATCCGATTCATTTGCAAAAATCTATTCCTATATATAATAGGTGTAAATCTGGCTGTAGCTGCTTCTGCGTTTTTCTAAAGCGGCCAAACTTTGCTTGAGTGGAAGGCTACAGTCTGTCTGCTTATCCTCCTGCCTCTTCAAATGCTCTAATTCTTTTTGGGCCTTTCAGTCTTTTCTCTTTTGCACGTTCCATTTGGCAATCATAAGGCATAAAAAAGGAAAGCCTAGCTGCCCATCGTATCCTCATTTTAGAACCTTCCCTTCCTCTTTCAAGGGCCATTCCTCCGTTTAGCCCGAAAGGCTAAAACGCTTTCCCCATAACGCTGCATCACACAATCAAGCCCGGTTCCGTGCAACAGCGGTTTCATCCTAGGCCCTACGGGCCGAACGAAACCTTAGTTGTTGTATGACGTTTTTCTTAGTTCAATTAAGCCTTTGATACAAAATACATCTCCATCTCTCCTTTGCCTTTCGCTTCAATTTTACCTCTTGATTCAAACGAAAGATCAGCATCATTTTTCAATAACTCATACGTGGTCTGGCTGATGTTTACTTTGCCAACTTTACCTGAGTTTTCCATCAGGCTGGCGGTATTTACTGTATCCCCCCAAATGTCGTACTGGAACTTTTTGACCCCTACAATGCCTGCCACTACCGGGCCGGTGTAGATGCCGACACGCATTTCGAAGGCGGCTTTGCCGCTGCTTTCGTTCTCTGCCTTTCGATTAATGATAAAAGCTTGCATTTCTAAGGCCGCCAGCACGGCGTTTTTTACCGAATCATCCGATGGCACGGGCAAGCCGCCTGCCGCCATATAGGCATCACCAATGGTTTTAATTTTTTCGATGCCGTATTTTTCCATAATGCTGTCAAAAGCTTCGAAACAGTGGTTTATTTCCGTCACCAATTCGGTTGCACTGAGTTTTGCGCTTTGTTCAGTAAAGCCTTTGAAGTCTGTAAAGAGGATAGAGACCATCTCAAAATGGCGGGCATCGGCTTTGCCTTTTTCTTTGAGTTCTTGTGCAATTTCTTCGGGCAGGATGTTGAGGAGTAAATTCTCAGAACGGTCTTTCTCCACCTGCAAAATCGCTTTTGACTTGCGCACATAGCGCCAACATATATAGAGACCTCCCGCTAAAACCATCAACAATAATACTGCGCCAAGAAGTGCATTGCGTGTTTGATTTTTCTGGCGCACTTCTTCTCGATGCTCCTCTTCTATTAACCGCGCCTCCTCGGCTTTCGCAATACTATCTGCCATCATCACCTTCGCAAACTCCATCTGCTCCAGCTTTTTTGCGGTTTCTTCAGCATTCAAACGCTTGTTTAACATTTGTACTTTCTCTAGGTAAAGTAGGGCCTTTTCACCATCGCCCAGAGATTTATAGGTGTCAAATAGACATTGGCAGGCATCAACCTGAGTTGCCAATATTTCAATTTCTTCTGCTAGCGTCAGGCTCTTTTGACAATGGTCTATGGCAAGCTTAAACTTTCCTTGTTCTTGGTAAATACTACCTAAATCTGACAGGACTTTTGCAATACCATAATTGTCCCCAATTTCTTCAAAAATTGCCTGCGTCTTTTTTAGGTATTCGATGGTTCGGAGCTCATCACCTTTATTTTTATATAGTAGGCCTAAACCAGCTAAACTATTTGAGGTGCCCCGTTTGTCTCCAATTGTTTTAAAAATCGCCAGACTTTCTTCGAAATAATCTTTAGCACATGGATAGTTGGCTTGCAGGGAATAAATTATACCGATATTGTTCAAGCAGTTAGCGGTAGACTGTTTGTTCCCTGCTTCCTCACTAAGTGCCAAGCCACTTTCGTAGTATTCCAAGGCACGGGGCAAATTATTTTGGGCCAGGTAAACATTGCCAATGTTGGTTAGGCTTACTGAAATTTGTCCTATTTCTTTTTTTAGCGCAATACTACTTGTGTAATATTTTATTGCAGTCGGGTAATTACCCTTGTCCTCATGAATACGACCGATATTATTCATGATCCCTGCTGCACCACTTTTGTCCCCGAGTTCTTCATAAATCGCAAGGCTCTTTTCAAAGAATTCCAGGGCACTCGCGTAATTGCCTCTAATGACCATGGCTATGCCCTGTAAATTGTAGCCTATTGCAGATGCCTTTGAGAAATTGTGATTTGTTGCATAAATATGAAGGGCTTCAGCCAAAACATAGGCACTGTCGGGGTTTGAATAAAGAAAGCCGTCCTCGACGTAGTCATTATATGATTTTGCGCGAGTGGAGTCCGATTGGCTTTCATCTTGCCAAATGGTGTATAAAGTATCTAAATTCTGGGCGACCCCAATTATTAATGATGAATGATAAATGATAAATGCGATGAGCAGTTTTTTCAGAATGCTGGTTTTTGAGTTTTTCAAAATCATATGCATTTTATGTCTTGTGTCTAATTTCTAACTTTTCTTGGTTACGAAATACATCTCAATTTCTCCTTTTCCTTTTGCCTCAATCTTACCTCTTGATTCAAAAGTGAAATCAGCGTCATCTTTCAGCATGGGACTTCAGGGTAAGGCCTGCAAAGGAGATGAGTGTTATTACAAGAAGCTTTCTCATGCTGTTCTTTTTTCAAATGGCATACAACAATTGTATAACAACAACTCATTGTTGTCATTTCCACTTTTCCCACTCCACTAGATGTGCAGCGCTTCGCCTCTAATGTAAAACATATTGCAATCTGTAAGAAGGGGTCTCAATAAAAATAATATTAGGTCTTATACTTGTCCAACTCATTGCCTATTCAGCCTTAATTCGCTATAGCAGCCGGGCCAATTCGATCTTTGATTTTCTCTGCTCACATTCCTGTGCCATTCCTCTTCTCATTCCAAAAATCACTACTCCTATATATAATTAGGTGTAGGTCGTTCTACAGAAGCAGTCTTTTTTCCTTAAGTGGACAAGCTTTCCTTGCCCAGAAGCGCTCTCAAAATCCATGGCCTCCTTGGCCAGGGACTGGTGTAATTTGCTGCCTAAAAATCGACCCGCCTTTCCGTTTTGAGCCTTTTTTGGGTCTTCATTCCTTTCCATCTCTCCATTCCTTTTTCAGCTCCTTTCTCCCCTCATTCCCTCTTTTTAAGAAAAACTTTTTTCTTCTCCCTCCATTCTCCACTCTGCCCA
>JAFMBM010000083.1 GCA_017858515.1 Cryomorphaceae bacterium | reverse complement strand
TCTCAAAACCAAACTCTATATTTACAACTTGTCGAAAAAAGCAGCCACGTTCAGGTGTTAGCACATTTTCTCGGCTCTTCTTTATTTATAACTAAATAAGATCCACTCTATAATAGTTTAACCATCTCATTTTTATACTAATGCGTTTTACATTAAATGATTAATAGCGTTATTTTTCATAACACATTTTAAACCAATCAAAAGTGAAATTCCGAGTCATTTCAATGAAAATTGTTCCATTTCAGATTTCACGAACATCTTTCTCAAACGTACTTCATTGACCACTTTTAACATTAAAACTATATTTTCATATAAACCCTACTTTAATCATGGAATGAACAAGAGTTTGTCTATATTATTTTTACACCTTTTCCAAATAAAATTCTATTTTCAAATGAGACTCTTCTTTGAGACTTTCAGTATAAATAGGAGCTAGAAGATGCAGTGTATACAACTTTTTCCATCGAAAAAATCAATAAAAACGAGGAAAAAGTACCAATGAAAAATCATTCATGCTAGCATTTTCCCTACATAATTAGCCTCCGTCTTCCTCCCATTCAAATTGAATTCCGCCTGTTGGATTCTTGGGAGTTGTAGTGGTGTCTCTTCGAAATGGATTGGCATTCTCCTTCCATTCTTGCCTTAAACCTTCTTGTGTGGCATTCTTATCCCATTGTATCTTAGGATCTTTCATATCACCAATTAACTGCACATAAATTCCAGGTTGCTGCCGTTCTTGCACTTCAACTATCCAATCGTCGAACTCTCCCTTCGATTTCTTGCCTTTTCTTATCAATGCCTCAATTGGCATTTGAACGGTGTAATCAATCCAATTGTTAAATCGATGCTCTCCTCTAATCTTTAATTCAAATGCGTTTGTTTTGATCGTAGTTAAAGGAAGCCAAACGGCTCCGTCATGAATTTCTATGGGCTGAATATGTTCCGTCATTCGCAGATGATTCAGCTCTTCACGCTGTGCAAAAACCGAAAGCGCCTCTAAAGGTGCAAAGCCTATCAATTCGGCATTCATTAACTTCAATGCTCCATTTACCTGAAGCTTATCTAAGTTTATTTGTGTCTTTTCATCCATTTCCATCTGCAAATCGAAATGACTACTCAACCGGCCTTTTAGATGATCTGAAGTCAATACTTCTTGTCCGAAATTGTTAAATGCCTTAAAAAGAGCATCGATGGATATATTCTCTAATTCACAAACAGATTGAAGTCTATAGTCCATTCCTTCCTTAAAAAAGTCGAGCCGCCCTCTCAATTCACCTCTTAGGCCTTCTGCAAAAAGCTTATCTACTTTCACACTACTATTGTTGCTCTTGAAGCTCAGTTTTACCTGACTTAAACGCAAATTGCTCATTCGAAACTCGTCGGCATCTAAGACCACGTCCATCTCAAAATTGGGTAACTTAAAAGCTTCCGTTTTTGAACCATTTGTCCATTTTGATAAATCCAACGAGGCCATTCGAATTTTCAATTGAGCAGAAGGAACCTGGTCTTCCACTTTTGGCCATGAAATTTTTCCATTGGCAAATACCTCGTGCTGATTGATTAAAAGAAGGAGGTTTTCAATCTTCCAATCATCGCCTTTGTTGCTCAGTTTTCCTTTGGCGTTGCGAATTTCCATTCCTTCATAATCAAAGCCAACTCCATCTAGGTCCATTTCAGCGAGCAAAGACTTCTGGATGGCCGCTTTTTCTAGTACTCCTCTATAATTAAAGCTTGCATTCAACCTTCCGTCTAAGTTGGGTGGAAGTGAATCAGCGTAAGTAGCAAGCTGTTTGAGATCCTGAATCGATAGCTTTGCTTGAAAATTTCCTATCTTCTTTGAATCAAGGCGAAAATGCCCTATTGATGAAAGCGCGATTTCATCTGACTTTGCTTCGGCTTTCTTTAGATCTAAATAGGTAGAATCTTCGTTCATCTGCCAAATGCCCGATAATTCCATTTGAATTTTTGGATACGCCTTCCAACCTAAATTGAGCTTTTTTCCACTCCACTCTACCTCAGCCTCATTGGTTGATTTAAGCCAAATGCCCTTAGCTTGCCAACTTCCCTCTAAGGATACAAGATCTTTAGGGATTTCGGCATTGATCCACGAAGCGACTCGAAGAATATTCTCTGTTTGCCCCGAAAAACTCCAACGCTTTTCTTCTTCTATAAAGCTCAATTCTCCAAATGCATGAGACCAATGACCAGACCACAAACCTTGGTCTTGAACCAATTTCAATTCTCCCTTAGACGTTTCGATATTCTTATCGTCAAGATTCAATCGGAACAAACTGTGTTCTGCATTTAGTCTTATCTCCTCAAGGCCTGTAAGATTGCCTTGAAGATCAATAGACTTCAAAAAAGTTAAAAGCTTTCTTTTCTCTTTTGGTTGGAAGTAGTACAGCCTTATTTCATCGGCTCGAAGTCCTTTTAACTCAACATTCCTACTGCTTCCCTCAGAAGATTGTTCGTAAACCCAATCATAATTCCAGCTTTCATCTTCGTACTGACGAATCTCCACTTTTCCCGTATGGGCATAGAGATTATTAATTCTGTAGTTTCCGCCTAACCAATTTCTAAGATTCGAGGCAGCATCCAGTTTTTCTACGTACAAAAGGGTATCTCCTTTTTGCTTGGGATCTGCAATAAACACCTGATGAAACCGTATGGCTACAGAGGGAAAATGGTCTAAGCTAAGCTCCATTTGAGAAACTTCAACCGGAACCATGAGGTTCTTATTGAGTTCATCTACCATTATTCTTAGAATACTTTCCTTCTTCCACCAGGCCAAGCCCGCAATGCCGGAAGAAAGAAAAATCAAGAACAACAGTATCCAACCCAGTATTTTGAGCAAACGCTTCATACTGTGCAAACGCAGAATTTAAAAAACTGTTTTAGTGCTATTTAGCGCATTCTAAGAAAGTTCACTTCTTTCTCAGTAAGGAAACGCCAATGCCCTCTTTCTAATCTCTTTTTCGTTAAACCAGCAAAGAAAACTCGATCGAGTTTGGTTACCTCATACCCGAGGCTTTCGAAAATTCGTCTCACAATTCGGTTCTTACCTATATGAATTTCAATTCCGATATGCTTTTTGTCTTTATCGTCTACATATGAGATTCCATCCACTTGGGCCAGTCCGTCTTCTAGGGTAATTCCATCGGCAATTTTCTGAAGATCTCCTCGGCTAAGGACCTTATCCAAGACGACTTCATAAATCTTTTGTGCTCCTTTAGACGGATGCAATAATTTATCGGTCATATCCCCATCATTGGTAAACAGCAATACGCCAGTGGTGGCTCTGTCTAACCTTCCCACCGGATAAACCCGCTCTTTGCAAGCTCCTGCAATAAGATCCATTACGGTTTTCCTTGCTTTGGGATCGTCTGAAGTGGTTATAAAGCCTTTGGGTTTATTCAAGAGCAAATAGACTTTCTTCTCCGATTTTATAATCGAATCGTTGTAGCGAACTTCATCCATCTGCCCTACGATATAGCCCATTTCCGTGACAACCTTGTTGTTCACTTTTACAAGCCCTGCCTTTATGAATACATCGGCTTCGCGACGAGAGCAGATGCCCGCGTGCGCTAAGAATCGATTTAAACGCATTCCCTCAGCCGAACGATCGCCCTTGGGATTGGCTTTGGATGATGATGGCTTTGAATCGAATTTTCGAATGGGTGAGCCGAATGTGTTGCGGTCTGAACCTTCTCTTTTTGCAAAAGGTCTGCTGTCTGAATCTCTGTTAAAGGAATGAGAGCCGGCTCTATTCCCTTGACCTTCCCTATTAGGATAACGACTGTCTCCTTCTCTTCTTGGTCTATCTGAACTTTCGCTTCTATTAAATGACCCTCTTTCCTGAGGCTTATAATCTCCGCC
>JAFMBM010000051.1 GCA_017858515.1 Cryomorphaceae bacterium | reverse complement strand
TCGTAATTCCCTTCCAACTAAAAATGGACTGAAAGTTTTGAAGCCTTATTTACTCAAAAAATGAAGGTATGGGAGCGGCGGAATGACCTTCCGCCAAAAAAATGATTAATCTGAAAAGAGACCGGGAGTTTTTTGAATTACTGTCTGTAGATGCAATGAATAACCAAACGAGGGGCGATTCCATTGTTCCTTGTTGCTTTTTTTGGTGCATGGTTCCATCCCCTTTCTTATCAGATCTAAAATCGTATATATTATATAGGTGTAAAGCTTAGGAAGATCTTATGGTTTTATTTCAAGCCCTTCCAAATTTTCTGCAGCTAAATGACTCCATCTCCGATGCGATTTTCCATTGGAGATTGAAATTCTATAATGGATCAAAGAGTTGGAGCTGATAGAAGTGGATGGCTACCCAATCCGAAAAGTCTCCTCCAAGGTTTTACTATTCATTATATGATGGGAGCAAATGGAATGAAGATTCATATGCTTTAGGAAGAATGAAAGAAGTAGAAGGAAAGATTTAATTACCAAGGAAAAGCCAGAAAGAGTAGGGAAGGGGCTTTTAATTGGAAATAACCACTACACCATTGGTAAATACAGTTTGATATTCCTGAATAAATCCCGCATCTTCTTTTTCGGGAAATCCATTCAATAGTAACCAACGACTATTATCGCAGCTGCATTTTAGATAAAGATCGGTATTGTCTACCTCAAGAATACCACAGTTTTGACCGTAGTGTCTAGGACAAGCGCGATCGTAGGCCCTAAAATCGTCTATCCCTCCGGTGAAACTTTGGCGATAAACAATTAATCCTCTCAGCCCTCCAGGATGGTAGACCCATCCGCCCTGAGCCGTTAGGGGAAAGTTAGATGGCTCAGCTATAGACAACGATTCGCTTACCGGCGTATACGGTAAAACATTCTGATTGCTTTTAGTGCACATTAAAAAAGAGAAAGCCACCAAACCAAGTAAACCTATTCTACGTATCATATGTTAGAGACTTGTTAATTCGTTATTTGTTAACAAACAAATGCCTGAATTACAGCAAGCGAAAGTAAAAAACTAACTGTTAATCAGAGGTCTTATGCGAGCGAACGACAAATTCTTTAAATTATTGGAATTTGAAACTAGGTTTTCTCTATATATTAGCCCTTCGTTAACATTCTGACGTAAAATAATGTACTGCCCATGTTTAAGAGGCTATTAACTTTAGGACTGATCATTTTTTCCCTTTTGGCGGTTGGACAAACCCGCCCAGGATCATTAAAAGGAAAAGTAACGGATGCTTCCACTGGAGAAGAAATTCCTTTTGCACCGGTATTGATTAAGCAAGGTGAGACCATAATTAGTTCTGGAACAACTGATATGGACGGGAACTACAACATCAACCCAGTAAATCCGGGTAAATACGATGTGTATTGTCAATATGTAAGCTATGCAGATTATGTAGCAAGAGGGGTGGTGATTGAACCTGACAGGCCTAGAATATTGAATATAAGTATGAATACTTCCTCTCAGGTTCTTCAAGATATTGAGGTAATCTGGTCGGCTCCTTTGATCGATGGAACAAAGACCGCTAAAACCGTTTCGGGTGAGGATGTAATGAACATGGCCGTACGCGATATTACTTCCGTGGCTGCTCAAACCGCGGGTGTATTCCAAGCGGATGAAGGTCAGGGAACCTTTATACGTGGTGCGCGTGATGGTACTACTGTCTATTTCATTGATGGTGTTAAAGTAAGAGGAACAGTGAACCTTCCACAGTCTGCTATTCAGTCTACAACCGTTATTACCGGTGGATTGCCTGCTCAATACGGAGATGCAACAGGAGGTGTTATTTCGACTACTACTCGTGGTCCTTCTCCAGAATATTTTGGTTCGGTTGAATATTTAACTTCCTTCTTATTCGATGATTATAACTATCACCTATTGGGTTTAACCACGGGTGGTCCGATATGGAAGAAAGGAAATCAAACCAAAGCAGGTTTCTTATTTGCTGGTGAATTCCAAATTCAAGACGATAGCCGTCCTTTTGCAGTGCCTGTTTATAAGGTGAAAGACGATGTATTGGCCGATCTACAAGCCAATCCAGTTAGACCGGCCGTTGCAGGTATAGGTGTTTTAAACCGCGCAGAATTTGTTACTGCCGATGATTTAGTTACTCAGCAAGCTCGTCAGAATGCTCAAAACTGGGAGGTGCGCTTAAATGGTAACCTAAACTTTAAGACCAGCGATAATACTACCCTTGCTTTAGGAGGTAGGTACAATATGCGCCAAGGAACCAACGTAAGTTTCTTCCACTCTTTATTTAATTACGATAACTACGGTGAGTTCAATAACTCAGACTGGACAGCATTTGCCCGATTCCAGCAATCTTTTGCGAATTCAAAAAAGAATACAGCAGATTCAGAAGATGCTCAGGATGAGAGTGCAAGTTCTTTGATATCGAATGCCTTCTACTCAATACAAGTAGACTATACCAGAAATAACCGTCTAAGTCAGGATTCACGTTTCGGAAAGAATTTCTTCCAATATGGTCATGTAGGAACCTTTGATACCTATCAGACTAGATTGTACGGTTATGGAGAAGACACCGCAACAGGTTTAAATGGATGGAGACACATTCTTTATTTAGATACTGCTGTTTACTTCCAACCTTCTGAGTACAACCCAATTCTTTCTAATTACACTCAATCTTTCTACGATTTCTTAGATCAAGGTTTAATACAGGGTTCTACTGCCAGCCGCGACTTCCTTCGTCAGGGTAATGCATTAATAAATGGAGATAATCCAAATAGCATATACAACGGACTTTGGGGCAATGTGGGTGCAGTTACTTCTGGTTACAATGAGTCTCAGAGCTCTCAGTTCCGTGTAACGGCAAGTTCAACCTTCGATATTAAAGACCACTCTATTATAGTAGGATTTGAATTTGAGCAGAGAGTAGACCGTTCATACGGTTTAGCTCCTCAGGGACTTTGGAGTCAGATGTTCTTATTGCAAAACGATCATATCCGAGAACTAGACTTTGGCAATCCAATGCCGGTATATGATGCCTTCGGAGTTTTCCAAGATACCATCAATTACACTCGTCTTTTTGATGCTACTAAGCCAAGAACCTTTGATAGAAAGGTGCGTGAGAAATTGGGTCTTGATCCAAACGGATTGGATTGGTTGGATATCAACAGCTACGATCCTAGCTTCTTCTCTTTGGATATGTTTTCTGCGGATGAGTTGATCAACTTGGGTGGAACACAGTATGTAAGTTATTTCGGTTACGATTACCAGGGCAACTTATTGAATAACAAGCCGAGCTTGAATGACTTCTTCAATAAGCGTGATGCCGATGGTAATCTAACGAGAGAGATTGCACCTTTTGAGCCCATTTATATTGCTGGTTATATACAAGATCAGTTCTCTATTGAAGATTTATACTTCCAGGTAGGAATACGTGTAGATCGCTATGATGCGAATCAGCCTGTATTAAAAGATCCATATTTATTGTACCCTGCTCGCACTGTGAGCGATTTAGGAGGTACACCTCTTCAGAATGTTGAAATACCTAATACTATAGGAGACGACTATGTGGTGTACGTAAACGACATTGCAAATCCAAGTGAAATAACTGGATTTAGAAGCGGTGGAAACTGGTACAATCCAGACGGAAGTCCACAGGCGAATCCAAAGCGTATTGCCGATGCATCGGGAGGTATTAAGCCTTATCTCTTCAGTGCAGATTCAGAAAGTCAGACTTTAAGTGCTGAGTCTTTTGTTGACTACACTCCTCAGATCAACGTAATGCCACGTATTTCGTTCAACTTCCCTATCAACGAGGATGCACTTTTCTTGGCACACTACGATGTATTGGTTCAGCGTCCTGATGCGGGCTTGTCTAGATTAGATTTGTTGGATCTGCTTCAGTTGCAAGTGCAGAACAATTCTGGAGTATTCAGCAATCCAAATCTCCTTCCACAGAAAACCACTGAATATGAATTGGGTTTCCAACAGAGACTTAACCAGAGCTCGAGCTTAACCATTTCAGCTTTCTACCGTGAGATGCGCGATATGTTGCAGACTGTTTCATTGAACGAAGCCTACCCAATTACCTATGTTACTTACAGCAACCAAGACTTTGGTACTGTAAAAGGACTTTCTCTTTCATATGAAATGCGCAGAACCAATAATGTAAGCATCAATGCCCAGTACACCTTGCAGTTTGCTCAAGGTTCAGGATCGGGTCCTAACTCAGGGGTAAACATTGCACGTTCTGGTCAGCCAAACCTTCGCTATATCTTGCCTCTAGATTATGATTCAAGGCACGTAATTGTAATGAATTTCGACTATCGTTACGGAAAAGGAGCGGCATACAATGGTCCAGTTTGGTGGGATAAGAAGATTTTTGAGAGAACAGGTGTAAACATGGTATTCAATACCTTCTCTGGAACTCCTTACTCTAGAAGAGTACAGGCTACATCGCTTACCGCTTCTTCTAGCAGCGTTTTGTTGGATGGTCAGATCAACGGATCTCGTTTGCCTTGGCAGTTTAGAATAGACATGCGCTTAAACAAGCAATGGGATGTGAAGTACGGAAAAGACAAGAATAAGTCTTTGGGAATGGAAGTATACATCCAGGTTCAGAACCTACTAGACACACGTAACGTATTGAATGTATATCCCTATTCTGGCAGCGCCGATGACGATGGATACTTAACTTCAGCCCAAGCGCAAAACGTAATTGAGTCGCAAATCAGCAGTCAATCATTCATTGATTTGTACAACGTGGCCGTAGTTAATCCATTCAACTACAGCTTGCCAAGAAGAACTCGTCTTGGTATTATGGTTAATTTTTAATTCGGTCCAATAACTTTCTACACAATAATTATGAGGTACTCCATTTTACTTTCTTGCGTATTAATTGCATCTCAGTTGGGAGCAAAGGAGCCACCGGTGCGTGGCAAAACAAATCTGAATTCATCTGGAATGAAAGCCATGGCAGAGCTTT
Organism: Cryomorphaceae bacterium; assembly: GCA_017858515.1. Classification (GTDB taxonomy): domain Bacteria; phylum Bacteroidota; class Bacteroidia; order Flavobacteriales; family Schleiferiaceae; genus RFXV01. The sequence goes on along the minus strand of JAFMBM010000051.1, from coordinate 12,411 downwards.
GTGCTCCTGCTACAGCACAAAGTGATTTGAATATAAACAATGTGCGTGCTACCATTCTAGGAGGTGGAGATATGTGGTGGGACTTGAACCAGGCACGATATGAGATTCCAAAAGGAGAAAACAAGCATTCTATGTTTGCGGGTGCCCTTTGGCTAGGAGGTGTGGATGAAGGAAACCAATTGAAATTGGCGGCGATGACCTATCGCCAAAAGGGAAATGATTTCTGGACAGGTCCTTTGTCGAACGATGGAACCGCGAGTACCGAAAAAGCCATTTGTGATAAATACGATAAACATTGGTTGATTCTTAGATCGGATGTAGAAGAGCATAGAGCTTACCTTTTGTGTAAGGATGATCCAAACTGCGATGAGAATGTTACTTTTCCAGGATATAGTATTCCTCAATCGATACTTCAATGGCCAGGAAATGGTGCTGAGGCCGAATTGCCGTATCAGTTGGCTCCTTTTATAGATCGCGATGGCGACCAAGTCTACGATCCAACCGTAGATTATCCAGCCTATGATTTGGATAAAGCCTTTGATTGTCGAAAGAAAGAGGTGGATTTAATTTATGGAGATCAAACCATTTGGTGGGTTTACAACGATAGAGGTAATGTGCATACCGAAACACAGGCAGGTGCCTTGGGTTTTGAAATCCGCGCGCAAGCCTTTGCATTCTCTACCAATGATGAGATTAACAATATGACCTTTAATAACTATAGAATTCTTAACAAGTCTACCTTTAGATTAACAGATACTTACTTCTCTACTTGGTTCGACCCCGATTTGGGTAATGCCAATGACGATATTATCGGTTGCGATATTCCAAGAGGTTTAGGTTATTGCTACAATGGCGATGCAGATGATGAAGGAGCATTTGGTTATGGGTTGAATCCTCCAGCCGTTGGATTTGACTTTTTCCAAGGTCCTTTCGCCGATTACTTCGATGGAATAGATAACGATAGGGACGGATGTACTGATGGAATTCGTGATCCAAACACAGGAGGTTGTATCGCAGAAGACCCCACTTTGGGTATCAACGAGCGTATCATTATGTCTCACTTCATGTACTTTAACAATGCCAGTACAACGAACATTGAGCCTACTACCGATCCAGATAACGCAGCCCAGTTCTACAACTATATGCGTGCTTTTTGGAAGAACGGTAACCCATTGGTTATTGAAACACCATCAGGTATTGGAAATACAAGCAATGGAGATGGTTTTACTGCAGATGGAACAGGTGTGAGAACAAATTATGCCTACCCGGGTATCTCATATGATACGACAGGTGTTTCGGCGCCATTTGCTCCCATAAACTGGTATGAATCTCCAGCCAACCTTGCAGATAAAAGAGGTTTACACTCAGCTGGTCCATTTTCTTTGGCGCCAGGTGCAATTAACTTTATTACCACAGGAGTGGTTTGGGCTCGAGACTTTAATAGCAACGACTTATTCGCTTCGGTAGACAAAGTAATTATCGCAGACGACAAGTCACAGAATCTATTCGACAACTGTTTCCAAGTGTTGGATGGACCTACTTCTCCAGATTTGGATGTTGTTGAGTTGGATAGAGAGTTGATTATCACCTTCACCAATCCGCAAGAATCGAATAACTATCAATTGGGTTATCGCGAATTTGATCCTACCATTCCACGTCACGTAGCAGCGGTAGGTTTTGCTTCTCGCGAAGATTCGTTGAGATATTACAACTTCACTTTTGAAGGATATCAGTTGTTCCAATTATCAGGTCCTAACGTTAGTATTTCTGACATTTATGATCCAGAGCAGGCAAGATTGGTGGCACAGTGTGATATAAAGAATGGAGTAACTAAGATTGTAAACTTTACCCGAGACGAGATCATCGAGGCAGACATTCCTCAATTGATGACTGTTGCTTACGAGAACGAAGGAATTCGTCATTCATTTAGAATACTTGAAGATCAATTTGCTCAAGGCAACAGAAGATTGGTGAACCATAAGGAGTACTATTTTACAGTGGTGGCCTATGCGCACAATGACTATTCTAGTTATGCTGCTGCACCTGATGGAACAGAGCAGAAAGTTCCTTATTTGGCTGGAAGGTTAAATAACCGCGTGTATCAGGCTATTCCACACTTAACCCAACCAGAACAAAGAGGTTTAATCCTAGGGTCATCATACGGTGATGGAGTAGATTTAACTCGTTTAGAAGGAATGGGCAATGGAGGTAGACAGATAGAATTAACCTCTGAAAGCATTCGAGAGATTGTTACCAATTTCAAGGCAGATACTTATACTTATGAAAGAGGTTTTGCTCCAGTAGATTTAAAAGTAGTGGATCCAAAGTCAGTACCATCAGGTGATTATATCCTTCAGTTTGATGGAGTAACAAATGATGCTAGATGGACAATTATAAATGAAAATACAGGTCAGATTGTAGCTGAGTCGGATACGAGTATTCGTGTATTGACCGAGCAAATTATTCCAGCATTAGGAATGTCATTGTCTGTTGAGAATGCAGTTGCACCTGGTGGAGATGAAGATGGAGTAAGAAACAATGGAGTGATAAGTGGCGACATTATCTATTCTAATCCTCAAGCACCTTGGTTGGCCTTCGTTCCAGATGGAGCAGGTACAGATCCTTTCAACTGGATACTTGCAGGAGGTAATACCGTTCCAACGGCTGAGCCAGCTCAGACATACCAAGATTATGAAGGAGATCCATTAAATTTCTTCGGCACTATAGCAAATAATACGTGGGGACCATATGCATATGCAAGTTTCTTATATGCTGGCTTCAGTAATTCCACATCAGGTTTTGGTCCTGCTATGGACCTAAGTGAGGCAACAACTGCAAGACCAAATATTGCGGATATACATTCTGTGAACATAGTGTTCACTAATGATAAAAGCCTTTGGACTCGTGTTCCTGTATTTGAGATGGGAGAAGATGCATTGTTGAATCAAAAGGGTGTTGCAAAATGGAGACAACGTCGTGAGAAATCATGGGATTTGATTGGAAATCAAATGGTACGAAGCACTACCGATTCTGGATGGAGTTATTTCCCCGGATACGCCATAAGTGTTGAAACAGGTGAGAGACTATGTATGGCCTTTGGTGAGAACTCTTGGTTAATAGGGCAGAATGGAGGAGATATGCTTTTCAATCCTTCTAGTACTGTTATACGTTCTCTCGGTCCCTTTAATAATGAAATAGTAATGGCAGGCCAACACTATCTCTACGTTTGGGCTCCAAGAGCAAGAATTGGTACACAAACTAGAAATATTGTATACACTGGAGACAATCCTAATGATTGGCCAATGAAAGATTGGCTAGACAATCCTGCGAACGTATTGTTTAGAACCTATATGAATCGTGCTTTAATGTGGTGTTCTATTCCATTAGCTGTACCAGGTTTTGAAGCAGATCCATATACTTTCATGCCTTCGGAAATAACAGTAAAACTAAGAATGGACCGTCCGTTTGGAAATTTTGTAACTCCAGAGGGTCAGAACAATGGTAATCCTAGATATTCTTTCTCAACAAGAGATATCGCTACCAAAGCAAACGATTTCGTTACAGCAGAATCTGCATTGGATCTAATAAGAGTAGTTCCGAATCCATATTATGGTTCTTCTTTCTATGAAGATTCGCAGCTAGACAATATTGTTAAGATTACCAATCTGCCAGCACGTTGCACCATTACCATCTTTGGTGTAAACGGAACTCAGGTTCGTCAGATTAGAAAAGACAACTCACTTACCTTCCTAGAATGGGATTTGAGAAATGACTACAGTGTTCCAATTGCTAGTGGAGTGTATATAATCCACATAGACGCAGGAGATATTGGAGAGAAGGTAGTAAAATGGTTTGGTGCAATGCGTCCAGTTGACCTGAATGCATTCTAAATAAGAACTCACTTTGATAAGAGCAATGAGATACAATAAGATTAAACTAGGAGCTTTGGCAGTACTTGCTTCAGCGCAACTATTCGCCGGAAATCCACAAAGAACGGGTTCGTCTGCAGCTCCTGAATTGCTGATTAACCCTTGGGCGAGATCAGCAGGTTGGGGTGGATTAAACGTAGCCTCGGTGCGAGGGATTGAAGGATCTTTCGTTAACGTGGCGGGATTGGCTTTTACCAAAGGCACAGAGGTTGTATTTAGCAATACCCAGTGGCTAATGGGCTCTGGAATTAGCATCAATTCAGCTGGATTGTCGCAGCGTGTTACTCCTAATGGCGTTTTAGGTATCTCATTAGTAAGCTTCGATTATGGAGAATGGGAGATTACAACGGTGAATCAGCCAGAAGGGGGCGTGGGTACTATTGCCCCAAGTGCACTTACTTTTGGCCTGTCTTATGCCCAGAAGTTTACAAATACCATATTTGGTGGTGTGAGCGTGAAGGTGTTCAATCAAGCCATTAATAACCTATCTGCTACTGCGATTATGGCTGATGCGGGTGTACAATATGTGAAAGGAGATTTCAAATTTGGCATCACCTTAAAGAACGTGGGTTCTAACCTTTCATTCTCAGGGGATGGTAACTCCATTACTCTGCCTGTTCCTCAGAATACCCATAGTCAATCTTATGAGCAGAGATCAGCTTCTTTCGAATTGCCCTCGCAATTGTCTCTTGGAGCCAATTATGATTTCTACTTTGAAGACAAACTTTGGAGAGTAACTCCTGGTTTTACCTTCCAATCGAACTCTTTCGAGAAAGACCAATACGTTTTTGGAGCTGAATTGGCTTGGAATAAGTACCTCATGGTAAGAGGAGCGTATACCATGTTCGATAACCGCGTAGATGAAATAAGAACAACAGCACTAACCGGTGTAAGTGGTGGGGTAACTTTTCAAGCGCCTCTAACTAAAGGTGGAGATAATTATTTCGCAATCGATTATGCCTACAGGGCTACTAATCCATTCTCAGGAATACATAGTATTTCAGCAAGATTCGATTTGTAAAAATTATAGAGCCTCTTTCAAAAAAATTGGCTGACTTTCTTAACTTCGCTTTTGAGACCCGTTGTATGCGGGTCTCTTTTATTTGACTAAATTCTTTTATTATGTCTACACGTTCCTATTATACAGCTGAAGGTTTTCAAAAATTAAAGCAAGAGCTCGAACACTTGAAAAGTGTTGAGAGGCCGAGTATTTCAAGACAAATTGCCGACGCAAGAGATAAGGGTGATCTCTCTGAGAATGCCGAATATGATGCGGCTAAAGAAGCGCAAGGGCTGTTAGAAATGAAGATTTCTAAAATGGAAGATACGCTAGCAAACGCACGCATCCTCGATGATTCTATGATGGATACTTCTAAGGTGTTGGTGCTTTCTACCGTACGTCTTAAGAACCACGCAAATGGCTCTGAAATGAAATTTACCCTAGTAGCTGAATCAGAAGCTGATTTTAAAACGGGTAAAATTTCTGTGACTTCACCCATTGGAAAAGGCCTCTTAGGCAAGAAGGTTGGTGAAGAAGTAGAAATTGCAGTTCCTAAAGGGAGCATGAAGTTGGAAGTTCTTGAAATTACTAGATAATGGCAAGTATTTTTAGCAAAATTGTAGCTCGTAGTTTGCCTTCTTATATCGTAGCTGAAGATGAAAGTCATCTGGCTTTTTTAGACATTCGCCCTCTTAAAGAAGGCCATACCTTAGTTATCCCTAAAAGAGAAGAGGATTATATTCTCGATTTGAGTTCAGAAGAATTTACAGAATTATGGGCCTTTGCTAAGGAAGTAGCAAAACGCATTGAGAAAGTGGTGCCCTGTAAGAGAATGGCATTGGTAGTATTAGGCATGGAAGTGCCTCATGCCCATATTCATTTAATTCCTATCGATAGGGAATCAGACATTCGTTTCGATAATCCACCTTTGAAACTAAGTCCAGCTGAATTCGAGGCTATAGCCGATCGAATCCGAAATGCTTAAAACTCATTGGTTAATCCGATCAGGATTTCGATCCAAAAATTGAGTCCAGTTGGAAGCCTTTTTTTGATTCTTTTTAAGAATGGGCTTTGGTAGGTTTGAAATGTTTGCACTGCCTTGTAGGTAATGACATACCGCTACGGAAAGAGCGTCGGTAGCATCTAGAGAAATACTTTCGCTGGGAGGCAAGACTAGAATGTGATCCAACATGGCAGCTACTTGTTCTTTAGAGGCATTTCCCTTACCCGTAATGGATTGTTTTATTTTTCGGGGTGCATATTCCTGTACTTCCAAATCTAGTGATAGCGCTGCTGCCAATACTACTCCTTGAGCTCTTCCAAGTTTTAACATAGACTGTACGTTCTTTCCAAAGAAGGGAGCTTCCACAGCCAAAGACTTTGGCTGATAGATTTCAATAAGTTCTTTGGTGGCATTATAAATGGCTTTCAAGCGAATTACAGATTCTGTTCTTGTATCAAATCGATATACACCATGCTTAACGTAAACCAATTTCTTACCATGAACTTGAATAATCCCATATCCCATAATATTGGTGCCTGGATCTATTCCTAGAATTCGACTCTCTTCTAACATCCATCAAAATTACCTCTAAATTCGGCAAGTGATATACGCACTTTCATTTCTGCTATTTCTCGCTTATACGGCCTTGGTCTTATGGTGTTGGAGGATATTATTTACTCATCCGGTAAGCACTTCCAATCGTCTTAGTGAAGCGTTTTTTACCGAAAGGATAAGTTTAATCGTTCCTTTTAAGAATGAGGCCGAAAATCTCCCACTCCTACTGCAGTCAATAAGACAGATAAACTACCCAAAAGAATTATTGACCATCATTTTCATTGATGATCATTCTACGGATTCTTCTGCCGAAGTGCTTGCCTTGGCTGATCTTCCTTTTGAATTTATGCGATTAAAGGCAACACAAAAGGGAAAGAAACTAGCCGTACAAGAAGCCTTGAATTATGCAAAAGGAGAGAGGGTAGTTTATACCGATGCAGATTGTACAGTGTCGCCTGATTGGATAGCTGAGTTGGTTCTAAAGTTCAGGGAGAATGCATGTAAAATGATCTTGGGTCCTGTTCTGTACACAGAAAAACCAGGTCTTTTGAATGCAATGTATCAACTTGATTTTTTAGCATTAATTGGATTCACTGAAGCAAGCGTTTATGCTAATAGGCCTACTATGGCAAATGCGGCAAACATGGCTTTTCAAATGGATTTCCGAAAACAACTTGCTTTAGCCGACTTAAGGGCTGATATTCCTTCAGGTGATGATGTGTTTATTCTTCATTACTTAAAAAGAACAGAAGGAGGCCAAGCCATTGATTTTGTCGCATCTCCCGTAGAAACAGCAGCTCCTGACAGTTTTTTAGATTTCCTAAAACAAAGAATACGCTGGGGATCAAAAGCTTCTGCCTATAGAGATAATGACACACAAATACTGAGTTGGTTGATTTTTGCTACCAATTTTGTACTTGTATCCAGTGTATTCTATAATTGGAAATTTACTCTTATCTTATTTGCTTTAAAGACGATTCCAGATTATATACTCTTGAGAAGTCTAGGGTATAGGTGGAATAGGAAAAGGGCTTTGAAATATTTCTTGTTATCATCTTTGATTTACCCTTTTTATTTGGTGTTAACCGCTATTTTGTCTCAGACAACGAAGGTGAAATGGAAAGGTTAGAAGCCATAGTAAGCAAGTCGGTTCCACTAGGAGATTGAAACAAATTCAATTCAAATTGACCAATGGCCGAAAGTAAATGATCAAAAATATCAGACATTATACTCTCATAGGTCACCCATTCGATAGAAGAAGAAAAGCAGTAAATTTCTAAAGGAAGTCCGTTTTCTGTCGGTTGTAATTGCCTTACCATCATGGTTTCATGGTCTGCAACTTGTGGATGTTTTCGAATATATTCGGTAGCATATTTTCTGAAAATTCCAAGGTTGGTTAAGTTTCGGCCATTCACTTTTGTGGATTTATCAATTTGATTTAGGCGGTTGTATTCATCAATTTCTTTTTGGCGATCAGCAATATATTCTCTAATAAATTCCACTTTGCTCAACGATTTTAATAGTTCTTCGTCTGCAAATTGAATAGATCTCACATCGATGAGAAGGGATCTTTTAATTCTTCGCACTCCTACAGAAGTCATCCCTCTCCAGTTCTTAAAAGAGTCTGAGACCAAGGCATAAGTAGGTATGGTTGTAATGGTTTTATCCCAATTTCGAACCTTAACAGTGGTGAGGTTAATTTCAATGACGTCTCCATCTGCACCGTATTTTTCCATGGTAATCCAGTCGTTGATTCGAACCATATCGTTAACAGACACTTGAATGCTTGCTACCAAACCAAGTATCGTATCTCGGAAGACGAGCAAGAAAATAGCGGCTCCAGCTCCAAAGGCACCTAAGAAAGCCAAAGGACTCTTGCCGATGATCTGAGAAAGAAGAAGTACCGTTCCGAAAATATAGTTTACAATAGAAAAGAGTTGGAAGAAGCTGCTTACCGGTTTGCCTTCGAAATAGGCGCGAGATAAAGCAATGTGATTGAGGGCCTTAATGATGCGGTCGACCACAAGCATAATTATAACAATCACATAGAGTATTATAATCTTTGAGATGAAGTTCTCTAAATCAGGATAATCAATAAGTATGAATTCCGCTGAGAAGTCTATAATTAGTGCAGGTATGATGTGAGCAAGACCCAGAAATACTCGCTTTTCATAGAAAACGTCATCCCAATCATTTTTACTTCGCTTAACATAATAAGCCACCACTCGCATAATGAGCTTCCTCGCAATAAGGTCTACAATAATGCTGATGATAAGCAATAGTGCACAATCAATAATAAGAGTAAGGTTGTCGATGTATTTATCGGCCACACCCCATTCGATGAGCTGATTCTTAGACCAATGATTGAAGCGATAACTGTTGATAGCGAGATAATTCATTTATAAATTGAGTCTGATCCTATATTACAAGAAGTGGACTTTTCTCCGAACTGCCGTTGTGTTAAAATAGCCCAAACTAGTTCTATTCGGATTACTTATGCACCGAATATTTCCCAATAGCGGAGCAGGAGGAGGGTCAAAGGTACTCCCAACACGACTGGTTTGCGTTACCAATAATTCTAAGAAATTTAAATGTCTAAGGGTAATACTTCCTTGTTCTATGATGCACTTGGTACCTCTTACACGATTGGAACGAGTAAACTGAATCGATGGTAAATCTGCATCATTAAAACTCCGTCCATCCCAAAACTCATCGGTATATGTGGTAATCTGGTCGGCTTGATCAAAGGCTGTATCATTTAGCCATACTCTTAGCCTATAATTATCTCCTAATCCTGGCAGATCCGAAAAACTAAAGAATGGATACCATCCATCTTTTTGAAAGACATCGTCTACCACAAACCGACTGAAAATGCTGTCAATCTCTGGTACTCTTTTCATCTCTTCAGGAATACTTTCCCAAATTCCACCTTCTAAATTTGGGTTTCCATCGGGAACGACTACCCTAACATGATAAAATTTCCCAACAATTCCTTTGTAAGGAGCAGAATAAAAGCCTGCAGAGTCTTCCACTAGTGTTATTACGGAGTCGTTATTCTCGTAAAGAACAATTGTAGCACCGCTAATTCTTGGAGTAGCCGCCTGAGAAAAATAAGGAGCTGTAGAGGTTAGAGTTATACCAACTGAATCTAAATCTGTGATTCGTCCGTTGATAACAACGAGAGGTTCAGAATCAGGTAGGTCCAATTCTATTACATCTTGACAGGAAGAGAATAGGACAATGATTAGGACGGATAGAGTGTAAAGTAGTTTCATTAGAAGGTGAAATTATAGGTGATAGAAGGAATGATTGTTCCAAAAATAGATAGCTGAACAGCTTCTGTAACATAGTTTTGCATTTCAGCCTCTCTAAAGAAAACAGAATAGGGGTTTCTTCTTCCATACGCATTGTACAATCCAAAAGACCAGCTACTTTCCCATTTTCCCTGAGGCTTTTGTTCTTTGGTATAATTAGCGCTAAGATCTAGGCGATGGTAGTTTGGCGTTCGGGCTCCATTTCGATTGTCGTATACCGGGAAAATAATTCCTTCATATTCTCCCCTGGCCGAAGGATAGGTAATGGGTCTTCCCGTTTGGAAAACCCAAACCATCCCCACATCCCATTTCGGATTGATTTGATAGGTAGCTACAAAGCTAATATCATGGGTTTTATCATAGTTGGAAGGGAACCATTCTCCATTGTTAATTTGCTCTCCTGCATATTGCCCGTCTACTAAGCGTTCAGTCCTTGACCATGTATATCCAATCCATCCGGTTAGTCTACCGCTATTTTTCCTAAACAATACTTCCAGGCCATACGCTCTTCCTTGTCCAGCAATCAGTTCAGTTTCTATATTTTCTTTAAATATTAGATCGGCTCCATCTTTATAATCCAACACATCACGCATGTCTTTGTAATAAACCTCTGCGCTGAGTTCGTATTTCTGTTGATTTATTTGAATATTTCTAAAATAACCTAGGGCTACCTGGTCTGCAGTAGCAGGTTCAATATAGTTGCCTGAGGGTCTCCAAATATCAATAGGAGTGGTTGCAGTGGTATTGGATATTAAATGAATGTATTGTCTCGTTCGGTTGTAGCTGGCTTTAATCGATTGAACATCATCGAGAAGGTAATTGGCGGAAATTCTAGGTTCTAGTCCGTTTAAATCAAAAAAGGAAGCGATTGTTTGCCCAGAAGTGTATTGATTGATTCCGATGATTGAGCTGTCTTCCAAAGATTCGCCAGATCTATAAATAGATTCTGTAAAAGGTCCCATTCTAAAAAAAGCACCAAATCTTAAACCATAATCCAGAGTTAGTCTGTTGTTTATTTTCTGTTCTGTACTAACGTAAATGGAAGGTTCTGTTGCTTTTTGCCTTTGAAGTTGGGCGGAAACTGAACCAGTTATAAGTGCTGGATCAAAGAGGTAATAGGTATTACTCAGGCCAAATTTCACTTTAGACTCTGGTGTGCGATACCAAGTAAAAGCAGCACTGCTCACATAATTCTGAACTCTAGAATTCCATGTGAATTGAAATTCCTCTCCTTCCGGTGTGCCTAGAGTATAGAGATAATCGCTGTATACGGTGGTAAAATTTGCGAAAAGCTTATCTGAAAGAATACTATTCCATCGAAGTGTAGCCGTGGTATTGCCCCAGTCAAAACCAAAAGCATCTTGAATTCCAAATACATCCCTTCCAAAATAGCCGCTTAGATAAACCGTATTCTTATCATTGATTTTATAGTTCAATTTGCCATTGAGATCGTAGAAGTAGAGTATGTTTTGGTTTATTTCTTCGTCAGGCGAAAGCCGAATGAATAGATCTGCATACGATCTTCTTCCTGCTACCAACCATGAGAGTTTGTCTTTTATGATAGGACCTTCCAACAACAATCGACTGGATAATAATCCAACCCCACCAGTTCCCGAGAAATGCTTTGAGTTACCTTCCCTTAATCGTATATCCAAAACAGAAGAAAGCCTTCCGCCGTATTCTGCGGGTATCCCCCCTTTAAATAATTTCATTTCTTTAACGGCGTCAGCATTGAAAACCGAAAAGAAACCGGCCAAATGAGAGGAGTTGAAGACAGGAGCCTCGTCGCCCAAAATGAGATTTTGGTCAATATTCCCACCACGCACATTAAATCCACTAGAACCTTCGCCAATGGTACTTACACCAGGCAATAGGGTAAGGGTTCGAATGATGTCTACTTCACCCAACAGCTGAGGCATTTTTTTTATTTCCTTAGTTTGTAACTTACCTACACTCATTTCAGTGCTTCTCACTTGATTTTCCAAGGAACTTTCAGTTACCACTATTTCATTTAGCTGCTCAGACGACTCATTTAATTCAATGTCGAACTTTATATTTTTATTTAGGCCGAGTGAGACTGTCTTTTCTTCAAAGCCTAAATAATTGAAGGTTAGATTAATATTTCCTTCATTTAATGACAGAGAATAGAAGCCATATTCATTGGTGACAGTTCCCTTTTTAAGAGACTTTTCAACAATACTCACTCCAATTAATTGCTCTCCAGTAGATGCGTCTCGAACGGTGCCACTGACTGTAAAAGACTGCTGAGAATACATTGCAGTTAAACTGCAGCTAGCCAAAAGAAGGCTAAACCAGAACCGTTTTATCATTTTCGTTAAATTCAGCACAAAGTTTCACTTTTATCGCAAGAGTGCGGCATATGATTGTTGTATTTTCGTTAAATATCAAATTATCTCCTCCAAATGCGTTTCCGTACTCCACTATTTATTCTTTCTTTACTGTGCATCACCGCAGTAATAGCGGCAGGATTTTATTTTCCCACAGTACAAAAGGAAAAAAATAAGGTGCTTGTTTCTGTAGTATATGATTACTTAAACAATGCCCACTTTCGTCCACGCGAGTTGAACGACGAATTCTCCCAAATAGTCT
>JAFMBM010000050.1 GCA_017858515.1 Cryomorphaceae bacterium | reverse complement strand
AGTAGATTAGTTGAGTATATTTGGCGAGACATGAAAGCTCTGAAATACATTATTTTCCTCAGCCTAGGTAATTTATCGGCCCAGATTCAAGTAACGAATGCTGCGCCGTACAATAATCCAGATCAATTAGTACAAAATGTGCTTTTAGGTCCGGGAGTGCCTTTTCTACCCACCTTTCCTCCTGCTGGGAATTCTCCTCAAATAGGATTGTTTACAAATGGAAATAGTTTTGGTTTTGGAATCGATTCAGGAATTGTAATGGTTTCAGGCAATGCTACCGATGCACATCCCGGAGCTCCTTTTTCAACCGCATTTGGACCAACCCCTGATGCTGATTTGGCTAGTATGCTAGCGGCCATTGGCTCAACAAATTCAACCATAAATGATGGAGCTTTCATTGAATTCGACTTTGTAGCAACAGGAGATTCTGTAAGCTTCAAATATATTTTTGGTTCTTACGAGTATACAGGTTATACCTGTTCTTCTTTCAACGATGCCTTCGGTTTTTTCCTCACGGGAGTAGGAATCAATGGCAATCCAAATGTTTCTACCGTTAATTTAGCTCAAGTTCCTTTCACCAACCCACCCATTCCTGTTGCAGTAAACACATTAAATCAAGGTTTTCCATCGGGTTCAAGCGCTGCCGCTTGCTTAGCGGCCAATCCGAACTATGTATCGAGTGCCAATTGGTATGTTCCCAACGCGGGTGCTCCAAATGTGAATGTTACTGGCTACACCGTTCCTCTGCGGGCAAAAGCATCTGTTCAATGCGGCTATTTATACCATATCAAATTGGCGATTTCAGATGTGTCTGATAATGCTCTTCACTCCATGACTTTTTTAGAAGCGGGTAGCTTTAGAGTTCCGAGTATTCAATATTCTGGAAGCAATAATCACAACAATTCTTTTACAGATAGTGTGGCTGTGGAAGGGTGTAATTCATCTTATTTCAAAGCTGTTAAAGGTGGAAGCATAAGCGATAGACTGGTAGTGCATTTCACAAAAACTGGTACGGCAATAGAAGGTGTTGATTATATGCCTTTCGCTGATTCTTTAGTAATTCCGGCAGGAAGTATTAGCGATTCAATCCCTATTTTCTTTTATGATGATGGTGTTAATGAAGGTGTAGAAGAATTGATTATCAACACGCTTCAAGTGATAACGCCTTGTTATGCCTATCCTGCCCAACAAATAAGTTTTAAAATTCGCGATCGACAACCCATTCAAAGCAGTGTTGTTCTTCAAGGAAACATGCCCGATACTATTGATTGTTCAGGCACTCCTATTCAACTCTTTGCATCGGCCAGCGGCGGAGATGGATTTCTTTCCTCTGCATGGGAAACGGGTAGCACCAATTCCTATCGTTGGGATACTATTCGTGAAACAACAACATACTATTACTATTCATGGGATGAATGTTCTGCCGACAGCACTACAGACAGTTTAACGGTGTACGTGAGAACGGCTGCCGACCTTCAGGTTCGTGGCGATAATGCTTCTGCTTGTTTAGGAGATTCTGTTCAATTGAGAGTGTATCATGAAGGAGGAATTGAGCCTGTCTTTATTACTTGGTTTGATGGAAGGAATGACAGTGTCCGCTCTTTCGCTCCAAACCGACGAACCTACTACTCCTTTTCTGTAGCCGATGCATGTGGTGAAATAATCCGTGATTCTGTATTGGCTAATATATTCCCACAGGTCACTTCTTCATTTGTAGCACTAGAAGACCCCGCTGCTGCCCTCGGAATGCGCTTCACAAACTACAGTCAAAACGGTGATTTTTATTACTGGGAATTTGGAGATGGGGATACTTCATCTCTCATGCATCCTAAACACACTTTTCCAAGACCTGGTTTCTATTCTGTACGCTTAAATGTTACAGATGCAAACGGATGTTTCGCAAGCAATGAGTTGAGAATCGAGGTTACCCAAGAATTCGATCTTTTCATCCCTACTGCCTTCACTCCCAATAACGATGGCATGAATGAATTCTTCGAAATCAAAGGCGGAGGATTTCGAGAATATAAGTTGTCCATTTTTAATCGATGGGGAGAACAAGTCTTTTATTCCGAAGATTTAAATTCACCTTGGGATGGAAGCTTTAAGGGAGAAGATGTTCCAACTGGAGTTTATTATTACAGCGTTTTTCTTGTCTTAAATGATGGAAAACTCCATATGGAAAAAGGTTCGGTTAGTATTATTCGCTAATTCCTCGAACTCTATCTGCCAGCAATTTGTTGGTGAAATCTATCAAGGGTAGTAGCTACTTTTGTCACCCCAAATTATACCCTCTATAATGGATAGCAATTCTTTCGCCTATCGCCATATTGGTCCTCGAAAAGAGGAAGTGAAGCAGATGTTAGAAACCATCGGTCTTCCCTCCATCGACAGTTTAATTGATGAAACCGTGCCTGATTCAATACGAATGCAAGAACCCATGGATCTACCCGATCCTATGAAGGAGCATGAGTTTTTAGAGCACATTCGTCAGTTGAGTGAAAAAAATAAACTCTTCAAGTCCTATATCGGACAAGGTTATTATGGAACCATTTTGCCTGGCCCCATCCAAAGAAATATTTTGGAAAATCCAGGATGGTATACCGCTTATACCCCTTATCAGGCAGAGATTGCTCAAGGCAGATTGGAAGCGCTTTTAAATTATCAGACCTTAGTACTGGAATTAACAGGAATGGAACTGGCCAATGCTTCTCTTCTAGATGAAGCCACTGCAGCGGCAGAAGCCATGAGTATGTTCTTCGGCGCTGTTCCAAGAAATCGTCCTGAGGCCAATAAATTTTTTGCTTCTAGATTCGCTCATCCCCAAACCTTAGATGTCCTTCGTACTAGAACAGAGCCTATTGGCGTTGAGTTGGTCATTGGAGATCCCGATGAAATTCATTTCGACTCGAGCTTTTTTGGATGCTTAGTTCAGTATCCCGATACTCTAGGTAGAGTCAAAGATTTTAGTGGCTTTGTTTCGAAAGCCAAAGAAAACGGGGTTCAAGTTGCCGTTGCATGTGATTTGTTAGCCCTGGTTTTACTTACCCCTCCGAGTCAATGGGGTGTAGATTGCGTAATTGGAACCAGTCAGAGATTCGGAATTCCTTTGGGCTATGGTGGACCACACTCGGCCTATTTTGCAACCAAAGAATCGTATAAAAGATTAGTTCCCGGAAGGATTATCGGCGTAACTCAAGATTTGGATAAAAATCCGGCATTGCGCATGGCGCTGCAAACTAGAGAGCAACACATAAAAAGAGATAAGGCTACTTCCAACATTTGTACATCGCAAGTTCTTCTGGCTGTAATGGCTAGTATGTATGCTGTTTATCATGGTCCCCATGGGTTAAAAGCCATTGCAAATCGCATTCACGACAAGGCCAATTCTTTAGAAAAAGGGATTCTAGCCCTAGGCTTGACACAGCTAAACGAATGCTATTTCGATACTTTACGCATATCCTTAGACCGCCAACAACAACAGTCTATAAAAGTACTAGCTGAGGAAAACGGAATTAATTTTAGATACTATCCAGAGGGAGAAGTTGGAATTAGTTTGGATGAAACCACAGGAACAAAAGATGTTGAACAAATTCTCAACCTATTTGCTCAGCTAAATAATTTACAGCCTATTAAAGCCGAGAAAGCAACAACCAAGCTAAACGGCCACCTTCGGAATGATGATTTCTTGAAATTTCCAGTTTTCAATCAGTATCACTCCGAGACTGACTTAATGCGCTATATAAAAAGATTAGAGCGCAAAGATTTATCGCTAAATCACAGCATGATTGCCTTAGGCTCATGCACAATGAAATTGAATGCAGCGGTAGAGATGATCCCTTTAACTTGGCCAAAATGGGCGAATCTTCATCCCTTCGTTCCAATAAATCAGGCCCAAGGTTATCAAGAAGTAATTAGCGTTTTAGAAAGCACTCTTTCTGTGATCACTGGCTTTGATGCAGTATCTCTTCAACCTAATTCAGGCGCACAAGGCGAGTATGCTGGCTTAATGGTTATTCGAGCCTATCATAATTCTAGAGGTCAAGCCCACCGAAACATAGTGCTCATTCCGTCTTCGGCCCATGGTACAAATCCAGCTTCTGCCGTAATGGCTGGGATGAAAGTAGTAGTTGTGGGTTGCGATGAAATTGGAAATATTGATTTACAGGATCTTAGAATGAAGGCAGAATTGCATAGCGCAAATCTTTCTGCTCTTATGGTTACTTATCCTTCCACTCATGGAGTATTTGAAACACATATAAAAGATATCACTTCGCTTGTTCATGAGCACGGTGGACAGGTTTATATGGACGGAGCAAATATGAACGCTCAGGTAGGACTTACAAGTCCTGGACATATTGGCGCTGATGTTTGTCACCTAAACCTTCATAAAACTTTTGCTATTCCACATGGCGGAGGCGGTCCAGGTATGGGACCTATCTGTGTTCGAAAGCACCTCGCCCCCTTCTTACCGGGTAGCCAAGTTGTTCAAACAGGGGGAAGTCAAGGAATAAGTTCTATTTCTGCTGCGCCTTGGGGAAGCGGCTTGATTTTACTTATCAGCTATGCCTACATACGAATGCTTGGCAATGAAGGTCTTACAAACTCTACTCGCTATGCTATTCTGAATGCTAATTATATGAAGGAACGTCTGAAAGGGCATTACGACGTATTATATACAGGAGCAAAGGATCGGGTTGCACATGAAATGATTTTAAACTGCGCACCCTTTAAAAAGGCAGGTGTTGAAGTTACCGATATCGCAAAACGATTAATGGATTACGGATTTCATGCTCCTACCGTGAGCTTTCCAGTGGCCGGTACCGTTATGATCGAACCCACTGAGAGTGAATCTAAAAGTGAATTAGATCGCTTCTGTGATGCTATGATTTCCATTCGGAAGGAAATTGATAAAATAGCGCTCGGTGAATACAAAGCGGAAGACAATCCTCTAAATAATGCGCCTCATACTCTAGCTATGATTACCGCAGATGAGTGGGCACATGCATACAGTAGAACGGAGGCTGCTTATCCTTTGGAAAGCGTTCGCGATAATAAATTCTGGCCATCTGTACGAAGAGTGGACGAAGCCTATGGCGACCGAAACTTGGTTTGCACATGTGCTCCAATCGAATCGTATAATTCCTAAAGTAAAAGTTAATTCCCCTTTTTTAGTGTTAAAACATAAGTTGTGACACTGAAAACAAAATTTTCTTTTTTCTTTTCATTTTTCTTAACGTAAATTTGACAAAACTCAAACTTGTAACAATGAAAAAAACTACACTAGTTTTCTCGGCTCTAGCTTTTGCTTCTATGGCAATGGCTCAGACTGCAAACAACGGTGGCAAAGTTGAGAGACTCGCGAGTCCTCGTACAATGATGTCATCTGATGATCGTCCTCAAGGACAAAACTCTATGACTGCCCTTTCAGATGGTTCTGAAGCAGTTATTTGGTCTGAAGATTTTGCCAATGGTATTCCAGCAAACTGGACGAATACAGATGCTGTTTCTACAGGAGCTGCTTTATGGCAATATCGTGGTGTTGGCGGAAGCTTACCAGCTGATTCTGGATCTCTAGGAGCCTATGCTACTAGCTTAAACGTAATCACCTCGGCATCTGCAGCCAATGGTTTCGTAATTTTTGATTCTGACTTCTACGACAACGCAGGTATTCAAGGAAACTTTGGTGGTGGTGTTGCTCCATCTCCACACCAGTCTTTATTGATTACTGAGTCTATAGACCTTTCAGCAGAAACGAATATTGACTTGTCTTTTACGCAATACTATCGTCGCTTTGCTGGACCAGGTGGATTACAATCTGTTCCTGCATCTTATGTTGATGTTTCTGTAGATGGAGGTACTACTTGGCCTCATACATTAACTTTTAACGCAGACATTTCTGTAAACTCAGCGACTACAACCAATGACATGGAAGCACGTGATATTAGTGCTTGGGTTGCTGGTCAATCAAACGTTAAAATTCGTTTCCGTTTTGATGGAGATTACTATTTCTGGATGCTAGATGACGTGCAGTTGATTTCAACTCCTAAATTCCGTTTAGAATTTACAGCATTATCGAATGCACCAATGTTTGATTTCATCATGGCGCCTCCGGGTTCTGCAAAAGCAGGTCTGAACACAGCCGCTCACAGACGTGACATCACTTGGGATTGCAATGCATTGAGTACAGGTACTAATGGTGTGTACAACGCACAGCTTCATATCGATTTAATTCAGAATGGTGCTGTAGTTCAAACTATCAGCGGTCCTGTGAATTCTGCTATCTGGGGTGGACCTGGAGCTGCAAATGACACTCTAACTTATAACGAGTTAAACACAACAGCAACTCCATTCCAACCATCTGCAACAGGAATGTACGAGTTCTTGTACAGAGTTGAGGCCGACACAAACATGGCAGGAACGGGTACTCCATTAGTGATGATGTCTATGGATACTTTGCGTTTCTATGAGACCGATTCATTGATTTCTTTGGATGCCAACAATTTCTCTAACTCTATTGGAACTCCGCAATTAGGAGACGATGGATCTGCAATGGCAATGCGTTTTGATATTGTTCAAACGGCCTATTTGAGAGGTGTAAACATAGGTTTAAGTTCTTTAACTGTACCAGGTGGTCTTATTACCGTTGAATTGTTTGACTCTTCTGCGTTCACTGGTGCCACAACCGGATTTGATCCGGCTAAACTTATAGCCAGCGAACAACACACTATTACCGCTGGAGATGTAGCAAGTGGTCGCGCTATTGTTGACTTTAGATTACCAGTAAGTGGCGATTGCGTAACATTGAATGCCGCTTCTAGCAGAGGTTATTATATCGTAGTGACTCTTTTCTCCAACGGAGGAGCAAACTTAATTCGTATTGCAAACGACCAGTCTTGGGACAATACAGGTGGTACTGCCTTCATGTTTGTGGTAGGCTCACAGTGGTTTAGTGGATATTCAGGAAGTCGTTCTTTCGAGAATCCTTGGATCCGTGCTATCGTAAGTACCGATTCAGATTGCAACGGAATTGGTTTAGATGAGTTCGCTTCTTTAGATGCAACCATTTATCCTAATCCAACCAATGGTATCGTGAATATCACTTTGGCTAAGGACTTTGGTCTTTACAACCTTCGCGTTCTTGATCTTGGAGGTCGTGAGGTAATGAATACTCAAATTGAAACTGTTGCAGGTTCGGCAAGTCAAGTAGATTTGAGCGAATTATCTAGAGGTCTTTATATGATTGAAATCTCTAATGGAACAAACCTTGGTACATTCAAGATAACTGTTGAATAATCTTTCAACTTATCTATAAAAGAAAAGGCGGCCAATTGGCCGCCTTTTCTTTTTACCTATTTTCCAAAATACCCATTGGATCTTCAAAAGATCTATTTTCTTCCCGCCTTAGCCACTCCCTTAATGGTTTTAAAGAGCTCACTCGTAAAGACAAAATCAGTAATATTTGGATCTTCAGTCTGTAGAATTTCAAATCTATTTCCTTCCCAAACCTTTCGTCCATCTTTCAATAAGACAATGTGATCCCCTATCTCCATTACAGAGTTCATATCATGAGTATTAATTACTGTGGTAATATCAAACTCTTCCGTAATTTCCTTTAATAGGTTGTCAATGATAACCGCAGTCATAGGATCTAATCCTGAATTGGGCTCGTCGCAAAATAGATACTTAGGGTTTAGAACAATGGCTCTAGCAATAGAAACCCGCTTTTTCATTCCACCTGAAATCTCAGCTGGATAACGTTCACCTGCATCTCCCAATTTTACGCGTGATAAACAAAACTCAGCTCTATCCATTATTTCAGACTGAGACAAATCGGCAAACATTTGAAGAGGAAAAAGAACATTCTCTCTCACGGTAAGCGAATCGAATAGGGCACCACCTTGAAAAACCATTCCCAATTCTTGCCGCAATTTGCCTTGTTCCTTTCTTTCCATCAATCGAGAGTCTCGGCCATCATATAGGATAGACCCCTTATCGGCCAAATGAAGACCCAAAAGGCACTTTAAGAAAACGGTCTTTCCTGAACCGGAACGACCAATTATTAGATTTGTTTTTCCTTTTTTGAAAACGACATCGACTCCTTTAAGTACGTTATTGTCATCAAAAGATTTCTCTAAGCCTCTTACCTCAATCATAGTTAATCAATTCCCTAGTACAACCTGAGTAATAATATAATTGGCTATAATTACAGCTACACTACTTGTTACCACTGCTTTCGTACTTGCTGCTCCAACCTCTACAGCCCCACCCTTTACAGTAAATCCGTAATAGGCCGAAATACTTGTGATTAGAAAAGCAAATACCACAGTTTTACTCAGAGAATAGGCCACATAATAGGGTCTAAATCCAAGTTGTAATCCAAGTACATAATCAGGTGGAGTAATCATTCCACTCAAATCTCCGGCAATATATCCACCTAAAATACCCAAGAACATGCTTAGCAAGATCAATATCGGATTGAAGATCATACTAGCCAAAATCTTGGGTAAAATGAGATAGGCCGGACTGTTAATTCCCATTACATCCAACGCTTCAATTTGCTCTGATACGCGCATCGTTCCAAGGGTGGACGCAATATTAGAGCCCACTTTTCCCGCCAATATCAAACTGATCATGGTTGGAGAAAATTCCAAAATGATAGACTCGCGTGTAGCTATGGCAATATAGTAGGCCGGGATAATCGGATTATCCAGATTCAAGGCCGTTTGTATGGTTACAACGGCACCAACAAATAAGGAGATGATAGCCACAATAGCAACCGAATCATATCCTAAATAATCAATTTCTTTAGCAAAGGATTTTCGATACATTGAAAATCGCTCTGGCTTATGAAATAGTCGTCCCATCAAGAGGATATACTCCCCAAACTTTTCTATGCTGCTTTTCACTTTAGCGAAAATACCTCTAATTTGCCTTATGAAAATGAATGAACTTTTGATTCGATTAAAGCCTTGGTTTTTTCTATGCTTTTGCTTGCTTTTAGTCTTGGGCTGTGGCGCAGCAAAGGCTTGTGATTGCCCTCATTTTTAATTACTTTGAGTCATCCTTTATCACCCCATCTACCACCGGCAAGCCTTTCCGCGGTTGTGGAGCTACTAGAAAAATATCCAATCCGGTTTGTTATCACCAAGGGGAGACAAACTAAATTAGGCGATTATAAATCACCTGCGAGTGACAAAGATCGTCATCGAATAAGTGTCAATGGCACTTTAAACCAATATGCTTTTTTAATTACCACTTTACATGAATTCGCCCATCTACTTGTGAGGGTCAGGCATCCTAAGAATAGGTTTTCTCCTCATGGGCTAGAATGGAAAATTACCTTTCAAGAGGTTATGGCCCCTTTTTTAACGGAATCTATATTTCCTATCGAAATTCTGCGGGTATTGATAAGGCATATGCATAATCCGAAAGCCTCAAGTACAGCAGACCACGAATTGATGGCGGTAATTCAAAAATATGATCAAGTTTCTGATAATCATATAATTGTAGATGAACTAGAAGCCAATGCTATCTTTATACTTCCCAATGGATGGCAAATGAAGGTCCTTCGGAAGGATCGCAAAAGATGGCTTTGTGAAAGACTAAGTGACGGTAGAATGTATAAGGTACATCCCTTAACGAAGGTTCAAAAAAAATGAATCTTATCTTTGACGAATGACAAATGATTCTTGGTTTGCATCCGGTGGAAAACTAGGTGTTTTAGGAGGAGGACAGCTTGGCAAAATGCTAATTGAAGAAGCTGTAAGAATGGATATTTCCTTGGCCGTTATGGATGAAAACCCACAATGTGCTTGTGCCGGAATCACCCCGTACTTCCAAACAGGTTCTATTACCGACTTTCAAAATGTTCTTGAGTTTGGAAGAAGCTGCGATGTGCTTACCATCGAAATTGAGAATGTAAATATTGAGGCCCTAAAACAACTTGAAAACGAAGGAGTTAAAGTCTTCCCTCCCCCCTCAGTCATCGAACTTATTCAAGACAAAGGCACTCAAAAATTGTTTTACAATCAAAAATCAATTCCTACTGCACCCTTTAAAATGTTCTTCAATACAGAAGAGCTGGACGCCGCAATAGCTGCTGGAAAAATAAAGTTCCCCTTTGTTTGGAAGGCGAGAAAAGGAGGATATGATGGCCGAGGAGTGAAGATTATAAAGAACCAAGGTGATCTTGAAACTTTAGCAAATACCAGCTGCTTTGTTGAAGATTTAATTCCATTTGAAAAAGAACTAGCCTGTGTAGGAGCAAGATCTAGTCTAGGTGAAGTAATCACCTATCCTACCGTTGCAATGGATTTCCATCCTGATGCGAATCAGGTTGAAGACGTTTTTATGCCCTCTGGCATTTCGGAGGCTCTAGAACTAGAAGCGAAAAGAATTACAGTCCGGTTAATGAATGAGCTTAATCATGTAGGACTTTTAGCTGTGGAATTCTTCTTAACCCAAGACCTACAATTACTGGTAAACGAATGCGCTCCAAGACCTCATAACAGCGGACATATATTTTCTGACAATTGTTACATCTCTCAATTTGAACAACATCTAAGAGCCATCTGCGGATGGGCATTAGGCTCTACTCGAATGATTTGCCCAGGAGTTATGGTAAATTTAGTGGGCGATGAAAAGCATTCAGGAAAAGTATATTATGAAGGAGCTTCTCAAGCAATAAAAGAAGAGGGCGTTGTACTGCATTTGTATGGAAAGACGGAAACTAGGCCCTTTCGAAAAATGGGTCATATTAACTGCATAGCCTCCACTTTAGAGGAGGCTATGCAGAAAGCGGCAAAAGTGCGTTCCACTGTAAAAATCATTTCAAGCAATGAATAAAACAAACAAAATTGAAGTTGGAATTATAATGGGCAGTAAATCAGATCTACCCATAATGCAAGAAGCTGCTGATTTTCTCGGTTCACTTGATATTTCTTTTGAAGTAAAAACCGTTTCGGCCCATAGAACGCCAAAATGGATGTTTGAATATGCCGAAACAGCCGTATCTAGAGGTTTAAAAGTAATCATAGCTGGTGCTGGAGGTGCAGCACATCTACCTGGAATGATTGCATCTCTCACTAGTTTGCCAGTAATTGGTGTACCTATTAAATCAAGAAATTCGATTGATGGCTGGGATAGTGTATTGTCGATTTTACAAATGCCTGGGGGTGTACCTGTTGCTACTGTAGCATTGAATGGAAGTTTAAATGCAGGAATTTTAGCCGCCCAAATTCTTGGAAGCCATCAAGAGGATATTCGGATTAAAATTGAGAATTACAAAACCAGTTTGGCCGAAAAAGTTCTCAATAGCTAATATTAAACAAATAGAAAATAAAACAAAGAAGCCCGCTTTTGCGGGCTTCTTTATTATCTAAATACAAGAGAATTACATCATTCCTCCCATGCCTCCCATTCCTGGGCCACCTGCTGGCATGCCAGAATCTTTCGATGGAATTTCAGTTATAGTGGCTTCAGTAGTCAATAACATTCCAGCTACAGATGCAGCATTTTCAAGAGCAACACGAGTAACCTTTGTTGGATCAATAATTCCTGCATCGAACATTCCACCATAGGTGTCGTTCTTCGCATTAAATCCAAAGTCTCCCTTGCCTTCTTTCACTCGAGCTACCACAACAGAACCTTCCAATCCAGCATTCTCAACGATCTGACGCAGAGGCTCTTCGATTGCACGCATTACTATAGCCATTCCAGTAGACTCATCATCGTTATCACCTTTTGCGCCTATTAAGGCCGCTGCAGACCGAACTAGAGCAACACCACCACCCGGAACAATTCCTTCTTCAATAGCTGCACGCGTAGCTGCCAAGGCATCATCAACGCGATCCTTTTTCTCTTTCATCTCTACTTCAGAAGCGGCTCCTACATAAAGTACTGCTACTCCTCCAGCTAATTTAGCCAAACGCTCTTGAAGCTTTTCTTTATCATAATCAGAAGTGGTAGTTTCAATCTGAGCTTTAATCTGATTCACTCTAGCTTTAATGTCATCTGCAGAACCAGCTCCATTTACAATGGTAGTATTGTCTTTGTCCATGCTCACTTTTTCGCAGCTTCCTAGCATATCGATGGTAGCATTCTCCAACTTGAAACCGCGTTCTTCACTAATAACCGTTCCACCCGTAAGGATGGCGATATCCTCTAACATGGCTTTGCGACGATCTCCAAAACCTGGGGCTTTTACTGCGGCGATCTTCAATGCTCCACGAAGTTTATTTACAACAAGTGTAGCAAGAGCTTCTCCATCAACATCTTCAGCTATGATTACCAAAGGCTTACCACTTTGAGCAACAGGTTCTAAAACCGGCAACAACTCCTTCATGGTACTTACCTTTTTGTCGTAGATAAGGATTAGAGGATTGTCCATTTCAGCAATCATTTTGTCGCTGTTTGTCACGAAATAAGGCGACAAAAATCCGCGATCGAATTGCATACCTTCTACTACGTCAACATATGTATCCGTTCCTTTAGCCTCTTCAACCGTTATAACGCCTTCTTTCTTTACCTTACCCATTGCCTCGGCAATTAGCTTTCCAATAGCGCTATCATTATTGGCAGAAATAGAAGCTACCTGCTCTATCTTACTATCGCTATCGCCAACAGCCACAGACTGTTTTTTAAGGTCTTCAACAACAACCAAAACGGCCTTATCAATACCTCTTTTCAGATCCATAGGGTTTGCTCCTGCCGCAACATTCTTCAAACCATGTGTAATAATGGCCTGAGCCAGTACGGTTGCGGTTGTAGTTCCATCTCCTGCAATGTCTGCAGTTCTAGAGGCTACTTCCTTCACCATTTGAGCTCCAAGGTTCTCAATTTTATCTTCTAATTCGATTTCCTTGGCAACGGTTACTCCGTCCTTAGTTACATTCGGTCCACCGAATCCTTTCTCAATAACTACATTTCTTCCCTTGGGACCAAGGGTTACTTTTACTGCATTCGCTAAAGCATCTACTCCTTTTTTCAGTTTGTCGCGTGCTTCTATATTGAAGTGAATTTCTTTTGCCATTTTACTCTTTTGTTTTTATACTGTTTAAATTTTCCTTAAAGAATTGCTAGAATGTCGGACTCCCGCATGATAAGGTAGTCTGAACCTTCAAACTTTAACTCTGTGCCTGCATACTTACCATATAGAACCTCATCTCCTACGGCTACGGTAATGGGCTCGTCTTTCTTTCCTCCCCCAACAGCTACTACTTTACCGCGCTGAGGCTTCTCTTGAGCTGTGTCTGGAATGATAAGTCCTGAGGCGGTTTTGGTTTCAGCTGCTAGAGGCATCACTAAAACGCGATCTGCCAATGGGCGAATCTTTACTTCTGACATGATTTATCCTTTTATTTTAGTTAGTACTTATTGACTGTCATTGTTCGAATTCTATGCCACAGACCTCTTATTCTGAAATCGATGGACATCGCTGACAAGATGTCTTATTCAGCAAAAAAAAGGCATTATCACAAGTGACAATGCCTTTTCAAAAATGTCAGTTTGTCGGATTCGACTAAACCATATTGCTATAAACCGCCTGTACGTCATCGTCTTCTTCTATCTTCTCTAGCAGCTTATCCACATCAGCCTGCTGCTCTTCAGAAAGCTGTTTGGTATCCATGGGAATTCTTTCGAAACCCGAACTGATTATTTCAATCTCCTTCTCCTCCAGTGCTTTTTGAACGGAACCAAAATCACCAAAAGCAGCATAAATCATAATACTACCGTCTTCTTCATCCAAGAAAATTTCCTCAGCGCCAAAATCAATCATTTCCAACTCAAACATCTCTACATCTACATTGGCTGCAGCAATTTTAAAGTGGCATTTATGCTCAAACATAAAGTCTACCGAGCCCGACACCCCCAAGCTGCCTCCACATTTATTAAAGTAGGAGCGAATATTGGCCACCGTTCGTGTAGGATTATCTGTGGCTGTTTCTATAAGTAGAGCAATTCCATGCGGAGCATAGCCTTCATAGACTAATTCCTTATAATCAGCCTGATCCTTCGAAGTAGCTTTCTTTATAGCTCTTTCGACATTGTCTTTTGGCATGTTGAAGGAGCGCGCATTCTGCATTAAAGCCTTCAATTTAGAATTGGCATCTGGACTAGGCCCAGCTTCCTTTACTGCAATGATAATATCCTTCGAAATACGCGTGAAAATTTTACTCATTGAAGACCAACGCTTCATTTTTCTCGCCTTCCTATATTCAAATGCTCTTCCCATAATTTGGTCTATTTCTTAGATCGACAAAAATACAAGCCTTATCGAATTGGCAATCGCTCGTATTTCGCCCTATTCAAACACTTCCTTTATCAGCTTAGACGAAGTTTTTAATTAATTGAAATTGCCATTCTTACCTTCGCACTCATGCGCAATTCAATGATTTCTATTTTCAATCATTCTTCTTTTCAAAGTAGATGGATCCCTTTGATTCTCTTCACTTTCGCTTTGATCCTTAGACTTTGGAAAATAGATGCGCATCAAATACAACTAGACGAGCCCTTTAGCCTGTATCATTCTAGCGCCTCCCTATTGGATATTTTCAGAATGCTCCCCAATGAAAATAATCCTCCACTTCATTTTCTAATCTTGCATTTATCGATTGAAATCTTCGGAATTGAACCCTTTTATACAAGATTGCTTTCCACTATTTTTTCTGCCTTAGCTGTGGTTTATACCTATTTCTTGGGGAGAGAATTTCTGAACTTCAGAACAGGTTTAGCCGCAGCTCTGCTAATGTGTTTATCCAATTTAAACATTATCTATGCTCATGAAGTTCGGGTTTATAGCCTCTTTACGCTCTTGGCCATTTCGACTACCTATTATTTCTTCAAAATGCATTTCGGCCTTGGAGAGAAAAAGAGCTTTGCTTTTATTCTATCAAGCCTTCTTCTCATCTACTCTCACTTCTTTGGAATAATTCTATTGGCTGGACTTTTTTTATTGCCTTTTACTTCAAAATCAGTTTTTTACACCAATTTAAAAAAACGCCTAATTGCTTTTATTTGGATAATAATTCTATACACCCCGTATACCATTATATTGGTTAACAGATTTTTAGCTACGAGTGAAGGAAACTGGGTGCCAAAGCCGAACATGAGTCATCTTACTTGGGGGATTGGCTTATTTACTCATCTGGGCAAATACACTTATATGATTGAATTTGTGTTGTTTGTATATATTCTACTTTCCATTTTGCAGAAAGGTTTGTCGACAAAAAAAGGAAATCTTTTAATCCTACTTTTCAGCTTTTGCTATTTCAGCATGTTCTTCGCTTCCAGTTACCTACCGATGTTTATCGAAAGGTACCTTGTCTACCTTAGCCCCATTTTTTATTTAGGTTTCGTCTACTTATTATCTCATGTTCTGAAGTTTCATCCTTTTCTGGGCAATCTCATTATGTTCCTATTTATTCTAGCAATGAGTAGTAAGTTAAGTTTATCGTACCCAACATCTAGGCAACCAAGAGAAGTCACAGAATACATTCGAGAATTTCAAGCTCCCAATTCCGCTAGTGTTATTATACCTAAATGGTGGGAGCTCAATTTAGCCTATCACTATGACATTGAGATATTTAAAAAATACGGATCCATTTCAGAGCATTTGGTAGAGCAACGGATTTATCCAATTTATGGCGGATCTGATTTAGAACAATTACAGCATCATCACTATAGTCAAGTTCTATTTATTGATGGAGGCGCTCAATTTTCTGATCCTGACAGTACCGCTTATATCTGGTGTCGAAATCAATTCCTGAAAGACAGTGTTGTAGCGCATTTAGAAGGATACAAACTCACTCTTTTCTATGAGCCACAGCAGGAATAACATGCCAATAACTTGAGAAAGCACCACTTTGGTGGGATTTAAAATTCTATCTTTTTTTGATGTTCAAATTCATAATAATCTAGTTAACTCTGTAATACAAAGGAATTTTTCGTGAAATTAAAAAACACAGTTAAAAAAGGAGCACATTTTTTCATGCAAAATCTATTGCCTGAAAAGTTGTACCAATACGTCCCCCAGGGTTTAGATATGTGCCTTGACCTAAGAAAGTTGCCTAAGGAATTGCATCCTAAGGTCATTTTTGATGTCGGTGCAAACACAGGGCAAACAGCGGTAAAACTGCATAAATGGTTTCCAAAATCTGCTATACACTCTTTTGAACCTGTGGAGGATAGCTATAAGACCTTATCGAAGAACACTGCGAATTTCAAGAACATCAAAACGCACAACAAGGCCCTTGGTGATAGTATTGGCAATGCTGAAATCAATATTTTGGCCGACAGCACAATGAGTTCTTTGGGTATGATTCAGTCTGATAAAGATTTGTTTTTGCGAAAGGAAACCATATCCATCAGTACAGTAGATCAAATGATGAAAGACCTAGAAATCGATCATTTGGATTTATTGAAAATTGATACAGAAGGATACGATCTTGAAGTTTTGAGAGGAGCCATTTCCAGTCTTGAAAATGGAAAAATCTCCTTTCTACAGGTTGAGGCAGGTATGAATCCCTTCAACGATAGGCATGTTCCTTTAGAGCATTTCCATGAATTCTTGAAGCCCTATGAATTCTTACCCTTTGGTCTTTATGATCAAAAGTTGGAGTGGAACGGAGCAAAGCGATTGCGTTTTTTAAATCCAGTCTTCATATCTAGAAAGCTGGCTCTTAATTCTTTAGAGAGCTAAAGCCGAAAAGCAGTCTGCCTTTTATTTGCTAGGTGCATTTTCCCTTTTTCGAAAAATGGAGTAAAATCATTATCCGCTCATAAACTTTAGTCTATGAGCGGATAATTCTTTACCTTTTAATTCCCCTCTTCATCGAATTACTGATTGAAAATTCTATTTCTCTAACTTTTCACCTAGCTAAACTCCGATTGAAGAATCCCGGCTTAAAAAGATCTTCCAATTGGTTTAACCTACAGTCCTTCCAATACTAATTAACTTCGCTCTCGTTTTGGACCAAAGAGCATTAAAAATATGGATAAAATTAAAAATGTCAGTCTCGATTTCCTATCCCTTAAAGAATATGAGCAACTAAAAATAGCCATGATAGATTCATACTCGAATATGCCAAACAGCTATTGGAAAGAGCATCACATACAAAGTCTTATTGAGCGATTCCCTGAAGGACAGGTAGTTTTAAAAGTAAATGGCCAAATTGCAGGCTGCGCGCTTTCGATTATTATCGACGAGAACCATTTAGAGAAAAGACATACTTACAGGGAGATTACAGGAAATTTCACTTTCTCTACCCACGATCCCAATGGCGACATTCTCTACGGAATTGATGTTTTCATCATTCCAGAATTCCGTGGACTTCGACTTGGCAGAAGAATGTACGATTATAGAAAAGAGTTAACCGAGAAACTAAACTTAAAAGGAATTGCCTTCGGTGGAAGAATTCCGAACTATCACAAATACGCAAACGA
>JAFMBM010000082.1 GCA_017858515.1 Cryomorphaceae bacterium | reverse complement strand
AGTTCCGCGACGCTCCACCCGAGTCGCGCGACGAAGGTCCCGAGTCCGCCGACGATCGGCCCGAGTTGCGCGACGATCCGCCCGAGTTGCGCGACGATGGTCTCGAGTTTTTCGTCAAAGGTCCCGAGTTATACGAAATGGGACCCGAGTTAGTCGACATGCGACATAAATTGCAATTTATTGGTCCCGAGTTGCGGATTACGTCACTCGAGTTCAAATTTTCTCCTCCCGAGTAAATCGTCGAAGTTGTCGAGACAAAAAATCTTGTTGTCGAGTTTGGGGGTGTTCAATAAAGTGTGTCCAGGTTAGTAAATCTTTCATTAAAGTGCTCTGCTAGATCGCGTCTAATTTTGCTCTATTGAGCCATTTGTCCGCTCCATTTTTGGCAAATCCTTCTTCTATTGCCCAATTCTTTCGTATAGAATTATAGTAGATCCCTTTCACAATCTGCCTGAGTATTCTAGTCCATCTTAGAATTATTAGCATGCTAAATCCCGATCTTTTGGCGCAGAAGAATACAGCATCCCTTCCACCCTAGCTCCTCTGTTGTTGAAGGAGCTCGGTTAAAATTCTAGATGGAAGACATCCCCAAAATAGAAGAGGCACTCCTATAATACTATAGAAGCGCCTCCTTTTCTGTTTCCTGACCTTAGAGAAAATAAGCCTTTGTTTTCCTTACGAAAGGGAAGTGTTTTTGAATGCCTTTATGGCATAAATGGCTGAAAAAATAGCCATCCCCACTCTCAGCCAATGGAAAATGATCCAAGATTGTAATTTGCTTGTGGCTTCCATTGCGCTGTATTTCAAATCCATAAAGTCGAGGTTCATGGGAAGATGGTATGCCGCCGTTTGAATATTAATGAGCAGCAAGGCCATAAAGGAAATAAGCCATAGCCTTTGTACCGCCTTGTTTTCCTTATTTAGAAATACCAGCCAGAGACTGCCTATGAATCCGGGCACTAAAGTAACTGTAGTAGGACCGAGCAAAAGTGGAAAGTCTATCTTAAAACTTTCCATAAATGCAAGGGGATCTAAGGATTGCCAATGAACGGCATAGCTCAATCCAATGTTCATCATATTGCCAGCAAAAGCCGCAATAGAGATAATGGATATGTAGGCTATAGTCTTTTTCATTTTGATTTTGGTGCTATTTCTTTCGTGCGTTCTGAATCAGGCGTATGAATATATAAATATGACTCAAAAAGGTTGCTAGACCATAAGTGATGAACATAAGCCAAACAAAGCCTAAGTTCTGATCGTAGAGTTTTAATCCGAAAAACTGTGGGAAAGCGGTAATCAAATCAGCAAAGCCTACTATATTAAATATCCAAACCAAAGGAATGGCAAAACTCCATTTGTACTTGAGGGCTATAGAAGCGATAATCGCCAGAATGGCTGTTGACATATCCCAAAGACCTACTGTGCTCAAGAAGTCAGCGGGGAAACCTGAATAAAACTGCTCCTTGGCCATAAACGACAATCCCAAATAACGGAAAGTATTTAAAAACACAAAAGGCAAGAGTGCGTCGTGGATTGCAAGCTTGGCAACACGGGGTTTAATCTACCAATTGAATCCTATAATAATGCTAAGGCTTCCTAAGATTGCCTGAATGTTGATGATTGCGAAATTGTCCATTTTTATTTGTTTTTGTGGTTGTTGATTCGGCTTTATCGGCTTGGGACAGCCTGCTTATTCAGCTGATTGAAAATAAACTTCGGCGCCAAGCAGCTCATGAGTTTCAATTGCTTAGAAATATCTGGGGTAATTTCTTCCTTCCCCTTTATATAGTCTTTCCAAAAAAGATCCGCCAGCTTTTCGGGTGGCATGGGTTTGAGATTGTCGTCTTTTAAATCGGCGTCTTTAGCCAATTTGGTATCGACCACTGGAGGCAATAACTCCACCACTCTAATACCATAGGGTTTCAGTTGTGGGCGGATGGATTGAGTCCAAAAATGAACAGCGGCCTTGGTTCCGGAATAAACGGGCGATTGAGCGAAAGAAACATAAGCCAATCCGGAAGAAACATTAATTAGGCTTGCCTTTTTGCTCTTCTTTAGTTGTGGAAGGAAATGATGCAGCAATCGGATGGGTGAATGGAAGTTGATTTCAATCTCCTCAAAAACTTTTTCTAAATCATTGGTTTCGTCTGCCGTATCCATCAAATTCATGATGCCCGCATTGTTGACCAGCACATCGATACCACCGAAGTCTTTCTGTAGTTGGTCTGCTAAGACTTTCACTTCTTCCCCTTTGGTTACATCGCTCTGAAAAATGTAAATCTGTGGGAGCTCTGCCTTTACTTTTTCAAGTTTAGATAGCTGTCTTCCAGTAATAATTACCGTGTGCCCATGGGCCAGGAAGGTGCGAGCCAGAGAAAGGCCAATGCCCGATGCCCCTCCTGTAATTAGTACTTTTTGTTTTGTTTGATTCATATAATTGTGGGCTATTTGGTATTATAAACTTCCGTTTTGGAGGAGCTTGTTGTGCATCCAGAACATCAAAGCGGTTGGAATTAATTCGATTAAGATGCCGAAAATCAGGAAAGCTGTAGCGGGATAGTTCCTGAGGGCTAGGGCTCTAACAATCCCTCCTAAAAATAAAGCAAGCATTAAGAATCGAAAGAGAGCAACTTCAGAAGGATTCCATGCTACATAGAAAAAAGCAATAGACATAGATGCCCAAAATAGCTGAAATAAACCGATGATTGTTGTCCATGGCTGGGCTTTCTGTAGGATCGAAGGAGGCAGTTACGCCCAGAAATCCAGTGGCAGCGGCGATTATACCATAAAGCACAAGGAATATGCGAATGAAGAGTAACATGATTAGAAAGTTTTAGGGAATGAAAAGGCAAGGCTATAATTGGGCCCAAGAGGGAAGGAATCTTCCCCCGAAAAAGACAGCGCAATACCCTCTAACGATGGAGAGAGCGATATCATAAACCCTAGGGCAGCAGGTCGATAACCGACCCGAAAGTCTTTCGGTAAATCTTTGTTGGAATAACTATGTCGCAGCATTCAATCGCTCTCTTTCCTTCTTAGACAAGCGATTTTAGAATGTGTGAGTACTTTTTAGAAAAAAAATCAATTTAAATTCAAACGCTCTCTCCAATTCGGACTTTCGAGTATGAATTCTATGAAATTCTTTTTTTCAAATTGAGTTTTATAGCTGTGATCGCGGTACAAGGCAGCGTAAAAATGTTCCGATTCTTCTACGAGATAGTTGGCATCCGGCTCAAGCGAATCCTTAAAGGTGGAAAACTCTTTTTTATTAAAGAGTAGGTTCTTAGCATCAACCATTCCGCTTTCAACCGCTACGGTAACCTTCTTATTGCACCTACAAGGATTGGCTTTATTTACCAAACCACATTTGTTTTGCATGAAGTTGTACAGATGTTGGCGGGCATTGCTCAGTTTCTTTCGGAAATTATCGGGAGAAATCTCCATGATTTCCGAACCAATAGTATGATCGCCACCGAAAATGTCTCCAATTATATAAATCATCCGCTGCTCTTTGGTAAGACAAAGCAGCATGCCCGAAAGGCATTGCAGCCGCACTTCGCGAATCACCTCTTTTTTACTCTCTTGCTCCTCTGCGCTTAAATCTACGCTTGGACTGTCATCGAGCATTTGTCCCAGATCTTCAAAATTATCGGCAAAAAGTCGACTCGGTTTTTTTAGATCGTTTAAAAAGTGATTGCGCACAATTCGATAGGCCCAAGTTCTAAAAGAGCTATCGCCTTTTAAAGAACTTAAGTTGGAAATAATCTTCAGTAAAGTCTCTTGTGTAAGATCTTCCGCTTGTATGGGGTCTCCCACCATCTTCCAAGCAATATTGTAAATGAACGCTTGATGTCTAAGCACCAATCCATTTAAAGAGGCCTTATTGCCATTCAATATTTCACTTACCAGAACACTGTCGGGGGTATCGTTGAGATAGGTAGTAGAAAAGGGATTCATAGAAGTAGATCATTAAAGC
>JAFMBM010000081.1 GCA_017858515.1 Cryomorphaceae bacterium | reverse complement strand
TACTGTAATTGACAGAAAAGTATTTCATTATATTTCCGTGTAATTAAGCTTCACATATTAAGTCATATTTGTTCTTCTATTAATAGTCAGGTTCGCCTAATTGTTGAATAGCCAATGAGTAGCATTTTCCAACCCTTGGCCATTTTTCATTTATCTGCTTAATCATTTGCGGAGAAAATCTTCTTGCCCTAGGCAAATCTTTTTCTAAGAAAAGAAATATTGAAACAATTTCTTTATCTTTTAATCTGTTCAAATAAATACACAATGTCATTGTATGCTTACGCGCTATAACTCTTAATAGATCATGAAGGTCTCCACCTCCATCTGGAAAACGATTGGCTCCTATAGAAACAGCTACTAGAGCCTTTATACATGCCGAGTCATTAATGTTTTGTCTTATAATTGATAGATGATCTCTTGAGCAACCGTAATATTCTGACCCAAAACTATAGACGTTTTCGAAGGTTTGAAAGTCTTTTGGAAAAGCTTTTATAAAATCTGATAGACTAACTCGCACAGAGTCTGAGAGTCTCTCGTATTCAAATGCCTTTGCCCCTAATTCTCCATAAGTTTGACAGTCTTGTCCGTTTAGTTGATTTACGAATGCCATGAAACACCCAGTAAAAATGAGTGTTAAGACATAACCAGGTTTATTACAATGCGTCATCTTCTTCTAGTCTGTTTCAGTAAGATCTAATTCTCTTGACTTCAATTCAATTATCGACTCCATAGCTCTTGAATTTGTCTTTAACAAAAACATTTCACCTGTTAACAAATTACCATTTACTCCACCATTTGCCAGATCGTACATATCCCTTAAACCTTGTTGAGCAATTGGAGAATTGGGAAATGTCAGATCACCACTTTCGGATACGAAGGGCTTATTAAGTGAAACCCCGAAACATCCTTTATAATCTAAATAATTCTTACCTGGATGCAGAAAAATTCCGCCGTTGATTCGAATATCATTATTTCGATGTTTCCCACTAGACATTTTATCAAATTTTAATGTGTAGTATTGATCTGGAAGGGCACCTATTTTCCTGTAGAATTTATTTCCGTACATGAACATGCGGCCTTCTACTTTATTCTCCTTGCCATTCTTCATAACAGAGAAAGTCAATTCATAGACATCCAAATCTCCATACCAATCAAGTCCAACCAAGTTACCGAACAGCTCATTTTTTTGTTCCAATGTAAGTAACTCAGATCTGTGCAAGATTAGAGTATCCATACCATTAGGATCAACAATATTTAAAGGATTATTGGCTACAAAATGGTAAGGTGTTAAGGACTGAAATTCCCCCGCCAACGGATCCACCCCCAACCAAACACTCCATTTCGGATGATAATACCTCGCTCCATAATAGTGATTGCGTGTGTTTCCTTTAGTTGTGGTCATAGGTGTAAATAAATCTGCGATAGATAAGTCGACTTACGACTCTCATAAAAATACTGACTCACCATGAGCGGTCCACTTGTGTTGTTTGGGTGCAAGGAGTGCTAACTAAATCCGTAAGTTATTTAAGTGTTACTTCAACTGGAAAAACCATAGAACTTTCACCTCTTGGGTCTTTAAACTTGAACGATAAATTGATGGTGTTTTCGGCTTCCAGATCAGATTTATGCCTTATTTCATAAAAACCACCAATCTTGTTTACCTCGGTATTTTCACTTAAAGATTCAATCTGCAAATGTATTTCATCTGCACCTATGACCATACCATCAGCTGCTAGTAGTCCCTTAAAGACTTGAACTCCGTCCTCCTTTATTCCAGCATCTGCAGGATACACCACTGGTCTAATTTTAGAGAAGTGATAATAGTTTTTAAGTGCTTTCAGTGAGTCTTCTAGAACTAAAACTCTTACCTCTAAATCTTTACACTTAGAAACATTTGCATTTTCGTTTTTACAACTAATTATGCCAATAAATAGAACTCCTAAAAAAACGATTCTCATAGTTTTATATTCAACGATATACATTTGGTGTTACACCTGATTTCTTATCCTTTAAAAAGCCGCTAGCATTGCTTTTACTCATGGTGGTATCTTTAAGCGAGTACCAACCATCTTTCCCTCTAACATTTATTTGAAAAGTGGTATCAGGATTTGTAGGTTGTGTAAAATCTCTAATGGGAGCCATCGATGTTACACCACCATCCTCCATACCAACAACAACTTGTACGGCATCTGTTACCGCCTTCGTCATATCCTTCACATCATCGCTCGAATCAGAGCCTGGAATGACATCATTATATTTCTCTTTCTGCCCCCATCCAAAAAACGCACCCCAAAACGGATCGTTCATGTCTATGAAAAACAAGGGGTTCAATCCAGAGTTCCAATTATCAACACCATTAGTACCTGTTCTATAAATACTTATGCCAGAACACATTGAACCACTTGATCCTGATCTTTGATTCCTTGAACTTCCAGATGTCGTTGGGGTACTCGCAGCGGGCACGCTCGTAGAAGTGGATTTAGGGGTTACAATTATCTCATTCAATAACTCACCAGGATATTGATGCGGCCCCATACCTTGTGGTTCGTTAGCTGCATTTTCTGTGACCATCGGAGGTACCCAACCTGGTGGTGGATCAGTATCTAACATACCTGTTGGGTCAATCAGTCCGATTGGATTATTTTGTACAAATTGATAAGGAGTCAACCAGCTTCTGAAAGCACGCATCGGATCCACAGAAAGCCAAACACTCCATTTCGGTTAGGCTGAGCTTTTTTTTAATTCCAATCTGGTAAATTATGCATGAGTGAACGAAAAAAAATGATAAATCACAAACCTATTTTATAGAAATCTAAGCACTTTGACCATGATTTCTTTAAAAATCATCTAAATCCTAATTACCTGCATATATAACCTTCCCATATCCACAAATATTCATTTCTTGGATTAACACTTGTGGAATATTCTCGGTGAATATAAATCTGCACTATCTCAGGATGTGACTCTAATGTATCTATAACTATTACTCGCGTCCTATTTGGAATGGATCTTCCTCGATAATCACCTCTATCAGTAAGCCCTTTCGCGAGCAGAAGATAATTTCTGGGATCATTCTTTTCCTTGATAATATATCTAAGAGTAGGAATCACTTTTTGAGAAGAGTCCGCACAGGCTATTGCTGAAAAACCATTGGCAATTTTCTGCGATTTCTTCTTCGATTCAAAATAAGCATAGGTGCAAACCGAAACTAAAATCAATAGAAAAATAGGACTGGTAAACAACTTTTTTAATTTCTCTACTGGCTTCATTTTTCTCTTTGTTTTAAAGGCCTTCTTCCTCTCGCGCCAAATTCTCATATTGCTTTGACATCCAAGTTTTTTCATCTCTTGAGTAAATTAAAATATCGGTGTTAACTCTATCTTTACCTGCACCAATGAATACTTTACCCACACATGTATTGTCAGCCAATGGTTTTTTGTCACCAACATGCCATTTGGTATTTCCTCTTGTCGCCTTGGTATCTACTTGATCAGCCTCATCCCAAGATAGAGAAATAGATTCCAATGTTTCTGTTGGAAACATGGTCACTTCTGCGCCCAATCCCGCTCCAGCTGAAACACCAACTCCTCTTTCACCCGCTGAAACAGAAACAGACCAACCATAAGCGGCACCAGCAGTAACAGAGGCAGAAGATTCAAAAGATTGCCCTAAATAGGTTTCTGTATCAAAATCCTGACTAACACCTCCCATTACTGAAATCATTCCCCCCAAGGCTAAAGTTTCCGTTTTATCGTTTAAGGTATTAAATACCACATTCGTACTATTCGTAAAATGAGTTTTGCCCACTTCATCTCTTGCTACACCCGATTGAACAACTGCATGTGCACCTAGTACGCCCGCCCCATAATAATAGTTCCCAGTTTGCGAACTACAGTAATTGTTTTCTATTTGAGTTCGCGAGCTCAACGCTTGGGGCGTTTCGGTTCAACATCCAGCTCCTTAGAATTAAACCGATAGCTTGAACTAAAGCTGCCTTGGCTGGCTTCGGCTTGTGCCATGCTTTCGCCCCAGGCGGTGTAATGGAAGTATTGGTAGGGGTTGCCAGAGCGGGTGGGGATGAGTTCGTTGTGATTTTTATCTCTTCTTTTAACCCCCTTTTCCAAACTCTCAGGCGGGCTTGCGCTTCGTCAGTCACAGA
>JAFMBM010000013.1 GCA_017858515.1 Cryomorphaceae bacterium | reverse complement strand
TATGCATTGATTTTATAGGCAAAGCGATCTACACCTTCTTTATCCTTGTAAACCTGTGCCCAACGCATTGCAAATTCACCCAATCTGCGCTCACCAACTTTAACCGAAGCGCTGAGTCCTTTAAAATCAAATGGACTTTTGGTCTTCATTGCGATAACCCCATTAAAGGCAGAAGGACCATAAAAAGCCGTGCTTGCACCCGCAATTACGTCTACGTTAAGGACATCTAATTCAGAAGCGCCCAAGAAATTTCCGAGAGAGAAATTCAAACCTGGCGCCTGATTGTCTACGCCATCAATCAATTGAAGGCTTCGCACGGGAGAGGTGCTATTAAATCCACGCGTGTTAATTACTTTAAATCCAATACTCGCACTGGTTAAGTCTACTCCCTTCAAATTACCCAATCCCTCGTAAAAGCTTACTGAAGGTGTTTCTTTAATTGCCAAAACATCCATGGCCTCAACCGTTAAGGCCGATTCTTTTTGTTTTTCACTCAGCCTTCTTTGAACCACCGAAACCTCAGAAAGCATCTGATTGTCGGGTGCGATTTTAATAACCAATTTGGAGTTGGGCTGTTGAAGTACCACTTCTTTTGTTGAAAAGCCGATATAACTTACCACTAATGTTACTGGAAAGTTACCCGAATAGGCAATCTCAAAATTGCCATCGAAATCGGTAACAGCCCCAATTTTAGTGTTTTTAATTAAAACACTTGCGCCTATAACTGTCTCATTTTCATTATCTAATACCTTCCCTCCTATTTGGGCAAAGAGTGCATTAAAGCTGAGGACCCACAGGCAAACCAGCCATACTTTTATTCGATTCATATACGAGTATTACGTAAGGGCTAAAACTATAAAAATTAGTTCCTCATATCATTCTTTCTACAAAAGGCTTTATATATAAGTTTGCACAAGCGCTACAAAGATTATGATTGGACAAAAAAAGATTGCGGTTGTGCTTCCTGCATACAACGCTGCAAAGACTCTTGAGAAGACCTATAAAGAAATACCTACTGATATAGTAGACGAAGTAATTCTTGTAGACGATAGAAGTTCAGACAATACCGTTGCCTTAGCTCAATCGATTGGAATTAAACATATTGTAATTCACGATGAAAATAAGGGATACGGTGGAAATCAGAAATCGTGTTACAATAAAGCACTCGAATTAAATTGTGACATTGTGATCATGGTGCATCCAGATTACCAGTACACTCCAAAGCTTATTGAGCCTATGGCTTATGTGATTGCCAATGGTGTTTACCCTGTAGTTATGGGCTCTAGAATTTTGGGGAAAGGGGCTTTAAAAGGCGGAATGCCGTGGTATAAATACGTGGCCAATCGTATCCTTACTCTTGCACAAAACATCCTTCTCAATCAGAAATTATCTGAATATCATACAGGTTACCGCGCTTTTTCGAGGGAAGTTTTGGAAGCTATTGATTTTGACTCAAATTCAGATGATTTTGTCTTTGACAATCAAATGCTCTCTCAGATTTTTTACAAAGGATTTGAAATTGCTGAAATTACTTGTCCGACCAAATATTTCGAAGAAGCCTCTTCAATAAACCTAAAAAGAAGCTCAATCTACGGATTGGGAGTTTTAAAAGTAAGCTTAGAATACCGCCTAGCTAAATGGGGATTATTTAAACCGAAATACCTTAGCTAATGCAAGACTGGCAGGCCATTCGCAATCAGCAGATTGCATTTTTCAAGGAAGGAAAAACTCTTTCTATTGAAGAGCGCAAGAATCAGCTAAAAAGCATGCGCCAGCTTTTAACTGAGAATGAGAAGGAATTGGCAGCGGCGCTCAAAAAGGATTTCAACAAACCTGAATTTGAGTGCTTTATTACAGAGATTCATCCCGTCTTAAATGCAATACAAGAAGCCTTAGAAAACCTTTATAGTTGGGAAGCAGGCTACAGTGTAGCTTTAGATCAGCGAATCCATTTTTGGTCGAGTGCAAAATTACAATCGCAACCCAAAGGCAATGCCTTGATATTGGCGCCTTGGAATTATCCTATCAATTTGGTTTTTCATCCCATGGTCGGCGCTATTGCTGCGGGTTGTACGGTTATTTTCAAGCCTTCGGAAAACGTTCCTCAAACGGCTGCATTAATTCAAAGTCTTTGTAAAAAGTACTTTCCAGCTGAGTGGGTGTATTGTGTTACTGGAGATGCTGAAACGGCTAAAGCATTGCTTAAACCCGCTTGGGATCACATTTTCTTTACCGGCAGCACTAAGATTGGAAGGGAAGTGATGTTGGCCGCGGCAAATAATTTAAGTCCTGTTACTTTAGAGTTGGGCGGCAAATGCCCTGTTATTGTGGATAAAAAAGCCAATTTAAAAGTGGCGGCCAAACGCATTGCTTGGGCGAAACTCTTAAACGCAGGGCAAACCTGTGTGGCTCCTGATCATGTTTGGGTGGATGCCTCTATCCAATCTGATTTCCTTCTTCTTTTGAAACAAGAATTACAGTGGCAATACGCACATTTAATAAAAGAAGATTCAGCCACAGCCATCGTAAACTTAGGGGCTTTTGATCGGCTGATCGAACTTTTACAAGAGGTTGAATATGAGAAATTGGGTGAAATAGAGAGAGACCGAAGGCTCTTCCCTCCTTGTTTGGTCATTAATCCAAACTCAAACGTCCGTTTAAATAAGGAAGAAATTTTTGGTCCTATCCTACCCATTTTTTCTTTCACAGATCCATCCGAACCCAAAAGATCCATAGAAAGAAACGATCATCCTTTAGCAATATATCTCTTTGGGCATTCGAACAAAGAAATGAATGGCTGGCAAAGAGATAGTCGCTCTGGT
This sequence comes from Cryomorphaceae bacterium, assembly GCA_017858515.1. GTDB lineage: Bacteria > Bacteroidota > Bacteroidia > Flavobacteriales > Schleiferiaceae > RFXV01. Next base: position 57,328 of record JAFMBM010000013.1, on the reverse strand, counting down.
GCCCTTTTGCGCAATGAACTCATTATGCATTTAGGTAGTGAGCATCTGCCATTCGGCGGAATCGGGAAGAGTGGAATGGGAAGATATCATGGCAAAGCAGGTTTTGATACCTTTAGTATACAGCGTAGCATTATGACTAAAATAACTTGGCTGGATCTGCCCATACGTTACGCCCCTTATGGCAGTAAATTAAAATGGATCAAGAAATTACTTTGATTCTCAGTTTGTACTTTTAAACGCAAATAAGATTACACAGTTATGATAGAATCTTTTAAAAGAAATTGGTGGGTTTGGGCAATACACGGCCTCATTTTGGTTGCCTTTGGTTTGGTTAATCTAAATATTAATGACCGAGCCAATACAGGAGGTGTAATTCTATCCATCACAGGAATAGCCCTGATTAGCCTAGCGGCTGCCATTATACTCATTTCCTTGCGCTTTAGAGATCGAATAAGCTCACTTCCCTTTTGGATCGCCATGGGCATTTTAGACGCCATTCTCGGAATTGCAATCGTTTACAATGTAAATGCCGCAGGAAAAATGCTAGAGAACATTCTAGGGGCTTGGATGATTTTTTCAGGTGTAGCCCTGATGTATGTCTACGTGCGTCAAAAGAATAATAGTACCATTCTGCTCATCAACGGAATCGTAATTATTGCTTTTGGATCTATCCTCGTTTTTGACCCATTTAAGAGTCCGGAAATCATGAATATTCTGATGAGTATCGGTAGTATTACCATGGGACTCTTCATAATAGCCTTTGCCTTCAAGACAAAGCCCAACTCAAAAGAAAAAGAGCTTTTTGCCTTGCGCGACAAAGAGCGCAAAGAAAAAGAGCTCCCTGAAAAGCATACAGAAGAATAAAGGAAAAGACGTTCAAGAAATTGAACGTCTTTCTTTTTACATCCTAGTTGGACATTCAATACCCAATAGGTTCATACCATGCTCAATGGTTTTCGCAACTTGTGAGCTCAGTGCAAGACGGAAGCTCGAAAGCTCAAGGTTTTCGATATTCAAAACTGTATGACCTTGGTACCAAGAATTGTACAATTTAGTGAGTTCGAAAAGGGTATTTGCGATAATACCTGGGTTCATTTGATCTGCTGCTAATTGAAGTGAATCGGTATACTGCGACAAAGTATGAATGAGTTCAACTTCGGCATCATCGGGTTCAATATCGTAATTTGCCGGCAGGTTTAAGGGCTCGGCCTTTCTCTTTAATGCACTGATTCGGGCAAAGGCATACTGTATAAATGGACCCGTATTACCATTAAAATCAATAGATTCCTCTGGGTTGAACAACATATTCTTTATAGGATCTACCTTCAACATAAAATATTTGAGTGCCGCATGACCAATCTGACGGTACAAACGTTCTTTATCTGATTCTTGTAGCCCGTCTGTCTTGCCTAGTTCTTCGGAGATTTTCTTCGATTGATCTACCATTTCTTGTAATAGATCATCGGCATCCACAACGGTTCCTTCTCTCGATTTCATTCTTCCACTAGGAAGATTCACCATACCATAGGACAAATGGTAGAGTTTTTCAGCCCAATCGTACCCAAGCTTCTTTAAAATGAGAAATAAGACCTTAAAGTGATACTCTTGCTCGTTTCCAACAGTATAGACCATGCCTTTAAGACCAAAATCTTTGTATCTCTGAATGGCTGTTCCAATATCTTGAGTAATGTAAACAGAGGTTCCATCCTTTCGAAGTAGAAGTTTTTCGTCCAAGCCATCTTCTGTTAGATCAATCCAAACCGATCCATCTTCTTTCTTGTAGAAAACACCTTTAGAAAGGCCTACTTCTATGGCTTCTTTGCCGAGTAAATAGGTTTCACTTTCGTAATAATTTTTATCGAAACTCACTCCTAAAGAAGCATAGGTTTCATTAAAACCATCATACACCCACGCATTCATTTTAGACCAAAGAGCGAGGGTTGCTACATCACCCTTTTCCCATAGAATTAGGAGTTCTTGGGCCTCACGCATTGACTTCGCCTCTTTCTTGGCTTCTTCTTCTGGCATTCCATTCGCCACCAAATCAGCCACTTCAGCCTTGTATATGCGATCAAATTCTACATAGTATTTGCCTACGAGCTTATCGCCTTTCAGGCCAGAAGACTCTGGTGTTTCTTCTTTTCCACTTTTCATCCATGCGTGCATAGACTTGCAGATATGTATACCTCTGTCGTTAATAATCTGCACTTTTACCACTTTCTGACCTGTGGCAGAAATTATTTGGGCAATCGAATGTCCTAAAAGATTGTTTCGTATATGTCCTAAATGCAGCGGTTTATTAGTGTTGGGCGAAGAATATTCGATTACTAAAGGAGCCTCTTCCTTGAAGGGAAGATCTAATTCGCAAGTGGATAAATCAACCAGTACATTGCGCCAAAAGGCAGGCTTCAATTCTATATTTAAAAAGCCTTTTACAACATTAAATCCCTCTATTTCTTGTATTTCTGCCTGAAGGAACTCACCCATTTTCTGAGCAAGAACAGGAGGTGCCAATCGCGTAGTTTGTGTATAAGGAAAAACAACAACAGTAAATTGACCCTTGAATTCTTTGCGAGTGAGTTGGAGGTCTGGCGACTTAATTTCCAGTTGAAACTCTTTACTAAAAAAATCGACTACTGCCTTAGAAAGGCTGGTTTTGATTTGTATCATTTGGCAAACTTTGCTTTGAGCTTGGTATAAACCGAATTCAATATTTGAAAGGCTGTTTCAGCCATGGCATTTCCTTTATTATCTAAGACCGGATTAACTTCTGTAATTTCAAAACAGCACAATCTCGGATCTTCTATTAGCGAGAGAATTATATTCTCAACCTCCTCCGCTTTAAATCCTCCCGGAACTGGAGTACCTGTACCTCTAGAAATAGAAGGATCCATGCTATCTACATCAAAAGAGACGTAAATCTTGTCGCAGCCTTCCATCCGCTGCATTACCCTTTTTATGCACTCATCGTGACCATAATTTCGGTAGTCTTTAACGGTAACATTGGGTACTTTATGTCGAATAAGCAGGTATTCCTCAGGCTTTTCATAATCGCGTACGCCCATAAAGATTAAATCTTCGTAGGCCAATCTTTGCTCCTCTCCTTTCAAAGCATCCCACAACTTAGAAGTTTCGGCAGGAACATTTACAATTTTACAGTCTAAATTATCTTCATAAAGGGCTGTAGACAAGGGCATGCCGTGAACATTTCCAGAGGGGGAAGTGTAAGGAGAATGCATATCGGCATGCGCATCGATCCAAATCACCCCTAAACGACTGTTAGGAAAGGCACTTTTAATGCCAGCAATAGTTCCGCCTGCATTGGAGTGATCTCCGCTAATTACAACAGGAAAATCATTGTCCATCATCACTTCCTTCATTTTGGCCTCCATTCGCATATAGACCTTATAAATACCATCTAACCTCTTGGCTACAGGAGTTTTAACATCCTCAAACAGCTTGTGATTCTCATGGTCTATAAACTCTGGCTTGAGCTTTCTAAAGAATTTTGGATTGAATTTATAGGAGGCAATCAGCATTGCGTCATACCCTAAACTAGCGCCTCTAGTACCGGCTCCGAGTTCTGATAAATTGCAGATAAGTCGAATCATTTCAAATAGTAATGGGGTCGGCAAAGGTAATCAAGCAGAGGGCACTGCTTTCTTTCTACCTTTGCGGCCAATATTCAGAAATTCATGAGCAAAAGAATTATCGACGTTGGCAACGTCAAATGTGGCGATGAAAAGCTCTTTCTCATCAGCGGACCCTGCGTAATTGAAGAGGAATCTACTATGATGACAGTAGCTGAAAAGCTGGTTCGCATCTCAGAAAGAACCGGAATTCCCGTTATTTATAAGTCCTCTTTCCAAAAAGACAATCGAAGCTCGGTAGACTTTTATCAAGGTCCAGGACTAGACGAAGGATTGAAAATTCTTCAAAAAGTGAAAGACACATTTGGGCTACCTGTTTTATCTGACATCCACTATCCTGACCAAATTGCAGCCGCTGCAGAAGTTTTAGATGTAATTCAAATACCTGCTTATTTGTGCATGCAGACTCGTTTGGTGGTAGAATCAGCCAAGAGTGGACTTCCCATCAACCTAAAGCACGGGCAGTTTTTAGCTCCTGAGAATATGTCTAAGCCTACCCAAAAGGTAGAATCTACAGGCAATTTCAAAGTGATATTAACTGAGAGAGGATATACTTTCGGCTACAATGATTTGGTGGTTGATCCTCGGTCTTTTTACCATTTACAGAAGACGGGCTATCCAGTAGTTTTTGATGTAACCCATTCGATTCGTAAATATGGAATTCCAAGTGCAGACCCCTCAGGTGGAGCTCGTCAATACCTAGAAGTATTGGCTCGATCGGCTACCGCTGCTGGCGTAGATGGTTTATTCATAGAAACACACCCTTGTCCGAGTGAGGCTCTTTGCGATGCAGCAAGTCAGATGGATATTGATCACTTGGAAGAATTTATGAAGCCGCTCATCGAGATTCATAGAATAGAACGCAGTTATAGAAACCAATAGGCTCTTTAATTTAGGCCACGCAAACCTTTAACAGAACAACAAGACAAATGGAATTATATTTAGACTCAGCAGACATTAAAGAAATTGAAGAGGCATTTAAGTTAGGCAGCATTGCTGGCCTTACCACTACGCCTACTTTTATGCATCGTCATGGTATTACCGATATAGACGGAACCATTTTAAAGCTGGCCAAGATAGTACCTGTACTTCAAATTGAAGCTCTAGGTCAGACATCAGATGAGATTGTAAAAGAGGCACTTAGACAAGACGCCTTAGGCTTAGACCGCAGCAAGACTGTGTATAAAATCCCCATATCATTAGAGGGAGTGAAGGCTTGCAGAATATTAGTAGATCAAGGTTTCTTGGTGAATATTCATTTGGTTTATACCCTTCAACAAGCCTATATGGCTATGAATGCTGGGGCCACTTACGTTTGTCCTTTGGTTGGAAGATTACAGGATCAAGGCCATGATGCGTTAAGCCTTGTTCAGCAATGTGTTGAAGCGGTAAATTATTATGGCTATGACACCAAAATTATGTTTTCTTCGGTTCGGAATGTGGAGCATGTAAAGAATGCGATCAACATTGGAGTGCATACAGTAACCGTTCCATGGAAGATCATGAAGCAGCTTACAGAGAATCATTTCACCTCAATTGGCACTCAAGAGTTTTTTGAACACACGAGGCTCATGACTTTGAGAGTGGGTGATATTATGGGAAGTATAAATCCTAAGGTGAAAGCCAGTCAATCTATTTCGGATGCTTTGGTTGCGATGACAGAAGGCGGATTTGGTGCGGTGAGCATTGTAGACGACAACGACAAAGCCATTGGAATTTTCACAGATGGGGATCTTCGAAGATTGGTAAGTTCAAAAGGTGGATCTGCGATTTCAAACGCCCTTTCCAGCTTAGAGATGAAAGCACCACAAACCATTGATTCTTCAGAATTACTCTATGCTGCTCATGCTTTATTGAGAGAGAAGCAAATTGATACACTTGTTGTTACTCAAAGCGAGAAGGTTGTGGGAATGATTGATGTTCAGGATATACTAAAGGCCAACGCCTAATGCCTGCCGCCATTCGTCCCTATATAGAGGCGGGAGCGAGTCTTTTTTGTACTCATCCGGATCTAAAATTGAAGCTGAGCAAAATTCGTTTGTTTCTCTTCGATTGGGATGGAGTGTTTAACAATGGCAGCAAAATAGGTTCCCAAGGAAGTAGTTTCTCAGAAATAGATTCCTTGGGAACCAATCTATTGCGATTTGGTTTTTACAAGCAAAACGGCGAAATGCCCTTGATGGGCATTCTCAGTGGCGCCTCAAATGAATTGGGTAATGATTTTGCACAAAGAGAGCACTTCAATTTGGCTATGCTCAATTTCAAGAATAAGAGCGAGGCTTTAGATCTGATTATAAAAGAGTACAGCCTTGAACCAGAGCAAATCGCCTTCTTTTTTGATGATGTCCTTGACCTTAGTGTTGCCGCTCGAGTGGGCTTTCGGATCTTTCTTGGTTCAAAGCATTCTCCCTCTTTTAACAATTATGTTCAGAGTCATGGCTTGGTAGATCTCATTCCTAGCGTAAATGGTGGTGAAAATGGGGTGCGTGAGGCATGCGATTTTATGTTGGAAGCCATCGGCCAATACTCCAACGTTATTTCAGATCGACTTTCTTTTTCAAGTCAATATTCTGACTATTGGAATGAGCGTCAATCGATAATTACTACCTCCTCCAAAGGATCCTAATGTCTATTCCGAGTAGAAAGAGAACTGTAAGGCCAAAGCTAATCATTGGCACTACGGATAAAATTGACTTTCCACTTTTCGAAATGGAAGACATCGATTGTAAAATTGATACAGGCGCCCGTACCTCTTCCTTGCATTGTCATAAAGTGCATTTGGTAGAAAAAGATGGTCAACGCTACGTCAGTTTTCATCTTCTTGATCCCAAACATGAATCCTATCAAAAAAGGGAATTTAAATCCTTCACCTTTAAGGAAAAGAAAGTAAAAAGTTCATTTGGTGAAAGTGAGTTTCGATTTTCGATTTACACCACCATTCGTCTTTTTGATAGAGAATTTAAGGTAGAATTCACCCTTGCAGACCGTGGTAAAATGCGATATCCAGTGCTACTTGGGAAGCGTTTTCTTCAAGGAAAATGCCTTGTAGATGTTAGCCTTCAGAATCTTTCATTCAATCAGAAAATAGCCAAACAAAATCCTCTTTCATGAATATTTTAATTTTATCCGCCAATCCTAAGCTCTACTCTACTCAGAGACTTGTGCAAGCCGCGCGGGAGAGAGGACATATCGCCAAGGTAATGGACCATACTCGCTGTTATGTAGTGATGGAAAGTGGTCAAAACAACATCTTTTGGAAGGACCATATTGTCTCAGATGTAGACGCTATTATTCCGCGAATAGGCGCTAGCGTTACATTTTATGGAAGCTCGATTATTCGACAATTTGAAATGAAAAAGGCCTTCACCACATTGTCTTCATTGGCCTTAGTGCGTTCGAGAGATAAGTTGAGGGCTACCCAGATCCTAGCGCACCATGGAGTGGGAATTCCTAAAACGGCCTTTGCTCGCAATCCGAGTGATGTAAACCATTTAATAGGACAAGTTGGTGGAACTCCTCTGATTGTGAAGTTATTGGAAGGAACCCAGGGTCTTGGAGTAGTTTTGGCTGAAACTCAGGCAGCGGCTCGAAGTGTAATTGAAGCCTTCTATGGTATTAATGCCAATATTTTGGTTCAAGAATACATTGAAGAAGCTAAAGGTTCAGACATTCGATGCATTGTAATTGATGGAAAAGTAGTGGCTGCATTTCAACGGCAAGGTGTGGAAGGAGAGTTTCGATCTAACCTACATCGCGGAGGAAGTGGAACCTTGATTAAGCTTAAAAAGAACGAAAAAGAAATGGCTATTAAGGCCGCGAAAGCTTTAGGTTTAGATATAGCAGGGGTTGATATGCTCAGGTCTAACAGAGGTCCGCTTATCTTAGAAGTAAACTCCTCGCCTGGACTAAAAGGCGTAGAGGCCGCTACAGGAATTGACGTGGCTGGGCTCATAATCGAATACATCGAAAAAAACGCGAATGCGGGTACACCCAATCGAAAAAAAGATAATATTGGGGTATGAATCAACTGTTCTATATGCCCAATTTGCTTGAAGAAAGCATCTTAAGTGAAGAAGAGGCGAAACATGCCTTGAAAGTTCTTCGAAAAAAAGCAGGTGACATTCTCTTCGTAACCAATGGAAAAGGACAATTGGGTAAAATTCGAATTCTCAGTGAAAACGATAAAAACTGCCTTGTTGAAATCCTAGAAACCTATTCCGATCCACAACTAGGTGTTCAGACTTCCATTCACCTTTGCGTTGCTCTCACTAAGAATAACGACCGTTTTGAATGGCTTATAGAGAAAGCCGTTGAGCTAGGAGTAACTCGAGTTACACCTTTGATAACCAAATTTGCTGAGCGCAGCAAAATACGCATTGAACGCTTAGAAAAAATTGCGCTTTCGGCCATGAAGCAATCGCTGCGAAGCATTCTTCCCAGCATAGACGAACCTACCAAACTCAATGTTCTTCTAGACTCATTCGACCCATCGCACACATTACTTATAGCACATTGCTATCCTTCTGAGAAACTATGGATAAAAGACCTTATAGACGTAATCAATCCTATTATTCTTATTGGCCCTGAAGGGGATTTTAGTCCACAAGAAGTAGAGCTTTGTAAAAAGCATCAAGCAATCGATATTGATTTAGGTCCTTACAGGCTAAGAACCGAAACCGCCGCTTTAACAGCTGTAGCTCAATGGGCTGGCTCGAATTTGTAAAAATGAAAGCCGTTTTTTGAATAAAGATGCAGGGCAGCGGGGTATTCTTGTTCGAATTTCAATTGACTACCTTCCCTTACCGAAACATAGGCATTGCGATCTAGAGTTTCAGGACTTTTCCATCGGATATTCACTCCTTTATTCAAAGGTTCAACTTCACCATAAAAGAATGGAACATAACTTCGATAGTTATACGTTCCTAAGTAGGCCTTTTCATTCTTAATACTCTCGAAGAATTCAATATTGGCCCCTTGTGTTATCCGCTCTATCCTACCAATGAAAAAGACAAGCGCGAGTTGAACCCATAAAGCATGGGAGATAAACAATACATTAAAAGCCCTACTACGTTGTTTATCCTTCTGATAGAAAAACAGAATAAGACTAAAAATGGATAAGCCCACAATAGAGAATAAATACAAAGGCCAATGTACTTCCGCTTCAAAATTAGCTTGGGCAAAAGGGTCGTTTTTCGCCAATTCTTTTAGGAGATGAGGGTTTCTTCCTAACCAAATAAGACCAAAACTTACTAGAGCATAAATAAGGGTTTGGATAGAAAGGAGTACGCTCATCCAAGGCTTGAGCTTCCATCTTCCTTCTACAATTCCCACCAAACTTAAAGCAGCTAAATAGGTGAGTGGAAAATAGGCTAAAGAAGAATAATGAATGATTTTTGACTTCACCAGGCTAAAAAGGATAAGCACTACCCATAGCAGATAGAGCATCCATTTTTTCATATCACGCTGAGCATCTAGTGTGCCATCGTTTTTGCGAAGCATGGCTTGAATGGCAAAAACGGAGGCCGGGAAGCAACCAAGAAAAAGTACAACAAAATGGTATCCAACAAATCCACCATGACCCGCATCGGGTGTTGAAAGTAGGGCCCATTGTCGGATGGTAAACTCAATGATAAAAGAAGGACCGTTAACCAAAGTTTCCAAACCGTACCAAATTCCCGTGACTAATAGAGCTAAGAAAGTGTAAAGAATAAAGTCAATTGGCTTGATAAACCACCTAAATCGAACACTGATCCAATAAACGCCAAAAACAAGAGAGGTTATAAGAAAGGCAGCAGGTCCTTTGGTTAAGATGGCCAAACCAGTAAAGAGTGCGGCGAGTAACAAGTATAAAACGCGGGAATGTTGCAAGTGAACACCCAGAATTTTATTGGATTTCCAAATAAATTTAATGATGAACCATAAACAGGCGAAAATGAAAAAGTTAAACCATGGATCAATTAATCCTGACTTAAAATAAAAGTGTGGAAGGGTACTTCCAACATATGCCAATACCCACCAACGAGCCAATCTTTGACCATGTAGTCGGAAGCCTATATCATAGATAAGCAATAAACTGGCAATGGCAGCCAGAACGTTTGGAAAACGCGAAGCAAATTCGTTTACCCCAAATAGATTCATGCTTAGTGCTTGAATCCACATGAATAAAGGAGGCTTTTCGGTGAAGGCTTCAAAGTCGAGTTGTGGGCTGAGATAACTCCCACTAACCAACATCTCTCTTGCCAATTCGGCAAAATTTATTTCATCCCAATCAAATAAGTGCACTCCACCCAAGAATGGCGCGAAGAGAACGAGGGATGCTACCACTATTCTCCACTGATCTACTCGGTTTGACAGAAGCCCAATTTTCATAGGTCCAAGATAACCGATGAGAACTTTGAATTCAAATAGGCCTTAGAATCTTTTATTTGGCTAAGATTTCAGCCATTTTGGTGCCGATATGTGCCGGTGAGTCTACGACATGGATTCCGCTTGCACGCATGACCGCTTTTTTCGCTTCAGCCGTGTCATCCGCTCCGCCTACAATAGCTCCAGCATGCCCCATAGTTCTTCCTTTAGGCGCTGTTTCACCAGCGATAAAGCCAACCACAGGCTTGGTTCCATGAGCTTTAATCCATTCAGCGGCTAAAGCCTCTAGATTACCTCCAATTTCACCAATCATTACAATACCTTCGGTCTCAGGATCATTCATCAAAAGCTCTACGGCCTCTTTAGTTGTGGTTCCAATGATAGGATCGCCACCAATTCCGATGGCAGTAGTGATTCCTAATCCTGCTTTAACAATTTGATCGGCTGCTTCATAGGTAAGGGTTCCTGATTTGGATACGATACCCACGTTTCCTTTCTTGAAAACAAAACCTGGCATAATACCAACCTTCGCCTCACCTGCAGTAATAACGCCAGGACAGTTGGGACCTATTAAAGTACAGTTCTTATCCTTGATGTATTCTTTAACCATGATCATATCCTTCACTGGAATGCCTTCCGTGATAGTAACAATTACTTTAATCCCCGCTTCCGCGGCCTCCATAATGGCATCTGCAGCAAATGCAGGAGGAACAAAAAGGATGGAAACATCTGCTTTAGTTTTAGCAACTGCTTCGGCAACGGTATTAAATACAGGACGCTCAAGATGCATCATTCCTCCTTTGCCAGGAGTTACCCCTCCTACCACTTGGGTTCCGTATTCGATCATTTGAGAAGCGTGGAAACTACCCTCACTTCCTGTAAAGCCTTGAACGATTACTCTCGAATTTTTATTTACTAGAACACTCATGTTACTGGGTTTTTTAATGCGTGGCAAAAATAGGTCAAAGCCTTTCGTTATCAAATGCTTTTTTCTCTTTATCATGAAGCTTATTAAAAGCTCGGTTTCGAAAATTAAATTCATGAATCAAAAGAAATCTTGTCGCTTTTACTCATTAAAGATTCACTTTGAATCGGTCAAACTAAATTTTAGTGTTCCACCATTGAACTAAATGAAACCTTTTGATGTTAGTTTCCCATTAACTAACACACAAAACAAATGATGAAATCACTTTTGTTAAAAGCCTTTCCTGCCGTTTTATTCGGTGCTATTCTTCTAGGAACTAGTTCTTGCGACGACGACGACGATGACAACAACAATGTTACTCCGAAGGTCACAATTGCGGATATCGTATCTAGTGATCCAAACTTTAGTATCCTTAAAGAGGTATTGACTACAACCAATTTAACTGCTGCTTTAGACGACGAAAGCGCCAGATTGACTGTATTTGCGCCAACCAATACTGCCTTCGCTGCTCTATTGACTGAGTTAGGATATGCAGATTTAAACGCGGCTGTAAATGGTTTAGGTGTTGATGGTTTAAGATCGGTTGTATTGTATCATGTTCTTGGAGCAGAAGTTCCTTCAAGCCAAGTGACAAGCGGTTTTGCAACTACTTTATCTACCAATGCAGATGGCAATGGACTTGCCCTTGCAATTGATGCTACTTCAGGTGTAGCCCTGAACGGAAGCCGTGCAATGGTTACCCAAGTAGATGTGCAAGCAGATAATGGAGTAATTCATGTAATTGACAAAGTGTTGCTTCCTATTACTGTTGGGGAGTTGATTCTTGGAAATCCGAATTTCTCTACGCTAGAAACAGCTGCGCTTGCGGCAGATGCTTCTGTAGCGAGTACTATTACGAATAGCAGTCTGTCTTTAACCATTTTTGCTCCAGACAATAATGCTTTCGGTAGTCTTTTAACTGAATTAAACCTCCCTGATCTAAATGCAGTAGTTGCTGAGGTAGGAGGAGTTCCTGGCTTAACCAACGTATTGCTTTATCACGCCCTTACCTCTGAGGTTAGAGCTGCAGATGTAACTACTACCTCTGTAACAGCAGCACAAAACGGAACACTAAATCTAGCAGTTAACGGCGGAAGTGTTACCATTACTGATGAATCTTCAAGAACTGCAGACGTTACGGCCGTAGATATTACAGGTACAAACGGTGTAATTCACGTCATCAATAAAGTGCTTTTACCTAATTAATTTTAGATAAAACAAAATTTGAGCAAGGGGTAATTCATTTGAATTACCCCTTGTTTTGTTTTGTGAAATTCTCTAATATTATTGTCTAATTAACCGAGAGAATGGAAACAGAATCAGATGCACTCCTTGAGTCTGAGCCTAAACCTTTTAGCCTAGTGCAAGAAGATAAAGGTATCTTTCTCTCGAATGATGCCTTCAACACGTGTATGTTATTGGATGGATACTCTCCTGAAGAGATCGTAAATCTTCGCAAATTGTACTTTTAGAGCATACCTAAGCTGACTTACCTTTGCGGCTTCAATTTTTGATATGATTAATAAAATTGCGCGTCTTGGTATTGCCTCCCTCCTATTTCTTTGGGCTATTCAACAGTTCTGGGTTTCTAATATTGGCAATGGAATATTGCTGATATTTTTATCTGGATTGGTAGTACTTACCTACTTCCGCAACGAAAGAATTCTTCTGGCTTTTTGGTATTTAAGGAAGAATGATATGGCTAAATCACGCAAAATGCTGGATGCCATTAAAACTCCAGAACAAAGCCTCACCAAAGGTCAAGCGGCTTACTATTATTTTCTAAGTGGTTTGTTGGAAGCGCAAGTGCATATGGGAAAATCAGAAACACTTATGAGAAAGGCCTTGGGAATGGGACTTCGCATGAAACATGACCAAGCCATGGCAAAGCTCAATTTAGCGGGTATTGCAGTGGCAAGACGAAGAAAAAGAGAAGCGCAAATTCTTTTAACAGAGGTGAAAAAGTTGGATGAGAAAAAAATGCTAGCTGATCAAGTTAAGATGATCAAAGAGCAAATGAAGCGCATTTAGACTTTTGAAAAAACTTCTTTTATTCAACGGTTTCGGTGGTGAAAGCCGACTTATTGAATCTTTGCTTCCTCCAGGATGGGTCTGTGTTTCTCCTCTTTTGCCTAGCCCTGAGTCGAGTGAAACTATAGATGATTATGGCCGAAGAGTAGTTTCAGAGTTGAAACTCGATGTAGATGCAATTTTGGGATTTTCATATGGAGCTTTAATCGCTCGTGCTTGTTCTTCTCAGCTTGAGAACAAGCCACTACTTCTTATCTCTTGTGTGCTAAAGCCCTCCGAAATTCCCTTCCCGTTTCCAAAATTACTCGCCTTTTTTCTGTTTTTTATTCCTTCCAGTTGGATTAAAAAATTTGCGCTTATCTGGGCTCCTTTCCCGCCCAACGAAAAAAATCGCTTTAAAATGTTTCTTCAGAAAATGGAGGCTAGAAACTATAAATGGGCTGTAATTCAAGGATTAAGGGCTAGTGCAAATACGAAGATTGAGTACCATAGACTGCATGGTAAACACGACAAACTATTTCCAAACAAAAGAATTACCGAGGGCGACAAAATCGATGGTGGGCATTTTCTTTTCGTAGATAACAGACAACAAATGAGGAAATGGCTCGAAAGCAAATTGAAATAAAATACTTCAGTAATCGCGTTCTCAGCCTTCTCGCAGGAAGTATTCTCTTCTCTTGTACTTTCTATGATTCAAAGGATTTATCCTTAGTTGAAAAAGAAATCACAAACATCGTTTTTCAAGCGCAAAGATTAGATTCGCTGGCTGGAGACTCTCTCTTTGAGCAAACTAAATGGGTGCATCTCGATTCATTACTGAGTCAATGTCTTGAAGAAAGTGCTGAGATCCATTCAGATGAACATTCGAAAGAAGCAACAAAAAGCATTAATTCAAAGGTGAATGAGTATATACGACTGCGATTAAAAGCGACTGAAAATTTGATTCAAATTCGAATGGAGGATGCGATTCCATCAAGGGATTCCTCGAGGTAACTTTCTTTCTTGAACTTTAATTTTAGTACTTTTAATTCTTGTGCCTCTTATAGATAAATCCTTCCTCCTAAAAACCTCCTTTGCAGCACATTACCGCTAGAATAGAAAAAGATAATCTTTGGCACTCACGAATTGAAATTCCTCTCGACTATTTAAAGGAATGTCTTTTGGAAAATGAAAAGAGAGTGGTTATCTCTCTGTACGGGATTGAATTTCAAAGGGCTATACACAGAAAAAAAGAAACCGATCTCAGGTATATCTACCTTTCAACTGAAATGTTAAAGCGCCTGAATGCAAAAGAAGGCGACCTAATACTGTTAGAGATTAAAAAAGATACATCCGAACTTCAAGCGCCAATGCCTGAAGAATGGGAGGCTGTATTGTGGGATTGGCCGGAGGTTGAAGGCTATTTCAACAAACTGTCTATTGGCAAAAGAAGGAGTATTGTATTTGCCATAGACCGATTAAAAACTTCAGATGCTAGGATTCGAAAAGCCCTTCATTTTGCTCGTAAATTAACAGAGGGTGAAACTGAACTCAAGGGCTTATTCTCTAAATAAATTCTTTCGAAGAAATTTGAATTCTCGTTGGAAACGGGCTATGATCTTTCAATTTGCAAACTTTTACTAAATGACCAAACTTAACAAGGTCTATCTGCGTATTTTGCACTAATGAAGATGGATTTTAAAATTGCCCTTATTGTTGGTTTCCTTTTTGCCTTCAGTAGCCTAAGGGCTGCCCATTTAGTGGGTGGGCATATCTCGTATGAATGTGTTGGTGGTAACGATTATCAAGTCTTTTTGCGGGTATATAGAGATTGTGCCGGAGGTGGTGCGGCTTTCGATGCCGACGCAAATATCGCCGTATACGATGCCTCAAATAATCTGATACAATCCGTTCAAGTTCCCAAGGGTCCCACTGTTTCTGTTCCATTAAATAGCACTGGAAATCCTTGTCTTACACCTCCTTCCAATCTCTGTACAGAATATGCCGACTACACAACCAGCTTTTCCCTTCCTCCCATTGTAGGTGGGTACACCATCGTTCACCAAAGGTGTTGCAGAAACAATAGTATAGACAATGTGGCCAATTCTGGAAATTTTGGAAATACCTATTTCGTTACCATACCTTCATTAGATACCACCTGCAATTCCAGTCCTGCATTCAACAATCCAGCACCGATTGTACTCTGTGGAAACGAACCCTTAAATTTAACCATTGAGGCGATTGAAAAAGATGGAGACTCGCTTCATTTTGAGTTCTGTGATATACTGGAAGGAGGCTCGAGCGGCGGCGGCGGGGGTGGATGCTTCGCTGTAGTTCCTGTTCCTTCTTGCCCTCCCCCCTATACTCCTATTAACTTTCTTGCACCTTATACTCCTTCTCAACCCCTTCCGGGAACCCCTCCTATAAGTATTGATCCGTTAACCGGACAATTGAATGGTAAGCCAGATCAGCTCGGTCGTTTTGTGGTTGGAATTTGCGTCAGTGAATGGCGAAACGGAATTCAGATGAGTCAAATTCGACTCGATTATCAATTCAATATTGTAAACTGTGTAAGCAATATTGTTGCGGATATGTTAACACCTGCCGAAGATTCCACTTTGCTTTGCAATGGTTTAAACGTACAGTTCCAAAACGAAAGCACCAATTTCAACCACCTTTTCTGGGATTTTGGCGTTCCAGGTATTGTTACAGATACCTCCAACTTACCCAATCCAGTTTTCAGCTTTCCATCACCAGGCAGTTATACCGTTCTTTTAGTGGTGAATCCAGGCTGGCAATGCAGCGATTCTACCACCTTTGAATTTCTCGTTCAGCCCGATGTAAATGCCAGTATGTCTTGGTCGGGTGTTCCTTGTTTTGAAGTTCAAGGTATCCAATGGGAAGCAGTGGGAAATTTCCCTCCTAATTCTAGTTTCGATTGGAATTTTGGTCCAGGAGCAAGTCCCAATTTTAGCTCTAACCTTGTCCCTCCTCCTGTAAGTTGGAGCAGTCCCGGCTGGAAAACAGTAAGTTTTACTGCCTATTGGCCACCCACTTGTTCCATCACCTTTGTGGATAGTGTAGAAATAAGTGCCTTGGCTGCCACGGTAGATGCGGGTCCCAATCAAACCATAGAACGAAATGAATATGCTGATTTAGGTGCAAGCACAGGTTTTTCTTTTTATTGGTACAGCGATATACCTTCTCGCTACAGCGGTCAATTCCAACAAAACATTCGAGTATGGCCGCAAGATGATACCACCACTTACTACGTACTTGTAAAAGACGAATTGGGTTGTGAAGGAATAGACTCCGTTAAAATATTCTGGGCTCCCGATAGTATCATTCCAGAAGATCCTCGCGTAATGAATGTTATTACTCCCAATGCAGATGGAAGGAATGATGTTCTCAATCTCAGTAATGTGCTGGATAATCAAACGGCTCGATTGCTTGTACTCAATCGTTGGGGACAAGAAGTACTGGATCGCCCGAACTATCAGAACGACTGGGATGGCGTAGATCAAGGAGGAGATCCTTTACCTGACGGCACATACTATATTCTACTTATTAGCGCAAAAGGCACACTTTATCAAGGAGGCGTGTCGATTATTCGGAGTAATTAAACTAACTCGATTTACAAATGGCACTTTTTTATTTCGTTCTCTTTCTTCTTTTTCTCGTACTGGTTTTCGGACTGTTCATTGTCCGTCAACAGCAAATTGTTTTACTCGAACGATTTGGGAAATTTAAAGGTATGTATGGCCCTGGTATTCATCTCAAAATTCCAATTGTAGATCGCATTGCAGCCAAAGTGAATATGCGTATTCAACAGCTGGATGTTCTAGTTGAAACCAAAACCAAAGACGATGTTTTCGTTAAAATGAAGGTTAGCGTGCAATATGTTGTGCTTAAAGAAAAGGTGTTTGAAGCATTTTATAAGTTAGAAAGTCCTCATGCTCAAATTACATCCTATGTTTTTGATGTTGTTCGAGCGGAAGTTCCAAAATTGCGTTTAGACGATGTCTTTGAGAAAAAAGACGATATCGCTATCGCACTTAGAAGAGAATTAACAGAAAGCATGGATGCTTATGGTTATGGTATTATTAAAGCATTGGTTACGGATATTGATCCCGATATTCAAGTAAAGGATGCCATGAATAAGATCAATGCCGCCGAGCGTCAGAAAATTGCAGCTACGTATGAAGGTGAGGCAGAAAGAATTCGAATTGTTGCAAAAGCAACAGCCGAAGCAGAAAGCAAAAGACTTCAAGGACAGGGTATTGCAGATCAAAGAAGAGAAATTGCTAAAGGATTAGAAGACAGTGTAAGCGTTTTAAACAATGCTGGAATCAATCCACAAGAGGCCTCTGCGCTGATTGTAATTACACAACACTACGACACTTTGGCTTCGGTTGCTGAAGATTCCAAGAGCAGCTTAATATTGCTTCCTAATGCACCTCATGCAGCAAGTGATATGCTAAATCAACTTATTTCTTCTTTTGCAGCAAATCAAGAGCTTCAAAATCTAAATAGAGAAAAACACAATAACTCAAAGTAGAATAACCAATCTCTTTTTCCTAGTAATATGAAAATTAAACCACCCTATTATCTTCTTCTCGCATCTTTTCTCAGCGCCTCTTTGGTTCAAGCCCAGGAGAAACAAGACAATACAATAAACTTTGATAAAGTTGAAACCAAACCTGTTTGGCCCGGATGTGAGGATGAAGGAACTGAAGAACTTCGATTTAATTGCTTTAATAACAATTTAATGCGATACATTGCTAGTAATGTTGAATACCCGGAAGAAGCAAGAAAAAAAGGAATTCAGGGCAGAGTATTTATCAGCTTTATTATAGAAAAAGATGGAAGCGTGTCGAATGTGACAGTTGCAAGAGGAACTCACAAATTACTGGATAATGCCGCAGTTAACGTAATAAAAAATATCCCTGTTGAACTTACTCCTGGTTACCAAGATGGAAAGCCCGTTCGGATGTCGTATACCATACCCATTAACTTTAAGCTTGCTGGAAAAGAGACAAAAAAGAAGAAGAAGAAGAACAAGGGAATTGAGATTTAATAGAACTTAAACTGATTATTTCTGAATTCGATTATTGGCATCGGAGGTTTAGGCGGAAGTGGCACTCGATTACTGTACTCAGTTATTGAGAACGATTTCTTTGAACTCAGCCCCTATCTCAATCGATCTAATGACGATCTTCTTTTCTCTGCATTATTAACAGAATCAAGATTCTTAATTGAACCTAATTCTGAGCTTTCTCAAAAACGCTTGGCACTCTTTTTAAAGATCCGAAGTGGCAAGGCTTTGAGCTTAATTGAATGGAATCTCTTGCGAAAGGATTTGAAATCTCTTCAACATCCTCTCCTTCCAAAATCCAACTTCAGCACCTTCTTATTGAACAGAAATTCGAGTAAAAAACCAATTCTTTGGAAAGAGCCTAACACTCATTTCTTTGCAGAATACTTACTTCAACATTATCCAACTTTCAAATACATCCATCTAATCCGCGATGGAAGAAAAATGGCTCAATCGAAAAACGATCAGCAATTTCAGAAACTAAATCCAGATTCGATTCATTTGTCTGAAAAAGAAAAACAGCTAGCAAAACTCGATTTCTGGCTAGATAAAAACGAAACAATACTACGCTTAAAGAAAAACTATACCGATCGAATTTGCATTATCCGCTTTGAAGATTTAATACAAAATCCTGAAAATACCGTGCTAAGCCTAATGGAATTCCTTTCTTTACCTAAAGGACCTCTTATATTAGCGAAACTAGAAGAACAGATTATTCCCGAAAAAGCTTCAATAATAGA
Source organism: Cryomorphaceae bacterium (assembly GCA_017858515.1). Taxonomy (GTDB): domain Bacteria; phylum Bacteroidota; class Bacteroidia; order Flavobacteriales; family Schleiferiaceae; genus RFXV01. The sequence continues at coordinate 38,503 of JAFMBM010000013.1, read as the reverse complement.
ATTTCAAATTTTGGATATTAGCAGACAGAACCGATTGAAAATACTCGGCTATGAATAAGCTATTTTACTTTTTACTTTTTATTGTTAGTCTTTTATTTTCTTCATGCCAGAAGAATTCTACACCTTTAGAACAGCCAAAAGCAAGTCTAAAAGATAAATTATTAGAGGCGATACAAAACCCTCCGAATTACGCAAATCCTAACTATCCAACCCATTTTGTAACGGCCTTAAATACCGATAACAATCCAACAGATAACCCCGTAACAGATAAGGGAGCCTATTTAGGGAGAGTCTTGTTTTACGATACCCAGTTGAGTATCAATAACACTATTTCGTGTGCCAGCTGCCATAAACAAGAGGATGGCTTTACAGATCAGAATGTTTTTAGTATTGGATTTGACGGAGGATTAACGGGAATGCACTCTATGCGTTTGGCCAACGGACGCTTTTACGCCCCCGCCTTTCAATTTTGGGATAGACGCGCTGCCAACCAAGAAGAACAATCTGTTATGCCTATTCAAGATGCCATAGAAATGGGCTTTGATTCAACTGCAGGTGGATTGGATGCTTTACTCTTGCGTTTAGAAAACCTTGATTATTACCCTCCTCTTTTTCATGAAGTATATGGTACTTCTGAGATTAGTGTGATCCGTATGGAAAAGGCCATAGCGCAGTTTCTAAGAAGTATTGTCTCCTTCGAAAGCCGGTTTGATGAAGGATATGAGTTTACTTTCAATCCAAATCTTCCAGGTTCTGGTTTGGATACCGACTTCCCTAATTTTAACGAATCAGAGAACCGAGGGAAACATCTATACGTTACACCAGTTCATTTAGGGGGTGCAGGATGCAATGCTTGCCATCAAGCCCCAGCTTTCACTTTAGATGGAATTGTAAAGAGCAATGGACTAGATGCTAATGAAACTCGAATTTTTAAATCGCCTTCTCTTAGTAATGTTGCAGTGGCGGGCGGATATATGCACGACGGTCGTCTTGCCAGCCTTGAAGAAGTTATCGAACACTATAATTCAGGTATAAAAATGGGCCCTGCTCTAGATCCTTTACTGATCGCACCCAACAATACTCCATTGAAATTGAACCTAACTGACAGAGATAAACAAGACTTAATTGCTTTTTTAATGACGTTAACAGACAACACATGTCTAAGCGATCCAAAATATTCAGATCCCTTTCTTTAAACAATTTAAGCCTTTGTATTATCTACTCTAAAACTAGGGGCAACATAATCTTTGGGTAAATAATCCGCTGGAATGGTTGTACTATTTCCATCTCTTGCGGCCCTATAATGTGGCGACAAAATCTCAATTCCCGCCTCATTGAAACTGTCTTGAATATTTTGATGTAGATCTGAATAAATACTTGCTTGTTTATTTGGACTATCGGTAGAAGCATTCAGCTGATACGAGACATAAAAGTCATCCAAACTAGTCTGAAGAACAAAAGCTTTAGGTTCTTTTAGCAGAAGAGCTGTTCTGTTTGCTGCTTCTATTAATGCTTCATGAACCTTCTTCCAAGGCACATCATACCCTATAGTTACCGTTGTATGAAGGATGAGGCCGTTAACAGATGCATCACTGCTGTAGTTTACCGTATGACTATTCATGACAGTAGAATTAGGAATAGATACAATTTCATTCTTTGTAGTACGAATACGGGTTACGAGTAGAGACTTTTCAATTACATCGCCTACTATTTCTCCAATTTTAACCCTATCACCTATTGAGAACAGCCGCATATAAGTAAGCACCAATCCTGCAATGATATTCGACAAGGAGCCAGCTGATCCGAAGGTAAATAAGAAACCTAAAAACACAGAAACGCCTCTAAATACTGGAGATTCACTACCAGGTAAATAAGGAAATATTACCACAACCATGAACGACAAGGTTATGAGTCGCACAATTTGAAATGTAGATCCTGCCCATTCTGGATAAAAACCGGGTATCTGCAGGTTTCCTTTTTCAATCTCAACTTTTAGGAACTTAATTCCACGCAAAACATAATAGAAAACAACTACAATAACAGCGATGGTAAAAAGATTGGGCATATAATTCCATATGGCGAGAGCAATTCTTTTCAAGGGGCCCAAAACATAATCGACAAGGGTGGTAGCCAGGTTTTTAGTCCATGGAAAAATGCCAAAAAGAAGTGGCAAAGAAATATATACAAGTAGAAGATTTATAAACCAATTCAAAAAGCGATTAGACCGCACTAAGAGCTTTATTTGTTGTTTCGAATCAAAGAGTGTGAAGTTGTTAAAATGTATGCCTTTGATTAGCTTACCCTCTTGATCTTCAATCTTTTTCTTAGTCCATTTAAATAACTTATTAATGTACTTTATTGCGAAAACGAGGACAAGAATAACCAAAGCAGCTAAGCCGATTTCCTTTAGAATAACTACAATATTCCATTGTCTGGCATAGGCATTTAGCTCTTCTTCGAACTTCTTCTTGAGCCTAATCGCTAATTCTTCTTTGGTTGAATTCATCCAAATGGCGTCATTCTCTGATATTCCCACCAGGATAATTCCATCAAAAACAACATCTAAGGTGGTCTCGGCTTCAAGTATGCTTAGGTTATCGGATTCGAACTTCCAATTTTTTGAAATTGTTTCTAAACGCGTTGAGATTGCAGTTGCCCTTTCAACTGCAGAAAAACTCCCCAAACGACTGTAAATCAAGAACAATGTATCTGTAACTAAACCCCTAACTACCGAGCCTTTCACACTCTTTCTTAGCGAATCAATTTCATTCTTCTTTCTTTGAATCCTCAGAGATTCTCTATCTGTAAGTCCCTGAAGTTCGCGAAGAAGCTCCTCTTTCTTAACATTATCCGTTGTTCTTAGAGAAGCTAACTCCACTTCTAGATTGAGTCGTCTTAAGGAATCAGCGGTTCGAAGAGAATCTAAGGTTCCCACTCTTCTTTGGAAAGAAGATAAGGCCTGATCTCTGGCTGAGTCAGACCATTCCACTTGGCTACTATCCGGCGATCCAGTCTGAGCATTCAGGCTCATAGATTGAATGAAGATGAAAATCATCAAGAAACTCTTAGGCTTCGATACAAGACTAGCGATTCGCATTATTTTGAAGTTTACTGATTTAGCCCTCGATACTCTCGAACAACAAAAGGCAGACTGTTTGATCGTCGATAAGTCGCATCTTATGTTGATTCTCCTCTCCTGCATCAATCCAAAGTGCATTTCCAGGTTTGAAAAACACTACTTTATCTCTAAAAAGCAGTTTCATTTCTCCAGACAAAACATATCCAACATGCCCTTTTAAACACCAATGTTCTTCAAAGAAACCTTTAGAAAACTCTACCAAACGCAATTTTTGATTATTGCGAATCAATTGTTTCTGAGCGACACCAACAGCTACGAACTCCCGCTCAATCAAATCAAAATCAATTAAGTAGGCGTTTAAATTCATTTTAGATGCTTCTTTAAACTAGATAAACTGAAAAGCCAGAATCATCTAGTACCACTTCTATATGCTCTCTCAAGGTAGTGGATAATTCCATTCCAGAAACATCTGCACGAACAGGAAACAGGTTGTGCTCTCGATTTACCAATACCACCGTAAATAGGCTTTTAATAGAAGTTTGAAGAAAACCACCTATGCCGTGCAGCAGAGTTTTACCCGTGTTTAAAACGTCATCCACTACAAAAACCACCTTGTCATTGCAAATAGCAGCTTCTTTGTCTAATTGAACTTCCGAGTGTATTAAATCCTTTTTGTTTATACCGATGGAAAGCAGGTGCACATGAACCGATGAAATGGCAGTAATTCTTGTAGCGAGTTCTTTAGCTAAGTGATAGCCTTGCGGAGCAATTCCAGCTAAAACAATGGAATCTTCTCCACTGCAACGCTCTAAAATTTGCCAAGCCATTCTTTCCAATTTGACTTTCACTTTGGCGGGTTCAAGAATAAGCGATTTGCTGTCCATGACTTCTACTTTCTGATGAGCAAAGCTACGTTCTCTATATGAGCTGTGTGAGGGAACATATCAACCGGTTTAATCTTTACAATTCGGTATTGTTCACTCATCATGGCTAAATCTCTTGCTTGGGTAGCTGAATTACAACTAACATATACGATTTTGGGAGCATTGATTTTGAGAATTTGCTGAACTACGTCTGGATGCATTCCTTCACGAGGCGGATCTGTAACAATAACCTCCGGAAGGCCGTGCTCAGCCAAAAATTCTTCGTTGAATACTTTGCGCATATCACCGCTAAAAAATTCAACATTCGCAATTCCATTTTCTCTCGCATTAATTCTTGCATCTAAAACCGCTGCCTCAACTCCTTCAATTCCAATTACTTTCTTTGCCTTTTGGGCTAAATACAAGGCAATCGTTCCAGTTCCTGTATATAAATCATAGACTAAACCTTCCTCCTTTAAGTCAGCAAACTCAAGGGCCACTCGATATAATTCTGAAGCCTGCTCGCTATTGGTTTGATAGAAGGATTTTGGTCCGATTCTAAAATTTAAATCCTTACCGCCTTGAAAGCCCGGCATACGCTCAATTAATACTTCATCGCCACTGTAATGAATAAGATTTAGGTCATAGATAGAATCGTTGGCCTTCTGATTTATAGCATAATAAATAGAAGAGATTTGAGGGAATTGCTCCTTCAACTTATCCAATAAAAAATAGATCTCCTCTCTCCTATCTTCTGAACACTGTAGGGCAATCATAAACTGCATTTCAGAATTGTTTCGCAGCATTAAACTGCGTAAAAAACCTGTCTTTTCCCTTGGATGGTAGTAGGTCCAATTGTGCTCTTTCGCCAAATCACCAATAAAATTTCGAATGGCGTTTGATGGTTCGGGTTGAAGGAGACACTTTTCAACCTCAAAAACTCTATCCCACCTACCGGGAATATGGAAACCAAAAGCTCTGCGATCGAAGTTTTCGTTGGATTTAACTTCCTCATCGGTTAACCATCGCTCTGCGCAGAAACTGTATTCTAACTTATTGCGATAGAAAAAATTCTGAGGCGCACTAAGTATGGGTTCAATTTCCTCTGGCTCAATATGTCCCAACCGCTTGAGGTTGTTCACTACTTCGTCAAATTTATTCTCAAGCTGATGCTCATATTTTAAATTCTGCCAAGAGCATCCGCCACAAAGGTCAAAGTGCTGGCATTCTGGAGTAACCCTTTGCTCTGAAAACTTTGTAACCTCGAGCAATTTTGCTTCTATAAATTGCTTCTTTTTCTTTACAACACGCACTCGCACTGTGTCACCTGGAACGGCACTCTTAACAAAGACTATCCTTCCTTCCGAATCACGACCTACGGCATTGCCCTTGGCGCCTGCCGCATGCAAATACAAGTCTTCAATAATAACTGGTTTCTTCATACCCATATGGCAAATATAAGCGGGATAGCATCCTCTGTCTTTGCTACCTTTGCCGACTTCTTTTAGGTCAAATTTCATGAGAATTTCATACCGCTGGTTAAAGCAATACATTCAAACCGATTTAAATCCCAATGAGTTAGGCGATATCCTAACTGAAATAGGATTAGAAACCGAAAAAATCTACGAAGTACATAGAGTACCCAATGGATTAAAAGGGGTGGTTGTTGGCGAAGTAATGGAATGTCAAAGACATCCAAATGCAGACCGACTACACTGCACCCAAGTTTCAATTGGCGGTACTGAATGGCTCTCAATTGTTTGTGGTGCACCCAATGTGTCTAAAGGACTTAAGGTTGCGGTAGCTACGGTTGGAACTACGCTTTACCCTACTGATGGAGAAGCTCTTGTAATAAAGAAAGGGAAAATTAGAGGCGAAGTTTCTGAGGGCATGCTCTGCGCTGAAGATGAATTGGGTCTTGGAAAAAGTCATGATGGTATTTTAATATTAGACTCCAATTTGGAGGTTGGTACGCCTTTGGTTGAAGCGCTGGGTTTGGAATCTGATTTCTGCTTAGAAATTGGTTTAACTCCCAACAGATCAGACGCCATGAGTCATTACGGAGTGGCGAGAGACTTAAATGCTGCTCTGAAATTTAGGGGGATGAAATCTGAACTCGGACTGCCCAGTGTACAGAATTTCGTCATCCAAAAACCCGAACATAAAATCCATCTTGAGATTCTAGACAACGAAGCTTGTATTCGATATTATGGATTGGTTTTAGATGGAATTAAAATAGGTCCCTCACCCGACTGGCTCAAAGAGAAATTACAAGCAATTGAAATAAAACCAATTAATAATATAGTAGACATTACCAATTATGTTCTACACGAAACAGGGCATCCATTGCACGCTTTCGATTTATCAGCCATAAAGGGCAATACGGTTAAAGTTAGACGAGCAAATGAAAATGAGTCTTTTGAAACGCTAGATGGAAAGCTAAGAAAGTTAGATCCAATGGATTTAATGATCTGTAACCAGTCTGAACCCATGTGTATAGCTGGGGTTTTTGGAGGAAGTAAAAGTGGAGTAAATAATAACACCACGGCGGTCTTCTTAGAATCTGCCCTTTTTAATCCTGTTCGGATTCGAAAAACAGCTAAGCGTCATGGCTTGAATACCGATGCTTCCTTTCGTTATGAAAGAGGGGTAGATCCTGATATGAGTTTGTATGCCATACGGAGAGCAGCACTGCTGATCCAAGAAATAGCAGGTGCCCATATTGCTTCGGAGTTAATAGAAGCAGGTAATAACCCCTCTGAACCTGAGGATCTAAGCGTTTCTTACGCAAAGATGAATGAGTTAATTGGCCATGAGATTTCCAAATCAGATTACAAGGCGATTTTAAGTTCTTTGGATATTAAAGTCTTGGCAGAAACCAATGATATTCTAAGGGTAAAACCACCAGCTTACCGAGTAGATGTAACTCGTGAAGCCGATATCGTGGAAGAAGTACTTCGGATCTATGGCCTTAACAATATTCCTTTTCCTGCGAAAATTAGTTTTTCAACTGGGAAATTCGATGCCTATCCCGCTTACCAGAAGAAAGAAAAGATTGCCAACGCTTTAACCTCTTTGGGCGTTCAGGAAGTCATGCATAACTCGCTCCACAAAGAGAGCTACTACAGCTCAGATGACTTAATAAGAACTCTAAACCCCTTAAGTCAGGATTTAAATGTTCTTAGAAACAGTCCGCTTCCAAATGGACTAGAAACGCTGCGTAGAAATTTAAATCAGAAGGTAAATGACCTTTGTTGCTATGAGTTTGGAAGGACCTATCATCTTACAGAAAGTGGATACGAGGAAAAAGAATTCCTAGCCTTTTGGCAAACAGGTTCGGGAGTGGTAGAGAATTGGAATTCAAGCTATAAGGCAGAAGATATCTACTTCTTGAAATCAAAGGTTGAGAGTGTTTTCTATAACCTTGGCCTAGAATCAATAGACCAAAAAATGGATGGGCTAAAGCTTGAATGGTGGTCTGGCAATAAAAGAATTGGTATTCTCTATGAGTTGCCCACGAATCTCTTGAAGACTTGGGATATTAATCAAACGGTTTTTTATGCCGAATTAGATTGGGAAATCTTAATTAAAAGAGCTTCAAAAGTAAAGGTCAAGACCGCTGAAATTCCTAAGTACCCTGCGGTTCGACGAGATTTGGCCTTACTTGTTCCGAAAGATGTTTCTTTTGATTCTATTCAGACTACTATATTGCGAACGGCTAAAAAACTGTTGAGAGAAATTGGATTATTTGATGTTTACGAAGGGAAAAACCTTCCAGCCAATACAGTATCCTATGCTGTAAAGCTCATCTTTCAGGATAATTCCAAAACACTAACTGATACTGAAATTGAAAAAACCATTGAGCAAATTTTAAAGCAATTAGAGAAAGAATGGAACATTGTGCTTAGAGCCTAATGTTTTATTTAGTTCTAACTATATTCGAAAACTACTCCCTAACTAATAAAATAAAATGAAAGAAGTTGTAATTGTTTCCGCCGTTCGCACTCCCATAGGAAGTTTCCTTGGTAGTCTTTCCACCGTTCCTGCCACTCGCCTAGGTGCAGCGGCTATTAAAGGTGCTTTGGAAAAAATTGGGCTCGATCCTAAAGAAGTACAAGAAGTATATATGGGCAATGTACTGCAGGCTGGCAATGGGCAAGCACCTGCAAGGCAAGCAGCTATGTTTGCAGGATTAGGGCAAGATGTGCCTTGTACAACGGTAAACAAAGTATGTGCTTCGGGCATGAAAGCGGTAAGCATGGCCGTGCAAGCCATTCGATCTGGAGATGCCGATGTTATCGTAGCTGGAGGAATGGAAAATATGAGTCTAACTCCGCATTATATGAGTGCTCGAACAGGCACTAAATTGGGCAATATAAGCCTTATTGATGGTCTTGTTCACGATGGTTTAACGGATGTGTACAACAATGTTCATATGGGCAGCTGCTCTGAGCTTTGTGCAGAAGAGCACCAATTTTCAAGAGAAGATCAAGATGCCTTTGCCATTCAATCCTATACTCGCAGCGCGGCTGCTTGGGAAGCTGGAAAATTTAATAATGAAGTTGTTCCCGTTGAAATTCCACAGAGAAAAGGCAATCCTATACTTTTCTCTCAGGATGAAGAATATAAAAATGTAAACTTCGACAAGATTCCTCAGTTAAATCCTGTTTTTAAAAAGGATGGAACCATCACCGCTGCAAATGCATCAACGCTTAATGATGGAGCCGCCGCATTGGTTTTGATGAGCAGAGAAAAGGCAGATGCCTTAGGACTAAAACCATTGGCTATTGTTCGCTCCTATGCTGATGCAGCTCAAGCACCAGAATGGTTTACTACAGCGCCGGCGAAAGCACTTCCAATAGCGGTTGGCAAAGCGGGTCTTGAGATGAAAGATATAGAGTATTTCGAATTAAATGAGGCTTTTTCAGTAGTAGGATTAGCGAATGTTAAATTGCTTGGCATTGATAACAACCGCACCAATGTAAATGGTGGGGCTGTGTCTTTGGGTCATCCTCTAGGCTGCAGTGGTGCTCGCATTCTTGTTACTCTAATTCATATTTTAAAACAGAACAATGCGAAATTGGGCGCTGCTGGAATCTGCAATGGCGGAGGTGGTGCTAGCGCCATGGTTCTCGAGAGCATCTAATTTTTTGTTATGAAGTACGGCGTCTGCACTTTATCTATTGTTCCTGTCCGAGCCAGTGCCGACGATCGCTCTGAAATGACAAGTCAATTATTATTTGGTGAAGTTTTTACCGTATTAGATGAAAAACCATCTTGGATTAAAATATCCATGCATTTCGACGGATACATAGGTTGGATTTCTGACAAACAATGGGAGTCTATTTCTTCTGAGGAATTTGAATCTATTTCAAAGACCAAAGTATTTTCAGGAGAACCTTTAGGGCTCGTCCAGTTTGAAACGCCACAATCTTTTAGTCTCATTCCTTTTGGTTCGTCCTTGCCTTCATTCCATGAAGGCAAGGGACGAATTTTAAACTCACAATTTTCATTTCAAGGAGAGGTTTTGGAGGCAATGAATAATAAAAATTCATTAGCACATCATGCCCTTAGTCTTCTCAATGCACCCTATTTATGGGGAGGAAGAACTCCATTCGGAATCGATTGCTCTGGATTCATCCAACTACTCTATCGCCTTATTGATGTTCAACTTCCACGAGATGCCTATCAGCAGGCAGATTTTGGAGAAGCCTTAGGGTTTATTGCCGAAGCTCAATTGGGCGACTTAGCCTTTTTTGACAATGCGGAAGGTAGAATAACCCATGTGGGAATGCTCCTAGAAAACCACACGATTATTCATGCAAGTGGTTCTGTTCGAATTGATTCTATTGATCAAACTGGAATCTACAACTCCAAATTAAATAAACACACTCATTCACTTCGAGTGATTAAGCGCATTTTATAATTCAGAGGGTTCTGTAGAACCATCACTTTCCAGTAATTTCAAGAGTTCATCCAACTTTGGAGTAAGAAGAATTTCTGTTCTTCTATTCTTTGCCCTCCCTTCTTTTGTTTTGTTGTCTTCTAATGGAAAATAGGAGGACTTTCCAGTTGCTTGAATTCGATCTCCAGGAATACCATACTCTTCGGTCAAGACACGAACTATAGAAGCGGCTCTATCCACACTTAAATCCCAATTGTCTTTGTAGCGAGTCGTTTTAATTGGGATGCTGTCGGTATGTCCTACGATGGTTATTCGAATACTTGGATCATTTTTTAGCACAACCGCTAATTTGCCAATGGCCTTTTTTCCTTTAGGGTCGATCTTTGAACTGGCTGATTCAAAAAGTAAGTCATCAGAAAGCGTTACCTGTACCTGTCCTTCTTTCATTGAAACCGTTAGTTCATCGCTATTAAAGTTCACCAACGCATCGGTAACTGACTTCCTTAAATTTTGAACTAACATCGATTGATTATCTATTCTCGACTGCAATTCACGTAATCGATTCGCTCTGCTCCTAAGGGCTTCATCCTTCTCACTTAATGCCGCTGATTTCTGGTCTAATTGGGCAAGGAGAGCAATTCTATCTTTATCTGCCATAATGGTGAAGGCCTTAAAATCTTCTAAAACCTTTGTTAAACTATCGGTAAGCAGAGCCGCATGTTTTTCACAGTCGGCCTCTCGAGTTTCTAGGTTTGCAATTTTAGTATTGGCTTCAATCCATTTCTTTTTGCTAACACAAGAACTAATTACTAGTAGGCCTATAGCAATTATTGATAACTTTTGGAACATCTTTGCGACTTATTTCCAGCGAATTTACAATTTCGGAATGCACAAATCTACGCTTCTAAGCAGCCTACAAAATCCTCGAATCAAATTGCTTCTCGATCTGCAAAGCAGAAAAAGAGCTCGCATAAAACAAGAGCGAATGGTTGTAGAAGGAGATCAGGAGATTGCATATGCCTTACGATCTGGTTTCCAGCTATTGGAGTATTATCTGCCTGAAGGAAAATTGATTTCTGAAAGTATTTTACATTCAGAACCCGAACTATTTCATTGCACCACAAACTGTTTCAATCATATTAGCATGAGAGGTTTGGCAGCGGGCGCAGTGGGAGTCTTCGCAACTACGCAAATATTTGAAGTTCCTAATAAGCTAAATCACGTTCTTTTAGTGGAGAATATAGAGAAGCCAGGTAATTTAGGAGCCTTATTCAGATCGGCCAGTGCTGCAGGAGTGCAGTGCATTATAAGTACTGGAAACAGTACCGATTTTTATCATCCCAATTGTATTCGCTCTTCGGTTGGAACCGTTTTTCTTATACCTCATTTTCATATGACTAATGAAGACGCATTGGTATGGCTTCAAAAAAATGATCTAACAATTTGCTCCACAAGCTTAAGCGGAACAAACATTCTATTTCAAGATTCAATACCTGAAAGAGTAGTTTGGATAATGGGGGGAGAGCACAATGGAATTAGTGATTTTTGGGAGCAGCACTCACACTCTCAATGGCAGATTCCCATGAAGAGCAATATCGATTCACTCAATGTTTCTGTTGCCGCTGCCTTAGTGCTATTTGAAACCATGAGACAACGCCAATTCAATCGTCCTTAAGCCCAAGGCTTTCCATTATTTCTGGATTAATAAATAATTGAGAAAAAACTTGGATCTGCTTTGGATTGAACATAGCTATCCCGCTCATTTCTAGAGGAAAATATAAGGAATCTTCATTTAATAGTCTAAGGCAGAATTCTTCATTTTTACTATTCCACAACACGGCAGCGTTTTGAAAATCACCGTCTGGATCCAGTTTACATTTTACAATGTCGTATTCATAAATCAGAATTCGATTCTTGTCTTTCCATCCCGTCCACTCATCGAGTTGAGTATAGGGTATGATATGCCCCGTCCACCAGAACGAATCTTTTGAATAAAACATCGCTCCAGAAGGCAACTCACGGCAATAACCCACAATTTGCTGCCCTCTTCTAAGTCGATATCGCTTTTCACCTTCCATTGTAAAACAACAGAATTTACTTCAAACTGTTTTCCTTAAATCGTTTTAATCCCGTATCAATCCAATTGATGTAATACTCAATATCAGGATCATAGGCTGTAGGCGGAAGTAATGGTTCCAAGCTATTATGACCGATAATCACATAATAAGGTTGAGAGTTTGTCTCGTAATTTTCAGCTTGAAATTCACTCCATTTGTTCCCAATCGTCTTTACTTTTGACTTGAGTATCTCAGAATAGTAATGCTCATTTTCTGGTAATTTCACTCTTTCATCTACATAGAGTGAAATAATTACCAAATCTTCTCTTAGGCGCTTTAACACTCTGGGATCTTTCCAAACCTGTTCCTCCATCTTTCTACAATTCACACATCCCCAGCCTGTAAAGTCGAGCATCACTGGCTTTCCTACACTTTTAGCATAGGCTAATCCATCTTCAAAGTCATGAAAACAATTTAAGCCAAGCGGACAATGTTCAGGATCTGCACCCTCTGGAATAAAAGCGTCGCTTGTACCGTTGGATACGGGGCTGGCTGAACCTGCAAGGCCATTAGGCGACTCACTATAAAACATAGGAGGTGGAAATCCGCTTATTATATTCAAAGGAGCACCCCAAAGACCTGGAAGCAGATACATTGTAAATGAACCAAAGAAAATAGCAAAAATCAAACGAGGTACACTTACCCTTTCCGTAGGACTATCGTTTGGCGTTCTAAAGGAGCCCAATAAATACATGGTTAGGAGCAAGAAAATTCCAATCCAAATAGCAATAAACAACTCCCTTTTCAACAAACCTGCTTGCCAGGTCATATCTGCAGTACTTAGAAATTTAAAGGCAAAGGCCAGCTCTAAGAAACCCAAACTCACTTTTACTGTATTTAACCAGCCGCCTGATTTGGGTAGACTGTTCAGCCAACCTGGAAAAGCTGCAAAAAGTGCAAACGGAATGGCCAGTGCAAGTGAAAAACCAAACATACCCATCGCAGGGCCAAGAATATCGCCTTTGGAAGCAGCATCCACTAATAGAGACCCTATTATGGGTCCTGTGCAAGAAAAACTTACGAGAGACAAAGTAAAAGCCATAAAAAATATTCCTAACAATCCCCCTTTGTTTGAAGCATCATCTGCTTTGTTTACCCAAGAACTAGGAAGTGTAATCTCGAAGGCTCCAAAAAATGACATGGCAAAAACCACAAAAAGAACAAAGAATGCCAAATTAAACCAGGGGTTTGTAGATAGTGAATTCAATGAAGAACTATTGCCCGTAATTAGAGTAATGAGCAGTCCTAAAGCAACATAAATAACTACAATGCTCACTCCATAAATAAGAGCCTTCCAAACTCCTTCTGACTTTGTTTTACTCTGTTTTGTAAAAAAACTAACGGTAAGTGGAATCATTGGGAAAATACAAGGCATTAGTAGGGCTATCAATCCACCACCGAAACCCAGCAAGAAAATTCCCCATAGTGAATTCTCTTTTTTCCCATCTACGTCTTTGGCCACAAAATCATCTCCTTCTGCTGATGGAAGCTCTGAATGACTAATTGAATCTGACATTTCAACTTCCAATGTTTCTTGAGCTAATTCTTCTTTTAATTCTTCAACCTCTATGGCTGTTTCTTCTTCTGATCCATAAGATGGTTTGTCCTTAACTGCACTTTCTTGCAGTGTTTTTTCGACGTCTTTTATCCCTCTTATTTTGAAACTAAACTCCACATATTTGGGAGGAAGGCACTGCTTTTCATCACAAACCATATACTCTAACTCTCCTTTGAGTTCGAAATCCTTATTCGTTAGAACTTCTATCGTCTGAGTAAAGAAGGCTCTCCCGTTGAAATACTTCAACTCCATATCAAAATTCGGATCGAACTCAATAACAGATTTCGATTCTCTAGTTTGACCCACAGCCTTATACTCCGATGAAGGATTAAATACGAAACTGGTTGGAATAGGTCCACCATCGGCAATATCTTGAGAATACAAATGCCAATGATCTTCAATTGTAGCTTCTAGGATTAAATCTACCTTGTTACTTTCTTTTGCTTCTTTAGTGTAAAACTTCCATTTTACAGGATCCAAAATCTGCGCATCAAGACTTGATGAAAAGAATACTAAAACATAAAGCAAGCCCACCAACTGGGCCATTTTCTTCATTAATTTCATGGAATTACTTCTTGGGTTAAACGTACGAAATATGCTTTGGATGTTTCATCATTCGCTGCAAATCTCCTATCAATACGATATCCAGCTATCCAAGCAACATGATTGTCGCTTGTAAGTAGCCAAATATTTTTCTTTTCTATTAAACTTAGTCCCCTTTCATTGAGGAAATCGCTAACTTTCTTCGATCCCTTCATCCCAATCGGAAAAAAACGATCTCCACTCTTAGGATGTCGCCAAGATAAGGGGAGCACTAATTTATCAGTATCTAGATAAGCTATTTGCGAAGATAATTTCATTTCACCTAAGCAAGACTCTATCGAACTATTTACCAAGTTAGAAGAATCTAATCTCTGTTCTCCTACTACAAAGGCTAATTCATTCAAGGCATTTGAATCATCCTTTATCAGTAGATATCTGCTAGAGGTCGTTTCAAAAAAATACTTTCCAATTCGAATATGCTTACCTGACTTCGAAAGAATATTTTTCAATGCCACTGTATCTATTTTCCCAAACTGAGCTAAAAAAGAGATAGCCAAGCTTAAGTGTTCTTCTTTAAAACCAGCAGGGTCAAATTGAAAGCTATTGTTTCCAATTACTAGAAAATCACTCTTCCATCTTTCTAGTCTTCTTTGCTTTTCTGCTGCGGCCTTTTCCAATATGCTCTGAATGTCTAACACATCTCTCCGCCATTCTTTAGAAAAAGAATCCAAAACAGGGAAAAACGAATTTCGAATTCTATTTCTCAAATACTTATCACTTTGGTTTGAAGAATCTTCCCTCCATTCAATATCATTTGCTTGAGCATATGAATTTATCTCATCTCGCGACTTCAATAAAAAAGGTCGATAAACGAAACCATTCCAAACCGACATCCCCGCTTGGGATTCCCACTTTTCTTTTCTTTTCAAGCTTATAAAAAAACCCTCCAACTGATCGTCTTGATGATGAGCCGTCACTAGAATCTCATTCTCCCTAAGATTCGATTTGAAAAAACGATAGCGCCAAGCTCTTGCGCGTTGTTGAATATTTCCACTCTCTAATTGCATGTCTTCTTTTGCACTGCCTATCACCAATTCCACTTGCTTTTCGGTAGCCCATTCAGAAAGAAATTTTTGATCCAAATCAGATTCATTGCCCCTTAAACCATAATTTACATGAATAAGGCGGAAGGGTATTTGCAAAGAATTAAAAGCACTTGCCAAACAAATAGAGTCTACTCCACCGCTACACGCCAACAGAAAAGTCGTTTTAGAAGGAAAAAGCTTCTCTATTTGATTTTGGATCATTTTAATCACAGGTCAAATCTAGAAAACCTCGGTTCCATCTGCTGTCGTGGAAGCGACAATTGCTCCAATGGATTTCAATACGCTTTGAACCTTCCATTCAGATTCTTGAAATTCCATTTCAGGATCACTTAAAATAGTTATCGCACCACCTGCAGCTGTGCTCATTCTGTTTTTATCTCTCTCCACAATTAAGCTTCGAATTATAACATTGAAATCGAAGTCTCCATTCGGTTCAATATACCCCACCGATCCGCTGTACCATCCTCTTCTAAACGACTCTAGCTCTTCCGCCAGTTTCATAGCCGCAATCTTGGGTGCGCCCGTCATAGACCCCATTGGAAAGCTCGATCTCAAAATTTCGGTAAATTCAATATTCGATTCTAACTCTGCACTTATTACGGAAACCATTTGATGCACCTTTGGTAGACTGCGTATTGAATAAAGTGATTCTACTCGAACCGTATTTGGCTTAGCAATTCTTGATAGATCGTTTCGCACCAGATCAACTATCATAACATTCTCTCTTCGCTCTTTTTCACTATTCTTCAATTTTATGGCATTACTTTCATCAACCTCCTGATTTGGTGAACGCGCAATAGTACCTTTAATAGGTTCGCTAATTAAGGTATTTCCCGATTTCATAATATATCGTTCGGGTGAAGATGAAATAAGTACTTTGTCATCTACTCTAAAGAAAGCTGAGAAACTTGATGGATTAGCCGCTTGAAGGCTCTGATAAAGAGAGTATACTGGGATTTCATTTTCAGCAATGCAATGAAATTCACGGCAAAAATTCAACTCATATATATTGCCTGTCTGAAGGTTCTGTTGAATACTTGAAAGTGCCTTGAGATAATCTGTTTTTGATATTTGTGGACTAAACGTATAAACCTCCAATTCTTTGGAAAATTCAGTCATTTCTGGAAGAAGTCCTTCATTTCCTTTTAACCAATAAATCTGGCCACTCACCGATTTTACCAATACTTCAGGAGTAAAAAAGGTCCAAAATGGGACATTGTGAAAGGCAGGATTGTTACTGGAAACACCCTCTATTTCTTGCTTTAAATCATAGCTAATAAGTCCGAAAACGTGTTCGTCTGTATTCTTATTTAGATACAATTGCAACCTATTCAAGTCTGGTTGAAAGGACTGAGAGAAGTCATTTCCACAAGCAAAAATCCAATCCAGCTTACTGTTTTCTAAAGAAATGGAATTACTGTCGTAAAGAGCAACACAACTAAACTGGCTAGCAAAGTTGAGAAGGCGTTTCTTGAGCTCATCCAGCGCCATTCTGCTGTATTCTCTTGGCCCACAATTCAATTAGGTTTGAAAGAGCATCAATAGTGATGGGTTTAGCGATGTAGTCATCCATCCCTGCTTCCAAACAACTCTCTCTATCGCCTTCTAATGCATTGGCTGTCATTGCTATTACCTTGGTATTCCTTTTTAATCCTTGATTTATTAAGGCTCTTGTAGCCTGCAGTCCATCCAACTCAGGCATTTGAACATCCATGAAAATTAGATCAAAGGAAACACTTTTTACAATATCCAAAACCTCTAAACCGTTTACAACCGCTTTCGCCGGATAGCCCAAATTTTTTAGCGAAAACAAGGCCAACTTCTGATTCACTGGATTATCTTCAGCTACTAAAATCTGAAGTGGATAGCGCTCTCCAAGAAGCTGCTTTGTTGGCTCTTCTATAGCCAAATGAGCACTAATACTAGTGCGATTCATTATATTGATTACAATCTGTTTAAGTATACTATAACGAATGGGTTTGATCAAAAATCCATTCACACCTTCAAATTTATTTATCTCGTCTTTGGGCCTTGATCCAGAGCAAACAATCAGAACTTTAGCATCATATTTCGCCTTACAAGCAGAAAGCAAGTTCATTAACTCCTGGTTATCGGATTCGGATGGAATAAAGATTAAGTCGAAATGACCATCTGGTAAATTCAACGTCACCTCAGAACTCCAAAGGATTTGTTTTACTACGAAATGCCATTTTCTGAGCTGCTTAACAAGCATTTCATTTCGACCAATATATTTTTCAAACAATAGAACTGACAATCCCTCCAAAGGCTTAAGGCTATCATTTACAGGGCTTTGAGTAATATGCTCATGCACAACAATAGTAAAGCTAAACTCAGAACCTTCTCCTTCTATGCTTTTCACCTCCATAGATCCTTCCATCATATGAACTAATCTATTGCAGATGGCCAATCCCAATCCTGTTCCACCATATTTTCGAGTTGTGGAGGCATCTAGTTGAGAAAAGGGCTGAAACAAATTTCGCATTTGCGAATGACCTATTCCAATTCCTTGATCTTTAATTGAAAAAAAGAGCTCTATACGGTCCGTATCCAGTTTTTTTGAACTTAGGTTAACTTGAATTAATCCTGAGTTGGTGAATTTCACTGCATTGCTCAAAAGGTTAATTAAGATCTGTCTTAATCGAGTGATATCTCCTTCAATCCATTCAGGAACATTTTCTTCTATAAAGTAAACCATTTCTAAGCCCTTTTCAACGGCTTGGTTTGAAAGCAATGAAATAGCCTCTTCTATACAGCTTTCCACTCTAAAAGGAAAAACCTCCAAATCAAGTGTCCCCGATTCAATTTTGCTGAAATCAAGAATATCATTTATTACCGCCAATAATGTATCTCCACTCATACGAATGGTATTCACAAAATCTTGTTGTTCTTCAGTCAATTTCGTTTTGAGTAGAAGGCTTGTCATACCGATAACTCCATTCATTGGCGTTCTAATCTCATGACTCATAGTAGCCATGAATTCAGATTTCACTTGTAACGCCTTTAAAGCTGATTCCTTAGCATGAAAGAGTTCATCGTTCAATTCTCTTTGCCTGCCAAGAAGCATTTTTAGCCGTTCCTCCAGCTGTTTGCTCACCGAAATCTCCCAACTGGTTCCTATTGCTCTAATTGGAATTCCATTAGACTCCGTTTCGGTAACGCTTCCTTTAGTTTGTATCCAAAGAAGCCTTCCATCTTTATTCAGAATACGGTATTGATGCTCAATAACACCTTCCCCACCGGGAAGCATAAGCTGGTGCCAAGCTTCTAAAAAAGAATCTCGGTCTTCTGGATGAACCCAATTCGCCCACTTCTCAATACTAGTTCCAACTTCGTGTAAACGCACTCCCAAAATAGTTGGCCAAATATTATCGAACTGAAATTCATTTGATCTCATATTCCAATCCCAAAGACCATGTTGAGCATTATACAAAGCGAGTTTCAATCGCTCTGTTGTTTCTCGGATGGCATCTTCTTTTAATATGAGGTCAGTGATATCTTTTGAAAAACAAGCCAGACTAATTCTCTCGTTATCATTATCGTAGATCGACTGTATATTAATTTGTCTATACCTCTTCACTCCTTTTGTTGTGCGCTCTTCTTGAAAGCTAAAGCTCCCTAGGTTAAAGGCTTTGGAGTATAGAACATCCCAAAAATTAGTCACACCTTCAGGGAATATGGAATTGTCTAATCGCATACCCGGGCGCATGTCCACTCCTGTTTGCGCTTTAATGACAGAATAGAATTCATCGTTTGCATAACGTACTCTATATTCTCTATCTACACTCCAAATCATAGCGTCCATACTATTGATAATCTTCAACAGCTCCCGCTCATTCTGCTTTAAACCAATATTTATCTCATCCTTTTCAATATCTCTTTGTCTTAACTCATCAGAAAGGTCGATGAGTTTTCTTTCATTCATTCGTTTAACCTCATTGAATTCATCAATTTGCTGCTTCCATTTAAGAAGAATATAAAAGAGAACACTGAGAAACAGAATGCTCCCAGTAAACATCATGATTAAAATGAGACGGTTTTGAAATTCGATTTTAGCATGATAGAAAAGTCGGTAACGCTGAACCGTTTCTTCTAATTGAACCATAAAGCTAGCCTTACTCTGATGGTAAGAGGTAGTAATTGAAGGATCGAAGGTGTTTTGAATTGAATTCAATCCATTGGCAATCTCTTCTGTAAAAAGCGGTGAAACCCCAAATTCATTTTTTGGATAAAGTGTTTGAATTTCTAGGTCTTCGAAAAAGGAATAAGCTTCAAGGCTATCGCCTTTTTGAAAAATTTTATTTGTAAAAAGCTCGAGCCTCTGAAGTTTTATAAAAACTTCAGAGGCTCGATGATTCTGATAGGCATAAAAAGTAGAAAAAGACCCTACTATAAGCACAAAGGCCAGTAGGATAACAGAATATGGTCTTTTATGTGGTGATTCGTTCAATGGATTTACTAAAAATCAATTCGGCTGCCTTGAAGGTTTCATTCGCAAATTGTAAGATTTCTTCTTCAAGAACTTCATTCAAGGCGAATTTAGTCACAATCTCTCCAAATTCTTTCCACATTGTACCAAGATTTTGTCCATAAAAGGTATAAAAGCCAAATGCATTTTTATCGGCAATGACAACGTTCTTAGATAATGCCCTGTGAATCATAGCTCCGCCTAAGGCAGAGCCTTCTAAAACATACATGGTTCCGAGGCATTGGGCAATATTATCAGGAACAGGAAGTCCTTCCCAATCCGATGGAATCTGAACACCTAATATTTCCAAATCACGCATAATGGCCTTTAATTTCATTCGTTCACCCAGACGCGACTCAAAAAGTGCATTCAAATCGGGATGGGTTTCGAGAATGGGCTCAAAGTGTTTGTGAAGCCAATAATTCTTTAAAATAATTTCACCGTATTGCTCTAATGTCAATCTACCTGACATTATCTCAGCACCATAACTATACTTTTCAGTGTCTTTATGCGCTTGGGCAGTCTCTTCTTTTAGGCGAGACATTATTAAACTTGACATATTTTTGGGGGTATAGGGGATTCTCTTGCGTGGGCGCAAAGATAGGCCTACTGAGAAAAATCAGTGCTTTAAAGTCTACTCTGAACGATCTATCAATCGAAAACCTTCTGAGTGAATATTTACTATTTCAACATTCGGATCGTCTTTGAAATACTTGCGCAATTTGGCAATGTATACGTCCATACTTCTACCAGTAAAATAATTATCCTCCTTCCAAATTCTCTTTAGGGCTTCACTTCTCTTCAATAAATCATTTTTATACATGCAGAGAAGGGTCAACAATTCTCCTTCTTTAGGAGATAGAACGAAGGATTTCCCTTTTGGATCAATCAAATTCCTCAGTTTTGGCTGATAAGTACTTACACCAATAGAGTAATTCTGTTCAATTTTGGGTGCAACAAATTTGCGATTCATTATGGCCTGAATTTTCATCAGCAACACTTCTGAATCAAAGGGCTTTATGATATAGTCATCTGCACCCATTGCAAATCCTTTTACCATATCCTCTTTGAGGCTCTTCGCTGTTAGGAACAAAAAAGGGAAATCTCTATTTGAATTTCTTAAATTTTCTGCGAGCGTAAATCCATCCATTTCAGGCATCATTACATCGAGAATAGCCATATCGTAATGCCCTTTTCTGAACATACTTAATCCTTCTTTACCATCGGTAGCTAGACTAACATCGTGATTGTTCATCCGCAGATAATCAGTTAGAATGCTTCCAAAGTTGGGATCATCTTCTACCAAAAGTATTTTATAACCTGTGGCGTTTCTCAGTGGAAAGACTTTGCTCATATAATGGGGAGATTTAGGGTAAATAGACTTCCTTGACCAAAAACACTTTTTACTTGAACACTTCCTTGATGCAATTCAACCATACTTTTCACAAATGCCAAACCGAGACCATGGCCTTTGATATTGTGTACATTGCCGGTCTCGGATCTATAAAACTTTTCAAAAATCTGACGCTGAACCTCGGGTTTCATGCCCATTCCGCAATCTTCTATTTCTACGAAAATTTGGTTGTTATGGTTGGTTGTGCGAATAGAAATTTCTAATTTATTTGGAGAATACTTTATGGCGTTCTCCACTAAATTCTGAAAAACAGCGGCCATTTGCAAGGGATCTACGCTTGTAATCGACTGTACTGCTTTGAAATCGACATCCAACTTCCCTCCTCTTGATTCAATACTTAAGGCAAAACGATGAATTACTTCTTCCAAAATTACGTGCAAGTCTTTCTTTACGAACGTCAATTCCAGCTCGTTCTTATCTAACATCGCCAATCGCAATACTTCTTCCACCTGCCTATTCATTCTTTGATTCTCTTGTCGAATCATTTGGCTGTATTTGCGCAGTTTTTCTGGATCACTTAAAGCTACTGGATTAGACATAGCATCTAGGGCAAGCGAGATAGTAGCTATAGGTGTTTTAAACTCGTGTGTCATGTTGTTGATAAAGTCCGTCTTCATTTCAGAAAGACGCTTCTGATTGAAAGCAATCTTCAGTGTTGCACCGAAGGTAATGACCATTGCGACTGTAAAAAGAATGCCTATGAGTAAGACGCTCCATATTGAGCTAAGGATGTAGGCGGCTTTGGATTCGAAATACAATCCAATATATCTCGGCTTGCGAATGATGTCTGATTCGAAGATTGGCAATTTGAATTGCACCCTTTTTTCGTTAAACCCATCTGAGCTCAGCTCGTCTACCCAGCCTTCGTCGTACAGACCAAAAACATACGGAAGAGCAATTCCATTCTTTACCAATTCAGTCTTTAGCAAGGTATCTACTTCCGAAGAACTGATTCTCTGATCTAAAGGCTCTTCACCCGTAAATCCTTCCAACACAATTTGTTGAAAAATGCTATCCAATTGATATACTTTTCTGCTAATTCGTATTCCTTGTGGAGTAATGGCCGTTCGAACCACTACCTTTCCTTTGCTCGTGAAATTCGAACCCTTTTCGCTAAAACTTGAGATAACCTCCAATCCATCTACCAGCTTTTGATCAAAATTTTCTGGTTGATTCTCTATGCCAGCAATGTCTGAATGAAAACTTCTCAGACTAACGGAATCAGGACTGGCGTATAAATTCTCCTGTCCAACAGGCGTGAGAGCATTGCTTGGATCGGATAATAAATCTATTTTATCAAATAATAAATTGGCCCCTTCTCTTTTCTCAAGTTGACGAGTAAATCTGCCTAATGATTCCAGAACTTTTGACTCAAACTGCTGTTCTTTTACCACTATGGTTTGACGTAGCCAATAAGCTTGCATGCCAATAATGCCCAATAAGGCAAAAGATGCCATTATCAATAAAGCCGTAATTCCAGATTTGTTCCAGTTAAAATTCATCTTAACGAATGTAGAATTGATGTGAGCAATGCCGAGTTACTTAACATGACTTTAACCGTATGAAGCATGGCGGACTATTCTTTCTCTATCTTACCTAAATTATGTGCGTACTTTACTAAGTCAATTGCATGGTACACATTCGTAGGGCTATATTTATTTTTATTTTAACTAATCGAAATGATTAAATATTTCATTCTTTTTCTCAGCTTCAGTTTTTCTCTACCGAGCTTTTCTCAAGAAAAGCTTTCTTTCAAAGCCTCTAATTTCGGATTGGTTACCAAAGGTACAGATACTCTAGAATTGGCCTGGACAGGCGGTTTGAATTATATGCAGTTCAGCAGTATGGATCTGAACCACGATGGCCGAGAAGACTTAGTAGGTTTCGATAGAAGCGGTCATCGCATAATGCCTTTCATAGACAACGCTACTTCAGGCAAGCCTTCTTATTCTTTCGAACCTCAATATGCCGATAGCTTTCCTAAAATTTTCGATTGGATGCTTTTAGTAGACTACAATTGTGACGGTAAAAAAGATCTTTTTTGCAAAGTACAAACGGGAGTAGGCGTTTATGAAAATACGAGCTCTGCGAATGGTCTGAGTTTTAGCTGGGCCCTAGGTAGCGCTCAACATCTATCCTCAGATTACGGTGGAGGCGGAATTTCTAATATTTATGTAAGTGGTCAAGATATTCCTGCAATAGTAGACGTAGACGAAGACGGAGCAGTAGACTTATTAACCTTTGGATTGCTTGGCACGGCAGTCGAATACCATAAAAATCAACAGAATTGTGGATTGGATTTTTTTCTGAGAACTGGCTGTTGGGGTGGATTCCAAGAAGACTTTAACTCAAATTCCCTTCTTTTTGGATCTTGTAATGGCGGGAAAATTGGATCCGATCCCTCCAACCCCAACTTAAATTATGATGTTGTAAATAAAAGTATGCATTCGGGAAGCACTCTCTTGGTACATGATTTAAATGGTGATGGATTAAAGGATATTGTTTTAGGTGATATTTCATACAACAACTTAACCGCCGCCTATAATACTGGCACCGTTGATAGTGCTTATATGTCTTCTCAGGACACTCTTTTCCCAAGCAATACCCTGAGTGCTGATCTCTACGTTTTTCCAGCCGCCTTTTATGTAGATGTAACAGGAGATGGAATCGAAGATTTAATCGCTAGTCCAAATATTGAAGCCTCTAGAAATTTTGAAAGCGTGTGGTTTTATAAAAATATGGGCACGTCCAACAATCCCAATTTCCAGTTTGAATCTAACTCACTCTTTCAAGAAGAGAGCATAGAATTGGGTGAAGCTGCGCTTCCCGTTCTATACGACTATGATCGAGACGGATTGGTTGATCTCTTCATTTCCAGCCGCGGAAATTGGCTAGGAACAGCTCTTTACAGCTCCGGCCTCACCTACTACAAAAATGTTGGTAGCCCTGGAAACCCTCATTTCGAATGGATAACCGATGATTTTGGAGATTTATCCACTTATTCTTTGGGTAGCCATATTTACCCTGCCTTTTCGGATATAGACGGAGATAATTTAACCGATATGGTGATAGGAACTCAGGACGGTGAATTGCATCATTTTAGGCAAACAGCAGCGGGAAGTTTGGTCTTAGTTGAGGCAGGAGTAGACGGTATTGACGTGGGAGCTTTTGCAACACCATTCTTCTACGATCTTTCAAAAGATGGTTTAGAAGATCTTATCATAGGAGAGCAATCAGGTACCATTAATTATTTTACTCGTTCAGGTAGTGGCTCGAGTTTAAACTTACAACTGGTTACTGAGAATTTTGGCGGAATTCGAATAAGCAGTAGCTCTCAAGGCGCTAACTCAGGCTATTCAGTTCCGAGTATTCTTCAATTCAATCAAAAAGAGATTTTATTCTCAGGAAGCAATGATCTCGGCATCTTGCAATTCGATAGTTTAGAGAATGCCCTAAATAATCCTTCTTCTCAGACGGCTATACTAAGAACAGATAGCCAGGTTGTTTCTAACTACAATCTTTCCCCATTTGGCACCTCCAAGAGAGTCGGGAGAAATCAAATGCTTTACAAGGCAAGTGAGCTTTTAGGGCAAGGAATGGTAAGAGGTTGGATCGATAAGATCGGATTCGATATTGGTTCTACCAACAATCCCATTATATACAATTTGAACATCCGTCTGAAAGCAACTTCGGCAGATTCTGTTGTTGGTTTCGAAACAGGTTTTGAAGAGAGCTTTAAAACTTTCTCACCGTTTACAGTAACCAAAGGCATCAATTATATTAGTCTTCAAAGACCTTTCTTGTGGGATGGAGAAAGTAACATCCTCATTGAAGTTTGTTTTAGTAAAAACCTTCCCAACCCAGTGATCTCCGTTTTGGGAAGTCCTACCTCTTCCTCTTCTAATGCTTATGGCGATGTTGACAACAATAATAATATGACCGCAGATGGCTGTGCTATACCCATGATTGGGAAGTCAAAAATGCGTCCTAATCTTTATTTTCAATCCATTCCTGCTGTTCGTGAAGTTGAAAGAACAAGTATTATGGGCACACGCACAGGACCTGCTTTTGCATTGTTAGATGCCGATACCATTCCAGATATGCTCTCGGGCAATTTATCAGGTGGCATATTGTATTTCAAAGGTCTATTGACAAACAATGCAGGCATTGGACTGGATGAAAATCCGCGCGAGACACCACTTTCTAAATTAATCTTATATCCAAATCCTAGCAACGGAATCTTTAACATTCAATGGGATGGGCATTTAGGTCCTAAAGAATATGTTCTTTACTCCATTATGGGTGCAAAATTATCATCGGGAGTTTGGAAGGAAGAAGGCATGCAATTCAATCTAAAGTCAGGGCTTTACTTAATTGAAGTAAGGGATGGTAAAGCAAGTAGAACAGTACGACTACTAATTGAGTAGATTCAATCCATGAGCTCTTTAAATGCTTAGTATATTCGCAGAGTAATTAAACAGATATCTATATGAGCCAAACCGACTTAATTTCATTACTCGGATCTGAGGCAGAAAGCCTTTTACAGCACCAGTGTCAGACCATTACCAAAGATTTGATCCACCTTCCTGGCTCAGATTTCGTAGACCGTATTTTTATTCAAAGCAATCGTCCAACACCTGTATTGAACAGCTTGCACGACCTATACAACAATGGTAGATTAGGTGGAACCGGCTATCTTTCTATCCTTCCTGTTGATCAAGGAATTGAGCATAGTGCTGGGGCTTCTTTCGCTCCAAATCCTATTTATTTTGATCCTGAAAGAATTGTTGAATTAGCAATAGAAGGTGGCTGTAATGCAGTTGCAAGTACTTTCGGAGTTTTGGCAAGTGTTGCAAGAAAATATGCTCACAAAATTCCTTTTGTAGTTAAAATTAACCACAACGAATTGCTTACTTATCCTAATACCTTCGACCAAATTATGTTTGGATCAATTGAAGAGGCTTGGAATATGGGGGCGAAAGCAGTGGGTGCAACCATTTATTTCGGTTCAGATGAATCCAGCAGGCAGATTATGGAAGTTGCTGAAGCTTTCGAATATGCCCACGAGCTTGGTATGGCCACTATTCTATGGTGTTATACAAGAAACAACGCATTCAAAATTGGTGGAAAAGATTACCATACTTCTGCCGATTTAACAGGTCAAGCAAATCATCTAGGAGTAACTATTCAAGCGGATATTATCAAGCAAAAACTTCCAACTAATAATGGAGGTTTTAAAGCCTTGAATAGCGGCAATAGCAGCTACGGCAAACTAGATGAGAAGATGTATACCCAATTGAGCAGCGATCACCCAATTGATTTAACTCGATATCAAGTTGCCAACAACTATATGGGACGTGCGGGTTTAATCAATTCTGGAGGCGAATCGAAAGGAGACTCTGATTTAGCAGATGCTGTTCGCACAGCGGTTATTAATAAACGAGCCGGTGGACAAGGATTAATTTCAGGAAGAAAAGCTTTCCAAAAGCCTATGGCTGATGGAGTTGCCTTGTTAAATGGAATTCAGGATGTTTACCTAAACGAGCAAGTTACTATTGCTTAATTTAGCTTCATCCATTTTTATTTTGAATGGGCTCACCCTAAAGGTGGGCCTTTTTCAGCAACAGTAATACGAAACTATGGGGTGGTTTAAGAGAAATAAAGAAGGAATTACTACCGAAACAAAAGACAAAAAGGAAACTCCTGAAGGTCTTTGGCATAAATGCCCTAAGTGTAAGGTAATTGTTCGTCAGGAAGACCATGAAGCAACTTTTTGGGTTTGTGGTCATTGTGAGTATCACGAAAGAATCGATGCTAAAGAATACTTTAGCTTCTTATTTGACGATGGTAAATATCAAGAGTTAGACTCTAAAATGCGTTCAAAGGACCCACTTGAATTTGAGGATACTAAGAAGTACAAAGAACGCTATGATTCAACCGTAAAGAAGACAGGGTTAAACGATGCCATTACAACTGGTTATGGCTTACTACATGGTCAAGCAGTAACAATAGCGGCAATGAACTTCTCCTTTATTGGTGGTTCTATGGGATCTGTGGTAGGAGAAAAAATCAGTAGAGCCATACAAAATGCGGTAAAGCACAAAACTCCTTTTGTTATGATATCCAAATCGGGAGGAGCAAGAATGCAAGAAGCGGCCTTTTCTTTAATGCAATTGGCCAAGACTTCTGCTCAACTCACTTTACTTTCCGAAGCGGGTTTGCCTTATGTCTCTATCCTTACTGATCCAACTACTGGAGGTGTAACTGCGAGCTACGCAATGCTCGGCGATATTAATATTGCAGAACCGGGTGCACTTATTGGTTTTGCAGGACCAAGGGTTGTTAAAGAAACCATTGGTAAAGAATTGCCAGATGGCTTCCAAACCTCTGAATTTGTTTTAGAACACGGGTTCTTAGATTTCATTTTCAAAAGACACGAATTAAAAGATAAGCTGAAGTTCTTCTTTGATTGTACTTTACAAAAAGAAGAAACAGCTGTTGCGAAATAATTTCGTACTTTCGCGCACTTGTTTATTCAGAGCATAACAACGATCTAAAAGATTTTGGCATGTATTTAAGCCCAGAAAAGAAGAGTGAAATCTTCAAAGAACACGGAAAGTCGGTTACTGATACCGGATCCGCAGAAGGACAAATAGCCTTGTTCACCTACCGAATCAACCATTTGACCGGTCACTTGAAAAAAAACCACAAAGACTTCAGCACTGAAAAGGCGCTTGTAGACTTAGTAGGTAAAAGAAAAAAGCTATTGAGCTACCTAAAAGAAAAGGATATTCAGCGTTATCGCGCTATTCTTGAGAAGCTTAATCTTAGGAAGTAAGCTTCCAACCCAACGCAAAAAGGCAATGCGAAGTCATTGCCTTTTTGCGTTTATTTTTAATATGAACTTATACAGAACGGAATGATTCCAAGCGCGATCAGAAAAGACATTACTCTAAGCGATGGTAGAGTTATAACCATCGAAACAGGCAAACTTGCCAAGCAATCACACGGATCCGTAGTAGTACGCATGGGCGATACTATGTTGTTGGCCACTGTAGTTTCCAATCACGATGCAAAAGAGGGAATTGATTTTTTACCCCTTACAGTAGAATACAGAGAGAAGTTTTCAGCAACGGGTAGATTTCCAGGTGGCTTCCTGAAAAGGGAAGCGCGTCCTTACGACGAAGAGATTCTTACCATGCGTTTGGTTGACCGTGTTCTTAGACCCCTATTCCCAAGCGATTATCACTCTGAAACTCAAGTAATGATAAGCCTTATCTCTTATGATGGAGAAAACAAAGGCGATTCATTAGCTGGTTTAGCTGCTTCTGCCGCTATTGCTGTTTCAGATATTCCTTTCAATGGCCCTATGGGCGAGACTCGTGTGGCTCGTATCGATGGCGAATTTGTCGTGAATCCAACAGTTTCTCAGCTCGAAAATGCTGATATGGATATCATGCTCGGTGGCACTGCCGATAGCATTGTTATGGTTGAGGGCGAAATGGATGAGGTTTCTGAACAAGAAATGCTTGAAGCAATTAAGGTGGGACATGAGGCCATAAAAATTATGGTTCAAGCTCAGGTAGAATTGGCTTCACAAATTGAAAAAGCTCAAACCAAAAGAGAATACAGTCATGAAACTCATGACGAAGAGTTAAAAGCACAGATTCACGCTTTTGCTTACGATAAAGTATTGGAGATTGCCAAGAGTAAACTTCCAAAGAAAGAACGCTCTGCCGCTTTCAAGGCTGTTCGTGAAGAATTTGCAGCTACCCTTTCTGAAGAAGATTTAGCAGCTAAAAAAGGATTTTTCTCTACCTACTTCGGCGATGTAGAATACGACGCCATGCGCAATATGATCTTAGACCATGGTCAACGATTAGATGGAAGAGAAACAACTGAGATTAGACCTATTTGGAGTGAGGTAGATTACCTTCCTCGCACCCATGGTTCTGCCATTTTTACGAGAGGTGAAACTCAATCCTTGACTACAGTTACCCTTGGTTCTAAAATGGATGAGAACAGAATCGATATGGCTACCTTCCAAGGTGCTGAAAGATTCTATCTTCACTATAACTTCCCTCCTTTCTCTACTGGAGAAGCTAGACCTATGAGAGGTACAAGCAGAAGAGAGATCGGACACGGTAACTTGGCTCAAAGGGCTTTAAAAGGAATGATTCCTGATTCGAATCCATACGTTATTCGTATTGTTTCTGATATTCTAGAATCCAATGGTTCTTCTTCAATGGCTACTGTGTGTGCGGGTACTCTTGCCCTAATGGATGCTGGTATTCCTATAAAGAAGCCGGTTTCAGGTATCGCCATGGGATTAATTACCAATCCAGATACCGGAAAATTTGCCGTTCTTTCTGATATTCTAGGAGATGAAGATCACTTAGGGGATATGGATTTTAAAGTTTGTGGAACTGCAGATGGAATTACCGCCTGCCAAATGGATATTAAGATCAATGGGCTTTCTTTCGAAATTCTAGAAAAGGCACTTTTACAAGCCAAGGAAGGAAGACTACACATTCTAGGTAAACTGCTTGAAACACTCGACGCTCCTCGTACCGATCTTAAGCCTCACTCGCCGAGAGTATTAACCATGAGAATTCCAAAAGAATTTATTGGTGCAGTAATCGGGCCTGGTGGAAAGATCATCCAAGGTCTTCAAGCCGAAACTGGTGCTTCAATTTCTATCGAAGAAGTGGGTAACGAAGGTATTGTTGAGATATCTACCAACGACGGAGAGGCAATGGCCAAAGCAGAAGCGGCTATTAGAGCCATCGTATTCGTTCCTGAAGTGGGAGAAGTATACAAAGGATTGGTTCGTAGCATTCAGCCTTATGGTGCTTTTGTAGAAATTGCAAAGGGTACAGACGGTCTTCTTCACATAAGCGAAATTGAATGGCGTAGATTGGATAAGGTTGAGGAGGTGCTTACTGAAGGACAAGAAATTGAGGTAAAATTGATCGGAAAAGACGATCGCGGTAAACTTAAATTGTCTAGAAAGGTTTTATTACCTAAGCCCGATCGCGACGACAATTAAATCGCCTAAACTAAAACGCTGATTAGTAAATCTTTTTAAGAAGAGATTCAATAAAAAGAAAAAACAAACCACGCTTTTATTGACTTTTATTGTTTAGAAAACGATAATAAGTAAAGGGAAAGCGGCGATTGTGGAAATATTAACACAGCCTTATCTGCACATTCAACTAAAAAGTTTCGTTAGAGTACTATGAGACAGTTAAAAATCACCAAACAGGTTACAAACCGTGAAACTGCGTCACTGGATAAATACTTGCAGGAGATTGGTAAGGTAGAACTGATTACTGCCGAAGAGGAAGTAGAATTGGCACAGCGAATCAAGGCCGGAGATCAAAGGGCTCTTGAAAAGCTTACCAAAGCTAACCTTCGATTTGTTGTATCGGTTGCTAAGCAATACCAAAACCAAGGACTCACTTTACCCGACTTAATTAATGAGGGTAATTTGGGATTGATCAAAGCGGCACAACGCTTTGATGAAACCCGTGGATTTAAATTTATTTCATACGCTGTATGGTGGATTCGTCAATCTATTTTGCAGGCTCTTGCTGAACAATCTCGTATTGTTCGCTTGCCGCTAAATAAAATCGGATCGATCAATAAGATCAATAAGGCCTATGCGGCCTTAGAGCAAGAACACGAACGTGCTCCTTCTGCGGAAGAGATTGCTGGTGTTCTTGAGATGGGAGAAAACGATGTAAAAGAAAGCATGCGTAACTCCGGTCGCCACGTTTCTATGGATGCTCCTCTTGTAGAAGGAGAAGACTCCAACTTATACGACGTACTCAATTTGGGAGATAGCCCCAATCCTGACGAGGAACTCATGCACGATTCACTTCGTACTGAGATCGAGCGCTCTTTGGCTACTCTTACTCCTCGTGAAGGAGATGTAGTTCGTCTATACTTCGGCCTCAATGGTCAACATCCTATGACGCTTGAAGAAATTGGAGAGAAATTCGATTTAACACGCGAACGCGTTCGCCAGATTAAAGAGAAGGCAATCCGAAGACTGAAACACACCTCTAGAAGTAAAATTCTAAAATCGTATTTAGGTTAATAACAATAAGGAGCTTCGGCTCCTTTATTATTTCAAGACTATGGCACTTATTGCTCCTTCCCTCCTTTCTGCTGATTTTACTCAGCTTCAATCTGCAGCTAAAATGCTAAATGAAAGTCAGGCCGACTGGTTTCATCTCGATGTTATGGATGGCGTTTTTGTTCCCAACCTTACTTTTGGAATGCCCGTCATTAAAGCCTTGAGACCTCATAGCACTAAGGTTTTTGACGTGCATCTAATGATTGTTCAGCCAGAACGATACATCGATGCCTTTAAAGATGCCGGAGCCGACATTCTTACCGTTCACCTCGAAGCCAGTACCCACTTGCATAGAAGCCTTACTGCTATTCGTCAGGCAGGTATGAAATCAGGTATTGCTCTCAATCCGCACTCTAGAGTGGATCAAATATTTGATGTTCTCGAGAATACAGATGTGGTTTGCCTCATGAGTGTAAATCCGGGTTTCGGTGGACAGAGTTTTATCGAGCGCACCTATGCTAAGGTGGAAGCCCTTAAGAACGAAATTGTTCGCCAGGGCTTAGAAACACTTATTGAAATAGACGGCGGTGTTAGTGATAAAAATGCTTCTAAACTCATTGCTTCGGGCGCCGATGTGCTTGTAGCCGGCAACTTTGTCTTCGGATCTTCCAATCCAACGCAAACTATTGCCGACCTAAAAGCGCTTTAAAGCTTAATCCATCTCTTTTGTGATCTGTTTCCTTTGGATGTTCTCATTTGTATGAGATATACTCCACGGGGCAAAGATTCTGTGTTCAACTCTTGGCCTTCTTCTATTTCTTTGGAAAGTAATTTTGCTCCTCGTAGGTCGAGTATGTCTAGCAGTGCTGTGCTCGACTCATCCGACCATTGTACTTGAACGCGATCATTACCTGGGTTGGGATACAACCACATTTCTATCTCCTCTTTCGCGTTTGATTCAATATTTAAGCCTGAGCCAACGATAAACCAGTGGTCTATTCGGGTTCCGAAGTCGGGATTGAAATTCAATAATGGAATTCCACTGGCTGGGAAAATTAAGCGAGCAAAACCTGCTCCGTCGTTGTTCGCCCACCACGACAAGCCATTCTTTCCTCTGTCATTAATTCTCAAATGATAACAGCCTTCGGCCAATACCCAGTCTTTGGTTACTTGAGAATTGCCTAAATATCCGTCTCCAGTTTCAATTACATTTCCAGCAGCGTCAAACAATTGCCACCAAGTCTGTTGACCTTGGGTATTGGTACGCATACTAAGCCTTACATCGGGAGGATAAACGGGTACCGCATCAAAGTAACTCCAGGCCTTGTCGTTCAGTACATATTCATCTTGCACTCCATTCGGTAAACTTACTTCGGCATAAAAACGATCGCTTTGTCCCCATTGTATCCAATCAGCAGCGGTTCCCATAGGTAGCTCAACCAGCTCTTCTTCCATAGGTGCTAAATTCCCTGTCCAATTAAAAGTCAATTCAGCGGCCTTGTCATAGCCATAGGCGATGGTACACTGCGTTAAATTTTGTCCGCCTTTATTCCGAATCATTACCGTGGCCGATCCGCATATGGGATTGAGTCTTTTGTGATCGTCTTTTCTGCTCGGACTGATAATCTCTTTCAATTCCACATCGTTCTGATGGGCAAAATTCTCAATCTGAAGCAATAAACTTGTCCAGTTGTAGCTAGCGGCATCCTGATTGGCGGCAATATTATAGGCTTCAATATCTATATCAAAACTATGAGTGCTTCCGGCTGTAATATGAGAACTTATGTCATGCTCATAGGTAAATGCCTTTCCTCCAGGGCACCAATTGGCTCGGTCGTACAACCAAGTTCCTCCTTGTGGATAGATCGGATTCAAACCACAATCGTCTCGCCACATCGCTTGGGTGTGGGTGATGTTTCCATCAATCTTTAAATTGTAATTCTTCTCGCAGAATTCAGCGCAGGCAGGACTATTGTTGAAGCCATGTCCCGATGGAATCACATGCACAACGGCATGATTTGCATTGGGTAATAGTTGGATATCAACGGCAGGAAGATTTTGCGCTTCCACTGTGGCAGAATTGCGATAGGTAAAGCCTCCATGCTTATAAATGTTGGATATATCCAATACTTTTCTAGCTGGAATGCCTTCAATCAATTCGAAGTTTAAGGTTGCTGAGAATCCGCTCGACCATCCTTGGTAGAAAATCTCAAACTCTATGCTGTCTTGCAATAGCATTTGGTAATCGGTTACATCCCATACCAATTCATGTGTCCAATTGGAGTTATAGCCGTTTGAATTCTGGCGCATATATCCACCGTAGGGCGTAATCATCCTGCCCAATTCAAAGCGCTCTTTTACCTCAAACACATTCCATGTAGTATCTACCACCAATGGGTTAGTGCTAATGGTATCTATAGATGCCACGTTTGAATCTAGCACTCCCGTAGGTTTTAAAAGGCGAATGAGCACGGTATAATCCCAATCGCTGCATCCGTTGCTGGCACAGCCGATGGTGAAATTCATATTTACTCGATGGAAGCTTTTTCCTTGGGTAGGAAAAAAAGCTTTGCTGTTGTAGGCTTTATACCAGGTCATATCCACGGCATCGTGCGCTTCTACTTTAAGCGTATCACCTGGACCCGCAGAAAGAATAAGTCCGAAGAATAAGGCAAGTATGGAAAAAACAGATTTCATATACATTGATTTAGAGTGAGTCTACATATTCTTGAAGATACTGATAGTCTGG
Source organism: Cryomorphaceae bacterium (assembly GCA_017858515.1). Taxonomy (GTDB): domain Bacteria; phylum Bacteroidota; class Bacteroidia; order Flavobacteriales; family Schleiferiaceae; genus RFXV01. The sequence continues at coordinate 4,602 of JAFMBM010000013.1, read as the reverse complement.
AAGCAATTTTCCATCCTTTGCTTCCGTGGCTCTCCAAAGAACGCCCTCAATATCGTTATTTAAAAGATGCGGAAGGATATTCTCCATGAATTCATTTCCAAAATCTTCAGAGGCATCCCGCGGCAATTCGCAGGGAAGATTGTCAACCGCCATTACTCCAATGGAGTTTTCGGCACCAAAAGGCACTTCCAATCCCGTAGCTCTGTCGTATCCATACAATGGATCGGCAATGGTAGATGGACGAAGGGTAGAAGCAATTGGACCATTGATGTCACAGCTGACATCGGCTATGAGTTTGATTTTGAACTTTTCGTCTTGAATGTCCTCAGCTGTTATAAACATTGGACTTTCATCGTCCCAATAATGACCTGATATGTAAATATCTGCAGCATGGGTGAAGGGTTTAAAAGCCGATTCGAATCCCACGGAATTGTTATAGAACTCGGAAGTATTGAAGGGCCTTCCATCTACTCTTCGCACATATTCCTTAACTGAAAGCTGCGTATAGCTTGGTTGATGGAAGCTGTGCATTAAAAAATCATTCGGCTCTACCGATTGTATGTTGAGGGCCGAAAGTATTTCCAAGATTCCACCGGCTACCCTTCCTCCCCCTGTCATAACAATTTTCAAATTTGTAGGCAGTTGCACTTTTTCAAGTTCTAAAGCCATTTCCTTGCGATCGAACAAGAGATGCGCAGGACGAATATCAAAGGTTTTAGTCAATAGACCATAGGCTCGAATGCCATTGTAGGCACCCACTACTCCTGCATATCTACCAAAGCCAATAAGTCTTCTACCATTGGCTTCAGCCAGTAATTCATAATCGATTAGACGGATCTTTTTCTCGAGAATAGTCTTCAGCAATTTCCGATTGTAGAGTTGCTTCTTAAAAGTATGAGAAAAGAAAAAATAGGTTTTAGAAGGAATCAGCTCGTCTACCGGAACTTCCTTTACACCGAGTAGAATATCACAATGATCTAGCTTTTCTACCACCTCAATACCATAGTCTAGATACTCCGAATCGTCGAAGGTTCGGATAGGACTGCTTTGAACGTTGATACGAACGGAGGGGAATTGTTTCTGAATTTGAGCACATTGAGAAGGAGTGAGAGCCACACGCTTATCGGCGGGCTTCTTTCCTTCGCGTATAATTCCTATTAACATAGTGTTTGCGGGCATTTGGGGCTAAGATAGCGTATCTTTGTAGCATCATTTCAACACGGGGCTGACCGGTTTAGACAGCAAGCCGAGGCGGAATGTAAGCATGTCGGGCCATGAGGATGTCGCCCGTAAATCCAATGCCTCGCACTTTTTAACTGGCGCAAATAACTACGCGCTTGCCGCCTAATCGAGCGATAGCCGATTAAGCTAATCTTGTACGAGGTACAAGAGCGAGCCATCTTCCGAAAGCCCCCGTCTAGTGGCGTTCGATCAGAAGGTGCAGCAAAACTGGACTGGAGGTAGGTTCGTTACGCGCCTGCCTCAAGACAAAGTAACTAAGCGATATGTAGGTTGTTTGTGGCCGGCATAAAGCCGACAATTAATTACAAAATAAACATGTAGAAAGCGTTGCGTATCCTTGTTTGGACGCGGGTTCGACTCCCGCCAGCTCCACAAATAATAAAAGCCTATTCTCTTTTGGTAAAAGGAATAGGCTTTTTCTTTTCCAGCTTTCTCAGCTATTTCAGATCTATAAGACTTCACAATGCTGAAAAAGGTTTTCATCATTCTAGTCAACACTTAGTCAATTTTTCATTTATCTTTTGAGTTGCTGCACCTTAAATCGCCAAGGTACCACATTGTAAATGCGTGTCTCTCCCCCCTTCCCTCCCTACTCCTTCAGCAAATCTTCAAACTTCTGTTCGTTGATGGCGTCGTAGATGCCGTTTACTTTTAGTTGGTATTTCTCCTGAAAACGCTTTAAGCCTTGGGCTGTTTTGGGTCCAAAGTCTCCGTCTAAAGGGCCGCAAGGAAAGGCTAGATAGCTAAGTAGATTCTGCAAACGAAGTACTTCTTTGCCTCTATGTCCTGTTCTTAGCAGGGGCTTGGGTATTTCTAAGGGAACAAAATCACCTATTCTTCTAAAGCCCAATAGTCTGTTGGCATCGTAGGCAGTTATGGCTACTTGGTCTCCCTGATTGCCTCCCAAGCAATGTATCTTTTTGCTGTTGTTCGAGTGTCCTAAATAGAATCCTACATGTCCCTGCCAACTTTGCTTACTTCCGCGCCAAAAAACGGCTATGTCTCCCGGAAAAGGTTCGCTGATGCTTTGTCCCACATTTAACCACGAGCGCGCATTGGGTTTGGTGGAGTAAGGTTTATTGGCTTTCATATGGCACCAAGCCACAAAGGCAGCACACCAGGGCGTTTCGTCGTCTTCGAATGCGTGCAAGGCCGTTTCGCGACTGTACTTTAAAATTTCACTATTGTGCTCTTGGCCTTTGATCTCTTTTATGCCTAGTTCGGCCATGGCTATTTGAAGGGCTGTTTTCATTTTCTACTTTTTTATGAAATAAAGGATGGAATCTTAATGGTCTTTTTCGAAATATTTTACTGAGACTTTCTCAGTACTCTTTGCTGGGTTCTTTGCTTTCTGATTAGAATAAAAGGAGCACCCTCTACGGATGCTCCTTTTTCATCTAACCCAAACCATGCTTTATACATTCTCAGTTGGATCGCCACTTTCGTCGTTTCCGTTCGATGGCGTGTCTCCATTTTCTAGGTTGAAGTCTTCATCATCTTCCATAACCCAGTCGATAGAATCATCAATCTCCCCATCTTTATTCCGTCGAATAGGTTGCACTACCTCGCGATTGAGGGTGTACAACTCTAAGAATTCTGGATTGATCGTCTCAAACACCCGCATGCTGCCGTCTAGATCATTGGTCAATAATTCCAATAACTCGTCTTGCTTTTGGGCAATCTGACCCAACACTTGCTTGCGTTCTTTTCTTCTTTCGGTTGGAAGTAAAATGCGACTAGAGAAGGAGTCGAATTGCGCTTGCGCATCGGCTTGACACTTCTTGGCGGTAGGATGTGCATCAATCTCTTCTTGAATTTGAACCGATAATTCGAGAAGGTTTCCTGCTCTTGCCAAGCTTTGTTCTAAACTGTTGCGCATTAGCTCTTTCGGACTGAGTTTTGAGAGATAGGCGCCTTCGTGATTGTCTGCTCTTTGATATAGAGAGTGAACAATTCCAGCCAATTGAGCGAATTTTTGTGCAAACTCTTCACGCTCTAAGTCTCGTACCGATTGATAAGGCATAGAGAGTTGCTCTTCTTTGCGAATCACTTCTTCCAAATCGAGCTTTTTTTGTTGGAAAAGTGTAATCTGATCCTTAACCAAGGATTCATTTACCCAAAGATCTTCTTTCTTCTTTAGGTAGTTGGATAAGTTACGCAGCATATACTGCTTGTTCATTTGAAGTCTATTCATTGTAATATATTAAAGGTTAAACTTCTTGCCAGAACCTTTCTGACGTGACAAAGTAAAGTAGAATATCCGGAATACTTTTATCGATTTTGGAAACCGATATTTGCGATTTTACCGATTTTAGAATAAAATGTAATTAATATGATTATCAATCTATTAAGTCTATTATATAGGCCTAAGAACTAAATTAGTATCGAAAAAAGATAAAAAATACTCCTTATATTCTTTCACTTTAAGGAGGACTTTTTACCTAATTTTTTCTTGAAATGATGAGAAAGTCTCTTGGAGCCATTTTGTGTAACTGAGAAGCTCTCTTGAAAGGGTTCCGTTGCCTTTTTATGCTTCTAGTCTTAATTTGAAGTCTTAAATCTGATCATGACTCCTTCTTTTGCCTTATTACAATAACTTAAGCTCTATACTACTAATAGAATTAGCCTACTTCTAGCTTTCTAGCGCCTACTTCAGGTAAGAAGCTCTTTTGAACTCACCAAATAAGACTGACCCGCTCCATCGGCTGCTCCATTGGACTTTGGTAATTACCCAAAGGCAGAGGACTTCACTTCTTAGAACTTTCGTTTGTCTTATGACTCTTTTGGTGGCAAAAGCTTATTGTGTTCTAAATCCTTCTCGAATTCTATTTGCTCAGAGTAAACTTCCCTTGAATAAAATTGAATTTTTGCAAAACCTTTGTTCTTCTTTTACAAGAGAATCTCAATTGCAGCCAAGCCTTTCTATCATCCGCTCAAGTTAAAATCAACTCTATAATAGAGTACCCTTCTAGCACTTAAGCTAAACCAAGGGCAAATGAACCTATTATTAAAGCTTACAAAGTCAACGGTCTATCTCCTCAAGCTAATTTGAATATATCTCAAGGGAAAAGGCTCTCGCCTCAAGCTAAAATGAAAGTAAACCAAGGGAAAATGCTCTTGTGTCAAGTTATTGAACCCTAGCCTGAACTCAAAAGGCTTCAGCCTGAACTCAAAAGGATGCAAGCTCAACATAAAATGCTATAGCCTGAGCTCAAAAGGCTGTAAGCTCAACACAAAACGCTACAACCTCAACCCAAAATGTTACAGCCTGAACTCAAAATGCTGCAAGCTCAACACAAAACGCCACAACCTCAACCCAAAATGTTACAGCCTGAACTCAAAATGCTGCAAGCTCAACAC
>JAFMBM010000080.1 GCA_017858515.1 Cryomorphaceae bacterium | reverse complement strand
CAACCTCATCTTTTATTCTTCTTTTTCATATTCTGAATCTTATCTCCCCGTCTAATAGGCTTTTTGTAGCGCTCCTTCATCTGCTCGCCGTAACTCTTCTTTTTCTCGTTCTCCTTTTTGTTTTTCGGCAACTTTTCATGAAATGAAGGACCAGGAACGAAGGCATTTGACTTATAGGATACCTCCTCTTGTACTATTGGCTTTTCTTTTTCCTCTGGTGTAAGCTCTGTTGAACGCTGCACCTCCGAAGGAAATTCAGTGAGAGGAATGGAATAATTCATTAAGCTTTCAATCGCTTCTTTTTGGGCCGTTTCCTTTTCGAGGTAAAAGAGAATAGAGCTTCCCTCCTGTCCTGCTCTTCCCGTTCGCCCAATTCTATGGATGTAGTTTTCTGGATAAAAAGGGGTGTCAAAACTAATAACTGTCGAAATCTTCTCTATATCAATACCCCTCGAAATTACATCGGTGGCAATTAGAATTCTACTCTTTCCGTAAACAAATTTCTCTATGGAATCCGTTCGATAATTCTGCTCCTTGCCTGAGTGAATCATTGAGGTTTCCGATCTAAAATGCAACAGCTCATACAATCTCTCTGCATTCAGCTTGCTCGACACAAAGATTAAAACCTTGTTGTGTTCTACTCTATTTTTCAATAGGTAGTTCAACAGATTAAGCTTGGTATAAAAATTCGGAACTGCAAAGGCCTGTTGACGAATAGTTTCCAAAGGCGTACCGCTCAGAGAAATGGTTTTCTTCACCGGATTTACCAAAAAATCATCGATCAATTCATCCACATATTGGGTCATCGTAGCCGAAAAAAGAATGTTCTGTCTTTTGGTAATAAGGTATTCGAAGATGTTTTTAAGTTGAGTCTTGTAGCCAAAATCAAGCATTATATCTACCTCATCGATCACCAACTTTTTAATGGATTTTAGCCTAAGTTGATTGGAAAGAACAAGGTCGTACAACCTTCTGGGCGTTCCTACAACAATGTCTACCCCTTGGGCAACCGCCCTTTTCTGAGAGTCGATGTTGTTGCTACCTCCATAGACTCCCACTACTCTAATATTTACATAGGTCGTCAGTTTTTCAATTTGGTCTACAATCTGAATTACAAGTTCGCGTGTAGGAACAAGTATTAAGACCCTTGGTTGTAATTGTTCAGAATAGTTTAAATCCTGAAGGATGGGAAGTAAATAGGCAATAGTCTTTCCGGTTCCTGTTTGAGCAATTCCAACAAAATCAGCACCGCCTAAAATGGCAGAAAACGACTCTTGTTGAATGGGTGTTGGCGTATCAAATCCTAAATCAGCAATGGCCTTTTGCAATTGCTTTTTGATATTGAAATCTTCGAAACTATTCATGCCGTAAAGTAATCAAGAAAACTTGTCTTATTTGTGGGTTGATGTGAATTAAACTTTGAGGCTACACTTTTAACCAAAAGGATAATGAAGTTGACCAATGGGGAAATAGATTTTTAGAATTAGGGGTATAGATACTTCAAATGTTTCGAGTTACTGCGGCCTTAAAGCAATAGCATTGAATGAAAAGGAAGCAGTTTCATAGCCTTTCGCTTTATCAAATGCAGAAAGAGAAAGATTAAAATCATTAGGAAATAAAAAACCCGACTTAGATAAAATCTAAGTCGGGTTATAAAAAACTCAGTTAACTGACTATTTCTGAGTAGTCACACTTAATCTTCTAAAGGTGGTACCTTCTTCTGTGCGCACAGCAACCAAATACACACCACTTCTCAAGTTCTCAACATTCATTGTAAACTCTTTGTTGCCTGGAGCAAAAGTAGCTACCTCTTTTCCAGTAAGATCTAATACCATAACACTGATCATATCAGCAGTTGTCTGAATGGTAACAAGCTCTGAAGCAGGATTTGGGAACATTTTGATGTTCTCATTCACCGTATTCAGTTCTTCTTCGCCCAAACCAGGAACGTTCAAACCATCTTGCTTAAAAATATAAGCAATACGAGGAGTGATGAAGCCCATAACAGTGTCTATATAAGCCATAGACTGAGACTTGATGTTTGGATTGGTCTCATTTACGCCTAGTGGATCTGCTGGATCCCACCAATCCCAAGGATTTGAGTTCACTTGGAAAGGAAGTTGTGGGTTAGCTGCAGGGATATTGAAAGTCAATAAAGCCTCATAGTTACCCAAATTGTATTGATTGTTTCTAGCCTTCATAGTGATGGCATCGCTGAAGTTTGCATTGTAGAAAACAGAATTGTTTCCAAAATCATCTGCCATTTTAATAGCAGTATGGCTTCCTGCAACCTCAACCACTGGGAAGAATTGACCAGCCACTGGAACCTGCACCATACCTCTATAGTAAGGAGCGAAGAAATCTCTTCTGCAGTGAACGCTAATAATTGGAATTTCGCCGGCGTCTAACCAAGTAGAATCGCCCATGGCACCGCCCATATTTACAACTACACTTACATCATCAGGTAAACCTGCACCGTTTTCGTAGTTTCTTCCTACCGCAGTAAGATCAATTTCAGGAAGACCTAGAGGAGTTGTGTTTCCAGTAAGGGTAACTTGACCTCCAAATCCATTCCAATCTCCTACAAGATTAACATCTACATAAGGATCGTTGGCGTTTACGGCATTGCCATAAATACCCGTTCCGGCTTGAGTGTATTGGAACTTAGAAAGACCTACAACCTCTTGGATATTATCTAGAGCACCATAAGCAAAAGTGATATATCCACCTGAACCTTGACCAACTAGAGCCACATGATTCATATTGGTTTCATACGGATTGCCTCCTCCCAATTGCAAGCCATTCAAAGTACGCACACATGCTTTTGCATCTTGTACAGCATTGTAAACAGCCATAAGGTTAGTACCTCTGCGCAAGTCAAGGTCAGTACTGTTTGCCAACCAGCCCACACGATAAGTAGCAGAAATGGCCACATATCCCATTCTTGCAAAACGACGACAGAACTCAACAGCTGCGCTATCCGTTTTTTCACCCATTGGAGAAGCAAGTCCTTTCGGAAGGAAACTTCCAGTGTGTAGATATACGATTACCGGACGAGCAGACTCTGAATCTACCGTTGGGTCTGGCATATAGACATCGTAAAATTGTGGGATCAATTGTGGTCCTCCCAAAGAGGCAGGAACATATTGACTAAAGTTAATTCCGTATACCTGATTGGATACAACGGAGATTTCTGCATCGGTAAATACTTCATCCAAGTACCTTGTTTGGGCATTTGCCAACATTGCACTCAAGAATAAAGCACTGATTGCCAGTGTAATTCTATTTTTCATTCGCTTTTTAGATTTAGGGGTTAATTTACAGATAACAACTGAAATATGGAAATGATTTAAAATGCTTCATAAACAATTGAAAAATAGGCCAATCTACCTACCCTCGGACCTCCATACACTTGGAATGCCTCATTATTTAAGAGGTTGGATGCGCCTAATTTAAATACAGTATCCCATTCTTTCATTTTATAGCTCACTTGCATATCGAGCATATCATAGCTTTCAATTTCGCCAGTAAACTGCGGGCTTCCTTCAAATAAAAACCCTTGAATCCATTTATAGGTAACATTGAATCCAAGGTTTTTCACCTTGCCAATCTTCCAATCGCGTGCAGACCAACTTACATTGAATTTATTTTCAGGGGTATTGAAAGCCGGAATGATGGGATCATCCGTAGCTGTATTCAAAACATTCCAAGTATAATTTCCGCTTAGTGCATAATAGTTTCCAAAGTAATAATTCAATCCGGCCGAGAAACCTTGCGTGGTTACCTGCCCTTTTGCATTGGTTGCAATTCGGTAGGCTTGTGCCCCAGTGAAGCGAGTATCAGCCCCCCCTCTTGGATCGTCTTCTATATCTAACACAATATTATATCCAATGAAATCTTGGTACCAACTGTAGTAGTAGTTTAGATCTACATAGATCTTCTCCCACAAAGTGGTGCGATAGCCGGCTTCAAGAGTTTGTACCCTCTCAGGCCGCACAGGGTCTATTGAAAAATAATCCCATTGCCAATTGGCTCTATCTGGAACACTAGCGCCTAAGAAATCGCCTACCTCGTCTATGGTTACAAGCGAATCGTACCCGTTTAGATTACCAAGAAGGATGGCTCTTCCAACATTATAGAAGAGGTATTGATCTTGCAGGGTTGGATTTCGAATGGCAGAAGAAAAGGAGAATCGTACAGTTGAAATAGCATCTATATCATAAACAAAGGAAGCCGCTGGGGAAAAGAGTAAATCGAAGTTTTGGTTCTTATCTAAGCGACTGGTAATGCTCACTTTCAATCGATTGTCCATGATGCGCTTATCCCATCC
>JAFMBM010000049.1 GCA_017858515.1 Cryomorphaceae bacterium | reverse complement strand
ATGCCTTATTTGGATGCATTGGAGATTCTGAATAAGTGGTACGAGGAAGGACATATTATTACCTTTTTCACTTCTAGAACAGAAGATCATAGGTTAATAACCGAGGAGTGGCTAAATAGACATGGATTTAAGTACCATGGCATGTTGATGGGCAAGCCCAGAGGCGGAAATTACCATTGGATAGACAACCATATTGTACGGGCTACTCGCTTCAAAGGTAAATTCACAGATCTCGTTGTTAAGACAAAGGAAATTGAAGTGTTCAGACGCTAAACGCCTTGCTATAAGATAAATAGATGTCAAAAAAAACACTACTGCTTCTTTCTAATGCTGAGATTAAGCAAAGAGACCATTTAGTACTCAGCCATGTAAGCTTTACTCTCGATGCGGGAGAATCGGCTTATCTGATTGGGGCTACCGGAAGCGGTAAATCGAGTTTATTAAAGACTCTTTATGGAGATTTGCCACTCAGTAGTGGCAATGGAGCGATAGCAGGATTTAATTTGGCGAACTTGGCCGAAAGTGAAATTCCATTTCTGAGAAGAAAATTGGGTATCGTGTTTCAAGATTTTCAATTGCTTACAGATCGAACAGTTTCAGAAAATTTATCTTTCGTTCTAAAAGCAACAGGTTGGAAGGAGAAGATCAAGATTGAAAAGCGCATTCAGGAAGTATTGGATAAAGTAGGAATGGGGGCAAAAAGTTATAAAATGCCACATCAACTTTCGGGAGGCGAACAGCAACGAATAGCTATTGCTCGAGCCCTACTCAATGATCCGTTCGTTATTTTGGCTGATGAACCAACGGGTAATTTAGACCCTTCTACCTCGGAGGAAATAATGATCTTGCTTAGAGAGGTTTGTCAAAATGAGCGCGCTATGTTAATGGCAACTCATGACTATGCGCTTATATTGAAATTTCCTGGAAGAACCTTGCGTTGCTCTAACGGAGCTATTGAAGAAGTGATACAGACGAGTCTTTAAGGCTCTATATCTTCTTTAGTATAATTATTTCACCCGGGCCTCCGTCGATTTCCGGAACGCCGCATCGATTGCAGATAAACTCTCCGTATTGCTCGATTAAGTTAATTTCTCTTTGCTCTTGGCAATTGATCTCCATTAACTCATGAGCGTATCTGAAATTAATAGACTCGGTTGCGCTCAAGACCACTCGCACTTCAATTAAATCACCATCATTCGTTGGAATTGTGCAGGCTACGTAGCGATTACTTTGATCGTTTCCCTTTTTTACGTTTGTGGGCAATTGATATTTAATACCGTTTTGAAAAACGTAAAAATCGGCACTATCCGGATTGAAAACACTATTCACCCCAAACCAAAGTTCAGTTCCTGTTGTTGTTTTCAAATTAAATTTAGACGGGCTTTCTACTAATGGGAAAACTTGGTCACATTGCTTACAAGAGCTAGTAAAGAACAATACAAGAAGGCTAAGAATAAAAATACTGCGAAACATAGTTTGAAGCATGGTGTATAGAACGCTAAATTAATGATATTGCGCCTCTTATTTATAGCCCTTAAATGATTTCTGTTTTAATTTCCTCTTTTAATACCGATGTCTGCCACTTGGTAAGAGATTTGAGTTGTCAACTCAGGCTTCTACGTTCGCCTTGGGAAATACTAATTCACGACAATGGAACCGATGAGGATATTCGTCGAGTTGTTGCGGAAAAAATTGTAAATCAAGAGAATACGAGTTTCTATTTTAACCAAACCACCTCTAGTCGGTCGGCTAGCAGGAATTGGTTAGCGAGGAAAGCCAAGTATGAATTCCTTTTATTTATGGATGCTGATGCGGGAATTGTAGATGAAAATTTTATATCGCTTTATTTACAGTCATCCTCCCCAGATAAGGTAATTGTTGGGGGTACCGCCTATCGCGAAGAAAGACCTATAGAAAGACAGTTACTGAGGTGGAAGTATGGCAGACTCCGCGAGGCCATTCCAGCAAAAAAAAGAAATGAGTCGCCCTGGAGTTCTTTTTCTTCTTTTAATTTTTTAGTTCATCGATCTGTTGCCATCAAGATTCCCTTTGACGAGAGCATTCAAGAATACGGACATGAAGACACTCTTTTAGGAATGGAGTTTAAGAATTGGTGTATTCCGGTACTTCATATTGAGAACCCATTATATCATGATGGATTGGATAATTCCAGGGTGTTTTTAGATAAATCTAAAACGGCGGTTAGAACGCTAAAGCATCTAATAGATAGTGGGAGAGTAGACGAGGATATTACCCTATTTAAGTACTATAGCTATTTAAAAAAGGTCCATTTATTGGGGTTTATGAGCTTACTTTTTAAGCTTACTAACCAGTTGTTGGAAAAGCAAATTCTGTCTTCCAATCCGAGTATTCCTCTTTTTGATTTATATCGACTGCTCTATTTATGTAGCCTTAAATCCTAAGGACTACATATTTCGGATCATTTTCAAAAGCTGTTCTTTTTTCCTGTTGGCCACGGGTATGCGAGAGCCATCTACCATGATCATATATCCACCATCAGCAGGCACATATCTTTTCACATAATCCATATTGATTAAATGCGATTTGTGGATTCGTTCGAATCTATGAGCACTCAGCATATTATCATATTCTTTCAGTGTTTTACTAGCCAGAATAGGTTTGGCATCTAAAAGGATAAAGTTGGTATAGTTGCTACTGGATTCGCATCGGACGATATCGGTAATCTTAAGAATATGCATACCATCATAGGTTGGAACCACAATTCTTTTGGGCATACCCCCTCCACCTCTTAAATTTTCAATGAGTACACCCAGTCCAGCCGCACCACCTAAACCCTTTCTCTCTTCTAGCTTTCGTATACTGGAAACAAGTTCTTCTGGATCTATGGGCTTAAGTAAATAGTCTAAAGCACTGAATTTTATCGCCTTGATTGCAAATTCATCATGAGCGGTAATAAATATGACTTCCGGACGAACATCTGATTCATCGGTAGTTGCTCCTAATTTTTCTAATAATTCAAATCCCGTTTCGCCAGATAGATTAACATCCAAGAAAAGGACATCAGGTGTATTTTGTCGAATCATCTCTAAGGCTTCAGAAACGCTTTCGGCTTGGCCAATGACTTCTACCTCAGGAGTGAACAATCTCAATTTAGATAAAAGGCTTTCTCTAGAAGCCGCTTCGTCATCAACTATCAGTGCTTTCAACATACTCTCTTTTTTTCAAATTTAACTATTCCATCCGCTTGCAGCGTTCGAATGAGCCAGCGCCTTCTTTCAGTTAAGAAGGGATGGAATTAACACTTCAATCTTCCCAATTGTCTTCTATTTTCGGCAATCGCACTCGAACTAAGGTGCCTAGAGCCTTTAAATCGGGGCTAAATTTATCGGTAATATCCACCTTCACTTCCTTCCCTAGGGCTTGCTTGAGGAGTTTTAATCTTTGAGCAGTAATACTCATCGACATGCTTTTTCCTTTCTCGAAGCCCATTCTTTTTTGTGCAATTTCTGAGGCTGCCTGTCTACCTATTCCGTTGTCTTCTATTTCAACCAGAAGACAGTCTTCCTCTTCAGTGAATCGGACTTTCACCCAGCCCTCACCTTTAATGGGCTTCAGGCCATGTTTAACGGCATTTTCGATATAGGGTTGGATTACCAAGGGCGGAACCATTAGGCTTTCTTGTAGCTCTTCATCGCACTCTATGCTAAACTGCATGCGCTCTTCGGTTCTCAGACGCTCTAATTCTAAGTAACTTTTAAGAATATCTACTTCGGTTCTAAGTGGGATGAGATTCTCATGCGCAGATTCGAGGGTCGCACGAATCAGTCGCGCGAAACTGCTGAGATAGCGCACGGCTTGTTTCGGCTCATTTTTGAAAATGAAGGTGGAAATTGAATCTAAAGCATTGAATATAAAATGGGGATTCATTTGTAGCCGAAGGGCCATTCCTTCCAATTTATTTAGCTCTCTTTCTATTCGTGCTTCTTCTCTAATTTTTGCCAATCGAGCCCGAATGGTGAATACACTGATGGTTATGAATAAGGAGGCGATTAAGAAAATAAACCATGCCTTTTGCCAAATAGGCGGAAGGATGCTAAACCTTAGAGAAGTGGGATTCGATCGTAATCGCGTTCTTGGATCTAGGGTGAAAAGATTGAAAGTATAGTCTTCAGGTGCTAAGGTGGGGAAAACAGCTTGTTCATAGCCGCTTCCTTCTACTATATTTCCCTTGCTGTCTATCAATTCATACTCAAAAGCCCATTTAAATAGGTCCTTGTCAGGATCTAGTCCAAATTGAATGCGAACAAAGCTCGAGTGATATGGGAGGAAGAAAGCCGTTTTATCAGACAACAATGGATTAATACTTTGGCTTGTATTCAGAGCAGTTCGTACCTCAGTAAAAAGCGGTTTTGGCATTTCTTTTTGGAAACGGGTCTTCCAACGAATCTGACTGAATCGGTTTTTGGAGCCCATGAGAAGGTGTTCTTGGGTAAAGAGCACTTGTGCATCTTGTGGGTTTTCACTGATGTAGTCTGAGCCAAAGGCTAAAGAATAGGATGTTTTTAAGTCAGAATTGTTCCAACTTGTGAAAATGCAATAACGCTCATATAGAAATAGAACTTCTCCGTTATCCGATTGCGATAATGCAAGGAGGGGCGAAGATTGCTCAAGGATAAGCTCATTCTCTAGCCATTTTTGATTCTCTACATCAAGCCATTGTAGTTTGTTGGCGATAGAAATAACACCCCATTCTCCAGAAGCAGCTTGAACAAAACCCACCCAAGAGATATTCTCCTTTGGATTTTCAAACAATTGGATTTCCCTATTTTCTCTAACAACACCCAGTTCGCCAGAGAAACTCATGAAAAGCAAACCCCAAGGAGTAATTCTCATATCTCGCACCCCAGCTATATCGTAGGTAGAAAGTAGATTTCCATCTAAAAGGTAGAGCGCATCTCCTCCTGCCACCCAAATTTTATCATCTGAAGATTCTATGTGAAAAGCAAAGCCGTCTTGACCCGGTAGCTCAACCTTTGTAAGTTTAGCTCCGCTCCAAGAATAGAGTCCGCTTTCGCTGGCTAAGTATATTAATTGAGATTTTTTGTGATAGTGAAGGTCGAACACGTAACCTACTTCCTCTAGGCTAATCTCAAGCTTTTTTTGATGATGAAAAGAGTATAAAGCTCTGTTACTTGCCATCCAAATCTTTTTGTCAAAGCTTTCAATGGCATTTACTTCTTCGTTTTTCGAAAGAAGCCAATCGGTGTTCTCTTCTTTATAAGGAATGAAGTGTAGACCGTTTTCACCGGCCACCCAAATAGCTTCTAGTGTAAATAGGATTTTGGCATTTCGGGTTTTAAGAGGATAGGAAACGATGGCTTTTGTTTTGTTGCAGAGAATGATCGAGTCTTTGAATAGAAGGGCTTCGTTATTGCCGTTAGAAGCAATATCTATCGCCAAGCCATATAATTTCTTTAGTTGAGGGTTTTGATCATTTGTGACTTTCGTAAATCCATTTTTTTTGAGATTAAAGCGTAACTCGGTTGGATCGCCTGAAGCGGCATTTGAATGCCATTTTTTGTTTTTCCAAATCAAATATCCTTCGTTCGAGGCAAAGCAAAAACTATCGTTTTTTAGAACGAAAGCATTGATTGTCTTAGAGGGAATTTCAATTTTATTTTCTTGGTCATCCAAAGAAAAAAGGCCCTGTGATAAGGATGCAATCCAAACGTGTGACTTTTTATCTATTTCAATCCAAAAGGGAAACTCTATTGTTGAATCGAGGCAAGTGGTAGTTTTTGATCTGAGATTGTGATAAAACAGGCCAATATCTGTAGCAATGAACAGCGAAGTGTCGCTTAAGAAATTAAAATCAGTAACAAAGCGACCCTGAATCTCTGGAATGTCTAGAGCCTTACGGCCGTTCCATGCAAACAAACCTTCTCCCTCCGTTGCCACCCAAATTAAGCCCTTGGGTCCTTTTTCAATTTTGGTCGGTTTGGCATAGGGAATTCCCTCTCTTCTCGAATAAAATTGAGACTCCATAAGTGCTTGCCCTACACCTTGGTTTAGAGTGAGAAACCAAAAGGCAAGGAAAATAATTATTCGAATTCCGTATACCCGCTTCATTCGTGCCAAGTTCTACAAATAATAGAGTTATTTTTGAGTTATAATTCCTACAAATTGAAACAATTCTATATTTTATTACTACTCGTTTACCTTCCTCATCTAGAGGCTCAAAATCCGGTTAACGACAACGGCATTCGATCGCTCGGTTTGGGAGGGGCAGGCTTAAATGATTTGCATTCTGCCAGTCTTTGGCAAAATCCTGCTTTGCTCTCGAATGCAAAAGGCTGGCAGTTTTCAACGGAATACTTCAGACCCATTTATTTGGTTTCAGTAGGCCTGGGTTCCGCTACAATAGTAAAGGGAAATGGAAAAAGAGGATTTGCTCTAGGTTTTAGCCGATTAGGTGTTTCTAGCATGACAGATCAGACGATTTCAGCAGCTTATGCTCTCAAACTGAATGACCGCATTAAACTTGGGGTTCGTTTAGATTGGAATCAACTTTATGCTCTATCAGGAATGGCTTCATCTCACTATTTCACAGGAGGTGTAGGGGTTCACTATAAACTGAATGAGAAGTTGCAGCTAGGAGCTTTTGTCTTTAACCCCAATAGAAGTCCTTTTCAATTGGAGGATGCGGTCTATAGAAGTATTTCGAGCTGGGAGATCGGTTTGAAACATCTTATTTCTGATCGAATTAACTGGTATCTCGAGGCTGCTCAGGAGCAGGGATTCTCAGAAATAGATTGGCAATCTGGATTAGAATACATGCCTTTAGAGGGGTTTCAACTTCAATTCGGATATCGTTCCATAGCAAGCAAATACTCTGTTGGTTTTTCTTTTAAGAAACAAAATTGGAAGACCTCTTTGGCAAGCGCATGGCATCCAGACCTCGGATTTGGTGGGGGAATAGGATTGGAATATGCGTTGGATTAAGTTTTTATTCTGCCTGTGTTTTATTTCTGCAAATGGTCAGATAGATTCGCTGAATCTTCTATTCGACGAGCTCGAAAGGGCGGAAGGGATTGAGTCTAGATTTGAATCTGGCAATATTGAAAGAGAGGACTTGCTATTTACCCATTCTGTAGATCAGATTCAGGGCTCTATTGAATGGTGGATTTCCTTAGGTTGTTTGGATGTGTTCCAGGCGAGTGCCGTTTTTCATTACATCAGGAGATTTGGATGGCCAAGAAGCACTCTTGAGTGGGAGCTGATTAGCGGATTAGATTCAGCAAGCATTCTAACTCTTCAAACAAACGAAGCGATACAAGCTCTTTCCTTTCAAAGGAAATCGAGAAATTATAGCATAAGGCAAAACTTGCAAATGAGGTACGGGCAAATTTTAGAGGAACAACTTGCCTACACTCTAGATCCACTAGACAATCCTAGTACTGCCTATTTAGGCAATCCAGCACGCCTTTGGGTTCGTTATCAATTGGGTCAAAAGGAACATTGGAGCCTTCAGCTAGCAGGAGAGAAAGATCCTGGCGAACCCTTTGCCCATGACGTAGGCTTTGACCATTGGTCAGGTCATTTTTTATGGCAAGGGAAAGCTGTGATTCGCAAGATAGTTTTTGGCGATTTTCATTTTGAACACGGTCAAGGCCTGGCTCTTTGGACTTCTTTGCGATTGGGCTCGGGTTCGGCAGTGGGACAAAAGCTTCTTTTTGGTCGGGGTATTAGTCCCTATTCTGGTGCTGTGGAGACCAATGTTCTGCGTGGAATTGCAAGTCATTTGCAATTGAATAACAGACATCATATAGATGTTTTTATCTCCTCAAGAAAAGTAGACGCAAGCTTAGTGGAAGGCAAAATTCGTTCGTTTCAAACTACGGGTTATCATAGAACTGAAAGAGAGATGGAAGGAAGGCAGGCGACTCGATTGGCTCATATTGGCTCTCGCTACACTTTTAGGCATGAGAGTTTTAGAATCGGTTTACTTCTGCATCAAATGTGGGCAGATCATGCCTTAATACAAGAGGGCTTTGGCAGCCAGACCAACGAAGGGCAAAGGCCTCATGTACAGACCGCCTCTATTGAGTTTTTACTCCCAAGGAGAGCCAATATTTGGTTTGGAGAAGCTGCATTCCGCAACCGCAGTCACCATGTATTGATTGGTTGGCAGTGGAAGCCAGCATCTTCCCTGCAAACTGCCTTGACCTTCAGGCATCAGGAAAAAGACTTTTTTCATAAAATGGCGAGCTTGGTTGATCCATCCAATAGAAATGGTTTAACGAGAGTAGAGCTGGCCATAGATTGGCAAGGAATACCAGGTATTCAGACACAATACCTTCTAAATCAAACTCAGGAGATTGGGTTTTCTTCTATAAATCAGTTGAATGATCATACTCTCAATCAGGCGATTCGGTTTACTTCTAAAATAGGAAGATCGGCAAATTGGGAGCTCTTTTTGAGAAAGAATAAGCGTTCCAACGGCTACGATCAAGAAACGAATAGTTCTCTTGAAAAAGAGAGTCATCAAATCCGCTTTTCATTGAACTATCAAGCCACTCCGCAGTGGCGGTTGGGTTGGAAATTGGTAAGTACGGGCGTTCGTTCAACCGAAATAGAAAGGGGGGCTGGACTGGCACAAGATGTTGTATTTACATCTAAATCAGAAAAGTGGCGAATTAATTTCAGATGGTTGCAGTTTCATACCGATGGTTTCGATAGCCGACTTAGCTTTTACGAACCTGATGTACTCGGTGCATTAGCTTTTCCTTTTTTTCAAGGGAATGGACATCGGACTGCAGTTGTTTTGCGGTACTTACTCAATAAAGATGTGCGAATAGAAGGCAAATGGGGGCATACCCAATATTATGGAGCAGAATCTGTTGGTAATGGAAACACCTTAAGTATAGGTCCTTATCGTAATGAAATAAAACTTCAACTCAACTTCTCATGGTAAAAACCTAGCTTACTTATTTCAGTCCAGAAGTTTGGAAAGGATTTAACAACAGATTCTACTTCGTTCAGCTCTACACTAAAAAGACTGGAAAGCGGAGTAAAAGCCATTACGAATCTGTGATCATAAGCGGTTTCTAGTCTTAAAATACCCTCGTGCTTTTTTACTCCACCAAATTTTAAAGTAGCCAAGTCTTCGTCTAGACTTAAGTCTGCAATTTGAGAAAGACTGGAGTACAGATGACTAAGTCTTTTAGATTCTTTTCCTTCTAATGTCTCAAGGCCCGATAACTGAAACTGAATTCCTAAACTGCCCAAAAGCACGGCTATACTGATGGATAAATCCGGAAAATTAGAGGCATTTATGTTGGGGAACTCCATTGTTTTTTGTTTTGGCTCATCCAACCAAAGCAAGAGGTTTGTGCCCATTTGTTTATGGCGCAAACCCAAAGGTTTAAGAATTTTTAAGAGAATGGCGTCGGGTTGAACGCTCTTAGCATTGAGATTTTTAAGTATCAACTCTTGTTTACTCGCAAAAAGAGTTTGAATGGGATAGGCCGCAGAACTCCAGTCGGATTCTATAGTGACTAACTGAGGCTCTAGGCTAGGAGTATATTCAATTTCAATGGATTGCTCTTCTTCTTGAACCTTAATACCGAGCTCTTGCATCAAAACACAGCTCATCTGCCAATAAGAACTTGAAACGGATTCACCTTCCCACTGAATTTTCAATCCTTTTTCCATTCGTGGGGCAATCAGCAACAAGGAAGTGATAAACTGACTGCTTACGCTGGCATTTAAGTGAACCATTCCCCCTCTAAGCTCAGTGCCTCCAAGTAGTTGAACGGGTAAATGGCCTTCTTTGTTGAGGTAAATAATCTCTGAACCCAATTGGCGAAGAGCATCAACTAGAGGTTTTATAGGTCTTTGGCGACCTCTTTCGGAGGCGTCGATTGTGCAGGCTCTGCCCTCTAGAGCAGCTACAGCAAGGAAAAATCGAACGGAAGTGCCTGCAAGTCCGAAGTTGTAATCGTCAGATTGCTGCTGCAAGGCCTTGATTAAAATAAGAGAGTCTTCGGCCTCAGACCATTTTTCTACTTGAATGGCTTTGGGATACAGATACTGAAGTACCCTCAGCCGGTTGCTTATACTTTTCGACAGAGGAAGATCAATAGGCAAAGATTTTTCTGGGCGATGGTATCTGATTCTATACATTTCCGAAGCACTTCTTCCAAGCCAAATCAAATTCGGTGAAATCAATGGGAACATTTACTACGGCCTTTCCTATTTCACTTAAAAGAACAAATAGCAAGGCATGATTGCGGTTTTTCTTATCATTTAGAAGGTGAGGGTGCAAGTCTTCCACCTTAAGACCTTTCAACAATTCAAAAGAATAGAGCGCTTTTATACGAGAGACTATTTCATCTTTTTCGATAAAAGGGAGTCTACTTTTCATTTCAGAAAGTTCCGCTTCCACCAATATTCCAGCCGCTACAGCCCACCCATGCGATACTTCCATTTCCTTTAGAAGGAAGTAGCTCTCGATAGCGTGCGCTGTGGAATGACCAAAGTTTAGCTTTTTACGCTCGTTTAGTTCATGTGGATCCGCCTCAACAATTTCGGTTTTTATTTGGATGGATTTCTCTAAGTATGGACCTATTTCTTCTTTGTTTATCCAAGACTGAGATAGAGAATTCCACAGGTTTCGATCGGAAATAAGACCATGTTTGAGCATTTCCGCATATCCATTTTCATATTCTTTCTTTGGTAATGTAGCTAAGAAATCAGTCCAAATTAAAGTGCATTGTGGGTGGGTGAAAGAACCCATTAGGTTTTTAATACCGTTGTGATCTACACCCGTTTTGCCACCATGAGCAGCATCGGTCATCGCTAGTAGTGAGGTGGGTATATTTATAAAATGAATGCCTCTCATATAAGTTGAGGCAAGAAATCCACCTAAATCACAAACCACTCCTCCACCTAAGTTAATGAGGAGGGAGCTTCGATCCGCGCCTAATTCTTGCAAAGCCGAGATGAGTTGAAACAGAATTTCTGAACTCTTCGAGCTCTCTCCTGCTTCAATTTCAAGAAGTTCAAAATCGGTTAAATTTTCTAAGGAACCCGCAAATTCAGGCATACAATGCTCCATGGTATTTTCATCTACCAGAGCGATAACCTTGGAATATCGAGATCCATGCTTCGCAAACCATTGGTCTAATTCTTCCATTGCATTGAGACCGAATAAGATAGAGGGATTGGAGATCATGGCTGAGGTATTAGTCTACAAAGGTAGTCAGCATAGTATCTTTGCCGCCCTATTTCATCGGTAATGATCGATTTTCAGGATACGAAAACAGCCTTTAAGTTGAGGAGCAATGCAGATTTACGGCGTGCTCTCTTTTTATTTAGTTCCATCGGAAATCCCACTTTGGTAAAAGCGGGAAGTGCTATGGCTCTTTGGGCTTTGCGCATTCAACTTCCGATAAAGTCATTGGTAAAGGCTACGGTTTTCAAGCAATTTTGTGGTGGAGAAACAATTGAAGAGTGCACCGAAGTAATTAAGGGCATGAACTCCGCTGGCGTACAATCTATTCTCGATTTCAGTATAGAGGGAAAAGAGAGTGATTACGACTTCGATAAGACCACACAGATTACGATAGATACCATTCTTTTTGGAGCAAATAATGCGGGAATACCATTGGCGGTGTTTAAGCCAACGGGGGTTGGTAGAATGGGACTTTGGGTTAAACTATCCTCAAGACAAGAACTCAGCGAAGCAGAGAAAAAAGAATGGGAAAAGGTAGAGAGTCGCATTGAAAGGATTTACGCGGCCTCGATAGAAACAGGTATTCCAGTGATGATGGATGCCGAGGAAAGCTGGATGCAAGATGCTGCCGATGATTTGGCCCTCAACCTAATGAAGAGGTTGAATAAAGAAAAGGTATTGGTGTACAATACCTTGCAAATGTATCGACACGATCGCCTTGAGTATCTGAAGAGAATTTTACAAGAGGCTGAAGCGGAAGGATTTAATATTGGAGTAAAAATTGTTCGAGGTGCCTATATGGAAAAGGAGCGGCTTCGAGCCAAGCAAAATGGCTATCCTTCTCCCATTCAAAAAGATAAAGCCGCCACTGATAGAGATTATGACCTTGCTATTGAGCAATGCTTGCAATCGCCTAATTGCTCTTTAGTAGCCGGAACCCACAATGAAAATAGCTGCCAAAAGTTGGCCGACGCCATGGTTAGCCAGAATATGAGTCGCGATGGGCAAAGAGTGTATTTTTCTCAGCTCTATGGTATGAGCGACAATCTCAGTTTTAATTTGGCCTTACATGGTTTTAATGTAGCCAAGTATCTTCCTTTTGGTCCGGTAAAGGATGTTATGCCTTATTTAATCCGAAGGGCAGAAGAAAATACCTCGGTTGGCGGTCAGACCGGAAGAGAGCTTCAGTTGATTGAGAAGGAATTAAAAAGGAGGAAGTCTGTTTAACGGATCGGTTCTATCTTGAGTAGAATGAGTTGAGCGTTGCAGTTTTTCCAATAAGCGCTCCATCGAATGTCGCCCTCGTCTAGAACACTTTTGTATTCTTTACACGAGTCTAATTTAACCGAACTGTTGTTGAAGTCAATTTGACCAAAGTTGAGCATTCGGAACATCTCGGTTGAATCGATGTTCATTGCAACGAGTTGGGCGTTTATGGCGCTGTCTGCCACTAGATTTTTCTTTCTAAAATCGCTTAAAACCCTGTCATTGGGAAAATAGGAGCATCCGATATCCCTATCTCCAAAGAGAAAAACCACCATAAGGGTTCCAAGCGACACTCCGATTAAGAAGAAAAGCAGTCTTTTAAGAAAGGGCATATAGGCTTATTTGTGAAAGAGTAATTCTGCATTGGTATAAGGCAGATTGTAGTATTCTCCTAATTCCTTTGAGGTAAGAACCCCATTGTATAAATACAATCCAGAGCGCACGCCTCTTTTGTTAAAGAGAATTTCTTCAAGGCCACCCCGTTCCCCAATTTCTTGCAAAAGTGGAGAGAGAACGTTGCTGAGACTGAAGCTAGCCGTACGACTCACACGAGAAGGAATATTGGGCACGCAATAGTGAATTATACCATGCTTTACAAAGGTGGGCTTGTCGTGAGTGGTAAGTTCAGAAGTTTCAAATGCGCCTCCTTGATCAATACTTACATCAATGATTACCGCACCCTGTTTCATTTCCATCACCATTTCTTCGCTTACCAAACAGGGTGTCCTTCCATCTACAGCACGGACAGCGCCAATGGCTACTTCGCATTTTTTTAGTGCTTTTTCGAGAATATTGGGTTGAAAGACACAGGTACTAACAGGTGCATTTATTTGGTTTTGCAAACGTCGCAGGCGAGAGATGGATTTATCAAAGACCTTTACAGTTGCCCCAAGTGCAATAGCGGTTTTAGCTGCGTAGGTTCCAACTGTTCCGGCACCTATAATGACTACCTCGGTAGGAGGCACGCCACTCACTCCACCCAAGAGGTAGCCCATTCCACTCTTGAGGTTGCTAAGATATTCTGAGGCAATTAAGATGGCGGAAGAACCTGCTATTTCACTCATTGAGCGAACAATAGGAACAATTCCATCTTCATCCATTAAACCTTCATAGGAAAGAGCCGTCGCCTTTTTTTTCATCAAGGCATCGAAATACAAGGCGTTTTGCGTTTTGAGCTGTAGCGCACTGATCAGAATCTGCTTCGGATGCATTAGTTCAATTTCATCTAGACTCGGGGGCTCTACTTTTAGAAGAATGGAAGATCGAAACACCTCTTCTTTTGTGTAAACAATCTCGGCTCCCGCATCGCTATAATGCATATCTCGGTAATGTGCCCCTTCACCCGCACCTGTTTCTATTCGAACGGTATGTCCATTATTCACAAGTAATTGAACCGATTGTGGGCTAAGTGCCACCCTCTTTTCTTGAAGGCATGTCTCTTTGGGAACGCCAATATCAAGGCTTTTTTTGTGCCTCTTTATCTCTAGAACTTCTTCTTGAGGTAAGCCATAGAGAGATATATCTAGAAAACCGGGTTTACTCATGGGTCTTAAAATCGGATCAATCGAGAATGCGTTCCTGTTACTTCAATGTGTACCGCCAATGAATCGGGAGGTAAAATACCCTCCACATTTTCGGGCCATTCAACAAGGCATACATTTCCTGAGTAAAAATACATCTCTGCGCCCAAATCAAGTGCCTCTTTTTCTGATCGTATGCGATAGAAATCGAAGTGATACACCGTCTCATCTTGAGCTGTTGGATATTCTTGAACTATGGAAAAGGTGGGACTGGAGACAGCTGATGTACAGGAAAGGTAAGCACATATGGCCGATACTAAAGTGGTTTTACCCGCGCCCATTTCACCGTAAAGTGCAATAACGCCTGTTCTTTTTTGTAACAGTATAGCCCGCGCTACATCCTCCAATTGGGAAACCTGATTTACTTCAAACGAATTTTTCTTTTCCACCCCGCAAAGGTATCTATACCGAAGGGCTTTGATGTACTTTTGCGGCATGTCTGAAAAGCTACCCAAATTCTTAATCGGTGATAACACGGATCATCCCGATACTGTATTCATAATTCACGCTCATTACCCACGATTTATTCTTGACCTTGATTCGGAAGAAATTGAATGGATGGAAGATGTTGAAGTAGAAGATGAAAACGAACTTACTGACGAACTAGTTAAGCTTTTGCAGGAAGCAGAAGAGTTCTATCAGCGTGAGCTGGATAGATACGAAAGCGAGGACGAGGAAGAGTAATATTCTACATTCTTGTCTTTAAAGCGTCCTATTCTGCGAGATTTAGTCTTGCTCGCATGGCCTGTAGTTTTAAGTCAGCTCGGGCACGTTATGGTGGGTGTTGCAGATAGTGTGATGATTGGGAATACAGGAACCATTCCTCTTGCGGCCTCTTCTTTTGCCAACAGTCTTTTCGTAATCTTATTGGTTTTTGGCATTGGAGTTTCCTTTGGTTTAACTCCTCTGGTTGCCGAGGCAGATGGCGGTAAAAACAAACAAAGACTCAGTCTTCTTCTAGGCAATGGATTAATGGTAAACTCCCTTGTATCCCTTGTTTTGGTGGCATTGCTTTTCATGGGAATACCTTTCATGGACTTCTTAGGCCAGGATTCAGAGGTTCTCGACTTGGCAAAACCCTATCTTAAGATTATCACCCTAAGTGTAATTCCTCTGATGGTTTTTCTAGCCCTAAAGCAATTTGCCGAAGGATTAAGTGATACCAAGATGGCCATGATCATTACCATTGGAGCCAATCTGCTAAACGTTCTACTGAACTACCTGTTTATTTTCGGTAAAGGGGGATTTCCTGAAATGAAACTCCTAGGAGCAGGTTATGCCACCTTAATCTCAAGGGTGATCATGGCTATTGCCATGTTTATTTATATCGCTCGAAGCAGTCGATTTAAGGAGTTTGTTGGAGGATTGAGTTTCCATAAATACAATAAAGCAATGGTGTTGCGCATACTTAAGATTGGAGTGCCATCGGGTTTGCAGTATATTTTTGAAGTGGGTGCTTTTGCCATTGCGGCGGTTCTTATTGGAACGATTGGTCCTGTACCTCTGGCTGCTCATCAGATTGCCATTAGCTTGGCTTCTGTGAGTTATATGGCCGCCTCGGGAATTGCTGCAGCGGCTACGGTTCGAATTGGAAATGAAAGAGGAAGGAAAAACTTCGCTGCCATCCGACAAACAGGAGATGCGGCTTTGTTTCTCTCTATTGCTTTGATGACTTTCGCGGGATTAGTGCTCTTCTTCGGAAGGTATTTACTGCCCAGTTTTTATACAGATGAAGCAGCTGTTCTCGGTTTAAGCACCTCTTTGTTGATTGTGGCCGTTGTTTTTCAGATATCAGATGGACTGCAAGTGGTAGGATTGGGAATGCTGAGAGGTTTATCCGATGTAAAGCTGCCAACGGCTATTACCTTCTTCTCTTATTGGATTGTTAGTCTGCCTTTGTGCTGGTTTACTGGCATTTATTTGCAAGGCGGTGTATTGTCTATCTGGATTTCTTTGGCAGCCGGTCTAACCTTAGCGGCTGTTTTATTGGTGTGGAGGTTTAGGGTTTTAACCAAGTGGATAGCTATCGCTGAGGTGTAATTCTATGAGTTCCTGTTCTGATGGTGCTGCCGCCATCCAACCGAATACAGCCTTACAGAAGATTCCCAAAGGGTTTCAAATTGATGGATAAAGGAAGAGGCCAATTCTGGGTCTTCAATAATGACTAGATTTTCGGCATTAAAGCGCTCTGCACTGCGGGTCCAGTTGTAGCTTCCGGTATAGGTATAAACCCCGTCTACAATCATGAACTTATGATGCATATGATGTTGAGAATCATCTACCTTCACATCCAGGCCTGCCCGCACTAGGGCTCGAATATCTGATCCTTTATCGTGCACTTTCTCGTTATCGGTGAGAATTCGAATTTTCATTCCCTTTCTGTGCGAGTCCAAGAGGGTTTGCAGTATGCGATCATCGCTAATGGTAAATACACAAACGAGTATCTCTTCTTTTGCATTTTCAATTCCTTCTTGAATAGCTTGGAGACAATCCATGCCGGGAGAAAAGAAAGCTTGGTTAGACATAGAGCATTTTTAAACGGTGCAACAAATAGGAAAGAGTATTATCGATAGAGAGTAATGGAGCCTATTCTGGATTCTATAGATCCATCCTCAAACTCAACTTCGCATAAATAGCTATAGACTCCAATGGGACAGTCGCCTTCCACATTGTTCTTTTGGCCATTCCAACTGTCTCTTGGATTGGTTGTTTCAAAAGTCTTCTCGCCCCAGCGACTCCATATTTGAAGTTTAAAGTCTACAAAGCCCGTAGCACGGACAAAGAAAAAATCATTGTTGCCATCGTTATTCGGACTAAAGGCATTTGGGATATATAGTTTTAAAGGGGGTTGAACCCGCACTTGTATAGAAAAGGTATCGGTGCAGCCTAAAACGTTGGTTACAATTTGCCTTATGATAAAGTTTCCGGAATCTTTATAGGTGTGAATAAAAGAGGGATTGTTGGCATATTGCGTTCCATCGCCCATATCGATTACCCAATCTACCACATCGCTTGAGGAGCTGTCTGTTATGGTAAAAAAGGCTCGAAAATAATTGGCAATGGTTTTATCGATACTAAAACCAGCGGTGGGCGAAGGAAGGATCCGAATGACATTGCTAAAAACATCGGTTAGGGTAGCCAAGCAACCTGAATCGGCTACCACGGTATGACTTACACTAAAGAGTCCGGCTGTGTTGTAGGTGTGGATGGGGTTGGGATCGGTGGAGGTAAATCCATCTCCAAAATCCCAGAAGTGAGAGAGCGGCGTTTGGGCAAAGCTACTATCTCTAAACTGAACCGTATACGGAAGGCAAGCCTCTCCGCTAGGTACTATGGATTTGAGAACCGGTCGGTCGTATAGCTGGAAGCTGGTTTGCGTAGAGGCGCTGCAACGGAAGTCTTTTACATCCAAGCTCAATAGAAAAGGACCATTGTTTGGAAGTATGGGGAGGTTTAATGGGTTTCCCTGATAATTTACTCCATTGAGTTGCCATCGAAATTGAGCGTCGGGCCCATAATTTCCTGTAGCGGTAGCCACTAATTGTTGATTGTCTGAACAGAAATCGCCGCTGATTAAAATCTCGGGATCTAAAGGGTAGTTGACTTGGTATTCTTGCCAACTCGAATCGGCGCAGAGGGTTCCTCTGTTAATCACCAAGGAAACCGTGTATGTACCAGTATCCGAATAGGTGTAAGTAGGAAAAGGAACCGTACTGTTGGCATTCGGATTGTTGGGATCTCCAAAATACCACAGAAAGTTAGTGGCGCCGGTATTGGTTTGGGAGAAGGGAATCGTTAATCCATTGCAAGTGGTGTTTACGGCTAGGTCTTGCTGGGCAGTGACTTGAAGAGCTACGTTTGAAGTGCATTGAACCACATTGAATTGAAAATCTCTCCGGTAGGTACTCAAAAGATTGCCGTTTCTATATTCAAAAACGCAAACGGCAAACACATACTGACCAATTAAAGTAGGCACACCCGATAAAATTCCTGTGCTTGGATCTATCCCAATGGAAGGATTGGCGGGAAGAGGACTGGCTTGTGAGTAAGGTGAAATAAAGGGAACGGGAGTAAAAGGCGGAGAGGCGCTTGGAATGGGCGATGGAACTGCCTGGCTTCCCCCATTCAAAGGCGAACAAAGAGAATAATAAAGACTATCCCCATCAGGATCAGTAGCCGAATGGTCGAAGTTGATATCATTTCCGATACACAATACTACCGGAGGAACATTTTGAAAAACAGGACTAGAATTGCAAGCAAAGTCGTTGGCGGGTATTTCTATTGTATAGGTGTTTCCCCAAGTGCCTGGTGCTGAGATATTAGATATGGTTGCGTTTCTGCAACATCGCTGATGGCTTAATATATATCCATTGGGCGAAGGAGGAAGAAAAACAACCGCTGTATAATCTAAATATTCTGTGCAGGCCGTGGGAGGAGCTTGCAAGCAGGGATTAGTGGTAAGATTACTCAATTGAATAGGCTGACCGTTAGGTTGAAGAAATATTTGTCTTTGTAGTGAAGGATTGGAAAGATTTCCACTAAAAACAGCCACCGAAACTGAATCGTCAAAATCGGCCCCGAGGGTGCTAAAGCAATCTCTATAAATCCGAACCTTTATTTCATAGTTGTTGGAACCGAGGCAGGTATATTCTATCTGACCTCCCACTAAATGGGCAGAAGAAGCCCAGAAAGGACAGATTGCAATTAGAATAAAGAAGAGGGCTCTCATACAGCACTAAATTAGGCTTAAATGAGAGGCTTTACAAGAACGGGAATGTGCGGATTCCGTATACTCGCTAGGTAGTCGTTTGGGCAGAAGCCTATGGGGTAATTGTTATTGCTGTGGCGTTTTAGAGGAAGTAAAAGGGAGGAAGGGTTGGATTTAAAAATCGAAACTGGAAAACAAAAAGTGGGATCGGGTATAGGATCTGACAGGAAGTGCAAATAGTATAAAAGATAATTTGAAAACAGCAGTTCAAATGAGAATGTATACCATCTAGGATGCTTCTCCATTTGAGCTTTTGTTTTTTCCCATTTC
>JAFMBM010000048.1 GCA_017858515.1 Cryomorphaceae bacterium | reverse complement strand
CTTAACTTCAAACACTTATGTATTTGCTGTAGTGACTGACCCCGTTTGCAATGATATGAGGGAATCCTCCGTTTATTTTTTAGATGTGAATGCTCAATTGCTAGCCGACTCCTTGTACCGTCAGGGAAGTTCAAGTATAACCTCAGAGAACATTTGTTATAATGGTCAGCTGGCACAGTCTCTGTTGGCCTCTTTTTCTGGTGGCAATACGAATAATAATTTTTCCTATTTGTGGAAATGGTCCACAAATCCTGCTTTTTCGGGTTCAGTGGACTCAGCCATAACTAGTGTGAACACTCTATCTCCGTCGGCTGTAGGTAATTTGGATACGACAACCTATTTCCGAGCGACAATCAAAGACCAAGTTTGCGGCAATCAGGTAATTACGCCCTTGTATACGGCTACAGTGTATCCTGACTTTACCGTCGGCCCCGTGACTCAGCTGCTGACGCCTGGAGTAACGTCTGACAGTATCTGCTATAATGATTTGTTACCCTTCTCTTTGACCGCAGCAGCGAGTGGTGGCGATGGAACCTATAATTACCAGTGGCAGATGGACGACAATACTTCATTTTCATCTCCTACTGTTGTTGGCACTGGGGCGGATGTTACATCTGGAAATATAGGTGCGTTAACAACAACTCAATATGTTCGTTTGAGAGTGACTAGTGGCGACTCCTGTGGAACAGAATTTTCATCAAACCATTTTACCATTACTGTGTATCCACAATTACTAGGAGGAGCAGCAACTAATGATACTGGAGGAAGTAGTGAGGTGGTTTGTTACAACGATCTAATGGCGAGCAATCTCACCTTTAATCCAAGTGGGGGAAATCCTGGCACAAGCGATACCTATCAATGGTATAGGAGTACTAGTTCTTCTCTAAACCCCTCCCAGCCTATTGCTACAGCTACCGATACCACTCTGACACCATCACAACTTGGCACCTTAACTTCAAACACTTATGTATTTGCTGTAGTGACTGACCCCGTTTGCAATGATCAAGATTCGTCTTCTACTTATACTTTTGCCGTCTACAATGCACTAACCGCTAGCCAGATAAGCGCTAAGAATAATAATTTAAGGTTAGCGGATACCCTTTGCCGAAATGAATCTCTCAACTACGCAATTAAAGTAGATCATTTAGGAGGGAATATCACATCCGCTTCGTTTCTCTATGACTGGTACATATCTACAAACAGCAGTAATCTTGGGAATCTGCATATTACAACCCAAGTCAACGAACTATCTCCTGGCTCATATACATTCTCGGATCCAGGAGAGAATTTTGTTCGAGTACAAGTGAGAGATCAATGTGGAGACACCGCAAATTCGCAAACTTTTTCTGTCTGGGTTTCTGATCCATTCATTTCGGCATTGATAGAATCCAGTGTAGTATCAGATTCAATTTGTTTTACAGAGTCGATTACTCTCGACGTGAGTCAGGCTGTTTCAGGTGGCCTTTCTGAATTAGATCCCAATGCTTACAGTGTTAAATATATTTGGGAGCGATCCGCAAACGGTGGAGTCAATTGGGACTCTGTTGGAGTTGGAACTAGTTTGACCATTGATACAGAAGATTTAATACCAAGATCTACCTATAGCTATCAATTGA
The DNA here is from genome assembly GCA_017858515.1 of Cryomorphaceae bacterium. Classification (GTDB taxonomy): domain Bacteria; phylum Bacteroidota; class Bacteroidia; order Flavobacteriales; family Schleiferiaceae; genus RFXV01. The sequence continues at coordinate 17,691 of JAFMBM010000048.1, read as the reverse complement.
GATGCACAGACTCTTGCGAGGTGACAACATCTAATATCATCAACAAGTATATTAAGCATAGGCCTTATACGGATAGTCAAGGCTTTGAGGAAGTGCTTGATATTTATTGTCTTGATCTAGAGTTAAACGGATCCAACGGGTCTCTCGACTTATGCGATGGACAACAGAATGTGCCTATTCGTTTAAATAAAGCTTATGCTAATTATGGACAAGATATTTATACCTATGCCTGGAGTCTTAGTGGCGCTAGTATCTTGAGTCAAGCTAACAGTGGACAACCAATATTTGCCTATATCACGCGCAGCAGTGGAACAATAGAGCAAGAGATTAATCTGGATATCAGAAATACAGTAAATGATTGTGAAAGAACTGTAAAAGAGATATTTACTCCTATATCAAATTCTGCGGCTCCAGCGGCTACACTTACTCTAAAGAATTCTACAACAAGTTTATTGCTGGCGCAAATGAGTTCTTCCATTGACCCTCAACGAACACTCTACTTTAGATGGGGAAGGATAAACAAGTCAAATGGTGATTTGACTTACTCAAGCGCTTGGGACACCCTTCAGTATCACAATTACAATCCCACAATAGACACAGCTAGCTATATTTATTTTGTAGCAACAAGTTATGATGCTCAATCTAAGTGTAGGTCTTTTGGATATTTCCCAAACACATTGAACCCTATCAGTATACCTGAAGCTAATGACCGCAGAGCTATTAGCTGTTTCCCTAATCCCACTAGTAAAGAAGTTTTCATAAAAGGGATAGACTTCAATCAAATACTTGAAGTTCATTCTTTCAATTTATTAGGGCAAGAGTTAACAATCCAACTAAAGAAAGAGGATATGTCAGTGGAATGGACAGGTAAGAGACCCGAGGGTCCTGTAATTCTTATGATTAAAACTAAATCATTTGTTTACTCACAACGAATTATTTTGAGATGAAACGATTTACAAGTGTTTTTATTTTGTCTGTGATCAGTTTACAAAGCGTATTCGCACAGAAAGAAGACCAAACCATTCCAGCACGACATCATTCAGCTTCTATAGAAATTCTGCGTGCCTTAGGTGCAGTTAGAGAGAATGTGCGTATGAAGAATGACATTGAAGCGTATAGGTATAAAAGACTTTTTTCTCCAGAGGCACTTGTTGTTAATGAAGTGCTTCCTTCAAATGACATAAATAAACAAATAAGTCTCGATCAATTTGTAGATTACATGATGACCTACGATATGGGAGGCACTATGAATACGTACGAGTTTCGCCCGTATAATTTAAAATTGTTAGAAGAACTAGAAGATTCTTCGATGGTATTTGAATTAGATGTAATAAAAGAGTTTGGTCAATTGAGTGCAGAGAACCTTTTCTATCGTTCAAAGCTGGATCTGAACTTTGTAATTGTGATTGATAAATCATTGGAGAAAGTCCTTATCCGTGAAATTAAGCTAAATAAACCCAAGGGGAAATTCTTAAGAGTCGATTTAACTGAGAAACTTGCGACTGACAAGAGTTTCAATCGTATTATAATAGTGAATGGCGATAGTGCGAAGATAGAAGAAGGTAAGACTATTATGCTTGGAGATGTAGACGAGAACCAAAATTTAAAAATTGAAAGTACGAGTGAAGAGTATATTGGTTCATTCAATACCTTCATTTCGAAAGGCAGTATTGGACCCAACGGAAGGCTTTCCGACGATATTGTTACCGTTCGTTTCAGGCCTAAAAAATTCTATTTAGGAGTTGAGTATGAATTTGGAGACTTTACTGATATTTTCGAGATACCTGAAAATAACGGAAGAATTAATGAGGTTTCAGGTGGTCTAGATATTTCTGACATCCGTGTTTTGTTCGGATATCGTTTTTTTAATTCAAATGATCGTTTTTTCTTATCACTTGATTTGAGAGGAGGCGCGCGTAACTTTTCTGGCTCATATTCATCATTAGGACATAGAAGCTCTTATAGCGCAGAGGATCTGGATGGTGATAATTACACTCATTTCACAGACCTTCATACTATTTCAGAGAGTGTCTTAGCAGATGTGATTTACGCTGGACTAGGACTTAACTTAAGATATAAACTTTGGAGGTTTATATCCATGGGAGCTTCAGCATCTTATAATATAGGATTGCTTCAATCAGGCTCGTACGATTTTCAAGCCGAAGCAGCTTCCTATTGGGGTACATATAATCAATATGGCGGTCTTTCACTTTACAATATAGAAGAATACGGATTTACTTCTGGAGAGGCACTTAATGCAATTGATTCTGAAATACTTATGACAGACAATCCTTCTTGGTTGCAAGCGGGCCTTTCTATAGATTTTCGCTTTACAAAAAAGCTTTCGTTTGAAGTGAAAACCAACTATAACATCGGCCAAACCATATTTGAAACAGAAATCGCAGATATTCTTAGCAGTGAAGTGGATAAAGTAGATAACTCAATGTTGAATATAGCCGAAGGTCATAGCTGGAGCTTCTTGACATATGTTTTGAGTTTAAGGTATTACCTCTAAAATTATTTGAAAGTGAAGTACAATTGTAGGAATTGCGGCAGTGTATTTGAAGGCGACGACTTTACATTAGAGTGTCCTAAATGTGATTCTACGGAATTTGATATTTATGGCGAAAAGGCTGATAAACAAAAACCTGAGTCTAGTATAGAAGAAAAGGTTGAAAAGGGCGACAAGACTGTAAACATATCCGTTTCAGACGGGGCATCAAACTCAGGTAAGACTGTCTTTATTAGGCCTGAGGACTTAAATAAGGATGCAAATCCAACCGTTAATATTCCGCCCTCGTCAAAATCTGGGAGTGAAGATTTTCAAAATCATAAAGAAGGTAAGCAAATTCCAAAAAAGCCTGACCAAACTACTCCTATTACCGATTCTAACAAGTCGAATGTGAAACAGTTGGCAAAAAAGAAGTCCAGCCCTTTTACTATTATCATTATTATTGGGTTGATTTTAATTCTTGGCGCTGCTGGTCTTTGGTATTTCTCTCAATCTGATTCCGGTAAAGTGGATGATAAGAAAGAAGTATTGAATACGGAAACAGAGGTCAAAGTCAGAATTGAAGAAAATGAAGGTGCTTTCTTTATTAAGGGTTCTCTAATTGAAGGCAATCAAGAAAAGGATCTTCAAGCGAAAGACATTCTCGCTGTGTATCGAGCCAATGATAGGCGCGAAGTGAATTTTAACAAGACTACAGGTCAAATCTACTTTTGTCAAGATATGGAAGGATTGACTGCTTTCGCTTTAGAAATAAGTGAATATAATGGCCCTGAAGCCATCACCAATGGCATTGAACTTTCATTATTTGGGAAGCTTCCTGCACCAGAAGCTCAATGTCGCCATCGGCTAGAATCACGATTTATCAATATATCTTTCACCTCTAGTTGCGAAATGGTTGTAGAAATTACTGACCCACATGATTATGGAGATGAATCCTTTGATGTTTCAATTTCTGGAAAAGAAGGAGAGTTCATAAAAGAAAAGTTCAAATGGAATGTAGAAGCAATGATGGGTCAAGCAGTGGATGTTTGGGTTAAACAACCCAGCTTTACTCCTGTAGCATATTCTCAAAACGATACTCGTGTGATTCCTAATTGCGGAAATGATGTGGATTGGGATGCAATTAAAGGAAAGTTAGCAATAGCAGCGCAAAAATATGGCGCCAACCCTGATGATAGAGTTGCTTCCCAAGAGGTTCAAGAACTAAGTATGAATAGCTTGCCAGGAAAGCCCATATTTATTGTGGATGGCAAAGAATTATCTGGTTTTTCAGCCTTGAGTACTAAATTCCGTATTGATCACATGAATGAAGGGAAAACGTTTGAACTAAGTTCTCAACCGCAGTTAATAAACAAGCGTTATTGGAAAATTGAATACAATTCAAAATGAAATACTTACAAAGTTTGGTCGTAATGATTAACCTAGCGTTTGCTCCCTTAGCGGCTCAAGTTAACACAATAGTTTATGTAGATGTGAGCAATCAGTCAGGTCGAACTCGGATTGTTGAAAAAGTAGATTCGATTATCGGTATTTATGCTTCAAAAACTCTTGTAATGGTAAGCAACGGCAGCTCACCCTTATTCGAATTCACCAATACGCCCCTACTGACTTACGAGAGGGCGATAGTGGTTAATAATCCAAGTTCTCCATCACCCTTTTTTGATCTGGATACTCTCTTCAATATAATTGAATTAAATGGGGGACTTTCCTTAAGCGCTAACATTTATTTCTTTCTAGGCGAGTTTAATGCTGGTGCACGAGAAATTCAAGGACAAACAATATTCGAGAAGTTTCTTCTTATTGGTCAGTTTGTAAACAAGGGCGAATTGACAAAAACAGCGAAGGCATTCTTATTTCTGAATCCTCAAATTGAAATCACTGCTTCAGGAGAAGAGATAATGCTAAATGGCAATTACCAATGCATCATCAAAGGTGTAAATTCAAAATTTTTATAATCATTGATTGATCTATTTATGAAATTTAGAACTCTTAATCTAGTTTTCTTTTTGACGGTTGCACTGCAAGCCAAAGCAGCTGGTGGCTGCGAATCTTGTTTAGCTCGCCCATTGGAATTAAGGGGCTTTGTAAGTGCTGATTTTGTTCGTGGCCTATATGATGGCAAAACCAGCCTTGAAAGCTTAACATATAAGTACTCGAAATCTTCTGAGGAAAATAATTATTGGAGAGTCTATAGCGATAGAGTGAAAAACCCCATTTACTCTTCACCAAACGGTTTGAAAAAATCTAGAACTCTTGACTTCATGGAGCAAGTTTATGTTATAGATAAAGATCCTCAAAACTGGTTAAAGTTGGCTGCTTTTGAAGCAGTTGAAGGTAAGATGACTTATGTAGAGTTAGGTTGGGTACCTGTTAGAAACTTGCTAATTAATGACCATGCCTTATCCAATAGTAATTCCATCACTAAAAAAGGACTAGTTCTTGTCAATATGGATAATGTCGCTGAACTTCAGGCAATGACTAAGGCCGCTGAAAAAGGAATTGAGATTGACAAGTATATGTTCTATGGAGACCCTGAGCGTAGAAATCCACTTGGAGAAGAACGCAAATTAGAAATTCGATATGTTCTTAAAGAATTAAGCGGAGTTAAACTCCTATCTGTGAATGACAAAATTGACGACCTCTCCCAAGCCAATCGGCAGAACAATGTAAACGGATGGATGCAAGACCTTAATGTGACAGATTGGGACACTCGCGTTTGTTTAGAAACTAGTTACGGCCCTGAGTACTCCGAGGTCTATTCAGGTAAGAAGATACCAGTCTTCATTAAAAGAAGCCAGATGGATGCTTTCGTTAACTTAGGTACAGATGATCCGACAGAGGCTATCTACAAATTAGATGTGACCGCGAAGCGCAAGGTGAATTATATGATGCGAATGCCAATTTTACAAAATTTTAAGGGTTCTGACATTAAGCAAGTGGCCACTTTGGGTTCTGTAAAAGGAGCAGGCGAAGAGATTCCACAGAAAGTGGCGGAAATGAAGCAATTGGTTGAGAAGCTCAAGTCTAAGAGAAATAATATAAATGTGCTGTTTGTTTTAGATGCTACCAAGTCTATGAATGATTTTTTTCCTGCGATTAAAAGTGGTATCGAGAATATTATTGCACTCAACAAAGAGAAACACAAAAAGGCTATCAAGTTTGGAATAGCAGTTTACCGAGATTATGAGGATGGTGAACAAGCTTTTGACATCGTTCCACTTACACCGAATGAGAAAGACATCTTCAACTTCTTGGCAACGCTCTCAAGCTTCAGTCGTGGTAAAACCGCATGGGAATCTCAGTATTATGGCATGTTAAAGGGCTTAGAGGAGTCTAGAATGCGGGCAGACGAATCCAATATTATAGTTTTAATTGGTGATGCGGGAAATTCAAGAGAGGATGCTAAAGGGCTAACTTTGGATAAAGTTTCTTCTGCTGTTACAGCGATGCATGCTAACCTAATTGCTTTTCAAGTTTACTTTGCATCTAAGCCAGCCTATACCGACTTTAATAGCGACGCCATTGATATGATTAGAGAGCTCGGCCTGCGAAGTGATAGAAAGCAAGATCTTATTCCTATGCTCAAACCAGTCAAAGGGCGGTCCAATTCTTTTGAGTTACAGTTTAAAAACCCAAATAATCCAAATCAAGTAGAGATGTATGCGGAAGGGGGCTTCGGCCGTTTCATTCATGCTAATGACAACGAGGCTATGCCGCTCAATGTGCTCAACGACAACTTAACAGAGGCTCTAGATGAATACTTAGCAGCCATCGATAAACAAATCATTAATTACTCAAACTACATCAAAACAGGAGATTTAAAGATGGAGGGAGGTGATAAATTCGAAGATGCAAATAAAGAAAACCTCAGGGATTATCTTGAAAGTGAGGGTATGACGCCCGCTGAAATAGATTTAGCTATGCAGCAATTTTCTCAATTCTCAGTAAAAGGATTTACGAAAACGCGTTTCTTCAATGCACCATTGGATTGCTTTTCACCGGTGGTTTTTCTCTCTGACCAAGAGGTGGATGGAATGATTAAGGTCTTTAATGATATTGATCCAAAGGCCTCAAGTGCAGAAGCCAAATTACAGATATACAAAGGGCTCATCGCACAAACAAAGGCAGCCTTGGGTGAATCGTCTGATGAAAGAGTTGAGCAAAAAACGCTTTCAGAAATCTGGACTATTTTACTGGGTGTTCCCTTTGATGAAAAAGGAGAATATGGAACATTAAAAGAAATTCCTCTCAAAGACATCCCTAATTCTAATCATCCTCAACTGCCCAAGTTTATTTTACAGTTTCAACAATCTGTTGCACTCTTCAATAAGACCAATCTAGAAGAAGATCGATTTAAATTAAATGAGCAATTCTATTACTGGGTTCCATTGAGAAAAATTCCTGGGAATGGATAACGATCTCTTATATGATGTGCAGAATATCAGCTGTCAATACAAGGCAAGCCATTTTCCAGTTTTAAAGCTAACAGAACTTACCATCTATAAAGGACAAATTTATTTTATAGTTGGGGCCTCAGGAGTTGGTAAGAGCACTATTTTGGAAACCCTTGGAATAATGAATAATACCATTATAAAGAATGACAACGCCAAAATGATTTTTCAAGGAAAAGAGGGTTGGATTGATGTATCGGACATTTGGAATACGTCGGAAAGAAATCAAGCTAGATTCAGAAAAGATTATCTAAGCTTTATTTTTCAGAGTACGAATCTATTTTTAAATCTTAACGCTTACGAAAACGCAACCGTAAGTCAAGTACTTCAAGGGAGGGGTCTTGCTGAGGCGAGACTTAAAGCTCGTCAGTTGCTCATGAAACTTTACCCTAAAGATTTTGTCATTGATATAATTTCTGGAAAAAAAGTAGAGAAAATGTCAGGTGGGCAAAGGCAAAGACTTGCCTTTGCCCGAGCATTGGGGACTGACTACAGTGTATTATTTGCAGATGAACCAACGGGAAACTTAGATCACCACAATGCACAGAAATTATTGAAAATACTTTCTGATATTGTAAAAAATGAGAAAAGAACAGCGGTAATAGTGTCGCATGATATCGATTTGGCTGTAACCTATGCTGATAAGATCGTACTGATTCGAAAACACTCAGAAGGTGAAGGGGATAAATTTCATTACTTCGGGGTTGTAGATGAAAACTCTGTTTACGAGAAGAAGCATGAAGCGTGGTTCAATCATGGAAGTAAACAAAGCTTTGCAACGGAAGATTTGGCGTCAGTATTAAAAACAGCCATTAGAGACAATCAAAACTGATGGAAAGAAAATCATTTATTTCAATTTTCTTCCTTCCTGAGCTAAAGTCCTTTACAAAAAAAACAGGATTGTTTCTTGGAATCGTTGCGGTAATGTTTCTGGCTCTTTGGTCAATGGGTTTTAGTGAAGGTAGTTCTGACTTACTTGCTAAGCGAATGGATAGCCCATTTATTCGATTCCTTTCAATTACAATACCCTCTCAAAAAGCACAGCAGAGCTTTTTTGACAAGATTAATCGTGAGTTTGCCTCGGATAAATTAAAGGAGAATTATCAGATCAATTCACACTATTTTGTACCAATAGGATATTTGAGCTTCGCATCAACGGACAACAAAGTTGTTCGTGCAAGAGTGCGCTTAATTGATCCTAATCGAGGCCTCTATTCTTATTTGTTTCGCAATGAGAAAAGCAACTTACTTCTTACCCAAAACAAATTGGTTAGGCTAGAAGATGCCCCTTGGTCTTGTATTGTTTCCAGTGAGTTTCTGTCTGAGCTCGGATACGATATAACAGATGCTTATCCAACAGAGGTTATGTATGTTGAGACCTACGATGGTACAAATGTCTCTACTCTACCTATTGCTATCTCAGGAGTTAGTATAAACTTGCCAGATAAGGCCAATATCTTATTTGCTCCAAAGGCATTTTATAATATTACAAACAAGTATGAAGTCAGTGCATTTCGTTCAAGTTTTCAGGAATATAGGTATAGTATTAAAGGCTTTGTAGCAACAAAGAATTTGATGGAAAATGTTGAAGCTATTTTAGCTGGGATGTCAATTAACAGCAAGTGGAGTATAGAAAAGAATATAGACCGTCATCAAGTAGGTTTTGATATTAGGGCTTCCTTTTCTTCCGAGGTGGAAAAAAATAAAGCACAGCAATCTCTTGAGGCTATTTTCAATCAATTAGATGACTATTCATTAACTTTTACTTTGCCTTATGAAGATGTGTATATTGGTGAATTAGGAGAAACCAATGATGATTTCTTAGTTGTGGAGATGACCAATTTAGACTCCATATCTTCTTTTTCAGAATTTATGGCTAGAGAGTTTGAGCTAGAAGTTGATCTAAATGATATTGAGTCAGCGCGTAATTTCAGCGTTTTTAGCAATATTTCCGCGATTCTAAGCTTAGTATTAACTCTTTTCAGCATAACAATTATTATATACATAATCTCAAAAACCATAATTGACCATATCGACAGGAATGCTGCTAGCTTAGGCACATTGAAGGCGTTCGGTCTATCAAATGGGAATATCATTGCTGTTTATTCGAGTATCGCTTTAATAACCATTTTAGCAGTGTTTACTCTGAGTTTTCTGCTTGCCTATACTTTAGGCAAGAGCATTTGTACCCTATTCTTTGGAGAAGAACTTGTTCAAGGTGTAATTAGTACAGACCTCTTTACCCTTGATTTGGAATGGAAGTATCCATTCATCTTTATTTTTATTCCTTTAATTGTCATTGCTGGATTAATACAAAGCAAGATCAAAGGAAGGACCCCGGGAGACTTAATTTATGGACGATAACAACAAAACCAAGATTCTTATGAGAACAAAGACTGTTTTATTCTTAATCATTGTATTTGGGTTAAAAATCAATGCCCAAGATGGTGGACTTATGGATGCCTATGAAAAGGCCCAAAAGCAATATAAAGTATTTAACAATTGTGGGAGCGGATTGGACGGGTATATGGCGCAGCTGCGAACGTTGGAAAATTCTGTTGTTGACGCTAGTGTTTCACTATCCTTTGCTCAGGAACGAGAAATGGGTAAGCAGATGCGCGAGGAGATTAAGCTGGAGTATAATTTCGTGACGAATGCGTTGTTCGAAAACCAATTGAGCGAGATGCTAACGACGGAAATTCTTAGGCCATATATAAAAAGGAAAGATGTGACCTATACCCTCACAATTATTGAATCTGATGAGCTCAATGCCTTCGCACATGCTGGAGGGTATATTTATATAAGTACAGCACTATTAAGCTTTGTAGAATCTGCGGATGAGTTAGCCTTTATAGTCGCTCATGAAGTAAGTCATATTGATCTTGAACATACCATCAGAAATACGAAAAAAATGTTAGCTCTTCAACAACTGGGGTCTTCTTATGGTGTCGAGGAGATGATGGTATTGGCCCAGGATATCGCTTTGATGATGGAAACACCTTTTGGTCAGGTTGACGAATACGAGGCTGACAAGAATGCGTTTGCTATAGCAACGGCAGCAGGTTTCAATCCTACTAAGTTTTCAGACTTTTTTAAACGTTTGATTGATATGGGAGTAGAGTCTGGAGGTGATGGTGAATCGAAACTAACTCGAAGTCACCCCTATTTAGAGGATAGAATTAACTGTATTAATTACTACATCGAGAACGGTTTATGAATCAACTGAAGCTAAAAATAGCTGAAACGGGTCAAGAGTTTTCTATTTTTAATGGCGAAAGTGTTGTTCTAGGAAGATCTGGTGGAGGGGCTCAATTAGAAGTACAAGATTCTTCTGGCTCGATTTCCAGAAAACATCTGCGGATTGAGTTCCAAGAAGGAGTAATTTCCTTAATAGATTTGGGAAGCAGCAATGGATCATTCGTCAACGGAAGCCGAATAAAATCTGAGCAATCAATAAGAGTTAATCTTTCGGACACCATCTCAATTGGTCAGTGTGTATTAGTTCTTTCCATTTCGAACAACGTAGCTAATAATAGATCTCAAGCAAAAGAAGATTCGATTTCATCTGACAATGTCTTTGAAGCCTCAGAGAGGAGTAAAAGATTCCTTGCCCAAGTAGCATCTGGAAATAGAATTAAGATAGGTCGAAGTCCTGAAAACGATTTCGTTACAGATCCTAATGACAGAACTGTTGGTCGCTGGCATGCCGAGTTAACTAAAGAAAATGGAAGTTGGTATATCACTGACCTTAGAAGCAAGAATGGGATATATGTAAACGACATTCTTGTTAAGGATAAAATGAAGATCGGTTCGGATGATAATATTTATATCTGCCTCCATCATTTTAATCTTGAACAGGGCTATCGCGACTTAAGAGAAGAAGTTGCCATTCAAGCAAAGGGTATAGAAAAGAAATTCTCTAATGGTTATGTAGGACTAAAGAAGCTGGACCTTAATGTTTCTTATTCGAAGTTCATAGCTGTAATGGGCCCATCTGGTTGTGGAAAATCTACCCTACTAAAAACACTAAATGGTGACAATCCTGCCTCTGACGGTCAAGTTATCGTTCATGGATTGGACCTTGTAAAGAACTATAATCTACTCAAAAAGAAAATCGGCTACGTACCTCAGGATGATATCATTCATCGGGACTTAACGGTTGAGCAAACAATGAGGTTCTCGGCTAAACTGAGACTTACAAAAGACACCCCTGAAGATGAGATTGAGAAGAAAATATTTTCTGTTCTTTTAAGCCTTTTTGACGATGATAAAGTTAAAAACATCTATCAGAAAAGAGTTCACTCTCTTAGCGGGGGTGAGCGAAAGAGACTTAGTATAGCCGTAGAATTACTTACCGACCCATCCATTCTTTTTCTTGATGAACCCACCTCGCCCTTAGACCCAGAGTCTATACATGAATTCTTAACCAAACTCAATAACCTTAAGAAAACTGGAACAACCATAATAATGGTGACGCATAAGCCAGAAGATTTAAATTATGTTGATGATGTGGTGTTTTTGGGTGCAGGAGGATATGATGTATTCTATGGCAGCCGGGATGAAATGCTTCAAAAGTTTGGAAAGAATTCCATTACAGAGGTATATAGCTTGCTTAGCGACCGTAAGGTAGCCGAAGATGTATACAATAAAAAATATGCCTTAAATGAGCCATCGCAAAAATACAAAAAAAATGAGTCAGGTAATCTAGCTATAAAGAAGGATTCATTCCCCCATCAGTTTGTCTGGCTCACTCGACGTTATTTCCAGATAAAACTCAATGATAAAGGGAATGTGGCTTTACTCGTCGCTCAACCTATTATTATAGCTCTATTAATATCTATTATTTTTAGTGAATTTCAATTAGGTGTCATTTTTCTAATGGCAATTTCATCCATTTGGTTCGGAGTAAGTAACGCTGCAAAAGAAATAGTAGGTGAGCAATCAATTTATAAACGAGAACGCATGTTCAATCTTTGGATCAATGCATATATTCTCTCGAAGATATCGGTGTTATCTGTAATTTCTCTTATTCAACTACTACTTTTTGAGTCAATAATCTATTTTAGGTTTAGACTCTTCCCTCCTGAGGATTACGAGACTATTTATCAACATTCTTTTGGAGGTGCATTACTTTTTATGCTCTTTCTAGCAGTATCTGCCACTTTGTTGGGATTATGGTTGAGTTCAATCTTTGATAATACTGAAAAAGTAATGACTGTGGTTCCGATAGTGTTAATGCCGCAAATTATGCTTGCAGGTGTTATCACAAAAATTGATAATTGGGGAATGGAGCTTTTAAGCTTTCTTACTTTAGGAAGATGGGGTACCGAGGGGCTTTCTCGTATACAAGATTATTCAGTTATTGAGGAGGGAGATTCTCTTCGAGACAATCTTAAAAGTGTAATTGCATATGTGCCCAAAATCAATATAGATACTATCGTCAATCCCGAAACAAATTCTACGACGATTACCCAAACAATGGATTTAACGGAAACAAAGACCACTTCTAAAAGTGCATTAAAACTACTTGACTTTTATAATGAAGAGCTTATTGAAGATGGACGCCTAATAGGCGAATTCATGAATAGTATGCCAAGTAACTTAGTATTTGTAATGACCCTAAATATTATCATATATGCCACAATATACTTGGCCCTTAAGAAAAAAGACAGCATCTAGTCTTCTTTCTATTAGCCTGCTTGCAGCCTTGCTGTTACTTTCGAACTCCTGCTCCAAGGCACCGACAATAGAAAATATAAGACAATTAGAAGTCTTTGGAGTTAATAAAGGGGTTGCCTCAATTGAAATTCAATGCGATGTGACTAACCCTAATATGTTTGAATTGACGATTTTGAATTCCGATTTTACATTGGCTTACAATGATTTAGAATTAGGAAAATTTCATTTTGAAGATGATTTCAGCATTCCAGCAGGGGGCACTACTACTGTGGAAGTAGAAGCGAATATTTATTTGGACAAACTTCATGAAAGTTTTCCAGAACTTACAAAGAGGAAGGAAGCCACTTTGAATGTTATGGGCGATGTGGATTATAAAGTTTTTTTTGTTGCCGGCAATTCTTTAATAGATGAAAAATTCAATTTTGACTATTACAAGACATTAAAAGAGTTGTTGGACATTGCTCTGAATAAACGGGGTTCCAATGAACTTTCAAAAGTTAGCTTGGATGAGAGCTCAACTCTATTCAAGCCCGTTATAAAGTATAATTATGTAGTGTCCAACGATTTTGGAGTACCTTTTACCCTTCGCGATATTAATTTACATTTTCGCATGAACGAAAGTAAAAGCGACTTGGCTAGTTGGAACCTTTCAGATAGCATTTACGTTTCGGAATACGACACTGCCATTGTTCCAATGAGATTAAATTTAAGCTATAATGAATTAAGTAAAAGCGTCTTGTCAGGAGTTTTTGGAAACCGTTCTAAAGAAAAAAAGACTGAGAAAGATGTTTTAAAAACTGAAGGATTAATTCAAGTAGAAATTGATAAAAAGAGTTTCTCAATACCTATTGAATACGAACGAAATATAGATTTGAAGGCCTTAGGGCTTTTCTAAACCATGATGGATAGAAATCTTTACGAAGTAAAACAGTCTGGAAATTATAAAAAATGTATGAATAAAATATTGGTCTTTATTCTTTTGCTCATTTATCAGCTTGCTTGGGCAAGTAATGACACTTCTATTAAAAAACTTAAGTCAAAAGCAGACGATTATCTCAACACTGCGGTATCTATCGAAGGTATGTTAGTAAAAAGAGATAGCTCAGATGAGAAAGTCTACATGGCTAAAACATTTCTTATACATGACAAGTCGAATGACACCATAGAGGTAAGATTAGAAGAAAAAACAGAGTTGGAATATGGTGCCGATTACGAAATTAAAGGTAAACTGAAAAGGAATGAAGATGGCAAGCTTCTAATAGATGCCGACCAATATGAATGCATAGATTGTGAAGATGAGAAAAAAGAAAGCAATTCTACATTGTTTCTTATTATTGGAATTGCTGCTTTAATCTTGGTACTTTTGATAGCTTCCATTCTTAAGCAGAGAAAAAAAGAACCAAGAGTTAACCCAGTTGAGAAATACACAAGATCGTCCAAAAATATAAGTATTGACCCTATAGTTAATTCATCGGATGCGATAAGTGACTACAAGACCATAGCCTTTAACATCAATGAGCTGCCAAAGAAAAAAGAGCAACCTGCGAGTCCAGCAAAAACTGTTGTGATGCAAAAACCTCAGCAAACTGGGATACAGTTGCTTCCTGGAAATTTCACAATTCTAGCAGGATCAAGTCCGCAAGAAGAAATTAAGCTTTTTGGAAAGTTTACTTCATTAGGTCTCATAGCAACTGTAGGAAGAGAACCAGGAAGCCAAGATGGGCGAAAAACTCATCTTGAATTAGGTAACAATACGGTAAGCAGAAGACATGCTGAGATTATTTATCGGGATAATACACTAATCCTTAAAAATCTAAGCAGCACGAACCCTACTAGAATGGGGACAAAAGAAATGAAAGTAGGAGAAGAGCTAGAGCTGTTCGCTGGAGCAACTGTAACAATGGGCACTGTGCTAATCCGATATTCAAAATAGAAACGTTACATACTTATTAAAGTTGAAGATTAATTTTGCAAGCATAAGTCAAAGGGGTAAAAGAGCAGTAAATCAAGATACTTGCCTATCCAAACAGCTCACTAGCGACATTTATATTTTTGCCGTTGCTGATGGCATGGGTGGGGTAGCTGGTGGCGAGAGGGCAAGTGAAATTGTTATTTCTGTTCTAGAGAATTCAATAGTAAGTAGCCTTGATCAGATATATGATTTCGAAGACGGCGTTACTTTAGCATTTCAAAAGGCCATTTCAGATATTCAGGAGGCGATAGCTCATGACGTGAGAGATCAAAGCGAGTTTCAGGGTATGGGGTCAACTTTAACTGCTATGTTGATAGTAGGTAATACTTATGCTTACTGCAATATTGGCGACAGCAGGTTGTATAGTTTTTCAGAGTCTGGCCTAAAAGTTCTCACGATAGATCACAGCTACGTTCAAGAGATTCTTTCGCAAAAGGATTTGGCTGAGTTAACGGATGAATTCTTGCAAAGGCACGACAACATTATCACTCGAGTTCTCAATGGCGGCGAAGATGTTGCCGATCACTATTCTGTTCAAAATTTAGATTTCACACAAACTTCGTTCATTGCGTTTTTGCTTTGCAGTGATGGCTTAATATTGGAAAAACGTAAAGATCCCGATTATATAGCTCGAATTCTGAGTGAAAGCCGTGATGATTTAGAGGAAGACTGTCTAAAGCTCTCTAATCATGCTTATGAAAATGGATCAACTGATAATATTACCTGCATACTTGTTAGGGTAGATCAAGAACAGCAAACATTTTAAGTTATTTGATTCTGTTATTGCTATAATCATGAATAAATTTGACGAGCTTGTGAAGGAGTCCCTATCGAACAAGTACATTGTCCAATCGCTCCTAGGTAAAGGAGGAATGGCTAATGTTTACAAAGCTATTCAGCTAGGTTTAGATCGGGACGTTGCCGTAAAAGTAATTCACCCCAATTTAATTTACGATCAGGAGGCTGTAAAGAGATTCCGTCTTGAAGCAAAAAGTGCAGCGCGCTTGAATCATCCAAATATCATCACTATTTATGATGTGGATGAACGTGAAAGTATTGTATTTATCTGTTTAGAGTATCTAGACGGTCTGGATTTGGCAGAACTTATTCGTCAACGTAAACGACTTAGAACAGATGAGCTTCTAGACATCATCATTCCTGTGAGTTCTGCTCTAGCTGAAATACATAGAAAAAGCCTTATCCATAGAGATATTAAAAGCAGTAACATTTTCATCACAAAACTTGGACGACCTGTATTAATGGATTTCGGTATTGCTGCTTTAAAAGAGAGTACTACAGGAATCACTATGCCAGGTACCGTGATCGGTACACCTGAATATATGAGCCCGGAACAGGCCAATGGCGAAGTGCTCGGCCCTGAGTCAGATATTTATAGTTTGGGTATTGTTATGTATCAATGTCTTAGTGGTGTTGTGCCCTTTACTGGGGATTCACCCATTTCAACTATTATTAAAATTAGCCAGGGAAATGTTCCAGTACTTGATCACCATGGTTTAGAAGTGCCGGAATGGCTTCATAACATTATTTTGAAATGTTTAGCGAAGAATCCCCAAGACAGGTTCCGGACTGCACAGGACTTAATGGACTCTCTTGCGCAAAGGAAAATTGTCATCTCCGAGGATGCCAATGTAACACAAGTAATAGCTCTTAATTATGATAAAGAGATAGAAAAGTTAAGAGGAGAAATTAATCTGGCAGATTCAATAGATGACAAATTAAAAGTATTAGAAGGTTCACCAAAGACATTGAAAGAAATATTCAATATTCAAGATGAGATTGAGATATTGAACGATGCCAAGAGTGAGAAGGAAGCGTTTTCAAGATATATTGACGAACATGAGAGCTTTTTTGAAAATGCCAGAAAAATAATTCTAAACCAAAAGTTTTCTGATATAACTGAGGAGAATGAAGGACTTATGCATAGCGTGATATTACCGTATAACAGTCCAATCGTTGAGATGAGTGCCCCTCTTTTTTTGCACTATATTGTTAAGTATAATAGTCACCTTAGTATGTTAAGGACCAATTCCGGCGACCTTAAAAAGACTCTGAGGGCTAGTGCATCAGCCATTTATAATTTCGAGAAGCTATACCAAGTTCTCCCACATTTGTTGTTTTCTGAAATTGAGGAGCAAAAGGTAAATAAGAAACTAATTGGTGCTTATGATGAATTAAGCCATGAGTTAATTAGTTTATTCCATGGGGAGTCTTGGGGAAGAACTGAACGAAAGGTTATTTTCTATAACCTTATGGAACTATTAGAAGGTGAAGATATCTTGTTCCCTCAAAAAGATGAATTAATTAAGCTTTTAGCCGAATTACATAATAAATACCTTTATCCAAATAGCAAGTTATTTCATAAGGAAATTGAAAAGCAAGCAGTTACAAGTCACCATGCTGATACAGAATATCAGAAGAATAGCACGGGTAGCATTATTTCTAAGGATTTGAAAGACAAAGAAACGTTCACATTTGATGAGGCTTATAACTCATTTATACGCCAGAAACTGCTGCCACATTCTTTAACCAAACAATTTTTAAATTTGAGTAAGGAGGAAATAGAAAGAAGTACACCATCGAGACTGTTGTATTTGTTTTTCTCTTCAAGGAGGAAAGACAATGCTATAAGTATACTCAAAAAAGAAAAATCAAGTATTTTGAGCGAGCTGCAAAGCAAAAACATTGATTTAACAGTCACCCCATTTGTATTCGAAGGGAAGAAATCAATGTGGTCTAATTTTTCAACCTATGCATCTATAGACAGTGAGGACGGAGGTATTCAATGGGATGAACAGTTGAAATTGCACCTAAAAAGAATGAAAGACAATGCTGGAAATGGTGATGACGGGCTAAGTTCAGCAGCATTGATTCAAAATTTTAATTTCATTCTTGTTCATCTTAAACCCTATATTTTAAAATCACTTAATAAAACTATCTAGCCTACATACATATCCTGAAATTGGTATAGAATTCGACACTTTTCAAATTCCCACTACTTATTATCTCAGCCACGGTTTTGCCAAATTCTTGCTCCTTGAGAATGTCAAGAATCTGCT
>JAFMBM010000079.1 GCA_017858515.1 Cryomorphaceae bacterium | reverse complement strand
TACCAGATGGCACCTTGGATGGCTTCTGTCGTTTCAAAGTGGATAACATTCAATTTTTCTATTCCTCATTATCTGATGACATTAAACCAAAAGAAAGTAATCAATTAGCGTTCTTTCCAAATCCTACAACGGATAAAAACATTCAAGTCAACACTAATGTGAAAAGAATCAGAATCTCAGATATGGAAGGAAATGAAGTCTACAGTGAATTGGTTAGAAGTAGAAATATTGAATTAAGCTCTCTCCCTTCAGGTGTTTACATGATTCTACTCGAAGGAGAAGATCATTTCAAACGTGAGAAATTAATAGTTAAATGAGCTTGAGATGATCGATAGAATTATTCTGAACAAAGAGAGTGACAAGAAAAAGCCAGCACACAACAGCGGTTAGGCTCGCAGCCCGCTTGACTTTTCTCAGAAACAGTGTTATCTTACATCACAGCAAACCCAATAACATCAACCTCGTAGCAGACCGCACCACTAACCGCAACCCGTTAACTCTAATGCAACCATAACTTACTCAGTTGAGAACGGACTAAATGGCTCTATTGCTGTAGTTGACCCCATGAACAGTACGATTTTGAACAACTACATCCTTGACCCTCTATCCAATACCGTTACAATTGACTTTTCTGGTTATCAATCTGGAACATATACATTGACAATGATTGTAAATGGACAAATTGTGGATGCGCTTAACATAATTGTATCAAACTAGAAGTATTATGAATATCAAGACACTTTTTTTCGTTTTAGCAGCTCTCTGTCTAAAGAATGGACATTCTCAGATTGATCTAAGCTTTGAAAATTGGAATACCAACGCGGGATATATTCAGCCCAATGGTTGGATTACAAGTAATTGGGCAGTACAATGTGTTTTTCCTGATTCAAATGCAACAGATGGATCTTTAGCAGCTAGGATCGAAAATAATCTTATTGGCTTTGCAGGTAGAGGTAGATGCCTTGTTCTTGGCAGGTTTTCAAACTTAACTGGACTAATTGACTCTATTACATTCGATATTAGCATTGATAGTATCTACTTTGGAGGTTATGCAAGTGTTGGCGCTGCATTCTTTCACAATGGAAATGTAGTCGTAAGACGTGGTTACAATATCGATACAATTTCTAATGGCTACTTTAAGATCACTTTGAGAGGGACGAATCCAAATGCAAGCCAAACAGATAGTATCTGGATAGGTTTTGAAAGCAAACCTCAAACTTTACCCAATGGTGACTTAGATGGCTTCTGTCGTTTTAAAGTCGACAACGTACAACTCTTCTATTCATCATTATCTGATGATATTAAACCAAAGGAAAGGAATCAATTAGAGTTCTTTCCAAATCCTGCAACGGATAAAGAAATACAGGTTAGCTCAAGTGTGAAAAAAATCAGAATCACAGACATTCAAGGCAATGAAGTCTACAATAAATTGGTTGGTAATAGAACCATTGAATTAAGCTCTCTCCCTTCAGGTGTTTACATGATTCTACTCGAAGGAGAAGATCATTTCAAACGTGAGAAATTAATAATTAAATGAGTTTTGATACTAATTCACTCCGATTCTTCAGGCATCTATAAACAATTAATCCATGACAAAAAGAGCCTGCACACAACAAAAAATAAACGCAAGGCGGCTTTATCTCGCTCCAGCATAGGCTATAAGGTGGAGAGAAAAACATCTCGTTTCTTCATAAAGCCATGGACGAAGCCGCCCTGCGTTTATTCAGGGCTGTTACCACACATTAAAAAATGATTGCAGTTATAATTTTCATTTTAGTTCTGATTGGACTAAACCTCATCCCTCAGATTAGGAAAAAGAAAAATGAAAAGGTGGATAGGATACTATCGAAATTGACTGTAGCTTCAACCTTCATTTTTGCAATTGTTACTTTATTCTACTTCAACGACCTAAGATTAAAAGGCCTTTACTCAATTCCAGCGATTAACTCAGTATTTGTGTTGACTGTTCTAATCTACTTTGCCTTTGTAACAAACTCGAGAGTCAAAATAATTAGTATTCCAATCCTGACTGTTTTTATCCTCCTTAGTTTGACAACGACATTTTTTGGACGAAAAACATATGAGACTAAAATTGATGAAACACATAAAATAATTGTGACATCCGGTGGACTAATGGCATGCGGACAGCTTATTCATATAACAAAGACAAAATTTTTAATTTTTGACAATGAGATACTCTATGAGAGCAGTTTGTGTTTGAGAGATATTAGACAGATTGATATAATTAAGTTTGATAACGAGTCTGCGGAATTTAAAATCCATCATAATGGGGAATTGGACTCTGAAAACCCCTATCGATATAAAATTGAAAATAAAAACGTGTGGTAACAAAGCATATAGCTTATGGCGGGTGAACGGCTGCCAGCAAGGTTTTCGCTTCTTAGCCAGCCTTGGTTTCGGTGGACAGAAAAGTGCTTCGAAACCGCCACAAGCCATTTGCAAACCATCAGACTGCGCAAAAACTCACAAGGATTTGTGAGTAAATCGAGCTGATTTCTTTCGGTCACCTTGAGGATATAAGTATCTTGAATACAAATCAAAGAGGTATTTTTCATGCATCATTTAGATAGCGAGATAGACAGAAACCAGATGAGCATGATCGCTTTGGAGGAAATGGTGGCGGATAACTCCTATGCGCGCTTGGTAGATTTATTTGTGGAAGCCTTGCCTTTCGATCAATTGGGTTTTACCAATAGTGCTTTGGAGAAAGAAGGTCGACCGCCCTACCACCCCAAGGTTCTTTTGAAGCTGTATATGTATGGCTATAGACATGGGCTGCGTTCCAGCAATAAACTTCACCAGGCTTGTTGTGTGAATGTAGAGTTGTGGTGGCTCTTAAAGGGCTTACGACCTAGCGCACGAACCATTCTATACTTTAGGAAGAACAATGCAGCTGCCTTTAAGAAAGCCTTTCAGCACTTTGTACTGATGCTCAAAGAATGGAAGTTGATTGACGGAGAGACATTGGCCATAGACAGCTTTAAGATCCGAGCGCAGAACAGTCTAAAGAACAACTTTAATCAGAAAAAGATAGACTTTCACCTAAGGTACATCGATGAGAAGATAGACCAGTACAAGTCCGAGTTGGATCAAGCCGATGGCCTGGAACACAAGGAAGAAATAGAGAAGAAAATAGCCCATCAGAATAGCAAGAGAGAGAAGTACAAGGCCATAGAGGCGCAGCTAGAAGAAACAGGCGAGTCTCAGCTATCCACCACAGACCCGGACGCCAAGAGTGTGGTGCTGCACCGCAATATTGTGAATGTGGGATACACTATTCAAGCAGGATGCGATGCCAAGCACAAGCTCTTTACCAACGCCCAAACCGGAGCAGTGAACGACACCCATGCTTTAGCAGATATGGCCATTGAAGCCAAAGAGCTTTTGGGAGTCCGTGAGATGAATACGCTCACCGATAAGGGCTATACAACGGCTGTAGAAATTGCCAGATGCACAGAGAACAACATTACCACCTACTCATCTCCTAAAGAACACTCCTCACAGAACAACGGCTTGTATGCTATGCAGGTCTTCGAATACAATGCACAAGAAGACACGTATAGATGTCCTGCTGGAGAGACCTTAACCACCAATGGAAGTATTTACAACAAGAGAGCTCACCGAGTAAAGCATTACAAGACCAAGGCGTGCAAAGGATGCCCTCTTCGCAGTCTGTGTACCACCAATAAAAACGGACGGTTTATTGAGAGAGGGATCTATCAAGAACACCTGGAGAGCAATGCAGAGCGTGTGAAGCAAAATCCAGAATACTACCGAAAACGACAGCAGATTACAGAGCATCCGTTTGGGACATTAAAACGGCAATGGGGCTTTACTTACACCATGGTAAGGGGCAAAGAACATGTGCTCTCAGAAGTATATCTGTGCTTTAGTGTGTACAATCTAATAAGATCCTTCAGCATCTTGGGTCCAGAGGTATTGAAGAAAAGGCTAAAGAGCCTTGCCCAAGATATCTTTACCCATTTTGAGTCCATTCTGGCCTCTATAAGGCCTTTAAAATTTGAGAATTTCATAGTCACTCTTCACTCACCCCCGAACTTTAAAGCCGCCTAAGTGCAGCTATGGCTTCGCAGCGTTTTAATACTTTTGAGGAATGGGGTTATTGCGAGGGCTCCCGTTAGCAGCAATTAATATGAGAAAGATTTCATCACATTCTATCATCTTCATCCTCTGCTGTTTCGTGGCCTTTAATTCACAAGCCCAAGTAGAGAAGACCCGTGTATTGAGCTACAGCCAGTGGATTGATGAAATGGCAGCCTGCACCGATTCGGTTTATGAATTGAGCAATGCCTTCATCAGGCCGGTATTGAAAACCGATACCGTCAATCGATCTGTAGAAATACAAGCCAAAGTACTCATCACCAATGTTGAGTTTGAAGGATATAGTGAAAGGGATATGCTCAGTTTAACTGATTGGGTAGACAATTCTGCAGAACTCAAAAATCTTACATTCCAGAAAGACTTTACACTAAAACACTGTAAAGGAACGCTACC
>JAFMBM010000078.1 GCA_017858515.1 Cryomorphaceae bacterium | reverse complement strand
CTGAGCGCAAACCAAGCTTCCCCAAAAAAGCAGCAGGAGTGCGGAAGCTATTCTAATCTTCATTTTATGCGGTATCGAATTCCAACAAATCCTCTTATTCCTTGGTTGGGCGCAAATACGTAGGTTGGATCGAAGCTCAAAGCCTCTGGATTCTGTTCCGTCGCTATTACTTGTCCGTTTGAGTCGAATTCAACTCCTTTGTCGAAGGGATCGAAGGCCCGAGCGATACTATTGGCCGGGGGTGTAAAATTGAGCAGGTTTTTTATTCCGCCATAGTATTCCCATCCACCTTTGGCATAATAGGTTAGCTGTATGTTTTGCAAATTCCACCAGGGAGATTCTGCCGCTCTTGAATCGAGCGCACCCAGAAGCGGAAGGCGCATGGGTCCGTATACATTGCCTGTATAATCAAGCTTAATGGGTAAAGTGTGGAAGAGGTATCCTATAGACCAAACGCCACTGAATGATTCGGTTAAGAATTGCCGAAAATTGCCTGCATCCTCAAAAACGCGCACATCCATTAGTGTTGCACCCACACTTGTGCTGAATCCGCTGGCGGACATAGATTCTAATTGAATGGAAAGGCCCTTAGATACAGAGCTTCCATTTAAGTTGGCGTAGATAATTTTATTCGGATCGCTGTCGTAATCGGGTAAGATTCTATTGCTGAAATGGGTGTAAAAAAGAGAGGCGTCTATAGAAAGGAAGGCGTCTTTTTTGGTGATGAATTTTTGAATAAAGTTGAGGTTGGCATTCCAAGAGGTTTCTGGATTGAGATTGCCCGCAAATTCTACCCTTCGAGCACCCGTAAGCGCCGCATGATCTTCGGCAAATACATTCACTACTCGAAAGCCATTTCCCACGCCAAATCGCAATACTTGCTTCTTATCCAATGAATTCCATTTGTAATTGATTCGTGGAGAAGGAATGAAGCCGTGCTGTGGATTGTGGTCTATTCTCAAGGCAGTCAGCAAAGTATGTTGATCGTCTAGGCTCCACTCATCTTGAGCGAATAGACCCGGAAGATGAATTTGACTGGGCTGATTTAAATCCAGACTAGCTCCCGCAGTAGCGGCAGTATTGTCGTCGTAGTAGGTATATCTATAGGCCGCACCCATAAGCCAGCTGTGCCTTCCTTTTGACTCTGGATACCACAGCAATTGAGCAAAGCCGATGTACTGGTCTGCAGAATAGGCCGTTGTGCCATAATATGAATCTTGATTGTGCCCGTTGGCACTCCACTGCAAGACTACATTTTCTGTGGTGCCCAGTTCATATACACCCATTACTTCCCATCGATTGGTTCGTATGCTCTCACCGTAAATTGAGTCGCCACCTCTAAATTCGGGTGTCCAGTTCATTTGTCCGCCCCAGCGGTCTTCCCAAACATATCTTCCCGCCAATGAGAAAAGTTTGTTGTTGGCCCTATGAAAGTTGATTTTCTCGAAGATTGAGAAGCGATTTTGAAGTGTTATATCAGTAAATCCGTCTTTATTGTTGTCTATTGGAAAGGAATAATTGAAATAATTGACACCCGTAAGTAAATCGAATTTTTTAGGCTTGCTGTATTTCCAACCCAGATCTGTATTGACTTCGCCCCAGCTGCTTCCAAGAATATCGGCAGAGAAGAGCGGTGCCGAGGAAGGGTTTTTGGTGATGATATTGATGAGCCCTCCCACTGCTTCACTTCCATACAAAGCAGAGGCGGGTCCTTTTACAATCTCTATTCTTTCAATTAAAGATTGTGGAATTCCGGTGAGGCCATAAACGGTTGCCAATCCGCTAACAATGGGCATTCCATCTATAAGTATTAGAGTATAAGGGCCTTCTAATCCGTTGATATGAATGTCTCCCGTATTGCACACATTGCAATTCAGCTGAGGGCGCACACCATTGATGTTCTGCATAGACTCAAAAAGGGAGGGAGTAGGATTGGCTTGGAAGAATTGGGCTGTATAAACCTCTACAGGCACCGGACTTTCGGCCTTACTTACCGGTCGTAAGGTGCCAGAAACTACGGCCTCATCTAGGCTAAGCGGATTTTCTTCCAATTCAATTTCCCTGAAAACTTTTTGGTTTTCCGCTATTTCAATTCGAATGAACTTGGTTTTAAATCCAAGACTGATGATTTTAATTATGTGTTCGCCGGCAGGAAGAGGGGCTAGAGTAAAATAGCCATTGAGATCTGTTGGAGTGCTGATCTTTGTATTACCAATTAACTGAATAGCGGCAATTTGACCTTCGTCTTCAAAGAGTACCCTCCCAGAAAACTCCCCGGTTTGAGCTTGAGTAAAGGAAGACAACAGAAAACCAAAGGAATACAGAATGAATTTCTTGAGCATACTATCATTTTTCTTTTTCGTTACAAATATAAATTGTTAGTCCGTACTAACAATTAAGGTTTGAGACAAAAGTTTCCTGAAGCAGATTTAATGCTGCAAATAGAAATTAGTTGGTGAGAGTGGTGAGTGTAAAGAGCTGACCTGTAAGTCTTTTCAATTCAGTTTCCGCTAATTTTGCCACAAAGGCAGCATTGTTTCTTTGGTTTTCAGCCTGGGCCTTATTCAGTTGAGCTTCGCGAAATTGGGTATTATCGATCTGTCCTAAATTGTACAATTCTGTCGCTCTTCTAAAACTTAAGTCGGCTGTTTTTACATTGCGAATGGCGATTTGTAGACTAAAGAGAGCATTTTGATGCAAGTCTTTTGCATTCATCACCTGTTGTCTCAAGCCAAGTTCCTGATCGGCGAGTTGAATGTTTGCATTTTGAATATTCAATTTGGCATTGGCCTTTCGGATGTAATTCACATTTCCATTGAAAAGATCCCAACGCAAATTCAATCCGGCATTGGCTCCTTGGGTCTGATTGAAAAGAAGAAGTCCAACTTCATTCTCTTGAGCATTGTAGTTGTAGCCCGCATTTAAATCGAGCTGAGGCCAGAATTCAGAACCAGCAGCTTTATTGGCATATTCTGAAATCCGACTTTCTTGTCGGGCTCTAGTGAGAGTGGCATTGCTGTTTTCAGCATCTGCCAATAGTGCATCAATTTCGGGCAATACCGCTAGCTCCACATCGGTATTGGTCTCAAAATCAATCTCAGCCATACGGCCGATGGTTCTATTGAGATTTCGTTTAGCCAATCTCAATTCGGTCTGACTCTGAACCACACTCAGACTATCGTTGCTTAAATCTACTTTGGCGCTGAGTAGGTCGAAGCTAGAGGAAGTACCCATTTCGGCGCGAATTTCTTCCCTTTTAAATCGATCGAGAGAGATATTTAAGTTTTCTGAATTGATATCGTTGAGGAGTTGTAAACGCGCTACCTCGTAATACTGATTAATGCAAGTAGACATTACTCCTTCGAAAGCGATTTGAAAGTCGACAAGACTTCTATCATGTTCCGCTTGTCTTTGACGAAGGGTATATACATTTCCCAACCCATCGAATAGGGTATAGGTCATTCCAATTCCAGCTGAATAGGTATAACTCTGGGCACCATCCACCTCTATGGGCGGCTGGTTTGCCTGAGCGAATTCAAGGCGGGTATTGTTGTTGGAATATCCTCCAGAGCCGGTGGCAGAAATTCTAGGGTACAAACCAGAAGCACCGGGATCCTCATTGTTTTTAGCGATTTCAACTAAAATACCAGCCGATTGAATCTGAGGGTTTTGAGTAGCAGCTAAGGCTAGGGTTTTTTCTAGAGTTAAGATTTCTTGTGCCTGAAGGCTTGCAACGGAAACCAAAGGCAAAAGAGCCATTCTAAATATCCTCTTTTTCATCTTTCATTTCTATTATAGCTGTTTCAACCGTTTCACTGCTCGGCATTTCGTTGTTAATGAGCCAATGCACTATCTTTCTAAAAGAGTTCAGATAGCTTAGAAGAACGGGAAGGGTAATTAAGGTTAGTAAGGTTGCAAATGCAATTCCGTAGGCAACTGAAATGGCCATAGGCACTAAGAATTGGGCTTGGAAACTCTTTTCAAGAATGAGAGGCGCCAAACCCGCAATGGTAGTAGCCGACGTAAGAAAAATGGCCCGGAAGCGCGAAACTCCCGCCTCGTAAATAGATTCATCTACCGATTTGCCTTCTTTTAAATTGCTGTTGAATCGGCTTACTAAAACCAGACTGTCATTCACCAAGATACCGATCAAGGCAATCATTCCTAAATAGGAGAAAATGCTTAGAGGCATTCCATGGAAATAGTGGCCCCAAGCCACACCGGGTAAGGAAAGCGGAATAAGGAAGAAAACGATTAGGGTTTGATAGAGAGATCTGAAAGTAAAGGTGATAATCAATATCATCGTAATAAAGATGATAGGCAGAACGGTCTTTGCCGATCCAGCAGTCTTCATAGCCTCTCTATTCTGTCCTTCATATAAAGCCGAAACACTAGTGTATTTGGGGAGTAGTTGAGTGTTAATGAAGTTTTCTCGGATATCGGCTATGATATCTGGCGCAGATTCAGAAGGATTGGAAAGCTCTGCTTCCACCTTAATTTCTCGTTTTCCATCTAAGTGTTGGATAGAAATAACGCCTCTTTCTACCGAAACTTCGGCCAACTCTCTTAGAGGAATATATCCCCCTTGAGG
>JAFMBM010000047.1 GCA_017858515.1 Cryomorphaceae bacterium | reverse complement strand
ATTATTACCTTCATTACGAATTGGCCATAAACAAGTGCTGATAAGGAATAGTCCAGAAAAGATCAAATTTGCATCTAATTTGATGTCAAAAGCGCAGAAAAGATAGATGCCAATCAATCTATCACGAAAAGTACAGCTTTAGCTAGATTCAGGCTTCAAAGAAGGAATTGACAAAATCATTTTTATCAAAAACTTGGAGATCATTAATTCCCTCCCCTACTCCAATAAAACGAACTGGAATGCCAAACTCAGAAGAAATTCCAATCACTACCCCTCCTTTGGCAGTTCCGTCTAACTTAGTAAGGACAAGACCTGTAACTTCCGTGGCCTGAGTAAATTGTCTGGCTTGTTCCACGGCATTCTGCCCTGTGGAAGCATCTAGCACAAGTAGAACCTCATGAGGTGCATCTGGCATTAATTTCTGAAGTACTCTTCGAATCTTAGCCAATTCATTCATTAGATTTACCTTATTATGTAATCTTCCTGCTGTGTCGATTAGCACCACATCAGCCTCTTTTTCCAATGCCAACTTTAGGGTATCATATGCCACAGAAGATGGATCTGAACCCATTTCCTTTGCAACAATTTCTACCTGCGCACGATCGCTCCAAATTCTTAGTTGATCAATGGCTGCTGCGCGAAAAGTATCTGCTGCACCCAAAACTACTTTCTTTCCTTCAGCCTTAAAACGAGATGCCAATTTGCCTATGCTAGTTGTCTTTCCAACACCATTAACACCTACAACTAGAATTACAAAAGGTGTCTTTTTATTAAGCAGATCAAAACCGTATAGCTCTGATTTAGATTCACCCATACTTTTTGCAATCTCCTCTCGTAAAATAGATTGCAACTCTTCTGTACCCAGATATTTATCCTTGGAAACTCTTGATTCTATTTGTTCGATAATACGAATCGTAGCTTTTGTTCCTACATCAGAGCTAATGAGTACTTCTTCTAGATTGTCTAGAACATCTACATCGATTGTACTCTTACCAGCAACCGCACGAGCAAGTTTACCGAAAAAACTTTCCTTGGTTTTGGAAAGGCCTTTATCGAGATTTGCGTTGTCTTCTTTGCTTCTAAAACGACTAAAAAATCCCATGTTATTAAATTAAAAAAGGCCACAACCATACAAGCTGTGACCTTTGAGTATTGTATTTAAAGGAATTTAACCTAAAAACTCATTTACAGACTCTTTAGGCATGATGCGCTCTTCGAAGGAGTAACCTCCTGCTTTGGTACGCACCATCTTAATGGCCTTGGTCATAACCACGCCACCTTCTTTCTTAAGTGTTGCAACAACTTTCTTTGCCATTTCTCAGATGTGTTATTTAATTTCTTTATGAACCGTCATCTTTTTAAGGATGGGGTTAAATTTCTTCATCTCCAAACGATCTGGAGTATTCTTTTTATTCTTAGTAGTGATGTAGCGAGAAGTGCCTGGCATTCCGCTTTCCTTGTGCTCTGTGCACTCCATAATCACTTGTACTCTGTTGCCTTTCTTGGCCATTTTTCAGCTAATTAAATACGACTATTGCTCTAAATATCCTTTCTCACGAGCTTCCTTAATCACCGCAGCTATTCCCTTCTTATTGATATTCTTCAATGCAGAAGTAGAAATTCTCAATGTTACCCAACGGTCTTCTTCAGGAATATAAAAACGCTTGCGTGTGAGATTTACATCAAACTTACGCTTGTTCTTCTTATTTGAGAAAGACACGTGATTGCCGCTCATGGCGCGCTTTCCGGTCAGTTGACAAACTCTAGACATTCAATTGGATTTTTTATGCTCCCGCAAAAACGGGCTGCAAAGTTAAGCTAATTTTCAATAAATAAACAATAGGCGATCAATCTATTAATTGAATCCTCAATTGATCTAACGCCATAAGTGCAGAACGCCTGATATTTCGATCTCTTCCCTGTCCAAACTGAAACCGTTTCACCTTTGTTTCACCCAACGGCCCGGCTATTCCAATCCAAACTGTACCAACGGGTTTCTCATCTGAGCCTCCATCCGGACCTGCAATTCCACTTATGGCAACACACCAATCCGTTTGCATTCTTTTCCTTCCACCTTCTGCCATCTGCCGAACAACCTCTTCACTTACTGCACCAAATTTCGATAGACTCTCTTCGCTCACGCCCAACAGGTCTTTCTTTAACCTGTTGTCATATGAAACAATGCTTCCCATAAAATAACGAGAACTGCCTGAAACCGATGTAAATAAATGCGCTAGATATCCTCCCGTACAACTTTCGGCTGTACTCAAAGTCCACCCCTTTTGCAGCAATAAATCTCCCACCAGCGCTTGCAAACTATCTGCATCCGTTCCGAATATTGTATGACCTAAAAGCGCTCTCAATTTAACTTCTTCCGCCTCCATTAAGGGCTGTAATTCGCTTCGCTTTCCTTTTGCGGTCAATCTCAATTTCACCAATCCTGGAGAGGGCAGATACGCCAATCTTATTTGACTTGGAAGGGCTTCTTCCCACTCTTTGATGCGATCAGCTAAGACCGATTCCGGCACCCCTTGAGTCAAAAGTGTTTTGTGCAAAATATCAATACCTAAAAGATCCTTCTTAATCCAAGGCAAGATGTGTTCTCGCATAAGAAATTTCATCTCATACGGAACTCCGGGCATAGAAATGAAAACCCGACCTTTTTCATCTTTGAACTTCATTCCCCAAGCAGTACCCACATCGTTTTGCAAAGCTTCGCAATCTTTCGGCAACCATGCTTGATCTCTATTTAAGTTGGATATATCTCTACCCATACTCTCAAAGAGCCTCTTTAAGTGATCGAAAACATTTTGCCGGAACTCCAACTCAGTTTTAAAATATTCTGCAAGAGTGGTCTTTGTTATGTCATCCTTGGTAGGACCTAATCCTCCTGTAATTAGAATGAGTTTTGTTTGATCATCGAGCTTCGTCAAGGAGGCCAAAATGCTTTCTTTCGTATCTCGAACCGATTGAATGGCATGAACATCCACCCCCACTTCGTTTAAATTCTGCCCCATCCATGCAGAATTGGTATCTACCGTCTGCCCAATTAAAATCTCATCTCCTATTGTAATAATCTCTGCTTGCATGAATTATCTCTTTTGGGTTAAAAATGATTGTAATATGATAGCTGCACTGGTTGCATCAATTAAAAATTTGTCTCTTCTATTTTTCTTCGACACTCCAGAATCGAACAAACTTGAGGAAGCCATCTTGCTCGTGAAACGCTCATCCACTCGAATAATTGGTATACCCTTAAATCGTCCTTCCCAACTTCGAATAAATTTTTGAATTACTTCTTCAATTTGAGAAAGCTCTCCATGTAATCGCAGGGGAAGGCCAACTATGATACCCGAACATTCTTCTTCCAAAATCAATTGACCTAAACGCTTGGTCAACTCTTTGGTTTCTACCCCTTCTAGAGGAGATGCAATAAGTTGAAAAGAATCGGTAATGGCAATTCCGGTTCTTTTTTCGCCCACATCCAATCCAATTAATCTGCCTTTGCTTTTCAAGCTTGTGTACATTTGGTCAAAAGTAGAGCAATGCATTTAGAGCTGAAGGCAAAGATTGAAGAGGCCTGGGAAAATAGATCTCTTTTAAAGGAAGTAAATTATAACCAAGCCATACGAGAAACCATCGAATTACTCGATAATGGGGCCATTCGAGTGGCAGAAATGAATTCAGGAGTGTGGTTGGTAAATGAATGGATTAAAAAAGCCGTTCTTCTATTTTTTCCTATTTCGGAAATGCAAACCCTAGAGGTGGGTCCCTTTGAATTCTATGATAAAATCCCTTTAAAGAAAGGCTTTCAAGAAAAAAATGTTCGCGTGGTTCCTCATGCCATCGCTCGCTATGGATCTTATCTATCACCCGGTGTTATTTTAATGCCCTCGTACGTAAACATCGGTGCGTATGTTGGAGTGGGTACTATGGTAGACACATGGGCTACCGTGGGCAGTTGTGCCCAAATAGGAAAAAATGTACACCTCAGTGGTGGAGTTGGAATTGGGGGTGTTCTTGAACCTATTCAGGCCGCTCCTGTAATAATAGAAGACGACTGCTTTTTGGGGTCTAGAGCCATTGTTGTTGAAGGTGTTCGTGTAATGGAAGGAGCTGTACTGGGTGCCAATGTGGTGCTAACCGCTTCCACCAAAATTATTGATGTTACCTCCAATGAGCCTAAAGAGTATAAAGGCTTAGTTCCTGCTGGTGCCGTGGTTATTCCTGGTACCTACCCGAAGAAATATCCCGCTGGTGAGTATGGAGTGCCTTGTGCGTTAATCATTGGGAAGCGGAAAGAAAGTACAGACAAAAAAACCTCGCTCAACCAAGTATTGCGAGAATACAACCTCAGTGTGTGAAACCAATTTCCATTGCTTTTGACGCCAAGCGTGCTTTCCACAATTCAACGGGATTAGGAAACTACAGTCGGTTTGTTTTAGAAGGATTAGCAAAGGAATTTCCTTCTGAGCGATATCTTCTCATGAATCCTAAAAAGTCTAGTCTTTTTCAAAATCGCAATCCACTTTTGAAAGAAATAAGACCCGAGGGATTGGGAAAACTACATCCTTCCTTTTGGCGAAGTTTTGGAATGGCAACAGAACTAAAAAAATCAGACGTATCTGTCTACCACGGTTTAAGCAATGAATTACCTCTTGGATTGAAAAAGAATAACATAGCCTCTGCGGTTACTATTCACGATATTATTTTTGAATCCCATCCCCAGTACTATAAACCTATTGATCGCATTTCTTACCGTTGGAAATTTAAAAGCGCAGCCCAGAATGCCGATTTAGTCTTCAGTGTCAGCGAATATACTTCCATACAACTGCAAGAGCGATATCGCATTCCTGCGGAAAAAATTCAAGTACATTACCAAAGCTGTCATCCAGCCTTTTATTCTAAAGAGAATGTACCTTCAAAAACCGCCAGCAAACCAGACAATCTTCCTTCTGATTACATTCTTAGTGTTGGAACGATTGAAGAAAGAAAAAATCTACTAGGCATCCTAAAGGCAATTAAGACTTTAGACATTGCCCTTATTGTTGTTGGAAGAGGTAAAAAGTACTTGGAAATCTGCAGGGATTATATTCGAGTTAATATGATGGAGGACCGTGTTCATTTTATAGAAAGAATTGAAATTAACGACTTAGTTCTTCTTTACAGAAATGCCCTCGCCTTCGTTTATCCATCTAGAATTGAGGGATTTGGAATACCAATAATTGAAGCACTTTTTAGCGAATGTCCGGTGGTATGCTCGGCTGGGGGTGTTTTCCCAGAAGCTGGCGGACCCCACAGCATTTACATCGACCCAGAAAATACAGAGTCTATCCGGAATGGTGTTTTGAAAGCTTTAAACGAAAGTGAAAGAGAAAATAGATCTAAGGAGGGATTGCTGTATGCACGGAGTCATTTCCTTCCAAAAGCTCTTATTCAAAACCTCATGCACTCGTATCGCTCATTGCTGTAATCCACTTTAAGGCTTCCTTTTAAGTATTCTAGCCTTGCCATCAAAATATCTTCTAAATGAGGAATTCCATTTAAGTACTTTTGCATTTCAGATCAAACAGCTATGAAAAAACTATCTACGCTACTCTTAGCTTGTCTTTGTAGCTTTCATTTTTTGAATGCCCAGGAAGTAGAATTGACAGCTTTAGGAGGATATACTTTCGGCGACAAACTGCCCATAGCGGCTGGAACAGCCCGATTTGATGGAGGATCTACCTATGGGGGTATGTTGAATTATTTATTCTCAGAAAACACTGGTTTCAATATTTTATACACTCAAGAAATTACCTTTTTAGAACTTAGAAGTCCTTTAATCCAAGGAGGAGAACGTATTTTTATAGATGGCGATATTTACTTTATAACCCTGGGTATTTCTCATCGACTGCCAATAAATGACCGATTTGCAGCTAGTGGTTCTGCCAATATTGGAATGGCAGTTTTAAGTGCAGACGACCAAGATTATAGTTATAGCGATAACAGTGAATATATGTTCGCGGCAGGTTTAAATGGGTGGTTGGATATTTATCTTTCTGAACGAATTGGTTTGAAGGCAATGGCGAATCTACAAATGCCTATTCAATTTGCTGGAGCTGGAATTTATGTTGGTTCTGGTGGAGCTAGTGTAGGAGTAAATGGTTATTCGAATATCTTAAACTTCTCATTCATGGGCGGTTTAACCGTTCGTTTAGGCCACTAAGACATTAAATCATTCCTATGTCTTCTTTCATTCTTGGCACATTAACGGTCTTATTTCTCTTTCTAATACTTCTTGTTTTTATGAGAAAATTGAGCCTTGGATACATCTATTTAACGCTCAAAGAAACAGGTCAGGAATGTGACGTTTTTCGCTTTTTCTCTAATTCATTGAATTCAAAAGAAAAGGAAAGAAGAAATCAGGCTTTGCTGCTTTTTCCTCTGCTATATGGAGTTCCAAAAGAAGAAGAAGGTGCTGACTTTGACAAAATTAAAGATGCCATCCGACGGATGCACTTCTTGCTGTATTTTTTGCTCTTCTTAGTTGTTCTAGTTGGGCTCATGTCTAAGCCTTTAGAATAAAAATGAGTAAATCTATAGTCCTTCCAAAGGACGCCTTACAACACCCTATTTTCCAGCTTATTGGAAAGGTAGGTCATGAATTGGGTCAAGAAGTCTATGTGGTTGGAGGATTCGTGCGTGATCAACTGCTCCAAAGAACTCAACCAAAAGACATTGATTTCGTAACCATCGGCAGTGGAATTGCACTCGCAAAGGCTGTGTCTGAAAAATTAGGACCCCATGGAAAAGTTACTGTTTTCAAGAATTTTGGAACAGCAATGATTCATCACGCTGAATATGAACTTGAATTTGTTGGGGCCCGAAAGGAGTCCTATGACTTAGGTTCTCGAAAGCCAACGGTTGAGAATGGCTCTTTAGAAGACGATCAAAAGCGAAGAGACTTTACGATAAATGCACTTGCCATTAGCTTGAATCCAGATTCATATGGAGAACTAATCGACCCATTTGGTGGCTTACTGCATTTAGAACAAGGTATTCTCAAAACACCTCTCGATCCAGACTCTACCTTTTCAGACGATCCGCTGAGAATGATGCGCGCCATCCGCTTTGCGAATCAATTGCATTTTTCAATTGAAGCTGAAGCCCTTTCCGCTATCAGGCGAAATGCAGATCGCATGCAAATTTTAAGTGCCGAGCGCATTACGGAAGAGTTTATGAAAATAATGCGTTGCGATAAACCAAGTATTGGCCTAGGTCTGCTCTACGAAACCAAACTAATACACAGATTCCTTCCTGAAATTGCTGCTTTACAAGGCGTTGAAGAGATTGAAGGAAAACTACATAAAGATAATTTCTACCATACTTTAGAAGTGGTAGATAATGTGGCAATGGCATCTCAAAATGTCTGGCTTCGATGGGCCGCCCTCCTGCACGATATTGGTAAGCCTGTTGTTAAGCGCTTTGATCAAAAAGTGGGATGGACCTTTCACAGTCACGAGTTCGTTGGCGGTAAAATGACGCCCGCAATATTTCGCAGACTTAAACTTCCTTTGGGTGAACCCTTGCGCTATGTGAAGAAAATTGTTCAACAAAGCTCAAGACCCATCGTTCTCTCTCAAGAGGAAGTTACGGATTCTGCAGTGAGAAGATTGCTGTTCGATGCTGGCGATGAGTTGGAAGATCTGATGATTTTATGCGAATCAGACATCACAACAAAGAATTCTAAGAAAAAGTCGCGTTATCTTAAGAACTTTGAAAACGTTAGGCAAAAGCTTAAGGAAGTTGAAGAATCTGATGCGATAAGAAATTGGCAGCCACCAATTAGTGGCGAACAAATTATGGAGGTCTTTGGCATCAGTCCTGGCCGAGAAATAGGAATTATTAAAAATGCTATCAGAGAATCAATTCTAGATGGCATTATTCCAAATAAAGAAAAAGAAGCATTTGAATACATGCTTCAAATAGGAAAAGAAATAGGATTAAAACCAAAAGAAAGTCATGGTTAAAGGACACATTCTTCGTGCAATTCTAAATTCAGAGAAAGATGTCTTTAGAGATATACAAGTCTCTGAAGATCTAGGTCTTATTGAATTGAATAAATTACTTTTAAGTGTTTTTGGTTTAGATGGAGGGGATATGGCTTCTTTCTATTTCTCGGATGATAGCTGGAATGAAGGCGAAGAAATTCCGCTTATCGATTTTGAAGGTAACGGAGCTAGGAGCATGGAAAATTCAAAGGTGATAGACCTTTTTCCAAAAAAAGGAAGCCGAGCTATTTGGGTCTACGACTTTATTACCATGCAAGCTTTTTTTATAGAAACTATTAAGCTTCTCGAAATCGATCCAACTGCAAATACTTTGATCTACAGTTTCGGCAATATGCCAACAGAAGTAGAAAACGGGTTGCTTTCTGATGCCTTTGATGAAGACGATGCCGACGATGATTACGACAGCAATGATATTGACGATCTTTTCAATGAATTTGGCTTCGATGAGGAGCAATCCTAAAAATCTTTTGCGAATTCCGTATAGTCCTAACATTTGAATTAAAATTTTTAATCAATTAGCAGTCCAAAAGCACTTCTTGAAGTGCTTTGGAGATGCGACATTCATTCTAATTTTATTTTAAATGGTTCATTCAATTAATAATATTTATCAATTTAAAATCGAAGTTGCGGGTTCTGATCCCTTAATTTGGAGAAGAGTATTAGTAGAAAGTGATTTTACTTTCTACGAACTACAGGCCGTATTTCAAATTGCTTTTGATTATGATGACTACGGCTACTATGAGTTTGAAGCAGTAGAGCCATGCCCCTATGATACTGAGGGTGAACCCGTTCTAAACAACTTTTGGACAAATCCTACAACCCAAGTAGAATTGCGCGAAATCCTGCATATGGGAATAAAGAAATTCTATTACTATCACGAAGCCTATACAACTTGGAAACACATTGTACATATAGAGAATGTATTTACTAAGAATAAAAAGGTGTTCTACCCGGTCTGTATTGGGGGAGAAAGAAAATGTCCTCCCGAAGACTTGGATACTATAGAAGAATTAAACGAGTTTGTAATAACTAGAAAAACCAGAATTGAGCGGGTTAAGTATTCCGTTGAAGTAGATGAGTATGATGTCTTTTGGAAATTCAACCCAGAAGAATTCAATATTAGAGACGTCAACGAAGAACTTCACTATATCAACGATTTCTTAGACGACGATCCGTATAAATAAATATTGAATTGCTCTAATTCTCTCAATAGGTTGTTCCTCCTACCATTCTTCAGAAAACAGTGCTACTTCTATCAAACGAGGTTAAATAAATCGATGTAAACATTTCTTTTTAAACTTTCATTTCCCTCTATTTCCAGTCGCCATTGACTGGGCTCAGCAGAATTTGTTTGTTTTATTTTTACGATTGCTTTCGAATCAACGTGAGAAATTTTAATTTCCCTCACCTTAAGCTTAGGCTGTAATTTATATCTAACGCAGCCTGCTAAGTTGAATTATAGCATCCTAGAACTAAAAGAACAAACATCTATGAGTCATTACCATATTCAGTCTCTTGAACAATATCATAAAGCATATGCAGAAAGCAAATCGAATCCCGAAGAGTTCTGGTCTGACATTGCGAAGGAATTCAACTGGAAAAAGCCATGGAACAAAGTCTTAGACTGGAATTTTAATGATCCTAAAATTCGTTGGTTCGAGGGGGCGAGTTTAAATATCACCGAGAATTGCCTCGACCGCCATTTAAAGGAACGTGGAAATAAATTGGCTATCATTTGGGAGCCTAATGATCCCAAAGAACGCTACGTAAGACTCACCTACAGAGAACTGTACGAACAAGTCTGTTCGTATGCCAATGTTTTAAAAAGGAATGGTGCTAAAAAAGGCGATCGAATTGCGATTTATATGCCAATGATTCCTGAACTAGCTATCGCGGTGCTTGCTTGTGCTCGAATAGGCGCAGTTCATTCGGTTGTGTTTGCAGGATTCTCTGCCCACGCATTGGCCGATCGCATAAACGATGCTGAAGCCAGCATGGTACTTACATCCGACGGGCTTTACCGAGGTGCTAAAGAAATTCCAGTTAAACGGATTGTAGATGAAGCCCTCCTTCTTTGTCACTCAGTTAAAAGGGTCATTGTAACTGAGAGAACAAAATGGGCCGTAAAAATGGAGCCCGGCAGAGATGTTTGGCTTCATGAAGAACTTCCCTTAGTAGATAAACACTGTCCTGCCGAAGAAATGGATGCAGAAGATCTACTTTTCATTCTCTACACATCGGGTTCTACAGGAAAACCC
Organism: Cryomorphaceae bacterium; assembly: GCA_017858515.1. Classification (GTDB taxonomy): domain Bacteria; phylum Bacteroidota; class Bacteroidia; order Flavobacteriales; family Schleiferiaceae; genus RFXV01. The sequence continues at coordinate 9,679 of JAFMBM010000047.1, read as the reverse complement.
AAAGGAGTTGTACATACTTGTGGTGGCTATATGGTGTATGCTGGTTATACGTTTAAGAACGTATTTCAATGTGCTGAAAGCGACGTTTTTTGGTGCACCGCGGATATTGGTTGGATTACAGGCCATTCCTATATCCTATACGGCCCACTCCTTAATGGTACAACTAGCCTAATGTTCGAAGGCGTTCCGTCTTATCCAGATTCGGGCAGATTTTGGCAGGTTTGCGACAAATACGGAGTGAACCAGTTTTATACCGCACCTACAGCTATTCGAGCCTTAATGGCAGCTGGCGAAGATCATGTTCTTTCCTACAGTCTTGATTCTTTGAAGTTAATAGGCTCGGTTGGAGAACCTATAAATGAAGAGGCTTGGCATTGGTACAATATTCACGTAGGCAAAGAAAAGTGCCCCATTGTTGATACTTGGTGGCAAACCGAAACAGGAGGGATTATGATCAGCGGACTAGGTGATTTTTCGCCAATGAAACCCAGTCATGCTGGATATCCTTTACCGGGCATTCATCCTGTTCTATTGGATCAAGAGGGAAAATTACTGGAAGGAAATAGTGTAGAGGGATATCTGTGCATTGAATTCCCTTGGCCTGGTATGCTACGAACTACTTACGGAGATCATGAGCGTTGCAGGCAAACCTATTTCTCAAATTATAAGAATTACTATTTCACTGGCGACGGGGCGAAGCGAGATGAGAATGGGATGTACCGAATTATTGGAAGAGTAGATGACGTAATTAATGTTTCAGGACATCGATTTGGAACTGCTGAAATTGAAAATGCAATCAATCAATGCGTGCATGTGGCTGAATCAGCTGTGGTAGGCTATCCGCACGATATTAAAGGGCAAGGGATTTACGCTTATGTAATTCTGAGAGATCAGAATCAATCTGTAGAGAATGTCTATGCTGAAATAATAGAATGCGTTGTTGAAGAGATCGGTAAAATTGCGAAACCAGACAAAATTCAGTTTGTACCTGGATTGCCCAAGACGCGTTCTGGCAAAATAATGCGTAGAATTCTGAGGAAAGTGGCGGAGGGAGACACTTCCAATCTAGGCGATACTTCTACTCTTTTAGATCCTGATATTGTAGACCTTATTAAAGAAGGTGCTGTTTAGAACTTAGAACATTTCCGTAGAGTACTTCCGACTAAATAAAACAATCATCCCCTGCTTTCTGAGAAATGGAAAACAGGGGTTTTCTTTTGAACTTCATTTTCTACTTCGATAATTACCGCTTCATCGCAGAATACAAATCGAAAAGTCAGTTCATTTCTATTTGGTCCGAACAATAAAAAACTTCAGTTTTGATATGATTCGAACCTACCACTAAGGTTCTATTTCCTAGCTGTTCCCTTAGTAATTCCTGATACCAATCGATTCCTTTTTGATCTAAGTTCGAAACGGGTTCATCGAGAAGAACCATTTCAGAATCAGACAGAAGACACAATGCCAACTTCACTCTTTGCTTCATACCGCTTGAAAAATGCTGAAGACTTTTATCTTTTGCTTCCTCCAAGCCAATCATTTTTAACACATCTATTGGCTCTAGTCCTTTGATAAAAGGCCGAAATGATGAATGGTATTCTATGAGCTCCCGAAGGCTTAATTCTTCAATTAGCTCAACATAAGGACCTGTAAAGGAAACTTTAAATGGCAATTCATCTAGAGAAAAGATTTGCTTATTCATTCCCATCTCCAATTGCCCTGAATGCGGACGCAGAGCGCCTAAAAGCAGTTTCAACAATGTAGACTTACCGGAACCATTACCCCCTACTACAGCTGTGCGCGACCCGCTTTGTAGATGAAAGGAAAGGGTATTTACAACAATCTGTCTGCCGAACTTATGTACCAGATTTTGGGCTTTAACCCACATTCTTAGTAAGCATGAATCCCTTCATGATGCCACGTTGAGAGTTTCGAATAAACTGAAGTATCTCATCGCGCTCTGGTGTTGCTGATAATTCCGTCTCCATTATTTCAATCGCCTGAGTGGTGTTGAAATTCTTCTGGAACAGGATGCGATAAATATTCTGTATCTCATTAATCGTATCGGATGAAAATCCTCTCCTTCTGAGACCAATAGAATTCACACCAACATACGATAGAGGCTCTTTGGCCGCTTTTACATAGGGTGGAATGTCTTTTCTAACCAAGGATCCGCCCGCAATCATAGCGTGGGCTCCAATGTGAATAAATTGATGTACCGCACTTAGCCCGCCAAGAATAGCCCAATTGTCTATTTCAACATGTCCGCCTAAGGCTACTCCATTAACTAAAATCACATGATTTCCAATAATGCAATCATGGGCTACGTGTGCATAGGCCATTATTAGGCAATGCTTTCCAATTACTGTTTTGCCATTCGCCTTCGTTCCACGGTTAATCGTTACGCATTCTCGAATGGTTGTTCCATCTCCAATAACGGCTAGACTATCCTCGCCTTCAAACTTTAAATCTTGAGGAATAGCCGAGATAACTGCACCTGGAAAAATGCGACAGTTCTTTCCTATGCGCGCTCCTTCCATTATGGTAACATTGCTTCCAATCCAAGTTCCTTCTCCGATTTCAACATTCTTATGAATGGTCGTAAAGGGTTCAATAACTACCGTATTGGCAATTTTAGCAGAAGGATGGACGTAGGCCAGGGGCTGATTCATTGTACTATTTGTATTTGCTAATTTGAGCCATTAATTCGGCTTCACATACAAGCTTTTTACCAACAAAAGCTTGACCTTTCATACTGATAATTCCTCTTCTCATTGGGGCTAACATGCGGAGATCAAACACCAAAGTATCACCTGGTACTACCTTTTGCTTGAATTTAACTCCATCTATTTTCAAGAAGAAGGTGAGATAATTTTCTGGATCAGGAACAAGGCTCAATGCCAAAATTCCTCCCACCTGGGCCATGGCTTCCACCTGTAAAACACCAGGCATAACTGGTGATCCTGGGAAATGTCCAACGAAGAAGGCTTCGTTCATTGTTACGTTCTTCATACCCACTACATGGGTTTCGCTCAACTCCATTATTTTGTCTACAAACAAAAAGGGAGGTCTGTGCGGAAGAACATTCATAATCGCATTCACATCCATTGCTGGCTCGGCCTCTGCATTATAGACGGGTGCACCTACACGTCCTTCTTTTCTCAATCGCTCTAAAAGCATTTTGGCAAACTCAGCATTGCCTTTATGCCCAGGCTTGGTAGCAATAATTCTCCCTTTTATGGGCTTGCCGATTAAAGCCAAATCGCCAATAACATCTAGAAGTTTATGGCGTGCAGCCTCATTGCTGTAATGCAATTCAAGATTGTCTAAAATTCCATTGGGTCGGATCGAAACATCCTCCTTCTTGAAAATGGTTTTTAAACGTTCTAATGTATCGGGTTTAGGCTCTTTGTCCACATACACAATGGCATTATTTAAGTCGCCGCCTTTAATAAGTCCATTGTCGAGTAGATACTCTAATTCGTGCAAGAAGCTAAAGGTTCTTGCCTTGGAAAAATGGGGGATGAAATCTGAAATATTGGCCATAGTAGCATTCTGACTACCGAGCACTCTAGTGCCATAATCTACCATTACAGTAACGGAGTAGCCATCGTGCGGCATGGCAATAATCTCTACATCTTTCTCTGAATCATAATAGTGTGTTATCTCTTTAATGATGAGATAATCCCTGGAGCTCAGCTGTTCTTTTTTTCCTGCGGAAAGAATAGCTTCCACAAATTCATGTGCACTTCCATCCATAATGGGTGGCTCTGGGCCATCCAATTCGATAATACAATTATCTATTTCACAGCCAACTAAGGCTGCAAGGACATGCTCAACGGTATGTACCGCTGCACTTCCTTTTGAAATAGTGGTTCCGCGTTCTGTAGCTGTAACATTCACAGCTAAGGCCTCAATTTCTGGCTTGCCCTCTAAATCTATCCGTCTAAACACATAGCCCGTATTCTCTGCCGATGGCAAAAATCGCATCACTACTGTTTTTCCCGTGTGCAACCCTACTCCTTGCAATTCGGCTGATTTCTGAAGGGTGGTTTGGAGTGTACTCATCTTAGGAATTCTGCTTGCTTAATTTCTCTTTGATATCTTGAATGATACTGGGCAATTTTCGGAACATAACATAGGATTTCAAGTAATCTCTATGGTCAAAAGCGGGTGAACCTTGCCAAATAGTGTCATCTGCTAAATTGGAGCCTATTCCACTTTGTGCGGCTATGCGCACTCTATTTCCGATGGTCACGTGACCTACAATTCCTACCTGACCTCCAATCATACAGTTTGCTCCTATTCTTGTACTTCCGGCTACGCCGGTTTGGGCAGCAATAACTGTGTTCTCCCCTATTTCAACATTGTGAGCGATCTGAATGAGGTTATCTAATTTCACGCCTTTCCGGATAATCGTACTTCCTAAAGTAGCTCTATCTATCGAACTATTTGCTCCAACTTCTACGTGATCTTCAATAATAACATTGCCTATTTGCGCAACTTTGCTGAAACTATCGGAAGAATTGGGTGCAAAGCCAAATCCATCTGCTCCTATTACTACTCCTGCATGTAATGTAACACTATCGCCAATTTGTGTATCGGCCAATATCTTAACGCCAGGAAAAATGAGAGCGTTCTTTCCGATACGCACATTGTCTCCAATATAAACTTGCGAATAGATCTTAGAACCAGATCCGATAGCAACGTTCTTACCGATATAAGCGAAAGCACCTAGATAAATATCGTCTGGAACTTTAGCTGTTTCATCAATAAAGACTGGCTGTTCGATGCCCTTCTTCTCATGCTTGATTTTATTGTACAACTCTAATAGTTTCGCAAAAGCTTCATAGGCATTGGGTACGCGAATAAGCGTTGCCGAAATTTCTCGTTCGGCAATAAAGTCATTATTTACAATTACAGCCGATGCCGATGTGGTATAAATATAGGGAGTATACTGGGGATTGGCCAAGAAACTTAAGCCGCCCTTTACTCCTTCTTCAATCTTAGAAAGGGTGTGAACCGAGACATCTCCGTCGCCCTCCACCGTTCCTTGTAAAAGTTCCGCTATCTGAGCGGCTGTAAATTCCATCTTTCTCTAGAGATTTGGCCAAAAATAGGAAAAAACAAGGCCTTCTTTAGGTATTCCTTATTTCCTTTGGATAGCAAATGAAATAACGTCGCACTGTATGAGACAGCGCACTGATGTTCAATTGATCTGCAGCCTCTGCAATATCCACCGTACTGCCGTCTTTGTTTAACAATAAAATACTGTCTTTTCGCGGGTCGTAGGCGTGATTGGCAATACTATCCACGAAGACTAAATACCGTTCTTCTCCTTGTTGAAATCCAAAGAAATCTCTTGTTTTCTTTCGTATTTCTTCTTGATATTCGTTGGATATGGGCTCATTATACACTTCAATTCCCAGTAATTTACGATCAATTAGTCGGTGCGAAAGAGCGCTCAACATCTCATCTCGATGATGACACCATTCTTTTACCGCTCCTAAAATGTCAAAATCGTCTAGTCTGCTGAAGTGATACAGCCACTGCGGATCCTCTTCAAATTGCGCAAGGCTCACTTCCTGACATAAAAAATTCCGCAAAGCTGAGCTCCCAAAAATGCTTCCGCCTCTTGTGTGAATTTCCCTCGCCCTCTTTAAAATCATCATCAACAAGAACTCGGCGCTTAAAACGGTCTTGTGAAGATATACCTGCCAATACATCAATCTTCTGGCAATAATGAATTTCTCTACTGAATAAATTCCCTTTGCCTCCACCACCAACTGATCATCTGATACATTTAGCATGGTTAACAGTCTCTCAGAGTTAATCTTTCCTTCCGAAACACCGGTGTAAAAACTATCTCTTCGCAAATAATCCAATCGATCCATATCCAACTGCGACGAAATAAGTTGATGTAAAAATCGCTTGGGATATTCTCCTTTGAAAATCTCTATGGCCATCGTCAACTGTCCATCGAACTGCCGATTTAATTCTTCCATGAAGAGAAGCGAAAGCCGTTCGTGATGAATATCTTCGACTATGCTCTTTTCCAAGGCATGTGAAAAAGGTCCGTGACCAATATCGTGCAGCAATATGCCAATGCACACCGCTCTTTCTTCTTCCCGAGTTATTTCATGTCCTTTGCGCTTTAGAATTTCCACCGCAGACATCATCAGGTGCATGGCTCCCAAGGCGTGGTGAAAGCGAGTATGGTAAGCGCCTGGATATACCAAGTACGAAAGTCCCAGTTGGGTTATTCTACGAAGCCGCTGAAAGAAGGGATGTTCTAAGAGTTGAAAAATTAATGGATCAGGTAGGGTAATGAAACCGTATACTGGATCGTTAAGGATTTTATGGACATTCGTCACAGCAAAAAATTTACAGCACAAAGTAACATAGCATAAGCATTAGATATGGAAATAATTAGAGTATTGTGGATAGATGATGAGATTGAGCTGCTGAAGCCACACATTCTCTTTCTTCAACAGAAGGGATATGAAGTAGAAACGATGAACAATGGCTTCGATGCTGTTGATCGCGTGCGAGAGGTTTCTTTCGACCTTGTTTTTCTCGATGAAAATATGCCGGGCATGGGCGGATTGGAAGTGCTTCAGAAGATTAAAGCCATAAAAAGGCACCTTCCGGTGGTAATGGTTACTAAAAGTGAAGAGGAATCTATCATGGAAGATGCCATTGGTTCACAGATTAGCGATTATCTAATCAAACCGGTTAATCCCAACCAGCTACTGCTTAGTTTAAAAAAGAACTTAGACAAACGCCGATTGGTAAATGAAAAAACAACCCTCAATTACCAGCAAGAGTTCCGCAAAATAGGAATGGAATTGAACGATGTTCGAAGCTGGGACGAGTGGACAGACCTTTACAAGAAACTCGTTTATTGGGAATTGTCTCTAGAAAAGTTGGAAGACAAGAGCATGGAGGAAATCTTAATCATGCAAAAGCGCGAGGCCAATAGCCTTTTCTTCCGATTCATTGAAGATACCTACCCTAGCTGGTTTGGAAACAACGATGCCCCGATTATGTCGCACAACCTCTTTGCGAAAAAAGTCTTCCCCCTACTCTCCGATGGCAAACCGACTTTTCTGTTGTTGATGGATAACTTGAGGTATGATCAGTGGAAAGTGATAGAATCCGATTTACAATCGCTATTCCGCACCACAGAAGAATCGCTGTTTTGCAGCATACTTCCAACGGCTACTCAGTACGCTCGAAATGCCATGTTTGCCGGATTAATGCCCGATGAAATCAAAAGGCGATACAAAGACAAGTGGATTGAAGAAGGAGATGAAGATGGAAAGAATTTGCATGAAGCCTTTTTCCTTACAGATCAGCTCAACCGCGCAGGATTGGGACATCTAAAGCACAGCTATCACAAGGTTACTCAACTACAATATGGAAAGAAGTTGGTAGATCAGGTTAAAGAGCTTTCTGCTAACACCTTAAACGTTATCGTTTACAATTTTGTGGATATGCTCAGTCATTCTAAAACAGAAATGGAAGTAATTAAGGAGTTGGCAGACAACGATCGATCGTACCGCAGTCTTACCAAAAGCTGGTTCAAAAACTCTCCGCTCATGGACATTGCCCGAAAGGCAGCAGAGCTACAAGCAAGGGTTATTATTACCACAGATCATGGAACTATTAACGTAACTCAACCCAGTAAATTAGTTGGAGAGCGCAGCCTAAACACCAATCTTCGGTACAAATCAGGAAAAAATATCAGCTACGAAAAGAAAGATGTAATGGCCGTTAAAAAACCAGAAAGCATCCACATGCCTACTGAGTATTCGGGTTCCACGGTTGTCTTTGCCAGGGAGGATAAGTTCTTTGCCTATCCAAACAATTTCAACCATTATGTGAAGTACTACAAGAACAGCTATCAACACGGAGGAATAAGTCTGGAAGAAATGGTAATTCCCTTCGCTATTCTAGAAGCTCGCTAGCTATATTTGCGCCTTGAAGAATTATTATGGCAAACGTTTCTGACATCCGCAATGGAATGTGTATCGACCACAATGGCGATCCTTTTCAGATTATTGAATTTTTACATGTAAAGCCAGGAAAAGGCAATGCATTTGTACGTACCAAACTTCGCAATTTGAATACGGGTCGTGTTTTAGAACACACTTTCCCGGGCAGCGCGAAGATCAGCGAGATCCGTGTGGAAACCCGCGAGTATCAATACCTGTATAGTGAAGGAACCATTTTTCATTTCATGAACAATGAAGATTATACTCAGGTAGAAATGCCTGTTGCTCTAATCAATGCTCCTTCTCTTTTAAAAGAGGCCATGAATTGCAAAGTTCTTTTTCATGCCGATGAAGACCGTCCGCTTTCGGTTGAACTTCCAGCCACTTGGGTGTACGAAGTAACCTATACAGAGCCAGGAATGAAGGGCAATACCGCCACCAATACTTTAAAACCTGCCACAGTAGACACGGGTGCAGAGGTACGTGTTCCGCTTTTCATTGAGCAAGGCGAGAAAATCGTTCTGAATACCGAAGATGGTACGTATCGCGAACGCGCTAAATAATCTACAGTGAAACTAGATCGTGCCTACCGCTTAGAAGAAATTGCCCAATTATTGGGTTGCGACTTCAAAGGAGATCCGAACTTTCCGGTTCTCGGATTCAATGAAATTCACCGAGTAGAGCAAGGCGATATTGTTTTCGTAGATCACCCAAAGTATTACGACAAAGCACTGAATTCAGCTGCGAGTATTGTAATCATTAACCAAGATAGAGAGGCCCCAGCAGGGAAAGCCCTCTTGCTTTCAGACGATCCGTTTCGAGACTTCAACAAGCTCTCTATAGCGTTTAAACCTTTTGCGGCCCCAACGAATCAAATCAGTGCCGATGCCAGTATTGGTGAAAACACCCATATCATGCCAGGTGTTTTCATTGGACCAAGGATACAAATAGGTTCCAATTGTAGAATTCATCCCAATGTTACCATTATCGGAGATACAAAAATTGGAGATAATGTGATTATCCAAGCCAATACCGTTATTGGTTCCGATGCCTTCTATTATAAAAAAAGACCAGAGGGTTACGACCGACTACTCTCTTCAGGTGATGTGGTTATCGAAGACAATGTAGAAATCGGTGCCTCTTGTACTATTGATAGAGGAGTTTCTGGAACCACCCTTATTGGAGAAGGATCTAAGTTCGACAACCAAGTACAAATTGGCCACGATACACATGTTGGTAAACATTGCCTCTTTGCCGCCCAAGTAGGCGTTGCGGGTTGCGTAAATATTAAAGACAGAGTAACACTGTGGGGACAGGTTGGTATTAATAGCGGTGTAACTCTAGGAGAAGGAGCGATAGTCTTAGGTCAAAGTGGAGTCACCAAAAGTTTAGAAGGAGGTAAAACCTATTTCGGCGCCCCAGCCGAAGAATCGAGAAGGAAGTACCGTGAGTTAGCATCTATGCGCATTCTACCTGAAATTATAGAAGGAATAGAATTCCGCAGTTAACCCACCACCATAGAGACGCAATACATTGCGTTTTTTTATCCCTCCCGTAGTTACACGCAATGCCTTACGTCAAACACAATGTAGCGCGAACGATTGCATTGATACCCCGCGGACTTGTATTCATACCCTGAGGAATTGCATTCACCCTATTGAACGACTGCATTCATATTCTGT
>JAFMBM010000046.1 GCA_017858515.1 Cryomorphaceae bacterium | reverse complement strand
ACCTACTAGGCTGGGAGTTCGGAGTTCGGAGTTTGGAGTTTGGAGTTTGGAGTTTTCATATCAAGGTTTAAAGTTAAGTTAAAATCCATGGCCAATGAATGCGTCCAATGTAGTTCTTCTTTGTATTTCCAAATTGTTAAGTTTACACTTTAACACTTGTAGGAATCCCGCGCCTAGACTAGCTTTCAGCGGACTACAGAAAATACGCACAGCTTTTTTTTGGATTGTTTGCGGCTGTTTTCTATTGTTGTAGGCGTATTCTTTACGATGGCTTTTGTATTATGCTCGTTGGCTTTTGAAATGTTCTATTCATAAAGAAATAGAAGGCCTCTACCGAAACAAATGCAACTCCCCATGGTATTCGGTTTCGCCCAGCTTGAGCTGATAGAAATACACTCCGCTGGCCAGGCTTCCTCCGCTTGGGTCTATGCCTTGAAAGGGGCTTTGTACTTCTTCGCTTTCAAAAACCAAGGCGCCCCAGCGATTGAACACCCTCAAATGATAACAGCCTTCAAAGCTTTTCATTCCCTCAAACACAAAGGCCTCGTTTAGAAAATCTCCATTGGGAGTAATGACGTTGGGGAGTTCTTGAGGCATAAAGTTGTTCTCCAAAGGGGTTTCCACCTGAATGCTAAGGGTGTCTCTACAGCCTTCTTCGCCCGTTTGATAGTATATCCGCTGCGGGAAATTCCAATCGGGATTCAGTATTTCTATCGTATGCCCTGAGCGCCATTCTCCGGTGGGCAAGAGCCATGCGCTTTGGTTGGATGTACTTTGACTTTCTAATTTTAAAATTGAGCGGCCACAGCCTATTTCCCAAGCATATTGAATCTGGGAGGTGGGTGGAGATTGAACGTAGATAAGAACCGAATCGGCAGGAGAACAGGCTAGACTATCGTATCCTTTTACCCAAAAGGCTCCGGCTTGCTCAAAACGGAGGTAAAAGCGGGGTGCGGCGCTATCTCCTGTGCTTTGACTGAAGATGGGCTGCTGATCTAAACTCCATACCCAATGGGCATAGTGCGCTCTCGGGGCCCTAAAGGCAATGCTATCTCCAATACAAATACTGTCGTTGAACTCAGAAAAAAACTGTGGACCTGTTCTGTAATAATCCAGACTAAAAACAGAGCTGTCTACAACGGCTTTACCTGGCCCAAAAAGCCTATGGCCATAGCATTCGATTCTTATGGTGTCTGGATAGGGATAGCTGTTGTCTACATAACCAAAGTGAAAGGCCATAAATCCTTTGCCTCCTGATATTTTGTGGACACCCGGCGGAAAGTGAAATCGCCCATACGACCAACGCGGATTTAAAGCAAAGTGAGTCCAATTTCCCTGTAAGGGCAGCCCATCCAGTAAAATGGCACTGGTATCTGTAGTGCGGGTAAAAAGATTTACGCCAAAGCGGTGGGCGTACTTCCAAGTATGCGTGCTAAAAAGGCTTTGCTGAATGCATTGAGTGGTATCCATTCCAGTATCGGCCAACACACCTGAAGGAACGGGAGCAGGATTGAGTGAATCGAGCACCATAAAGGTGGTTCCTACCTGAGATAGGGCAAAAGGATGATTGGCTTGAATAAGCGCAGCAGGACTGGAAGTGCAGGTATCTTTGAATTGAGCGGAGTCTAGAACCGCCATAATCTGACCATCGAAACGCACAACCGTACTGTCTTTAACGCTCACAAAACGCAAGATGTTTACCCGCTGCATAGGAAAGGCCTGAAAGAAATAGTAGTCTTGCAGCGCGTCAAGCTCAACTACTGGAATGGCAACATCATCCACTTGGGCAAGGGAAGAGAATGGATCGTCTATATTCACTGGAAAACGAAACTTACGGGAACAAGTTTCTTTAAAGCTAGCAATTCTAGTATAGTTATATGAATCGAACCCACCTTGCTTGTAGGTGAAGCCAAAAGATACGTTCCGTGCTTTCAGTAATGTGCCAGATAAACTATCTATATAATAGCCAGAGAGCGAATCAACAAGGGATACATAAGTGTATTCGGGCATAGATATAGTCCAAGTAATGGAATTCGGGATAAAAGTGATTTGATTGTTAATAAATCCTAAACCCGTTGGAGATTTTATTTGGAGTATGGATTGATCTGTTAGAGAAAAGAAAGACTGTGATAAGCTGAAAATAGAATACCCTCCTTGGTTAATTGGTGCATCGACTATCAAGTATTCTTTACTTTGGGGCTGTACTGAAGACAATAAAAAAGCAGCTGAGCTGAGACCTTTCCCTTACACTAAAAAATTATGTGTGTATTTTAGGCTAGGGTAGTGATAAACGATGTTTATAGGGTAACTGGATTTGACAACATAGGAAGTTGAGTAATCTCCACTACAATTCAACATCGTATCACTTGAAATGGGCAATTCATAACGAAAAACACTGTCTTTAGTGGTCGATAGTTGGTCAATAAGCGAATCATTGATGTATAGATGTATGCAATTTTCAGTTGCACTGCTAATATAAATTAAGGGCTTCATAATAAAAGGGATAGCGCCTTGATTAAGGACATTTCTTTGAAAAAAGGTAGGAAACTGGAAATGCGTACCCGCATACTCTCCATTGGCCTGTACTCCTTGGGTGCAAACCAATGAAGTACAAGCCAGTAGAAAAAAGAGAATAGCGGTGCGCAAATCTTTGTTTATTCTTTTATCCAAATCAATTGAGTTAATTGTTGTTCTGAAGAGGCAATACGCAGAACATACCATCCTGCAGGCCAAGTTTCGGTGTTTATTTCAACTTTCTTTTTGTGTATGTCTCCAAGTGCTATCATACGAACGCCTAAGGTATTAGAAACAACAACACTGAACGTATAAAGATATTCCTATTTAACAGAGATTTTGTAGAGTAAAGATCTTAAAAACCAGGCAAGGCAAGCTCTTGTCCGCGTTAATTAACTTATGGGATAGATAAAGTCTCAATTCCTTGAGATGGCTCAAATCTTCTGAAATTCCAGTTAGACCAATCAGAATATTCTGAGTCCTGGTGAGAGCGAATGTCAAAATTCAGCTTTGACATCACTTTTAGGCTCTCGGCTACTAAGGACAATCCTTTTACTCGGTATTTTTTTTGGAGCTAGTCTAACTGAACAGCGTAAGACCTTTTAGCGTTTGTATTTACTCGAGTAATAGAGCAGAAGAGTCTCATTGAAAGGCCATGAAATAAAAAAACCTGAATCGAAGTACATCTCGATTCAGGTTTTATTTTATCAAAAGATTGACTTATCTCTTAGCCTAAGCAATCTATATTTCTACTTATTCAGCGCTGGTTTCTTCTGCAGCAGCTTCTTCAGAAGCTTCCTCAGCTACAGGCTGAGCAGCGGCAGCTTCGGCATCTAGCTTCGCTTTTGTAGCGGCTTCACGCTCGGCGTTCTTAGCAATTTCAGCCTCTAGACGTGCTTTTGCAGCTTCTTCTTTAGCCTTTTTCAAAGAATCGCTCTTAGAAGTTACTTTTCCTTCTTTCTCACTCATCCATTTGTCGAAACGCTCCTCTACTTGCTCTAAAGTTAGAGCGCCTTTACGAACACCATCTAAAAGGTGTTTCTTCATAAGTACTCCTTTATACGACAATATTGCACGTGCAGTATCAGAAGGTACGGCTCCGTTGTTCAACCAACGCAAGGCAGCTTCGAAATCTAAATCGATAGCAGCTGGATTAACATTTGGATTGTATTGACCGATTTTCTCGATGAAACGACCATCGCGACGAGCGCGGCTGTCGGCTGCAACGATAGTGTAGATAGCGCGGCCTTTACGACCATGTCTTTGAAGACGAATTCTTACTGGCATAATGAGTGTTTTAACAAGGGTCCTAAACCCGGTTCACAAATTGATTTGAGGGCGCGAAGATAATAGAATTTTATCCATACGCAATTCTAAATTTTAAAGACGAAGCAGGAATTTATTCTGCGATTACCTCAAAAGTAAAACTCTCCATGATCGGATTGGCCAGTAACTTCTTGCAGGCTTCTTCCACTTTGGCCTTGGCCTCCTCTAAGCTGCCTGCTTCCAAACTCATTTGCACATGCTTTCCAATGCGCACATCTTCTACTCCTTGTATGCCAACATTGGTCATATTAGAAGTAACGGTTTTTCCTTGTGGATCTAAAAGTGCCTTTAAGGGCATTATGTCTATTTCAGCTTTGAACTTCATGCGGTTTGAAAAATAGGAGTGACAAAAACAGATACAAAAGTATCACAATAGGCAGCGCTAAGAAATGGAAAAATGAAAAACTCAGTATCCCCAATCCACCTATTACCCAAATGAGCTTCGAGGGTTTCTTGCCTTTGGATGCTTTCAAGGATAAGAGCGGAATGGGTGCAACCATCATAACACTTAAGAAGAGTGAAATAAGGGCCAAAAAGAGTGGATTGTTAAAGAGTATTCCCGCTGCTTCCAATTTATCTACAAACAAAACAAGCGGTAGGGAAATTACAAATACTGTGGCTGCTGGGGTGGGAAGGCCAATGAAGTAATAGCTCTGCCGTGTATCTATGTTAAACTTTGCCAATCGAAGAGCCGCAAATACAGGCACGAGAAAGGCGAAATAATTCCAAAAACCCATAACCTCCGCATTTTCCATTCCCAATTTAAACAGCATTAATCCAGGTAACACTCCAAAACTGACTACGTCGGCTAAAGAATCGAGCTGCTTTCCAAGCTCTCCATCTACCTTTAAAAGTCGGGCTACGGCTCCGTCTAACAAATCGAAGAGGAGGGAGGCCATGATCAAATAACTGGCTAAAACGAGATCGTTGAAATACAAAACCTGAACAATTGCGAGCACTCCGCAAAGTAGATTGGAGGCGGTGAGCAAGTTGGGTATGGCAGATCGAATCATGATTGCACAATATTAAGTTGAATAAAACGCTTAGTACTGGTGAAATTAGAGATATTTGATCCCTCAAATGAAAAAGACTTTCCTCTTATTACTACTGCCCTTTTTTGGCTTCGGTCAGGGAAGGAAATATTCTAATGAATTCCTGAACATAGGTGTAGATGCGCGTGCTTTTGGTATGAGCAATGCAGTGGTGGCAAGCGTGGGCGATATCTCTTCGGCCTACTGGAACCCCGCCGGACTGATGCGTACCGATAATCATTATCAGTTTGCCGTTATGCATGCGGAGTACTTTGCTTCACTCGCTCAATACGATTATCTCGCTGCCTCTATGCCCATTGATGCTACCAGCGTGGCAGCGGTTAGCCTTATTCGCTTTGGGGTAGACGACATTCCAGATACTTCTGAATTGATAGACAGCGAAGGAAATGTAAACTACGATCGCATTCGGCTCTTCTCGGCTGCAGACTATGCACTCTTGCTTTCCTATGCTCGAAGCTCGGAGAAAGTTGCAGGATTAAACTTCGGTGGAAATGTGAAGTTAATCTATCGCAATATCGGTCGCTTTGCCGATGCCTTTGGATTTGGATTTGATCTTGGTGCTCAATACAAAGTAAAAGATTGGGAGTTTGGAGGGGTTCTGCGTGATGCTACTTCTACTTTTAATGCTTGGAGTGTAAATGAAGATGCTTTGGGCGATGTGTTTGCTCAAACGGGTAACGAGGCGCCACAAAATGCCATCGAACTTACTCTTCCGAGATTAACACTTGGCGTTGCACGCAAATGGGATCTCAATGAAAAATACGCCCTCCGCACAGAAATAAATGCTGAATTTACTTTCGATGGACAAAGAAATACTCTGGTTACGGCCAATTTTGGCAATATAGATCCAAGCTTGGGATTGGAACTGGGTTACCAAGGAATTGTTTTTGTTAGAGCCGGTGTTTCTAATTTCTCTAGAACTCTCGATTTCTCAGGGGAGCGGAAGTTAACATTACAACCCAATATGGGCATAGGATTTTATTATAAAGGCATTAGTCTAGATTATGCCTTAACGGATATTGGCGATGTGTCTACTGCTCTTTATAGCAATATATTTAGCCTTAAATATTTTCTCGCTAAAAAGTGAAGCCTTTCCACCGTCTTGGTCTTGCCGCCCTCAGCGGTTTACTTCTTTACCTCTCTTGGCCTGATAGGCATTTGTCACCTCTCGTTTTCATTGCTTTAATCCCTCTTTTTATTGTCCTGCGCAATCTGTCTCTTTCCAAAGGGAAAAGGGTGTATGGCAAGGTCTTCTTCTATGGCTGGTTGGCCTTCGCCCTTTGGAATGGCCTAACGGGCTGGTGGATTAGTCTGGCCCATTGGTCTGGTTTGGCCGCTGTGGTGCTTATTGCCGCAAGTGTAGAGTCGCTGCTCATGGTGGGCTATGTCTATTGCCGCAGGAAATTAGGCGCGAGAAAGGGAAATATCGCTCTTGTATTTCTTTGGCTTACTCACGAATGGATTTTGCTTTCTTGGGACATGGAATGGCCTTGGTTGGCTTTGGGCTATGCTTTCGCAGACTACCCGAAATGGATACAGTGGTATGAGTACACAGGGGTTTTTGGAGGAAGTGTTTGGATTGTACTTGTTAATTTACTCTTTGTTTTTGCTTGGGCGAAAGGCGGATTAACGAAAACCAATCTGAGCTCCTTTGTCCGTCCTGTTCTAATGATAACCTTTCCCGTGGCTTTTTCGCTCTATTTATATTACAGCTATTCCCAAAAAGGCGAGGAGGTAGAAGTGGTGGTAGTGCAACCCAATATAGAACCCTACGAAGAGAAGTTTAGCCTTTCGCCCCTTACCCAATTAGAACTCTTTCTTTCGCTAGCAGAAAAGGAAATCGGTGCGGAGACACGGTATGTGGTTGGACCTGAAACCCTTATTCCAAAGGGAATAGATGAGTTTAATATGGAAGGTGAAGGCTTGTTGAAACTACTTAAATCCTTCCAACAACAATACCCTCAGGTGCATCTCATTCTCGGTGCGAACACCCTTCGCAGATATTCTATCCAAGCCACCGAAACGGCGCGATATTATGAGAATGGCGATTTTTGGTACGATGTCTTCAATACCGCGATGCAGGTAAGTGCAGCCGATTCCATTCCTCTTTACCATAAGTCAAAACTAGTTGTGGCCGCAGAGAAAATGCCTTTTCTTCAAGTGCTAGAGCCTTTGTTGGGTGATATAGTAATTGATTTCGGAGGTATTTCAGGAAGCAATCGCACTCAAGAAAATAGAGAGGTTTTTGTTTCTGACGATGGTCGATTTAAAGTGGCACCTATTATTTGTTGGGAAAATGAATTCGGCGCTTTCCAAGGTGAATACTTCCGCAAAGGTGCCCAAATGATTTTTGTTATTACCAACGACGGTTGGTGGGGCGATAGCGAAGGACATCGGCAACACTTGCACTATACCAGGGTGCGAGCCATTGAAAGCAGAAGATCAGTAGCACGTTCTGCCAATACGGGAATCTCTGCCTTCATAAACCAAAGAGGCGATATAGAGCAGTTATTAGGATGGGAAGAAAGAGGAAGCCTTAGCCAGAAAATAGCGGCCAATGCCGAACTTACTTTTTATAGTAAACACGGCGATTACCTTCTCAGAATTGCAGTTTGGTTGGCGGTTCTCTTCCTTTTATATGCTTCCGTTAAGAAGCGATAAAAAGCAAGCTTTTACAATAGAAAGGCTTATTGCTTGATTAAACGGTAGCGCTGCGGACGCGTTTCCATGCGTTCGATCAGCCCTCGAGCTTCTAGATCTAAACTTACCGTTTCTGTATACCATCGAATACTTCCATCGAATGAAGTAGGCAAGATATCTTTAATGCCATCGGCCATCTCTGAATAGGTAGGCTCTACCGTAGTAAGAAGCTCTAAAATAGCACTCTTCACCAACTCATAACGCTCTAACGATATGGGTTTATTCTTTTTTCCCTCTTTAGGGTGTAATGTTTGGAATAACTCAGATTCCATAGGAACTCTCAAAATAAAGGGTTGTTATAAGGGGCTGAAATTACGAACTGTCTGCAAATTGACGAAATTTTGAGGGGAATGACTGCTTATTTGGTTTTTTCTATCAGCATTCTCGCGCTTTCCGGCAGGCTATTGCCGCTTTCTTCGCTCGGAATAGGTGTTGAAAAAACCCTCTGAATGGGTATCAATCCCGACCAAATGGGCAGATCTTGATCTACCTTATCGTCAATCGGTGGCCCCGATCTTCTTTTCGCAGAGACTTCATCCACCTTTATTCGTACAATATCTGTTGCTTTTAATTCCTTTTCATTGGGCTGTCTACTCTCTTCCCAACGCAAGGGAATGAGGTGGTCTGAGATGCATTTTAGGGCTTGTACTTTTTGCTCATCAGGAACAAGATCACCCTTTCCAAATAACACCACCGACTCGTAATTCATTGAGTGATGAAAGGCTGATTTAGCCAAAACCAAGGCATTCACTTCCGCAATAGAAACCGAAACTTCTATTCCTTCACTTAGCGTCTTAAGCATCCGACTAATGGCTGCTCCATGAATTAAAAGGTCGTGGCCATCTCTTGCATAAAGGGTGGGAATGACCACGGGATAGCCATTGTAAACAAAACCAATATGAGCTAGGAAATTGCGGTCGAGGATAGCATGTATTTGAGCCTCCTCATAAATCGCTCTTTTAGGAACACGCTTTACATTCGATTTTCTTCTTTCGCGGCTTTCCATTCTTAATTTCTGTTAAAATTTTATTCATTGGCTCAAACGGGCTCTTTAGAAGGATGAATATATTTTACATTGCGCAACATAATCCCCTTTCCAATGCACAAGATAAGTGTACTTCTTGTTTTTCTTGCGGTTGTTTTTCAAAGCCGTGCGCAGACCGATCCGGTTTTTATGCGCTATCCAGCCGTGTCTCCCGACGGAAATAGTATTGCCTTTTCTTATCAGGGCGATATTTATACCGTTGCTGCCAAAGGAGGTGCCGCCAAAAGACTTACCCTCCATCAAGCCTACGAAGGTTGGCCTATTTGGAGTCCAGATGGTAAGATCATCGCTTTTTCTTCCAATCGTCACGGAAATGGAGATGTGTTTCTTATTTCTGCCGAAGGAGGTACCCCGGTTCGACTTACTTTTCATAGCTCAAACGATCAGCCGAGCTGTTTTTCACCGGATGGTACACACGTTCAATTCATAAGTTCTAGAATGGATGAGCGGAGTTCAGTTCTATTCCCCTCTGGTGTATTGCCCGAATTTTATGAGGTAAATGTTAAGGGTGGAAGGGAAAGACAAGTTCTTACCACGCCTATCATGGATGCACAATGGAGTCCCGATGGTAGTATTCTGGCATTCCACGATCAGAAGGGTTATGAAGATGATCTTCGAAAGCACCATCAATCTTCTGTTGCTCGAGACCTCTGGATTTATTCACCTGCGACAAAGGAATACGGTCAAGTAACAGACTGGGCTGGAGAAGACCGCAATCCGATTTGGGCTTCTAATAGTTCCTTCTACTTTCTCACAGAACGCAGCGGTTCTTTTAATGTGTGGAAGGCCGATTTGGTTAATGGCAAAGAAGCCAATGCCAAAGCGATAACTCAGTTTAAAGATCATCCCATCCGCAACCTCTCTCGCTCCAACAATGGATTGCTGTGTTTCTCTTACAATGGGGAGTTATATACTTTAACAGAAGGGCAAGCACCAAGCAAAGTGAAGGTTGAAATACAGACAGACCGCAGATACAACGAAGCGGTTATTGAATATATTTCAGGCAATGCTTCTGATTTTGAGCTGAGTCCGAATGGAAAGGAAATAGCTTTTATAGTGCGAGGGGAGGTTTTTGTAACATCTGTAGAATACACAGAAACAAAGAGAATAACCAATACTCCAGAACAAGAGCGCGATCTTTCTTTCAATAGCGATGGAAGTAAATTGATGTATTCTTCGGAGCGAAATGGTAGTTGGAATATTTATGAAGCTTCTTTGGCACGTAGCGAGGAAAAATATTTTTACAATGCCACCCTCATAAACGAGAAAGACCAAGTTGTGCTTCCTGAAGAATGTTTCCAAGCCTCTTATTCTCCAGACGATAAAGAAATTGCCTTCCTTTCAGAGAGAACAGAGCTAAAGGTTAAGAATCTAGAAAGTGGTGAGATTAGAACGGTAGTTCCAGGACATTATTCGTACAGCTACGCAGATGGAGATCAGTATTACACTTGGTCGCCCGATAGCAAGTGGTTTTTGATTGAATATTTCAGCAACAATAGGTGGAATGGTGAGATTGGATTAGTTAAAGCCAGTGGTGAGGAGGAGCCTGTAAATTTGAGCAAAAGCGGATACGGCAATTCGCGTCCGAAGTTTGGCATGAATGGAGAGATGGTCTATTGGGTTAGCGACAAAGAAGGCTACCGCTCTCACGGAAGTTGGGGTTCGCAGTCAGATGTTTACGCTTTGTTTTTAACCCGCAACGCTTTTAAGAAATTTAGCCTTTCTAAGTCGGATTATGCTTTTTGGAAGGAAGCGGAAGAAGATAAGAAGAAAGAGACCGACAAGGATGAAGAGGAGGCCAATTCTAAGAAAAAGAAAAAGGATAAGAAAGGCAAAAAAGAAGAAAAGCCTGAAGTAAAGGATATGGTAATTGAATGGGAAGGACTAGATAATCGTTTAGTGAAATTAACGGAGTTCTCATCTTTTGTTAGCGACTTCTTACTCGACAAAGAAGGCGAGAAGATGTATTACCTGATTTCAACAGGAGAAGGATTTGATCTGTGGAAAACCGATTTCAAAGAAAATGAAACCAAACAGTTTGTTTCCCTTGATAATTGGGGCTCTAAGATGCGATTCAATGCAGAAGAATCGTCTATCGTTCTCAACAATAATGGAAGCTTAACAAAAATTGAAGTAGCTGATGGTAGTCAGAAAGGCATCAGCTTCCGCAGTGAAATGAATTTGAATGTAGATGCGGAAAGAGCCTATATGTTCGAGCATGCTTGGAGGCAGTTTAAAAAGAAGTTCTACCTCGAAGATTTGCACGGAGTAGATTGGGATATGTACAAGGCTAATTATGCTCAATACTTACCACACATCAACAACAAAATCGACTTTGCCGATATGCTTTCGGAAATGTTGGGCGAAGTAAATGCCAGTCACACAGGTGCCTCAGCAAGGGAATACACTTCAGGAGCAGATGCCACATCGGCTTTGGGCGTTTTCTTCGATGAGAACTATAATGGAGAGGGCATTCGCATCGCTGAGGTTCTGGGTAAAAGTCCTTTTACCAATCCCGATTCGAAAGTGAAGGCAGGAACCCTTATTTACAGCATAGACGGAGTTAAAATTGGAGCGGATGATAATTTCTGGCCGCTATTGAATCGCAAAGCAGGAACTAAAATTAGAATTGGTTTTAAGGCCGAGAAAGGCGGAGAAGAATGGGAGGAAGTAGTGGAGCCTGTGGCAATGTGGGAGCAGAACGAAATGCTGTATGAGCGTTGGGTTGAAAGCAGAGAAGCCGAAGTACAAAGACTTTCAAAGGGCAAACTGGGCTATGTTCACGTTCGAGGAATGGATTCAGAAAGTTTCAGAGAAGTCTACAGCAAGGCTCTCGGAGAGTATAATACCAAAGAGGCCTTGATAGTAGATACCCGTTTTAACGGAGGTGGATGGCTGCACGAAGATCTGGCTACCTTCTTGAGAGGTGAACTCTATATGCAGTTCTTTCCCCGAGGTCAAGGCAATATGGGGGGAGAGCCCTTAGACAAATGGCAGAAGCCTTCGGCGGTAATTATGAGCGAAAGCAATTATTCTGATGCTCATATGTTCCCCTATACTTATAAATTCTTCAATATTGGTAAATTGATAGGAATGCCCGTTCCTGGAACAGGAACAGCCGTTTGGTGGGAGCGTATGTTGGATGGAACAGTATTCGGAATTCCTCAAATAGGAATGAGAGATGTGCGCACAGGTGAACTCTTAGAAAACAACCAACTAGAACCCGATATCAAAGTGAAGAATGAACCTAGCCAAGCTTCGAACGGAGTAGACCAACAGCTCGAAGCCGCAGTGAACCATTTGCTAGAACTAAGCGCTAAATAGTTAAGACATCTGATCGAAATGAGGAGCAACAAGTGTTTCTGGAATTAGTCTAATGCTAAAACGGAGAAACACTTTTTGTATCTGTCTCTTGGTATGGGCTCTTGGAAATCAATTTGAACTCAGCGCACAGTCCCTTACGATTCAGATTTTGTCTTCTGAATCCTTAGAAGGAATTAAGGATGCGAATTTACTAGACATAGAAGAGCTAAAGGTTCCTAAACAAACGAATGCAGAGGGCTATGTGGAATGGCCTATATTGAGTTCAGCCATTGAAGTAAAGGCTTTGGGTTTTAGAACCGATACCTTTTCTGTGAATGGAAGTAAAGCAAGTTCAAAGGACACCCTCTTCTTTTTGCTTTTCCCCGATAGAAAGGAGCTTTTAGATGAGGTTTCTGTTTTTTCTGAAGTTTCTTGGCTGAATAAGGTTTCTATTAAGGCCTTTGAACCCTATGATAAGCAATGGTTGTTTATCACTCGGAAAGAACTTATTGCTACAAGTCTTGAGTTAAAAGAACTAGATAGAGTTCCTTTAGACGGACTTGCATTAGTAAAAGAAGAGCTCTTTAGAGATGTGTTTGGAAATGTGTTCCTTTTGGGTAGAGACAGTGTAATGCAACTTCGTTTGGAGGATGGAAAGATTCAATTCTTTCCGAAAGAACCTAGAGCCCATTTCAATTTTGCCATTCGAAGTGTTCTCGGAAAAACGAAGGATGATAATAGAATTCTAAGAAATACAAGGAAGGAGGAACATACATTTGAACACACTTTTCTTCTCTCAGGAATTCAACAGGGGTTTGCCATAGAGTATCCGGCTATGCATAATTGCGGATTAGAGTTGGTTCTCTTTCGCAATCAAATGCCGCCCTTTCTCCTTTATCAAAGTTTAGACACCGCTTGCTATGTGGCGGCTCAATATTATTTCAGAAAATGGGTTGGAGCTACATTGAAATATTGGAGTTTAATAAATGACTCTGGTATAGTTAGTTCCTATAGAAAAGAACAAATGGTTATCGCCAAAAGCATCTACGAGAATATGTATGCGCGAGAACTAGATGTGTTCTGGCTTCAACTTCAGAAAGGTAATTCCGTTCTTTTCGATCCTTTTGCCAAACAGCTGGTCTTTATGAATCCAAACTTCCAGAAAACAGAAGTGCTTCCATTTGCCTTCGATCTTTTAGCATCAAGAGATTATCTTATTCGAGATTTGGTTACCCAAAAAACCTTTGTACGCCTTAAAAAGAAAGGGGGGTCGAGTTTGGTAGAGCTTGATTTGGCTGAAAACAAACCCCAATTCTTGAAGGAGTATAGCATTCAAGCCTATGCTCAAAATCTGCGCATACATAATGGAATTCTTATGTATTTGAACGATCGCAATAATCTCCAAATAAAGCGGATCTAAGAAGGTTCTATAGAAATGAAGGTTTACTTAGTATCAAGATTGGATTATTCAAACAAACTATTAATTCCTGCTAATTCTGAATTGAAAGTCGCCTTCCCACTTTAAAAAAACGCCCAAAGTATAATCCTCTGTATAATCCAGATAACGGCAAGGGCAGTCAGGAGACTTAGTAATATAGACTTAAGCAGTCGTTTTGAATCTTCTCTCTTGTTTTTCTGAATTTTCTGGTCAAAAGCTTCTTTTTCTTTTTCAGAAAAGCGAGCGTAGGTAGGCACCTCTTTCGATTTCACCATTCCTTGCGTATCCATTCGCTCATGGTAGCCTCTGGCCTTAGTACCTCTTTATTCTTGCGTATTTGCTCTAAATACTTCGGTATGCTACCATTTCCAAAACTCAATCGCGCGGACTTAATATTGTTGCCAACTTAGAGAACATCTCTTATGTCTTCTCTTTTTTCGAAAACCGATTTGGCATAAGGACAAAGCGGAATAACTTTAATTCTAGATTCACGAGCAAAGGCAACTACCGCCTCCACTAAGGCCATTCCAATTCCCTTTCCACGCAAGTCTTCGTCGATATTGGTATGATCAATTATTATTTTGGTTTCACCTGCGGCGGAATAAGTCATTTCACCTTTGATCTCTCCATCCACCTGATAAAAGAAAAAGCCCTTATTGGTAAACCGTTTATGTTGAATGTTCATAATTCTTACTGGGGGGGTGTAAGTCTTTAATGCTTGTTTTAGAAAATGATTACTGCTTTATGGATACTTAAACTTTCATTAAATGTTTTCTAAAATAGGAAATAATCTATAGATAAATCAAGCCGCCTTTTTTTCTGTTGTGGCATAGTTGTAAAATGACTTCGGAGCGGTAAACAGCAGAGTCTTTATTCAGAGCATTTTACAGCATTTTTTTGTTTTTGTGTTCTAAAGCTGTTTAAAACTATGCTCAGCAAAACACAAAGCTGAAAGCGCATTTCTTAGCTTCGTAGCACTTGCCTTTTGCAGGATAACCTAGTATTTACCCATGTTTTTAGTTTTCGATACCGAGACCACCGGTCTGCCCAAGAATTACAATAGTCCTGTTAGCGATTCAGATAATTGGCCCCGTTTGGTGCAAATTGCTTGGCAGCTTCACGATGAAACGGGCGCTTTAATCTCTTCTAACAACTTTATCGTTCGCCCGGAAGGATTCGACATCCCTTTCAATTCGGCTAAAATTCATGGCATATCTACAGAATATGCCAAAGAACATGGATTACCACTTGAAGAGGTTTTAAGCCTATTTGAAAAGGTACTCTCGAAGACAAAGATTGTAGTTGGTCAAAACATAGAGTTCGATTTAAATATAATTGGAGCAGAGCATTATCGTTTGGGAATGTCTTCGCCCTTGCTGCAGCTTCCAACCATAGATACCAAGGAAGACGGAACGGAGTTTTGCGCTATTCCAGGGGGGAAAGGAGGTAAGTACAAATGGCCTACCCTTACCGAATTGCACCAAAAGCTCTTTGGGGAAGGCTTTGATGCCGCCCATAATGCCGCAGCGGATGTAGATGCCACTGCCCGTTGCTTTCTTGAAATGCTTCGCATTGGGGTTGTTTCCACTAAATCAGCTCAATTTAGTGCTGAACAGTACGCTCGATTCCGCGAACTCAATCCCTCTCCTTTTCCGTTACTCGGAATTAAAGTAGATCAATACGAAACGGCGAATAAAGAAGAGAAGAATGTAGATTCTACCAAGGCAGCGGCTCTCGAAATAAAAGCCGAAGGCACACGCTTTGCCCATCTGCATGTGCATAGTCAGTTTTCTGTTTTGGAGGCTACCTGCGATATTAAAGCAACGGTTAAAAAGGCCAAATCGCTGGGAATGGAAGCCGTTGGCTTGGCAGACATTGGCAATATGTTCGGTGCATTTGCTTTTGTAGATGCAGCCGAGAAAGAAGGCATTAAACCCATTCTGGGCTATGAGGCCTATGTAAACGAAGATCACCTGGATCGAACTCGACAAGACAACGGTTACCGAATTCCACTGTTTGCAAAAAACCAACAAGGCTATTTGAATTTGGTGAAAATGAGTTCTATCGCCTACACAGATGGTTTTTATTATAAGCCCAGGATAGATAAAGGCTTGGTGGAAAAGTACAAGGAAGAGGTTATTGCTACCACGGGTGGACTCTATGGCGAGATTCCTTCTTTGCTTCTAAATGTTGGAGAAGCCCAAGCGGAAGAAGCCTTTTGTTGGTGGCATCAGCAGTTTGGCGATAACTTCTATATAGAGATCAATCGCCACGGTTTAGAAGAAGAGGCGGTTGTAAACAAAAAGTTGCTTGAATGGGCTGCTAAATATTCCGTGAAATACTTTGCCTCTAGCGAATGCTACTATCTCGAAGAAGAAGATTACGATGCACATGATATTCTTCTTTGTGTAAAAGACGGAGCCTCTCAATCTATGCCGCTCGGAAGAGGAAGAGGTTTCCGATTTGGAATGCCCAATCACTCTTTCTACTTCAAGTCGAAGGAGGAAATGAGCGAGCTCTTCAAGGATCTGCCAGAGGCTTTAAAGAATGTAGAAACTCTTGTAGATAGCATCGAATCGTATCAATTAAAAAGGGATGTTCTTCTTCCTGCTTTCGATATTCCAAATGAGTTTGAAAGTGAAGAGGATGTTCAAGATGCTGGCAAAAGGGGAGAGAATAACTATTTAAGGCATCTAACCTATTTAGGCGCGGAGCAACGCTATCCAGAATTAACAGAGGAAATAAGAGAGCGCATAGATTTTGAACTTTCTATCATAGCAAAAACAGGTTACCCTGGCTATTTTCTCATCGTTCAAGATTTTACAGCCAAAGCCCGAGAATTAGGCGTTTCAGTGGGACCTGGTCGTGGATCAGCGGCAGGTTCGGTGGTCGCTTATTGCACCGGAATTACCAACGTAGATCCTTTAAAGTACGGACTGCTCTTCGAGCGTTTTCTAAATCCAGACCGTGTGAGTCTGCCGGATATCGATATCGATTTTGACGATGTTGGAAGAGATCGAGTGATACAGTACGTAATGGATAAGTATGGGAAGAATCAGGTTGCCCAAATCATTACCTATGGCACTATGGCTGCCAAAAGCGCCATTCGAGATGCCTCAAGAGTGAAGGAACTACCGCTCGATGAGGTCAATCGCATTGCGAAGCTCGTCCCTGAAAACAGCTCCTTGGATATGATTTTCAACACCCCTGAAAATGATCTTAAGGAAAAGTTTAGACCCGATGATTTAATAAAAGTAGAAGACCTACGAAAGATCGTTCGCAACGATGGACCCTTGGGTAAGATGTTGAGGTCTGCGGTTAAAATTGAAGGTTCTTTAAGGAATACAGGAATTCATGCCTGCGGCGTAATTATTACTCCAACCGACATGACCGACCTTGTGCCGGTAATGACTCCCAAGGATTCTAATATGATGGCCACTCAATTCGACAATGCAGTGGTAGAAAGTGCGGGTCTGCTCAAGATGGATTTCTTAGGACTTAAAACGCTGAGCATCATTACCACTGCTTTAAGTCTTATAGAAAAGAATTATGGCGAGGTTTTAGATCCAGATCAATTTCCTCTAGATGATCAGGCCACCATAGAGCTTTTTGCCAGAGGCGAGACCAACGGCTTGTTTCAATTTGAATCGCTCGGAATGCAGAAAAACCTTAAGCTGTTAAAGCCAACGGTTTTTGAAGACATTATCGCCATGAATGCCTTGTATCGACCGGGTCCCATGGAATACATTCCGAGTTTCGCAGCACGAAAAAATGGATTGGAAGAGATTGTCTTTGATCTCGAGGATATGAGCGAGGTCTTGGCAGAAACTTATGGAATTACGGTTTACCAAGAGCAAGTAATGCAATTGAGTAGAATTCTTGGAGGCTTTAGCCGAGGCGAAGCCGATAAGCTCCGTAAGGCAATGGGTAAGAAGATAAAGGCACAACTAGACGAACTGAAGCCCAAGTTTATGAAAG
Organism: Cryomorphaceae bacterium; assembly: GCA_017858515.1. Classification (GTDB taxonomy): domain Bacteria; phylum Bacteroidota; class Bacteroidia; order Flavobacteriales; family Schleiferiaceae; genus RFXV01. The sequence goes on along the minus strand of JAFMBM010000046.1, from coordinate 3,572 downwards.
GGGCTATGGAAAAAGGCCATCCAGAAAAGGTGCTAGAGAAGATCTGGGAAGACTGGGAGAAGTTTGCAAAATATGCCTTCAACAAATCTCATGCGGCTTGCTATTCGGTGGTGGCTTGGCAAACGGCCTATCTCAAAGCACATTATCCCTCTGAATTTATGGCTGCGGTGCTTACGCACAACCGAAACGACATTAAAAAGGTGAGCTTTTATATGGAAGAATGCAAGCGGATGGGATTGCGCCTGCTCGGTCCGGATGTAAACTTCAGTGATTATGATTTTACAGCTACACGAACAGGAGAGGTTCGTTTTGGCTTAGGTGGAATGAGCGGAGTAGGAGGAGCTGCTTGTGAAAACATTGTGCAGATAAGAGAAAAAGATGGTCCGTATAAATCTTATATCGATTTTCTGCAAAGAGCCGACCTGCGGGTTGTAAACAAACAGACTCTAACCAAATTGGTAGAGGGAGGTGCTTTCGACAGCCTTTCTGACGATAACCGCAGCGTTTTCTTCTTTGAAGAAGATGGAAAATCATTCTTAGATAAATCTATACGCTACGCTCAATCGCTCAAAGAAATTCAAAACTCTAGCCAGGTCTCTCTTTTTGGCGAAGAGTCTGCCGAAATGCAACCCGATCTTCCTTTTCCAGATTGTTCGCCTTGGGAGCGTGCACTAAAGCTTAAAAAAGAGAGAGAAGTTTTGGGTGTGTACATTTCCAGCCACCCCTTAGATGATTTTAAATCAGTGATGAAATATTGCACAAATACCGATTTAAAATCTATAAAAGACATCATGGATTCTAAAGGTAGGGAGTTGTGTTTTGTTGGGATGGTTTCTGCAGTGAAACACGGAATTACTAAAAAAGGAAAAGAGTACGGCGTTCTAACTTTTGAGGACTACCAAGATAGTTTCGAGGTATTTATGATGGATGAAGAGTATCTCAAAAACCGTCATTTCTTCGAGAAAGACCGAATACTCTACGTAAAAGCCTTGAGAGAATTTAATGAGAATAGCCAAAAAGTCTATACTAAAGTGCGCAAGATTGGATTGGTTCCTTCGCTCCTAAAAGAAGACTTCTCGAAACTGCAAATTCTCATTTCCCTTGAAACTCTCAACAGCCATTTACTATCTGATTTGGATGCCATTTTGTATTCCGATAGCCAGAAAGAACTCGACGAGGCTTTTCAAAAAGAAGTCTCTTTTCTTATAACTCACGAAGGATTTCAACTTCCCTTGAGCAACAAACAACGAATGAAAATTCCAGTAGATGAGCACCTATTGGCTAGTTTGGCAAATTCGGAATATGAATTTAAATTAAGTTGATAGTTAGAATCAATTTAAAAACAGTTAAAAAGTATCGCCTTGCTGACAAACCAATAGGTAGACAGGTGGTAAATTTGTACTCAAATAATGAGGGCAACCTCTTAACGCAGAAATAAAGAAAGCATGGCAATAGAAATCACAACTGCAAACTTCAAAGAAATAATAGCCTCTGATAAACCTGTATTGGTTGATTTTTGGGCAGAGTGGTGTGGACCTTGTAGAATGGTTGGACCCATCGTTGAAGAACTTGCCAAAGAGTATGCAGATACTGCAGTAGTTGGTAAGTTGAATGTAGATGAGCATGGCGAAATAGCCCAGATGTATGGAATCCGCAATATTCCAACTTTGTTGGTATTTAAAGGAGGAGAAATAGTGGATAAGCAAGTAGGAGTGGCCGCCAAAAACGTTTTGGCTGCTAAGCTAGACGCCGCAATGTAAAATTCATTCGTAAAGATTTAAGAACGCCGTCACACCTAAAGTGTCGGCGTTTTTGTTTTATTTGCCAATTATGAACTCAAATCCACTCGATAGCGCTTCCCTTCACTTTTCTGAAAGATTAGAATTAATGGCCAAAAGGGTTGTTGAGGGTTTTATAACCGGATTGCACCGAAGTCCTTATCAAGGTTTTTCGGTAGAATTTGCAGAACATAGAGCCTATGTTGCAGGAGAGTCTACTCGCCATATGGATTGGAAGTTGTTGGCGAGAACAGATAAGCACTATATCAAGAGATACGAAGAAGAAACGAATTTGAGATGTTGGTGCGTGGTGGACATTTCCAATTCCATGCGCTATCCCTTCGATTTAAAAATGGATTTGGAGAAACCGAATAAGCTGGGTTTTTCTTTTCTTGCCTCAGCATCGCTTTTTCATTTACTTAAAAAGCAAAGAGATGCCTTCGGATTGGGTCTTTTAACCGATACATTGGATTATCTATCTGAAGCCAGACTTACGAGTTTGCATCAGAGGCGATTGATAGAGAGGATGACCGAAGAGTGGAGTAAAGCTTCTTCGCAAAAAAACAAGACGGATTTAGCACAGTCTTTGCACTTATTGGCAGAAAGGGTAAAGAGGAGAAGTTTAATAATTTTATTTACGGATCTCTTTGAAGATCCAGATCGCTTAGACGATTTTAAAGCAGCCCTCCAACATCTTCGGTTTCGAAACCACGATGTGGTGGTGTTTCACGTTCACCAAAAGAGCACTGAAATGGATTGGTCTGTAGGCAATAGACCCTTAAAGGTTGTAGATTCAGAAACGGGTGAAATCCTTCAAATTGAACCCAGTCAGATTCGTACAGAATACATCCAAGCCGCCACAGAATACCAACACAGTATGCAGTTAATCTGCGGGCAATGGGGCATTGATTGGGTGGAAGCCGATATAGATAAAGGCATAGAGCCTATTTTGGTCGAATTCCTTCAAAAGCGTAAAACACTCTCGAGATAATAGTATTTCGAAAAAGATTATTTTGTTCTCCCTACAAAATAACCGCTACCAACACTGCCAAAATAAAGAGAACAGGCAATAAGAGGTCTTTCAGTTTCATTTCCTTCCTTTTCATTTATAACGGCAATTATAACGGCAACTTAGGGTTAATTGTTTGTTTAACTATAAGTAACTTTTGAACAGATATTAACAATTTGGTCAGAAGATTCTAAATTGCACTTTGAGTGAATGAATTCAGTTGTTTTTTTTTAAAAGGAGTTGTCTATTTCCAATCTTGTAGTATATTCGCGCTCCCAAACGATAAATCTTAAACGGATTTAAAGCTGGGACGGTGCATTACGCCGATCTCCTTAAACAGAGATGTAATAAAACGGTTTGGTAGTTCAGTTGGTTAGAATACATGCCTGTCACGCATGGGGTCGCGGGTTCGAGTCCCGTCCAGACCGCCGAAAAAAAGGTCACTGAAAAGTGACCTTTTTTGTTTTTGTACTTTTTAGAGCTGATAAATTCTAACTCTAGACCCTCATCACACAACTTCCCACCTCTGATTTCAATTAAAGGTCCTCCGTCGCGGAACTTCTGACCTCCGATTTCCATCTCCTGACTATCGTCGCGAAACTCCTGACCTTCGACTTCCAACTCCTGACCTCCGTTTCGAAACTTTGGTTGTTCGATTCGAATTAAAGGTCCTTCGACTCAAAACTCGGGACCATCGTCGCGCAACTCGTGACCATCGTCGCGGAACTCGGGTAACCCTTCGGCCTTGCCCATCCTAAGGATTGATTAAGCGAGGTTTACTTTGC
>JAFMBM010000012.1 GCA_017858515.1 Cryomorphaceae bacterium | reverse complement strand
TATGAAAAAATCCTTTATCGCATTCGCAGCCCTTTTTGTGGCCTGCAACCAAAGTCCACAGAACGCTGCTATTGCAGAGGCTGAAGCTGTAGAAGAAGTTGTATACCTTGCTTCTTGGAATGATAATCCAAACAAAGAGTCTATTATTCAATTTGTAAGTGCCGTGAGCACGGAAGGAAGTCCAGATTTCGTTCCTGAAGGCGATCGCATCGCAGTCTTCGACAACGATGGCTGTCTTTGGGCTGAAAAGCCCTTTTACTTTCAACTTCAATTTGCACTTGATTGTGCCAAAGAGCAAGCTCCCTCTCATCCTGAATGGATGGATCTACCCGTAATGAAAGCGGCAGCAGAGGGAGATCTACCTACCCTTATGTCGTTCGGAGAGCATGGCCTCCTTGAGTTGGTGATACGCAACCATGCTGGCCTAACAGCAGAAGACTTTGCAGACAAAGTGCGCAACTGGATTGATACTGCCAAACATCCTCAAACGGGACTGAAATACAATGAAATGGTATATCAACCGATGGTAGAAGTTCTAGAATATCTCAGAGCAAATGGCTTTAAAACCTTTATCGTATCGGGCGGAGGTATAGATTTTATGCGTCCTTGGGTTGAAGAAGTGTACGGCATTCCTTCTGAGCAGGTCATTGGCAGCTCTATTAAGGCCACTTTCGAATTGCGAGATGGAAAAGGCATGATAGTTAAGCAAGCCGATCTAAACTTTATAGACGATAAAGAAGGCAAACCAATAGGCATACATCAGCATATTGGCAAGCGCCCTATTATGGCTTTTGGAAATTCAGATGGCGATTTAGCCATGTTGCAGTATGCCACATCCGGCGAAGGCAAAAGGATGGCCGTATTTGTGCATCATACCGATTCAGTAAGAGAATATGCCTATGACCGTAAGTCTTCTATTGGAAGACTCGACAAAGGACTCGATGAAGCGATTGAAAAGAATTGGCTGTTGATAGATATGGCCCAAGACTGGAAAGAAATCTACCCCAGTAAATAGCTATACACTTTTTAAAAAGGGTAAGTTCTTAACGGGATGACGAAAGTTGTCCCTTTTTTATTTTAAGCCTGAAGCCTTTTCGGTTTTTCTACCTACCTCTTCTTCCCTTTGTTCTTTAGCAGATACGATGGGAATAGGAGAATAGGAAAAGGCATCCCTCCTCTTCAATAAGCGTATTTAAGTCCAATCAAAGCGATTCAAAAACCTAGTTATCCCAAATGAAATCTTTACCAAGAAATGCTACTCTCCACAGTAGCATACGGCCTATGAGCTTATGTGGAAAGAACTTTTTGCTTTGAGAAAATAGTGGGTGCAGAACTCAATGCTCTACTTTCCCTAGCTAAAATGGGCTTGCACCCTCCCAACACTTCTATTCGTCAAGTGAAAATGCACTTGGGAAAAGCAAACCCTGCTCTTAGGCAAGGGAAAATGAGCTATACTAATGCTTTCGCTCTCCTTAGTGAAGGTAAAATGCCCTTGTCTCATCCCAACGCTTGCTAAGCTGAACCTAAAATGCTACAACCTCAAGTTAAAATGCTTAGGCCTGAACCTCTAATGCTACAGCGCGAACCCAAAATGCTGCAGCCTAAACCCAAAATGCCGCAACGCCAACCCAAAAGGCTACAGCCTGATCTCAAAATGATGCAGACTGAACCCAAAAGGCTACAACGTGAACCCGAAATGATACAGCCTGAACCCAAAATGCTACAACGCCAACCCAAAATGCTACATACTGAAAACAAAATGCTACATACTGAAAACAAAATGTTACAGAGGCATCTCAAAATCCCACAGCCTCAACCTAAAATGCTACAGCCTGAACCCAAAATGTAAAAAAGTCTATTAAGCTCTTTTTATTGGCAACAAGTTTGCTTTTAGATAGAGAATAAAATCATTTTGGCTTTAAAGAACAACCATCAAATGGAACTCTAAATTCAACTGCAACGAAATCGACTCCTGAGTAGAAGACTAAGAGTCTTCCGAAATATTCTAAAACTAAAAACGCACTTATTTAGAATATACCTCTTTCTTGGAGGCATCCATCTTGGGTATTATTTTACGCTCTTTAGTTGTATCAAAAGGATGGCAATGCTTTCGATTAAAGGTATTACTGAAGTAGAAATAGATTCAATCGACCAATTGTATAAAATTGCTTAGGCCAATATACATTGGAGCCATTCCTTCAAGCGAAGCACTCTAGCCTTCCCTCTAAATTGCAAACCAAAGGTTCCCTGCCCTCATTCGTTCATCAGTAAGGCCTTTGTCTTTTTAATCTTTCTTAGTTTCGCCATTTACGTATTCTACTATACCGACGCCTATGGCCAATGTAAAAGTCTGTTGTGCTGTTTTATTCCAAAACAATAAGGTCTTAGCGGTGCAGCGAGCTGAAACAATGAGTAATCCCTTAAAGTGGGAGTTCCCAGGCGGAAAGATAAAAGCGGGAGAAAAAGAGGAAGAATGCATTAAAAGGGAGATAAAAGAAGAACTTGGATTGACCATAAAGGCCAAAGAGAGATTAGAATCGAATGTGCACCCCTATTCTGAAAGTCTACAGATTGAGCTGATTCCATTTCTTTGTGAAATAACAGGCGGAAGTCTTGAACTAGCCGAACACAAGGCACATCTTTGGTTAAATCCCTTTGAACTTGAAACACTCGATTGGTCTGAAGCTGATCTTCCCATTGTTAAAACCCTTGCAAGTAGGGCACAAAACTCTAACTTGAGCCTGTAAAAAGCCACTAAACAATATGCCTCGAAGCCTGAATCAAACGGTCAAGAAATTTGGAACCTTAGCTGTCTTCTTAACGGCCATATCAACCATATTGGGTGCGGTAATGTTTCTCCGCTTCGGATGGGCAGTGGGCAATGTGAGCTTCTATGGCGTATTGGCCATTATTGTAATTGGCCATATGGTAACTATTCCCACCGCCATGGCCTTGGCAGAAATTGCCACCAACCAAAAAGTAGAAGGCGGAGGCGAATACTATATCATCTCAAGGAGTTTTGGCCTAAACATAGGCGCCGCCATTGGATTTTCATTGTATTTGAGTCAAGCTATATCCGTTGCCTTTTATATTGTTGCCTTTGCGGAGGCCTTCTCGGTTCTTAAACCATGGCTTAGCGAGATGTTGAATGTCAGTCCTGACCTTATCAACAATCGCTATTTCAGTATTTCAGGTTTGCTCTTGCTCACCATGCTCATTCTCACCAAAGGAGCCGATATTGGCATGAAGGCACTCTATGTGGTAGTGGGGATTTTAATTGTCTCCATCCTATTCTTTTTTGCAGGCAGCACCTCCTACTCTTCGGGATTTGGACTTTCTATGTTGACAGACAGAATAGACCAACCCGTTGACTTCTTTACTGTATTTGCTATCTGTTTTCCAGCCTTTACGGGAATGACAGCCGGTGTAGGTTTGTCGGGAGACTTGAAAGACCCCAGTAAATCTATTCCACTCGGCACCCTAAGCGCAACCATAGTAGGTATGCTAGTGTATGTAGCCATAGCGTATAAGCTTGCTTCTTCCGCAAGTCCGTATAATCTAAACGACGATCAACTCATAATGAGTTCCATTGCCATTTGGGGCCCAATCATACCCATTGGCTTGGCTGCAGCTACGATTAGTAGCGCCTTGGGTTCTTTTTTAGTTGCGCCTCGGACCTTGCAGGCTATGGCAAGAGATAAAGTTTTCCCCGCGCCTACCCGCTTAACCGAATTGGTGAGCAAGGGAAAAGGAAAACAAAATGAGCCTTTTAACGCCAGTATTTTAACCGCCCTATTGGCACTAGTCTTTGTGGCCATTGGCGATGTAAACTTCGTTGCAGAGCTCATCTCCATGTTCTTTATGGTAACCTATGGCTCCTTATGTCTCATCTCCTTTTTTCAACACTTTTCTGGCGACCCTGCGTATAGACCTACTTTCAGAAGCAAATGGTATATCTCCTTATTCGGCGGCATTCTTTGCTTCTACCTGATGTTTCAGATGAACTCACTTTACGCCTTCTTGGCTATATTATTCATGGTAGTCAATTACTTTGCAATCACCATTACGAGTAACAAGAAAGAGGGCATTGCGGTAATGTTTCAAGGAGTAATTACCCAATTTACCCGCAGAATGCTGGTTTTTCTTCAAAAAGCAGAGAAGGCACAGAGCACCGAAAGCTGGAGACCCGCCATCATTTGTCTATCTCAGAACTCCTTTCAAAGCCTAGCCTTGTTTAATACATTAAAGTGGATTAGTCACAAATACGGATTCGGAACCTACATCCACCTGATTGATGGTTACTTCAATAGCGATACTCAGTTATTGGCGGAGAAGGATCTAAAAAGACTCATTAAGATGAGTAATGTGTCGAAATCTAATTTCTATATAGACACACTTATTAGTCCGAGTTACACCAGTGCCATTGCCCAATTAGTGCAGCTACCGGGCATATCAGGACAAGACAACAATATGATTTTGTTTGAGTATACCGACGAACAGACAGAAAACCTCAAGCGCATTATTGAAAATGTTGGTCTAATACGAGCTGCTAAATTCGATTTGTGTCTACTGCGAACCAGTGAAAAGGGATTTGGATTTCAACGCGACGTACATGTATGGATAACGGCCCGAGATTTACAAAACGCTAATCTAACCATCGTATTAGGTTATATTATCATTGGCCATAACGATTGGCATCAAGGACAGATAAAGGTATTCGCCGCTTTCAATGAAACAGAGTTTGATGAACAGCAAGAAAAGCTCGATCAGCTGATTGTATCGGGCAGGCTACCGGTTTCTCCATCCAACCTTAAACTCTTTAAGATGGAAGCTGATCAGCGCAAGCGAGACCTTGTAAAGCAAACCAGTGCCGAAGCAGATCTAATTATAATGGGCTTTAACGAATCGTTTTTACGGAAAGGTGAAGTTGGCTACTTCCAAGGCTATGAAGGCCTTTGCAACATTCTCTTTGTAGGTGCACCCAATGAGAGAAATGCCAAAATAAACTAAGAGCTAAACGATCACAGAGAACTGACTAAAATGGTGTTGAATGTGTTTTCTGTGCATCAACAGCCATTGTTTGGGATTCAGCCTTCCAAAATGTGGGTGAACAGCCGAATAATTTCGGTTTAGGAGGAAAAAATCCATCATATCTCTCGCCTTAAGCAACAGGCGATTCTTGGCCGCTTCTATGTCTTGAGAATGGAGACTAACAGCATTGTATTGCTCTGGTTTGGCAAAGTTGCGGGGCATTGGAAGATCTGATTCTAAAAAAGCCTGAGCTCGTTCCAGCTTGTGGGCTGGAACGAGAATCTCACGCTCTTCGTCTTTTAGGCTTATCTCGAACCCAACAACAAGATGATCTATCATTTCTACCACCGTCATACTCCCCCATTCTCTGGTCGAATCGATCTTTATCTCATCGAGTTTAAGTGGCAGATGAAGCTCAAAGAAAGTGATTAGATCCTTATCCATTTGAATTACAAGTGAATCACTTCGCCATAAGCATCGGCCGAAGCTTCCATAATCGCCTCGCTCATGGTAGGATGCGGGTGAACCGCTTTAACCAACTCCATTCCTGTAGTTTCTAGTTTGCGGGCAACAACCGCCTCCGCAATCATTTCAGTAACATTGGCGCCAATCATGTGGCAACCTAAGAACTCACCGTATTTGGCATCGAAGATCACCTTTACAAATCCGTCTTTATGGCCAGCCGCACTAGCCTTACCTGAAGCAGAGAAGGGGAATTTACCCACTTTAATATCATAACCCGCTTCTTTAGCCGCCTTTTCAGTCATACCAACCGAAGCAATTTCAGGAGAACAATAGGTACAACCTGGGATATTGTTATAATTCAAAGGCTCAGGATGGTGTCCTGCAATCTTTTCAACACAAATGATTCCCTCAGCACTGGCAACGTGAGCCAATGCTTGGCCTGGAACACAATCACCAATGGCATAATAACCATCTACAGACGTCTTATAGAAAGAATCGACGTTTATTTTGCCTTTTTCCGTTTTAATTCCAACTTGTTCTAGGCCAATATTTTCAATATTGGCTTGTACGCCCACAGCTGAAAGAACGATATCGCACTCAATCTTCTCCTCGCCTTTCTTGGTTTTAACATGAACAACACAACCCTTTCCAGCCGTTTCTACTTTAGTAACCTCGCTCGAAGTCATAATCTTGATACCCGTCTTCTTGAAGGATCTTTCCAACTGCTTGCTCACATCCTCATCCTCAACAGGGACAATGCTTGGCAGATATTCCACTATGGTTACTTCCGTACCCATGGCATTGTAGAAATAGGCGAACTCAACACCTATTGCCCCCGATCCCACAACAACCATCTTCTTTGGCTGCTCAGGAAGCCACATCGCCTGTCTGTAGCCAATGATTTTCTTTCCATCTTGAGGCAGATTGGGAAGTTCACGAGATCGAGCGCCAGTAGCAATGATGATATTTTTAGCAGAGTACTCGCTTAGCTTGCCATCAGCCGCCTTAACCTTCACCTTTTTTCCAGCAAGAAGAGTTCCTTCGCCCATTATCACCTCAATCTTGTTCTTCTTCATTAAGAATTGAACACCATTGCTCATTCCATTGGCCACATCTCTGGAGCGCTTCACCACCGCACCGAAATCTTTGTCTGCTTTTTCAACGGTAATACCATAATCGGCAGCATGTTGAATGTATTCAAATACATTGGCACTCTTAAGCAAAGCCTTGGTTGGAATACAACCCCAGTTGAGGCAAATCCCCCCTAAACTTTCTCTCTCAATTATGGCTGTTTTCAGTCCCAACTGAGAAGCGCGAATGGCAGCCACATAACCACCAGGACCACTTCCTAAAACTATCAGATCAAAATTCATCAGTATGCAGATTAAGATTTATCAAAGACAAAAGTAAGGCAGTATGCGCTAGCCTGCCATTATCTTTGCCATTGAATATTCACAAAGACGGGAAGTGTTAAGAATGGAAAACGAACAAGAAAATAGCGCATCAGGAGGAATTGATTGGATGGATCAAAAACTAAAGGATGCCATTGCCTCTATTTTTAAATGGACGGGCTTCTTAGCGGGTACATCTCGAGTGTTGAGCATATTGTTGTTGCTCTCCGGAGTTGCGCTCTTCTTTAACGGAAATGAAATGAGTGAGGCCTTAAGTCAGACTGCACTAGCCTCTGTACCAACTGCTAGTATTGCAGTGGGGTATCTACTTATTGCGGTCATTTATTTTACGGCTAGCCTCTATCTGACACGCCTGAGCAGAAACTTGAAATTCTTTTATGGATCAGGCGATGCTGGATTTGCAGTAAAAGCAGTGCTTTCACTTAAATCTTTTTTTGTTTTTGTTGGAGGAATGGTGGCAGCGGTTATTGGACTCTACCTATTGGCGATCTTGGCGCAGCTATTAATGTAAAAAGGAGCCGAAGCTCCTTTTTAATTGATCTACTAGGGGAAATGTCTATTGAACAAATGGGATTTTCTCAACCACTGCTTTCAGGCTTTTTCCTCTCACTTGAATGAAAATTTCTGATCCTGCCTTACTGTGATCGATATGAACATAACCCATTCCTATTGCCCTATTTAAGCTGGGAGATTGAGTTCCTGAGGTTACTTCACCAATAATGGCATCATCTTTATCTACAATAGGGTAATGTTGTCTCGGAATTCCGCGATCTATCATCCCAAAACCTACTAGCCTTCTTTTTAATCCTTCTTCTTTTTGAACGAGAAGGCTATCCGACTGAATGAATTCTTTAGTGAATTTGGTAATCCAACCTAGACCTGCTTCAAGAGGATGGGTTGTATCGTTTATATCGTTTCCGTAGAGACAAAATCCTTTTTCAAGGCGAAGGGTATCTCTAGCAGCCAATCCTGCAGGAGGAACGCCTAGAGCAGAAATGGCATTCCAAACTTGCTCTGCCGCTTCATTGGGCAAATAAATTTCAAATCCACCTGCGCCGGTATAACCTGTAGCTGAGATAATCACATCCTCCACCCCAGCAAAAGGAGCTCTTTGGAAGGTATAATAGGTCATATCTCCCAAGTTCACCTCCGTAAGCGACTGTAAAAGTTCAGCCACCTTAGGACCCTGAACCGCTAATAGGCTAATGGAATCGCTATTGTTTTCCATTTGAACATCGAAGTTCGAAGCATACGATTGTAGCCAACTCCAGTCTTTATCTATATTGGAAGCATTCACCACCAACATATATTTATTTACATCCAAGCAATACACGAGAAGGTCATCTACAATACCGTGCTCGGCATTGGGCATACAGCTGTATTGAATTTTACCCGGACTCAATTTAGAGACATCGTTGGAAGTCACTTTTTGAAGAAAACCGAGGGCATCCTTTCCTTGGACTAAGAATTCGCCCATATGGGAGACATCGAACATTCCCGAATTATTGCGAACGGCATGATGTTCATCTAGAAGGCCCTTATATTGGAGGGGCATTTCGTAGCCCGCAAAGGGAACCATTTTAGCGCCCAAGGTCCGATGTAACTCAGTAAGGGCTGTTGATTTTAGTTTATCCATGTATTTTTTCTTCTTTTCCTAATTCACTTATTATTTGGGCCTCAAAGCTCAGCAAATCATTCCAAAGAACATCTACCTCTTCTCTTTTTCCATATTTGCGGGCAAATCCCAAGAACAAAGTATAATGTGCCGCCTCACTCACAAACAGTTGAGCGTAGAAATCGGCTAATTCTTTATCGTCTATTCGTTCAGAAAGCAGTTTAAATCGCTCACAGCTTCTTGCCTCAATAAGCGCAGCAATGAGCAATCTATGAATGAGTCTTTCCTTTCTGTCCGATGTTTTTACAAAGAAGCTTTGAATACGGGCCACATATTCGTCTTTTCTATCCCTTCCCAGAACAATACCTCTGCGAATGGCAAGCGCATGAACTTGTTGGAAATGCTGCATTTCCTCAATAGCCAAGGCAGACATTTCAACCACTAAGTCGGTTAACTCAGGGTAGGTAACAATAAAGGAAATAGCCGCACTTGCTGCCTTTTGTTCACAAAAAGCATGATCCGTTAAAATTTCTTCTAGGTTTTTGGAAGCAATATCAACCCATCTCGGATCGGTTGGAAGTCTTAGTCCTAGCATAGATCTGGATTTAGGATTTCTTAGATTGTAACCAATTCTTGTTAAGTCTTCTTAGCGAATTAAACTTTGGCAAAGAAGTAATAGGATAGCCTTGACTTTGCCGGATGGTATCTTCATCTTGAAAAGGGAAGACTGTGACAATATTGTTTTTAGGGAATTGTCCTATGAGTTTACGCGGAAGCGAATCGAGCTCATCGGAACCCGAAAGAGTTCCTTTTCGAGCACTAATCACAAAGAGCAAATCGTTGCTATCCGCTATCTTCTCAATTGCCTCAGGAATTTCGAGTAAGCTGCAGGCAAGGTAATGTGCAGGGAACTTGCCATATTCATGGGTTAGCCTATGGTGAACTGCTGCAAGGCCTTGCTCGTCTCCAACAAAATGCAAGCGAGCTGTAAGGTGCTTAGCCATAGCAATGGCTTTATCTACCCATTGGGTAAAGCCCGTTTCGAAATGCGAAAGAGCCGGAACAGTAACAAAAATATCCTCATTGGTATTCCAAGGCTGTTGTTGCTTGAGCACGTATACCATGCGCGTACAATTCTTTAGGACTCTATCGAGAGTAGTTCCGAAGAAGAATTCAGAAGTAGAGAGCTTGTCATTCCATCCCATTATGAGTTCATTCGCTGTTCTTTCATTTAGAGCACGAACAATACCATTGGCCACATTCATATCAATTCGAGTAACCGCTTCGGCAGGAACACCAAAAGAAGTTAAATAGTGGATAGCCTGATGCAACAATTCTCTGCTTTGACGAACATCTTCGCGGGCATTATTTGTATCTTTTATAACCGTAAGCGCCATAACAGGACAACTTCCGCCTGGTTTACGAATAGCCAGTGCAAAATCGAGAAGATATTCCATGGTAGCCGGATTTGAAACCGGAATGAGGATACGATCATCGGGAACTTCAGGCTCAGGATTGTATTTATTCTGCATCTGGGCCAATTTCTTTCCCGCCTTTTCAGTCACAAGAGAGCCCACCAAACTGGTAACCAAAACCATCGCAATAGAAGCATTTAAGAGATCATCGGAGAGAATACCCGCATTATATCCAACCAGCACCACCGCAATGGTTGCCGCTGCTCTAGCATTGGAAAGACCAAAGATTACATTTCGTTGGGTAGCATTCAGGTGAAAACTCTTTTGGCTTATATAAGCAGCAATCCACTTAGAACTAATAGCCGTAATGGTAAGTAATCCGACAAGAATGAGAAGAGAAATACCGCTCATGAATACTTGAACATCCACCATCATTCCAACACTGAGTAGGAAGAAAGGAATGAAAATAGAATTGCCAACAAACTCTAAACGATTCATTAGGGGAGATTCAGCAGGAATAAGCCTATTCAGTGCCAAGCCGCACATGAAAGCTCCAATGATTGCTTCGAAGCCTGCAATCTCAGCAAGGATTGCGGCGATAAAAACCATGGTGAGCACAAAGATGAATTGACTGTTTTTTTCACTTTCGATATTCTTGAAGAACCATCTACCGATTCTAGGAAAAACATAGAACAGTATCCAAAGAAAGGCCATCATGGAAAGCAAGAGCTTAATCCAGAAATAGATACCTATATCGCCTTCAATGAGGCCATTTACAACGGCGAGCAGGATAAGAACCAGTGAATCAGCTAAGATGGTACCTCCTACAGTAATCATTACTACCCTATTCTTATGTATCCCCAACTTAGAGGCAATAGGATAGGCCAATAAGGTATGAGAAGCGAGCATCAATCCAACTATAAAAGAAGCAGTGGGAGGGTATTCAAGCAATTTAAAGGCAACTGCAAAACCAAAAAGGAAGGGAACACTAAACGTGAGCAAACCAAAAATGATACTTCGAACCCTATTTTTCAAAAACTCATTGAGCTCAAGTTCTAGTCCTGCCAAAAACATAATGTAAAGGATGCCTATGGTTGAAAACAACTCAACAACACTATCTCTGGCCAAGACACCAAAGCCGAATGGACCAATTAATACACCACTAATGATCAGACCAATAATCCCAGGGATCTTCATCCTTGAAAAAAGGAGAGGTGCAACCAGCAATATGATCAAAACAAGGCCAAAAACAGCAATAGGCTCTTCTAGGGGCATGTGAAAATGAAAAGAGAGCAGGAGTGGCGTCATGCATGAAAGATATGACATGAAATGAGTATGGAAAAATCAATTATATAAAAATTTAGCATAAGAGTAATAAGCCATTGATTACTTATGAATTACCTTCTATTATTGCAGACTAATATTTGGGTTTGAAAGAAAGGGAATTGAATCGATTGAATCGGGGAAAAAAGGCGATGCTATTTGCATTGGTTTTCGTATTCCCTTTCTTTGGATCTGCTCACATAACAAAAGAGCTCAGACAGATGACTGAGAAGGCCATTGAGCAGGACAGTCTCCTACCATTTCTCAATAGCTGCTTTGAGCATATACTTGAACAACCCGAAGCAAATTTCAATCATGATATACTAGATTTATATAGGATAATAGACCCGTATTCACTTGGAGAGCAGCGTACAATGCGCAAGCATTTTGATCATATATACCGTGTCTTTCGATCTAAAAAAACTCTTGATCGATTTTGGAGTTTAATTGCTGAATTCCTTGTTTTTAAAGACGATCTTCCTCTCTATTATTCGAAGTTCGCTGACTACCGGTTGGGAGAAGGATATTATTTTACGGGTAATTATTTGCAAGCTAAAAGGCATATGAATCGGTATTTGGTTGGGGTAAGCGATAGCATACTGACCAAAAATGAATCGCTTAATGCCTGGAATATTCTTGCGCTATCCTATGAACATGAGGGCGAACTAGAGCTAGCTGAGAAGTATTTTATGAAGGCCTATAACGAAGCCATCAATTTCAATGTTGAAGTTTGGAAGGGGATTCTTACAGGTAATTTAGGGTGGTTGTATGTAGCGAAAGGAGATACGGCAAAAGGAGTTCAATTGCTTCAACAAGATTTAAAAATTTCCAGAGCCACTAAAGAATACGCCAATTTATTGAATACCTATTCTCAATTGGGGGATATATACCTGAAGCAGAACTTGTATGATGAATTGCTTTTAACGGCAGACAGTATAGCCAAAGCGCTAGAATACATAAAGAAAGACGCCTATTCTTATGAGATTTTATTGAGTTCGTTTAGAACCTACTACTATTTCCATTCGAAATTGAGCAGATACAATGGTGACTATAAGCAAAGCTTAAACAATTTACTAAAACGCGACAGTGTCAACAAAATACTTGAAAGTCATGATGCTGAAACGACGAATCAAAGTCAATATAGGTTAGTAGATGAAAGGCGACGAGAATTAAAAATCAATCTACTTAAGAGTGAACTTGATAATGAAACCTTAGAAAATAAATTTCTCATTTTAGGACTAAGTGCATCGGTTCTAATCATCCTACTTCTGTTGAGTTTATGGAAAAGTCATCGCGACTTGAGCGAGCGTTTGCGAGAACAATATCGGGTAATCGTAAATCAGAATAAAGAAATTGAATCAAGAAATCAGGAGCTTGAGACCATTGCTATGAAGCTGGAGAGGGGAAATCTAGAAAAAGATAGGCTCTTTACCGTGATATCGCATGATTTGCGAGGACCAAGCCTAGCGCTGAAAGACTTTTTTGAATTGCTCGTACAAGGTCATATTAAGAAAACTGAATTCTGGGAAATGTTGCCCAATCTCGCGAACAGTATTGAAACCATGTACCGCAATACAGATCAATTACTCAAATGGTCTCGTAATCAATTGCAAGGAATCAATCCTAAACCTGAGAATATCGATTTAAAAAAGATTCTTCGCGAATGTGTTTCTTCAATGCAAAAAACCGCAAGCAATAAGAATGTGAAACTGGTTTTTTCTACCGAAGTTTCTTCCATCGATATTCAAAGTGACCGACAGCATCTTGGGATTGTTCTCAGAAACCTTCTCCACAATGCCATTAAATTCTCGATGGAGAATTCCGCCATTTTCATTGATTGTTACTCGGATAATTCTGGCCAGCCTGTTGTTGTAATTCGAGATACTGGAGTTGGGATTTCACAAGAAGTAATTGACAATCTGAATGATAGTCAAATGATCGTAAGTCAAAGGGGCACAACCGGTGAACAAGGAACCGGATTAGGTCTTTTAATCTGTAAAGAATACTGTATTGCCAATTCTATAGAACTAGTTCTTAAACCCATAGAACAAAGAGGGACGGAGGCAATGCTGATTTTTAAAAGATAATGGTTTAAATGATTTTTATCCTCCCTCGTTTTAGTATCCATAAGGCACCCCCTCAATTATCTCTCCTAATTATACGTTTTCCTTTCAGAAAAAACCTAATTAAGCCAGATCCTCCTTGTCGCTATTTTTCAATTTACAGCAAACCACTTTTGAATTATTCCTTCACCATTCAAAATAAAGATTGTTATAAAGAACCCCTATATGATCAGCAGCCCTCACTCAAAAACAGACGAAAGTATAAAGGGTTAACTTGCTATTAAATACGGGCCTACAGCACTTTCTGGAATTCACTGGCAACTTGGATATATCGTTCAGATCTCAATTAAAGATCCGTTGCACTATGAAGGATAAAGATTCGAAGCTGGAATGGGATATTAAACTATAAGGCATAAAAAAACCCGACCAAAGTCGGGTTTAAAATATACTAAGTCTATTTTCTTTTCATTATTCTTTTGGATCTTCCTTGCTCTTTTTAAGAGTATCAACCATGATTGGTGAAGCAATAAATAAAGAGGAATAAGTACCAACTAGAATACCAATTAGCATAGCGAACATAAAACCACGGATATTATCACCACCCCAAATAAATATCACCAACATAACTACAAGGGTAGTAAGCGAGGTATTTAACGTACGACTAAGTGTTTGGTTCAACGCTTCATTTACTAAAGGAACGATATCTTTTCTCTTGTTATGCGTTCTGAAGTACTCACGAATTCGGTCGAATACAACCACTGTATCATTCAGAGAATAACCAATAACGGTTAAGATAGCCGCAATAAAGGCTTGGTCTATTTCAAGACTAAACGGTAAGAAACCATATCCAATTGAGAATATACTCAATACAATAAGTACATCATGAGCTGTAGCGGCAACAGCACCTAAGCTAAACTGCCAACGACTAAATCGAATCAAGATATAGAGGAAGATGATAATGAGCGAGAACACAATAGCCCAAAACGCCGACTTTTTAATGTCATCAGCTATCGTAGGACCCACCTGACGTTCAGACATAAGACCAAAAGCAGTATCGTCGTTAAGGAAGTCCTCTTTACTCATTTCCTGAGCATAAAATTTAGAGCATCCTTGATATACTATCTCTTGAATTTCTTGTTCTACTTCAAATCCAGCTTCTGAAACTTTGTACTTGGTAGTAATTACTACTTGATTCTCACTGCCAATCGTTTTTACTTCTGGAGTAACCCCATTTCCATTCTCATCGATAAATAAGTCTGATAAAGTGGTACGAATTTCTTGGGTATTCACTGGTTGATCAAAACGCACTTGGTAAGTCCTTCCTCCCACGAAATCTACTCCAAAATTCAGTCCTCTAGTTAAAAGAGACCCAACACCAACGAGTATAACAATACTAGAGAAAATATACGCCTTCTTGCGCATTCCCAAGAAGTTAATATTTACATTCTTGAATAAATTCTCTGTCATTTTGCTAGAGAATCTCATGCTCTTCTTTTTATCCAACCTCCATTCGATAATCAATCGGGTAATGAAAATTGCACAGAAAAGAGAAGTTAGAATACCGATTATCAAGGTAGTCGCAAAACCTCTGATAGGGCCAGTTCCAAAAATATAGAGAATTATACCTGTTAGAAGAGTGGTTACGTTGGCATCTATAATTGAGCTCAATGCATTTCCAAATCCATCGCTAACTGCCAGACGTAAACCTTTACCATTAGTCAATTCTTCACGAATACGCTCATAAATAAGAACGTTTGCATCCACCGCCATACCGATGGTCAATACGATACCTGCAATACCAGGAAGAGTTAAAACAGCTTGAAGTGACGCTAAAACTCCAAAAATGAAGAACATATTCACAAGCAAAGCAATATTGCTAACAACACCTGCTTGGTTGTAATAGAAAATCATATAGGCTAAAACAACTAGCATAGCCACAATAAACGACCACAATCCAGCACTGATGGCCTCTTGACCCAAAGAAGGACCAACAATGTCAGCTTGGATTATTCTTGCAGGAGCAGGGAGTTTACCCGCTTTCAAGATGTTGGCTAAATCTTGTGCCTCATCAATGGTAAAGTTTCCTGAAATTTGGGTGTTACCGCCTGGAATTTCATTCTGAACGACTGGGAAGCTGTATGCATAGTTATCTAAAACAACGGCTACACTTCTTTTTGGCTCTTGGCTCGAAGCTTCTCTTGTAAGCGCCTGCCATTTTTGAGCTCCAATTGCATTCATCTGCATGCGCACGATAGGACGAGCCATTTCATCGAAATCTTGGCTTGCATCTACTACCACATCTCCATCCAATTCGGGAGTATTATCTCTATTTCCTTTTAATGCAAGTAAATAAAGAAGCTTATTCTCATCTGCCTTAGCAGTCCAAACAAATCGGGCGTAGCGCATTTCAGCTCCTAAAAGTGCGCGAACCTGCGGCATTCTGAGATACATATTCACCTTTCCAGTATCCTTTACCAAAGTATACCCCACTATAGGACCCGGATTGGTATTATTAGCTTCAAAATTGTAGTTCGGAACGAATACCTCGAAAAGTGGATTAAAATCCCCTAAACCCAAACTATCCGCTTCAGAAGATTCATTTGAAGCAATATCTGCATCAGTAGAATCTGAACTAGTAGAATCAGAAACGGCTTCAATGGCAAGAATATCTGTTTTGTCACTCTCGTCCGAAGCAAGATCTGAACTTTCTTTTCCAGCTCTTGGATTGGGTACTATTGTCTTAAGCTTTTCGTTGGCTAAGTTTAGAAAACCCAAGACTTCTGCTCCTTCGTATAGACCCCAGAATTCTAACTCCGCAGTACTCTGTAAAAGCTTCTTCACACGGTCTGGATCCTTTACTCCGGGCAATTCAATAAGAATTCTACCCGAGTTCTCGAGACGCTGAATATTGGGTTGAACAACACCGAATTGGTCGATACGAGCACGCAATACAGTGTAGACATTGCCTACCGCCGCATCCACTTGCTGACGCAATTCTTCTCTTATGATTTCATCGCTGGCATTAAAACCAACAATTTCACTCATATTCTTATTGCCAAACAAAGATGGATCGCTCAAAGGCGTTCCTTCGGTATTCAGTTTACTGAATTCTTCAAAGAAAGTGGTCAGATAATCATCTTGACTATCCTTTTGAACTTTATCCGTATTTTCAAGAGCCAATAAGAAGGTAGGCTTACGGCTATTATTTGAAAGTGATTTCAAGATATCCTTAACGGAAACCTCTAGAATCACATTCATTCCGCCACGTAAATCGAGACCTAAATTGATCTCTTTCTCCTTCACCTCTGAATAGGTAAGCTCGTCAATTAGAATGTTATACACATTCTGATTGGCTACACTATCTAGGTAGGCCTTTTCTTTCTCACTATCTCCCTGCGCGTATTCTCTTGCGTCACTCTCAACTCCGCGAGTTACCCATGTAAAGGACAACTGATACAAGCATGCCAAAGCAAAAACTATGGCAAAGAGCCTTATAACTCCCTTATTCTGCATTATTTACCCGATTTGGTAAGGTTTTTTTATGAACGGGCAAATATAAAGCCTTAGATATTACCCAAGCACTCTTACCCAAACTATTGTTGATTTAATTTTATTAATCTGGAAAAATCTTTCCCGGATTTAGGATCCCATTGGGATCAAATGCCGCTTTTACAGCCTTTTGTATCTCTATAGCCGCTGGAGAAAAAACAATATCGAGATATTCTTTTTGTACCCAACCGACCCCATGTTCACCACTTAAAGTGCCTCCAAGGCTCACGCAAAGCTCAAATATTTCGCGAATTCCCCTTTTCAGAGAGACATTCCACTGCTCTTCTGTCAAATCACCTTTTAAAATATTCACATGCAAATTTCCGTCACCTGCATGGCCGTAACACACACTTTTAAATCCGTAAT
The DNA here is from genome assembly GCA_017858515.1 of Cryomorphaceae bacterium. GTDB lineage: Bacteria > Bacteroidota > Bacteroidia > Flavobacteriales > Schleiferiaceae > RFXV01. Next base: position 46,443 of record JAFMBM010000012.1, on the reverse strand, counting down.
TCTTTCCTATCTCTTTGACCCCTTTTAGCAAAGTTGCCAATGCCGCTCTTGGTACAACGGTATCTTCTTCTTTATAGATCGAATGGGATTTAACGGCCTCCCCTACTCTCCTTCTCAACTTCCAAAGAGCAGCCTGCTCTTTTTCAGTTTCAGCAAATAGAATTTCATCTGCGTCAAATTGCTCCAAGATTTCATTTATCCTTTCGCAATCTTTGAATAATTGTTCTTGTTCATTTCCATCTACTTCGATGAGCAAGTGAGCTTGTGTCTCTGGTTTAAGTTGGATGGGAGCATCTTTAACAAATTCTTGCGTATACTCAATAGCATCTCTTTCCATAAACTCTACAGCACAGGGGGTGATTCCTTCTCTAAAAATAGCTGAAACACTTTCACAAGCTTTCTCGGCAGATCTAAAAGAAACCAGCATTAACATCTTCAACTTTGGATAGGGAAGCAATCGAAAAACCGCCTTAGTTATAATTCCTAAAGTGCCCTCACTTCCAACCATAAGTTGGGTAATATTATATCCTGTGGAGTTTTTTAAGGTGTTTGCGCCCGTCCAAATTATCTCTCCATTTGGAAGAACTACTTCCAAATTGAGTACGTACGCATTGGTTACTCCGTATTTAACAGCCTTAGGACCACCAGCATTTAAAGCTAAGTTGCCTCCTAAGAAAGAGCTTCCCCAGCTAGATGGATCTGGAGGGTAAAATAATCCTTCTGCCTTACAGGCATCGTGAAAAACCTGATTTATTACACCGGGTTCTACAGTCGCTTGAAGATTTGCTTTATCGATCTGAATGATCTTATTAAAATACTCCATGCTTAAACAAACTCCTCTTTCTACCGCTAATGCGGCACCGCTTAATCCTGTTCCTGCGCCTCGTGGAGTAATGGGTATTCTATTTTCATTGCACCATTTTAACAGTTTGGATATTTCCGAAGTAGTTCTTGGCTTAGCAACCAAATCGGGTGGAAATGAGAAATCCTCGGTATAATCATGACCATAATCAACTCTTGTTTGATCATCGAAATGGATTTCAAGTTCGGGGATTTCAGCTCTAAGAGAATTTATTTGTGTACTCTCGAGTGGATTAAATCGCATACAGTGAATTTCTTTTTATAGTTTCGGGCTCTCCGCAAATATACATTCATGACAAAACGAAATTTAAAGTACTTACTCGTTCTGATTGTTTCAGTTTACTCGAGTTCAATTGTACTTGCCCAAGTAAAATCAGTTCAATTAGAAGACATCTGGAAATATTATCGCTTTTACGCTAAAGGTGTAGATGGCTTCACTGGTATGGCAGATGGAAATAGTTATGCTGCTTTTGGTAAAGGCACTGGAACTAGAATAGACCGTTATTCTTTCCAAACGGGCAAATTAGAAGAAACTTTGTTGTCTTCAAGCAATCATCCGGAGTTGAGCCAAGGAATCGATGACTTCATATTCAGTCCAGACGAAGAGGGGATTTTAATTACCACGCAAACGGAGAATATCTACAGACATTCTTCTAAGGCTATCAATTTTATCTATCATAGACCTAATTCGAGCCTTCACAAACTTGCAGAAAAGCCCGTTCGAAATGCTGTTTTTTCTCCAGTAGACGATAAGGTGGCTTATTCCATGGAGAATAATTTGTTTGTTAAAGACCTTAAAACAGATCAGCTCACTCAAATCACCAACGATGGAAGTTGGAATGGTATAATAAACGGCACACCTGATTGGGTATATGAAGAAGAGTTTAGCTTTGATCAAGCTTTTGAATGGTCTCCGAATGGAAAGCACATTGCCTTTCTAAAATTTGATGAAAGTGAAGTACGTACTTTCTCAATGGACGTGTACGGACAAGAATTATATCCCGCTAGAGATGAGTTCAAATACCCGAAAGCAGGCGAAGATAACTCAGTAGTTAGCCTCTGGATTTACTCTATAGACGGCGAGGCTAGACAGCTAACCTTACCCAATGAATTTGAGTATATCCCTAGGATTTATTGGACTAAAAACAATGAATTGGTAGCATTAAGCTTAAATCGACTTCAGAATGAAATGACTTTAGTTCGATTTAATTCTGATTTTTCCGAATCCAATATTATCTACACTGAGAAAGACAAAGCATATATAGAACTGCCTGAGGTCTTGCATTTTATGGAAAAAGGAGATTTTCTCATCAACTCAGATAAGGCTGGAACGAATCAATTGTATCTCTGTAATGAAAAGCAGTGTAAGTCTATTACGCCTTTAAATTTGGAAATCACGTCTTTCTATGGCTTAGATGAAAAACGTAAAATAATTTATTTTCAAGGAACTAGCACAGAATTGGCTCATCAAAGAAGTATTTACAGCGGAGACTTAAAAGGCGGAACCAAAATGATATCAACCCAAGCGGGTTGGAATGCTGCCACTTTTAATCCCCAATTGACTTATTTCGTTCACAGTTATCAAAATGTAAATACACCGCCGGTTTACGAATTAATTGAAGTAAAAAAGCTTAAGAAAGTCCGAGTGTTGGAGGACAATACATCCCTTAAATCCACTTTAGAAGGCTATAACAAGGGTACTAAAGAATTTTTTAGACCGGAAATAAATGGATCTGAGCTGAGTGCATGGATCATTAAACCTTCCAATTTTGATCCAAACAAAAAATACCCAGTGCTAACTTTTGTTTATGGTGGACCAGGATCTCAAACGGTGAAAGATGAATACGATGGCTTTAATACCATGTGGTACCATTTGCTTGCGGAAAAAGGCTATATCATTGCATCTGTAGACAACAGAGGAACAGGAGTTCGAGGAAGGGACTTTAAAAAATGCACCTACGGCCAATTAGGGAAATTGGAAATTGAGGATCAAATAGGCTTTGCCAAGTATCTTGGTTCTTTGTCTTATGTTGACTCTGAGCGTATTGGGATATGGGGTTGGAGTTACGGAGGATATATGTCTAGCTTAGGCCTAACAAAAGGAGCGGATGTTTATTCAACAGGAATTGCGGTAGCGCCCGTAACAAATTGGAGATTTTATGATAATATTTACACCGAGAGATATATGGGTCTACCAAAAGATAATGAAGGTGGCTACGACGAAAATTCTCCAATAAATCATACTTCAAAGATGACAGGGAAGTATTTATTAATTCATGGAAGTGCAGATGACAATGTTCATGTTCAGAACTCTATGCGAATGACTGAAGCTCTGATTAAGTCAAATGTAGATTTTGAACAGTTTATCTATCCAGACAAAAACCATGGCATCTACGGAGGCAATACACGTCTTCACCTCTACAAAAAAATGACTCAGTTCATCCTAAGTAACCTATAAATCAACCTAAACCACTATATCAATGACAACAGCTAGTTCCATCAACAAATCTCAACCAAGCTTTTTTGGGCATCCAATCGGATTGGCAATTCTCTTCTTTACAGAAATGTGGGAGCGATTCAGCTATTACGGAATGCGTGGTTTATTAGTTCTATTCTTAATTGCTCAATCCGATGCTGGCATCGACTCAGGTTATGGTTGGACAAGAGATAATGCCTTATTTCTCTATGGCATATACACTGCGTTGGTATATATCATGTCTATACCGGGCGGAATTATAGCTGATAAATTGCTCGGCCAAAAGAAATCGGTGATGCTCGGAGGGGCCTTTCTTGTAGTTGGGCAATTCATGTTGGCATTCCATGCCCAAACTCTTTTCTTTACAGGATTGGGACTTATAATCATTGGAGTGGGACTTCTAAAACCTAATATTTCTACTATGGTTGGAGGCCTTTATTCAGAAGGTGATCCAAGAAGAGATTCAGGTTTTACTATATTTTACATGGGTATTAATATCGGTGCTTTCCTTGCGGGAATTATTGTATCCGTTGTTGCGGCAACATATGGTTGGCATTGGGGATTTACATTGGCTGGATTTGGTATGCTCTTAGGACAGTTTGTATTTATCTGGGGACAGAAGTATCTCACTCATGTAGGCAATATGGAAACCAAAGAAGAAAAAGCACAAAGAAAGATCGACAATGGAAAAGAAGGTTTTTCGAAGAAAGAATGGGATAGAATTTTAGTTCTAGGTATTTCTTTCATTATTGTAATTGTATTTTGGATGGCTTTCGAACAAGCCGGTGGACTAATGAATATTTATACTGACTTGATAACTGACCGAAACATTGGTTCTTATGAAGTTCCTGCAGCAGTATTCCAGAGTTTAAATGCAGGGTATATTATGATTTTTGGAGGAATTGTAGCCTCATTGTGGATCTACCTTTCAAAAAAAGGAATCAAGCTATCTGCTATTACAAAAATGGGATTGGGAACCGTTATAATGGGATTAGGTTATCTCTTTATGGTAGCTGCTAGTAATGAGGCAGAATATGTACGTGGTGCAGAAGAAGTAATTACTGTGACTAAGAAGTCAGGTATTCATTGGTTATTACTTGCTTATTTCTTTCATACCATTGGTGAACTCTTTCTTTCTCCTGTGGCATTGTCTTTCATTACAAAAGTAGCGCCTAAGAAAATTGTTGCCTCTATGATGGGGGTATATTTTGCTGCCACTGGATTAGCCAATTTCCTAGCCTCTTGGGTTGGTCGGCAGGCAGAAAGCTTAGGAGAAACAACTGTTTTCTGGGGCTTGGTAATATTTACTGTTTCCTTTGGTTTAATCTTAATTCTTTTTTCTAAGCATCTAAGAAAACTTACGCATGGAGCTGAAGATGATGTTGTTGCCGCAGGATAGAAATAACAGGATTATAATATAGGATGATAGGCGTCTGAAAATTTCAGACGCCTATTTTCGTTTATAACATTTTCAATTTCAATGGCATAATTTTGGAAACTGTTCAAGAAAAAATCAGTCACATGAAAAAAAATAGTATCGTTCTAATTATTGCATTCTTAATAGCACAATCCGCTTTAGCACAAGAGAGCATCAAATGGAGAAGCTTTGAAGAGGTTGTAGAACTCAATAAGGAGAATCCAAGAAAGGTATTAATTGATTTTTATACCGTGTGGTGTGGGCCTTGTAAGCTAATGACCAAGAATACATTCGGTAATCCCGAAGTGATTAAATACGTAAACGAAAACTTTTACGCCATTAAATTCAACGCCGAGGGAAATGACACTGTGGTCTTTATGGGTCAGACTTTTGTGAATACTCAATACGATCCAAATAGAGCGAATTCACGCAATGCCTCGCATCCTTTAACTCAAATGGCTGCAGTAAATGGCCAAATAGCATACCCAACCGTTGTATACTTAAATGAAAACTGGGAGATTATCTCTGCTGTACCAGGATACTTGACTCCAACAGCCATAGAGCCAATCTTTCATTATGTTGTGAATGAAGGTTATACCTCTACTCCATGGACAGATTTTGAAAAGACTTTTGAAGGTAAATGGAAATAAACCCCATAAAAAAACCCGCTAAATGCGGGTTTTTTTATGGGTGAAAGACCGGGTTCGAACCGGCGACCTCTAGTGCCACAAACTAGCGCTCTAACCAACTGAGCTACAATCACCATTTTAAGGAGGGCAAATATAATATGTTTCTAGCTTTTACCACGCAATTAAATCACACTTTTAATTTTTTGCCAACTTACCTTTGTTGGAATGCCTTATAGACTCAGTTTTGCGCTTGGATTGATTCTAAGCTTGCTACTAACTCTTTTATCGTACGGAGCAAATAGCTTATTTCCCATTCTTGGCGGAGCGGGCTGGGCTATTGTTATTGGCCTAGTATTCAGCCCTGTTTTAAGTCGTTTTAAAAGTATTAGTCCATCCGTTAAATGGATTGAAAAAAACATTCTCCAAGCTGCGATCGCGCTCATGGGTACCCAACTTCTGTGGGTTCAAGTTTTAGAATCGAAATACTATTTTGCATTTCTTGCGATTGTTGGAGTCATCCTTATATATTTAGGCTTGAAGATCTTACCTAAATTTGGCATTAGTAAAGAACTGAGTTGGCTTTTGGCAGGTGGAGAAGCAGTATGTGGTTCAGCCGCAATTGGCGCAGCTTCAGGACTAACAAAAGCAAAATCGTCTGAAATTGCGCTAGCTATTTTACTGGTCAATGGCCTGAGTACAATCGCCTTATTCACAACACCAATTCTTTTAAATTCTCTTACACTGGAATCAGAATGGAATGCTTGGTTTACAGGTGGATATATTCAATCTGCAGGTCACGCAATTGCGGCGAGTTTTGGGGTTGATGAGACTACAGGAATTCTAGGTACAGCATTTAAAATGGGTAGAATTTTCCTATTGATTCCGCTCATGCTTGCTACACGGTTAATTTTTAAAGTGGATGGAGCTGACAATAAAGCTAGAAGTATTCAATTGCCTTGGTTTCTCTATGCTTTTCTGCTTGGATTTCTGTCATTTAATTTCATCCCTGCGTTCTATGATCTAAGAGATTACACAAAATATGTGGGTGATTTTCTTTTGAATTGGGCCCTAGTAGCTATAGGTCTTCATATTTCGTTAAAGGGAATGATGACTCAAGGAAAATCGGCAGTTGTTGCGGCATCTCTTCTTACGCTTTTTCATCTCGCCTTACTTTTATTTGTATTTCTTCTAGCATGAGAAAAAACATATTATTTATAAGTCCTTGGTATCCAAATCTAAACAACCCTACTTTAGGGAATTTCATAGTAAGACAAGCCCAACTTATTGCGGAAGATCATTTTGTTTTCTTTATTGGATTTACCCCTTCCCGAGCGATTGCTAAAAGTTTTGAATTCGAAATTATTGAGGAAACTAATTTCTCCGGAATACACTTTTACTACCATTCCAAGGGACCCTTAGCCCCTATGCACTATTTTAAAATGCTTCTAAAAGCAAAGGAAATAGTCTTAGCTCAGTCGATTCATTTCGATTTAATTCATGGTCAGATTATCCATCGTTCAGGATTTGCTCTGAATTTCTTCTCATCCAACTTTAATATTCCAGCAGTTTCCAGTGAACATTGGTCTGGATATACTGCTGAGCGGAATCAATCTCTTTCGTTTTTTGAAAAATTCAATCTCAAGTTTGCCAACAAATCGGTATCTAAACTACTGCCCGTAACCCAACACTTGGGTGAAAGTATGAGAAACCGTGGAGTTAAACTAGACTGTGAAACATGGTACAATGTGGTGGATTCTGAGCTCTTTTTCCATGAAGAATCGAAAGATTATGATTTTATCCATCTTTCAACACTTGATGCGAACAAGAGGCCTTTGGATATTCTTGAAGCATTTTATAATGTTTGGAAAATACATCCTACGGCCCGTATGAGCCTTGGTGGCGATGGAAATATTGATCCACTTATTGAGGCGAAAAAGCGATTGAATATACCATCTAAGAATTTAGATATTCACTCTGCTATTCCTTATTCAGAGGCAGCAGCTCGAATTAGAAAATCAAAATGCCTTGTACAATTTAGTCATTTTGAAAATTTGCCATGTACTATTTCTGAGGCTATGACAGCTGGATTGTATATTATTAGCTCTAAAGTTGGTGGTATAAATGAAGTTATAAATGAACCTGGAATAGGAATTTGCATAGATGCAAATCAATTGGAAAAACTATCCCAGGCAATGATAGATTTCATTTCAAAAAAGCAGGTGCTTGAAAGTAAATCTTCAACGCTTTTTCACCCTACAAGATTGAAAAAACAAATAAATTCTATTTATGATGAGCTATTGATTCACAATTAAATGTGAATTAGAATCACGGCTAAGATCTTTCTCTTATTTTCGAATTTAATAATCCAGAACTCATGTTGAATAAATTGGCTTACCTCCTTTTGTTTACTTGCTTCTTCAATGAAGTTGCAGCTCAAAAGACAGAATATTTCGTGGAATACAAGGGAACGAATACAGAAAACAATTCAGACGCAGAAAGTCTCTCTTTAACCATGGCGTTTTCTAATGGTAGAAGCCATATAAAGATGAAAATTGAAGAAATTGAAACGGTTCTTATTGCAGATGAGAAGGAGAAAAAATCACTTGTGCTTCTTCAGATGATGGGAATGAAACTAGCTACATCAATTGAAGGCGAAGACTTTGGTAAAGTTGATTTTATGAAGGACTTTATAGATGAATTTACGCTAGAGCAAACCTCAGAGCAAAAGAAAATCGTGGGATATAACTGCAAGCTTATTGTGGCGCATCCAAAGGAAGGTGGGGAAGCTTTTCAGATATGGTATACTGAGGACTTAGCCGTTGTAGGTGCCTTTGATCTTACTGCTTATGGTAGTAAAATAAAGGGATTGCCTTTATTAATGACTTGGAAACAAAAAGACAATTCTACCATAAAGTGGCAGGCAATCCGCATAAACACATCAAGACAAGACAAATCTCTTTTTAGCCTTGATCTTCCGTATGGGTATTCGCTGATATCCTCCGATCTCTTTTTGAACGACTAAGATTAGAGTTTGCAAAGACATCCACCCAAATGGTTGCACTTCAATCTTGGTAAAGCTTTTTAAAGGCTTTATTGATCTTTCTCGATATATTCTTCCACTTTAATACGGAAAGCATAGTCAGACTTATTAACTTCATCTCCTCCGGCATAAGGAGTTACAGGCCAATCAAAAACATTTGGGATAATATAGGATTGTCTGACGGTATCTCCTGGGGTAAAAGCTACAGTTCTCAAGTCTGAAACGGTTCAACCCTCGTTAGGTTTGCGTGTGTACAAAGCGGTTTCTATATTTCCCTTCCAATATCGATAAACCACTATAAGTTCATCATTTGTTTCGGTAACCCATCCGCTTTTATATCCTGCAGCCTTTCTCCAATCTGCTTGATTTGAATTGCCCTGATCGTATAAAGCCGCATCAGAAAATTCAAGGCTAACCATCACTTGTGAAGCATAAAATAGTTGCTTGAATACATATAATGTAGCGCTTAGGTTGGGCCACATTGAACCTGAAATATGAAACACTTCAAACACGAACGTAAATTTTCCTCAAAGATACATTCATGAAGAATATTCTCATTCTTCCTTTTCTTCTGATTTAAAATCAATTGAAAGTGAATTTACACAATAGCGCAGGCCTGTACTCGTAGGTCCATCGTTAAACACATGACCCAAATGTCCTCCACAATTAGCGCACATTATTTCTGTTCGAATCATTCCATGACTCACATCCTTTTTCTCGACAATTTTATCATTGGCTTTCGCCTGATCGAAACTCGGCCAGCCACAATGCGCATCGAATTTAGAATCAGAATCAAAAAGTTCTGAACCACACGCGGCACAAGTGTAGATTCCTTCTTCAAAATGCAGATTAAATTCACCTGTATGAGGACGTTCAGTACCCTTTTCAACAATTACATAATACTGTTCTGGACTTAGATTCTTCTTTAGTTCTTCTTTAGAAATAGCTCCTGGAAAAAGGGTGGAATCGCTCATTGAATTTTGATTTGTTTGACCTTGGCAAGCCAAAAGACTAAAGGTCATGAGTAGTAAAATTAGTTTCTTGGTTTTCATATAACTTCAACGTTTTAGAACAGGTTAAAGTTCGCCTACTCTACCTCCTCATTTTGTCTGCCTGCTGACAGTAAAAAGCTGGAAATCTCGCTTAGAACACTTGGATCTGACAATACCTTTCTATGCCCTAATTCATCCGTATAAAAATTCTTTGCTGAATTCCAAGAAAGACTCAATTGCTCTGCATGGACAAAAGGAACTTCAAGATCATTTCGATCTTGAATAATCAACCCATCTAATTGATAATTAGACATAAAAGATGTGGGAGAATAGTCGGTTGACTTACGTTTGTATTTCTTTTCAATTTTTTGAATAATAGGTAAAACTAGCTTTTCTCCTGCCCCAATAGCGTTTGCAAAATCTAAAACAACTCCATCAATGGAAGAAGGACTGCAGATAGTCACAATCGCTTTTGTCTTCAAACCTAAGTTGAAGGCATTTAAAGCTGCCATTCCACCTAAAGAATGACCTATAAGAGCCTTAAAAGGTCCGTGGTTGCGATCTAATTGATGTATGGTCTCTATGAAGGTAAGCATGTCACAAAAAGTGTCTGGATACTCTCCATGACCAGGCGCATCAAAAAAATAGCATTGGAACCCCTTGCTTTGCAATTCATCAATGAGCGCATAAAACTGACTACCTCTTCCACTCCAACCGTGAATGAACAAAATTTTCCCAGATGAATTTTCACCTAAGATGAAAAGCTTAAATTTTTTCTGTCTTGAAGTTAGAATTTGCTCTGAACTACTAGCGCTAGATCGAATCTTTCTTTCTCTTTTAGGGATAGGAAAGGGAATGGGCCTAAAGAAAATTTTCAGCGCAAAAAAGCAAGATAATTTAGATGAAAGAAAAGTAGTTGTTCGAAAAAAAACTTGGAGCCAAGCAGGTATCGGATAGGAAACTAATTCTTTTGCTGCCGACATTTTGAAAAAGGATTTAGTGCCCAGAACAGGACTTGAACCTGCACGACCATACGGTCACCACCCCCTCAAGATGGCATGTCTACCAATTTCACCACCTGGGCCTGATACCATTGCGTATTCGCAATTCGCAATTCACAAAACACAATATTACTGTGAATGATCTAAGAGATCCTTACACAAGAAATTGAGCAATAATGAAAGAACTTTGAGCAGATGCTCTAGTGATCCCGCTGGGGCTCGAACCCAGGACCCCAACATTAAAAGTGTCGTGCTCTACCAACTGAGCTACGGAATCGGTTTTGAGGGTGCAAATATACATCGTTTTTCAATATTTCAAAGTAGATTTGAAGTTATGATTAAAAAACTGCATTCTTTCGACCGTTTGTACATTGTTGGCTATATGGGTTCTGGTAAATCAACCATTGCAAAAGAGTTGTCTAACGAACTAAAATGCAATTACATAGATCTTGATTCCTACATAGAAAATCAAACGGGTCTTTCACCAACTGATTGGATTAAAACCAAAGGAGAACTTGCTTTTCGAAAAGTAGAAAGGGAATCTTTGATCCAACTTTCGGTTGAATTTAATGGAATAATTGCTACAGGAGGTGGCACGCCATGCTATTTCGATAATATGGAAGTAATGCTGAAGACCGGTAAAACAGCCTATTTGCATGCAAATCCTAAAGAATTGGCGAATCGATTGAGTAATTCAAAAACAATACGACCACTACTCAGTCATGTAGAATCCGACAAACTTGTGGAGTTTATTGCAAAGCATTTATTTGAGCGAGCTCCTTTTTATTCTCAAGCAGAAATACATTGGAAGGCAACTTCTAAAGAATTGAAAAAATGGGCTGAAGAAATACAAGCGATTTGCGGCTAATTCCTATTTAAAAGAATATTTTGAAAACACAATTTACATCGCCTCTCCTCCTTCTCACACTATTTTCACTTTTCACATCGCTACAATTATTGGCCCAATCTAGCGAAGACAAAGGACCTGTTTACAGTGACCTGATTTCTTTTTACCAGGAAATTTCAAACACTCATTCTAACGCCTTATTGTTAGAGGAAGGCACAACGGATTCTGGAAAACCTCTTCATTTATTTCTGCTACAAAAGGAGCCCATTCAAAGTAGCCAGAGTTTAGAGCAATTGAGGAAGAATAAACTGGTTATTTTTATAAATAACGGTATTCATCCCGGAGAGAGTTGTGGGATAGATGCAAGCCGTATTTGGATGGATGACTTGGTGGCAAACCCAAAGTCTATTCCAGAAGGAATTTTAATAGCCATCATACCTGTTTATAATATTGGCGGGCTCCTTCAACAAAGGATTCAAACAAGAGCAAACCAAAATGGCCCTGAATTTCAAGGCTTCAGAGGGAATGCTCAAAATCTGGATCTCAACCGTGATTTTATAAAGTCCGACGCGAAAAATACTGCTTCCTTCCAATCCATTTTCAGAAGATTAGAGCCGGAACTTTTTATTGATACTCATACTTCTAATGGGGCTGACTATCAATATGTAATGACGCTCATTTCTACTCAACACAACAAGTTAGCACCTCCTTTGGCTAAATTACTAAACGACAAGTTCGAGCCAGCTTTGTATGCAGAAATGAAATCTAGAAATTTTGAAATGATACCCTACGTAAATGTACATGGGGAAGTGCCGAATGAAGGTTATTCAGCCTTTTTGGAGACCCCACGTTATGCTAGCGGGTATACTAGCCTTTTCCATAATCTTGGCTTTATTACCGAAGCACATATGCTGAAATCTTACAGTGAAAGAGTTGCTTCTACGCTGGCCTTTTTAGAGAGTTTTTTGAAAAAAGCGTCTGAATTTAAATCACAAATTATTCTTGCAATTGAAGAAAGTAGAGAGTGGGAAATATCTCAGAAGTATTTACCTATTCGTTGGGAAATAGATAGCTCAATCTCCAGAACCCTTGATTTTAAAGGTTATGAATATAAATATATACAAAGTGAATTGGGGCAATATAAAAGGCTTAAATATCTTAGTGATAAACCAGAAACTTTTCCTGTCTCCTTCTATCCTGATTACAAAGCCATCGACTCTATAATTCTGCCTTCCTACTACATCCTACCTGCAGCTTTTCATGAGGTCGTAAGTCGATTAAGAAACAGTGGCGTTGAGATGTCGCCTTTGAAAAACGACAGTACCATAGAAGTGATAAGCACCTATTTTCGAGAAGAACAATTCTCTCCTCAATTATATGAAGGACGGCTGTATATAAAAGATTTTAAAAGTGAGGAACGCCTTCAAGAAAGAAAATTCTATCGTGGAGATTGGATCATTTCTACCTCTTCAAATCCGCGTTTTTTCCTTGCTTCCACACTTGAACCTCAGGCTATTGATAGCTATTTGCGCTGGGGTTTTTTCTCAATAATTTTCCAACAAAAAGAGTACTTCTCTAGCTATGTATTTGAAGATACTGCTATGGAATTGTTAGAAAATCAGCCTGAGTTGAAATTACAATTTGAGGAATGGAAAGCAGAAAATTCAGAAGCTTTGAATAATCCCTATTTGGTTTTGGATTTCATTTACAAGCATTCGCCTTACTATGAATTAGAGCACAAGAGATACCCCGTAGCTAAAATTAAATAATAAGCTTTTTTTCTTGAAGTGATTTTCAAACAGAATTAAAAAGCGATTCAGTACAGAATCATTGTAGATCCAGTACATCAAAAATAGGGAGAGGATTCCCTTCAAAATCCCACCAGCTAAGGTTCTCCCAAGACGAGCCAGTTGAAGATTCACTGCCGTCGTAAGCAACCCATTCGGGAGCCCAATACGACCATCCAAGACATGAATCTACATCTAGACTCAATTGGTTCATGGCAATCATAAATTCTAATTGTCCTTGGGGAGTTGGGGCATACTCTGTCATCAATTGATCAGTGCTACCAACTATGTTATTCGTCCAATCATTCCACAAAAGACTAAACGGGTAGGCCGTTTCAACAATAAGGCAAGGCCTTTTAAATTGACTTACTAAATTATCCATTACAGACTCCCATTCAACCAAGCTCTTGCCGTGCCAAAATGGATACAGAGACAATCCGATGATATCAAAATCTAGGGAATCTATTTCATTAAAGAACTGTTGAGCACCATTTACGCCAGCATAGTGCAAAATTATTTTGGATGGCCTACCACTCTCCCTAACCGCTTTAATTCCTGAATTCAAAAGCCTATGAAAAGCTTGATCTGAAGATCTATTACCCAAAGGCCAGAGCATGCCTGGATTTATTTCATTTCCAATTTGTACGTACTCTGGCTTCATGTGTAGCATAATACGTTCTGTGTATTCGAAAACACTGTCTTCCATCTCAGAGATCGTCAAATTCTGCCAATCGTTCGGAGCCAACTGACTTCCAGGATCTGCCCAGCTATCTGAATAATGTACGGTGAGCCAAAGCTTTAAACCCCGAGAATGCACTTCATTGGCAAAGTCTTTAACTTCAAGCCAAGAGCTATGTTGATTTTCAGGTCTGTACCAAATTCGCAGGCGGATGGTGTTAACCCCTTTAGTCTGGAAATAATCCAACGCCTCTATTGGGGCGCCAAATTCATCCTTGAAATGATAATCAGCAGTTCGGATTTGAGGTAGGAAGGAAATATCGACACTTTTAATCCGAGGAAGCCTGGAATCCGGTAGGTCAATAACAGGGATTGTAGGATTCTTGGGTGATCTTTCGTCTTTACAAGAACTCAATCCAAAAATGAGAATGGCAAATAATACTACTAGAATGTATTTACTATTTGCCATTTCTTTTGAATAAATTACTTAGATCCTTCTTCTTGAAAACGCTGCATTACTGCATCGCTAATTCCAATATTGCTAAAGCCGCCATCATGATATAGGTTTTGCATCGTTACTTTTCGCGTTAGATCGCTAAAAAGACTAATGCAATAGTCGGCACAATCTTCGGCGGTAGCATTGCCTAGAGGAGACATTTTCTCAGCATAGTCAATAAATCCATCGAAACCTTTCACCCCACTTCCAGCCGTAGTACGCGTTGGCGATTGCGAAATGGTGTTTACTCTAACCTTATTCTTTACACCGTAGTGGTATCCAAAACTTCTAGCCACCGATTCTAAATAAGCCTTATTGTCGGCCATATCTGAATAATCTGGAAAGGTGCGCTGAGCTGCAATATAGCTTAATCCAAGAATGCTTGCCCATTCGTTCATAGCCTCTAATTTCCAAGAGGTCTGAAGAACTTTATGAAACGAAACAGCCGAAACATCCCATCCTTTTGTCAACCAATCATAGTTCAAATCGGTATAATGCCGGCCTTTGCGCACATTCACACTCATACCTATGGAGTGAAGAACGAAGTCGAGCTTCCCCCCCATCTTTTCCATGGCTCCTTCAAAAAGAGCTTGTAAATCTGCCTCACTTGTGGCATCTGCTGGAATAATATGAGATCCGGTTTGCTCTGCCAATTGACTTATGGCACCCATGCGCATTGCAATTGGTGCATTGGTTAACACAAAGGTAGCGCCCTGTTCGTGAGCCCTTTGTGCCACTTTCCAAGCGATAGAATTCTCATCTAATGCTCCGAAAATAATCCCCTTTTTTCCTTTTAATAAGTTGTTCATTCTAAGACTGTATTTGAAACTCTAAACTACTGAATTACCGAAGTGAAGCAACAAGGCTTTTGCTTGCTCCTTTGCCGCTTCAGTCAGCTCTGTATTACTCATCTGGCGAGCTATTTCTTCTACTCGTTGAGGAGGTGATAAAAGATGTACTTGAGTTTGGGTAAGCTCTCCAATTGTCTGTTTACTCACTCTTAAATGTTGCTTGCCCGCAGCCGCTAGCTGAGGCAAGTGACTGATGGCGAAAACTTGCATTCCTCGCGACATTTCATGAAGAACATCTGCAATTTTACCTGCAGTTGAGCCCGAAACGCCCGTATCAATTTCATCAAATAAGATGGTGGGCATCTTTTTAAATTTACCTGCTAATGCCTTGACAGCGAGCATCACTCTTGATAATTCGCCTCCAGAAGCGACTTTTTTTAGAATTTGCAATTCACTTCCTTTATTGGCTGAAAAGTACCATTCTGCTAAATCCGTACCTGTGGAGGAATAGCTGTTTTCATGGGTTAAACGCATTTCTAATCTAGAATGAGGCAAATCTAGGTTGGCCAGCAAATCATTCATAGATTTTTCAAGTCCTGGTATAGACTTTTTACGAGCTAAGCTTAAATTTGTCGCAAGCATTTGAAGACTTTCTTCTTGAAATTTCAATTGCGCTCTAATTTCGACAATGCGACTCTCTCTTTGTTCTAGTTTCTCCAAAGAAAGTCTAATCTCTTCACCTTTATCTATCAATAAATCGGCATCAGACAATTTATGCTTAAATAGAAGTTTATTATATAGATCTATGCGATCTTCGGCTATTTCCAAGCTTTTAGGTTCGAGTTCTATACTCTCAGAATAGCGATCGATTTCATTAAGTATATCGGAAATTTCAATTGAGATCGATTTTAATCTTTCACTCAATTTCTGCAACCTTGGAACGTTTCGATCTAACCTTTGGATGGTATTTCTGGCTTCCGATATTGAATCGGAAACAGTGCCATCATTGCTCTCAAGATAATTCCTAGCCTCAGACATAGCCGTTAAAATCTCTTGAGAATGTTTCATCAGGTGGATGGTTTCTTCCAGCTCAACAAATTCACCTTTTCGCAGTTGGGCCTCATCCAATTCAGCCAATAAAAAGGATTGATATTCAGAATCCATGGACTTTCCTTCTCCCTGTGATTCTAAATCCTTAAGACTCTTTAAAAGAAGTCGATATCCCTTATAGGCTTCCTGATACGCTTGTAAATCTTGATTGGTTTCACCTAATAAATCTAGAATAGATAGTTGAAAATCAGGTTCAAATACCAACATTTGATCATGCTGAGAATGGATATCAATCCATTGACTCGATAAGCTTTTTAAATCTTCAATAAGAGCCGGACTATCATTTACAAAAGCGCGAGACCTACCGCTAGGGTGAATTTCTCTTCGGATTATGCATGGGTTGGAATATTCCCAATCATGCTCTATAAAAATGGACTTAAACTCTTCATCATCAAAAGTAAACTCAGCTTCAACGATGAGTTTTTCTTCTTTATTCTTCACAACAGATAGGTCTGCCCTATGACCTAAGGCTAAATGTAAAGCCCCAATTAAAAGGGATTTACCTGCTCCTGTCTCGCCAGTTAATACGGTAAAGTCTTTTTTAAATTCTAACTCTAGAGAATCAATAAGAGCATAGTTTCGGATAAGAAGCTTTGAAAGCATTTTATTTCGAATTTCCTAAATCTCTGTACAAATCGGCATTGTTAGCGTCCACCAAAGAAAGGGTGGTCTTCATGTTGGTAAGGTCTACGTCTGGCCCGTCTTCGAAGATAGAAACAAGTTCTCTGGACTTTGCATCGAAGAACACATTCATCAAATAAGAGTTAGGTCTTTTCTGGTGCACAGCTCTTAGATTTGCTATTGCTTTGGCAATATTGCTTTTAGCTTGAAGCTGTTGATCAGCATCATACATCTGATCAAGCCCCTCCTTGTGGTAGATATAATAGCAGTCCTTTAAATTTTTAAAGGCAGGACTCACTAGATTATCGGCAAGCCAAAATCGATTCGTATTGCCGCTTGTATTTTGCCACCCTGCTCCAAGGGGATCATTTTGGGCATTAATTACAATATTTTGAGCCTTTACATAATAGGGCTCTCCGCTTCCGTTTTCAAAGCTATCATGATCCATCCCTATGATAACATGAGCATAAAACGCAATTACTGAAGTTAGATTGGAAACATGAGTGTTTTCTATGAATTCAAGGCGGTCGTTCTCCAAATAAGTGAAGTTCACACTTTTGTCGATAACATTTAAAATGGGACTCTTGTAAGCCGAATTAAAAACAGGTCTTGAATACTGAACTTGCAGGGTTGCCTTAAATTGACCCACGCTCACTTGTTCAACAATATTTAAAACAAAAGTGCACTCAATCCTTTCATCTTGAGTGTATTTCTCTCTTGTCCATTGAGTTGTATTTATAAATTCCCTCAAGCCCGTTTCCATTGTAGTGAAAATCTGCTTGCTAGTGTTCTGAACATTTGGACTTAAAACCTGAACCGTTGAGAGTAACTCTTGGGCTTGAGTAAAGACTGGCATGCAAGCCAATAGAAAGAATAATTTATACATTCCAAAGATTTTCAATTGAATCTAAAATCTGAACAGATAACTCACTCTTAGTAACGAGTAAAGAGTCTTTAGTGTTGCCTTTTTTGTCTAATAGAATCGCTTGGTTCGTATCTGTCCCAAATCCAGTAGAGGAAGAAGGACTATTGACCACAATTAAATCGAGATTCTTATTTTTTAATTTCTTTTGACCGTTCTCTAGCGCATTTTCTGTTTCAAGGGCAAAACCAACCAAAATTTGGTCTTTCTTTTTTTCACCCAGTGATTTAAGTACATCAACTGTGGGTTCAAGAGCGATGTCCAAAGCAGAATCTGCCTTTTTTATCTTCTGATCCGCCACTTTAGATGGTCTATAGTCTGCTACCGCTGCACTAAGTATCGCAACTTGAACATGTGGAAAGATGTTTTGACAAGCCTCATTCATTTCTTTGGCAGAGATCACTGGTATCTGCTTAAAAAAAATTGATTTAGGTGGATTTGCCATAGGACCATGAACAAAATAGACCTCTGCCCCTCTTTTCTGTGCTTCTAAAGCCAGTGCCAATCCCATTTTTCCGGAGCTATGATTTCCTATGAACCGAACTGGGTCGATGGCTTCATAAGTAGGTCCTGCATTAATTAAAATCTTCTTAGACGCCCATTTTTCATCGCGTTTGAAGAAATCTTTGATGTGATTAAATAGATCTTCTGGCTCTGGCATTCTCCCTTTGCCAACCAAACCAGACGCTAGTTCACCCTCAGCAGCATCCAATACTTGTACTCCATCTTCCTTTAGTTGGTCAATATTTCGAACCACTGAGGGATGGATATACATATCTAAATCCATTGCTGGGGCAGCAATTACTGGACAACGGGCAGAAAGATAGGTAGCTACCAATAAATTATCAGACTGACCCAAGGCCATTTTTGCCAAACTATTTGCCGTTAAGGGCGCAATTACAAACAAATCAGCCCAGATTCCCAATTCCACATGACTATTCCAAACCTCTGCCCCTGAATCTTGATAAGTGTACTCAGATAAAGCAGGTCTTTTTGAAAGAGTAGAAAGGGTAAGTTCCGAAACGAAGGAAGCCGCTGAAGGAGTAAGAATCACTTGTACCTCTGCTCCAGCTTGAACCAACAAGCGCACCAATAAAGGTGTTTTATAAGCAGCTATACCCCCACTTATACCAAGTAGGATTTTCTTATTCTTCAGCACCTTTCAACGGATTAATCTTTGGAAGGTTCGCTTGGATTTCTAAAGTAGATTTTACCTTCTAACCATTCTTGAATAGCCAAAGAAGTTGGTTTAGGCAATGCCTCATACAAACGCGACAATTCTATTTGCTCTTTGTTTTCAAAGATTTCTTCTAGACTCTCCGTGTGTACGTTAAAATCTTCTAGCTTCTCGTGCAATTCCTGGCGAAGTTCTTCTCCTATTTGAACTGAGCGCTTACCAATTAAAGCAACTGCCTCATATACATTACCTGTTCTAATTCCTAATTCTGAAGAATTAATAGTTACAGTTGTTTTTGCCGCACCGCTCTTTTTATAATCTGTCATGGTCTATTTATTCAGTTTTATTTCTTTAATGTTCTCTTCTGTTTTCTTCTTTACTTCTTCAGCTCTGTTGCGATATTCCGTTTCTGGAAAAAAATCAATCAACTCGTTGTAAGCAGTAATTGTTTCCTTGTATCTCTGAAATTTCTTGTCCTCAATACTTTTATAAGCCAGTTCATAGGCACTTAATAATCTATAGAATAGAATTTCCTCTCTATAGGGTGTATCTGGATAATCATTTAGTGTAGTATTAAAAGCCGTTACCGCTGACTGATACAGCTGCATATAGTAATACTGCCGGGCTACTTCATAGCTCTTCTTCTCAAGCTTATGTCTAAGCTCATCCATAATTTGATTGCACTCTTCTATTTTGGTACTGTTTGGATGGGTATTTACGTATAATTGTAAATCATTCAAAGCCTTATAGGTATATGCTTGATCTAGGCTATACTTTGGACTTTCTAAATAATGACAATACGCTGCCTTATAAGCGGCTTCATCTGCATGATGGCTATTGGGAAAAGTTCGATAGAAGTTTTTATAATGATATCCTGCCAGAATAAAATCTTCCAGAGCATATTGTGTTTCACAATAGTAGAAATATACTTCTTCTGCCTTTGAAGATCCCCGAAACTGAGTTAATAGCTCGTCAAATAGTGGATAGGCCTTATTGAATTTCCCTTTATTGAAATACTCTACAGCCTTTTGGAACTTATAATCCATGTCTGGACTTTTAACTACCTTTTGATATTCGCTACAAGAGCTAAGTATACCAATAAAGGCTGAGGCCAAAATAAAGTTCTTAATCGTGTTCAAAAGCATTCTGCAAAAGTAGTTTTTCCTATCGTGTCTTTCAACGTCAATTATTCGTTGAAATTACTTAGGTAAAAGTTTTCAATGCTTCGTTGTATGCGCTTTCAAAAGCAGGCAAATTAATGTCATGTGAAATGGAATGTTCTGCACAGTAAGTCAATAATTTTTCTGTGGGTAGATTACCTACCAATTCATCTTCTGCAAAAGGACATCCACCAAAACCTTGAATGGCTCCATCCATTCTTCTACAGCCCGCTTTCCATACTGCATCTACCTTGGAATACCAATCTCCCGTACTCGTATGCATATGAACCCCGACTTCTATTTCACTATACATATCAATAATAGATTGGGTTACAACTCCTAAACGTTCGGCAGAAGCTGTTCCCACAGTATCAGAAAGAGAAATAATTTTTACCCCTTTATCAACTAACCTACCCGTCCAGTCTTCTACCATAGAGAGACTCCAATCGTCTTTGTACGGGTTACCAAAGCCCATTGAAAGATAAACAACGAGCTTCTGATCCGATTTATCAGTAATCTCAAGCAGCTGTTGAACTAATTCGAAAGATGATGCAATGTTCTTATGTGTATTACGCAGCTGAAAGGTTTCAGAAATACTAAATGGGTAACCTAGGAAATCGATTTGACTAAATTCTGAAGCTTCAATTGCCCCTCTCCTGCTAGCAACAATAGCGAGCAGTTCTGTATTGGGATATTCACTCTTATCAATAGCAGCTAAAACGCTTTTGGTATCGGCCATTTGAGGAACTGCCTTCGAAGAAACAAAACTTCCAAAATCGAGTATCGGAAAGCCTGCATTCAACAATGACTTCAAATATTTAATCTTTTGGTCTGTTGAAATCTGTTGGTGAAAGCCTTGCATGGCATCACGAGGGCATTCAACAATTTTCAAATAATTGGCATTCATATCCTTCTATTTTTCCAAGTCCAATGTCCACTTTTTAATCCATAATCCATCTCCTGCAACGCCTTCTTGATGAACTTGGGTCCTTCGTAAATGAAACCTGTATAGGCTTGAATGAGGTTGGCACCTGCATGCAGTTTCTGAATAGCATCTCTACCATTAAAGACTCCACCAACGCCAATGATAATTGGTTCTGGACCCAATTTCTCCCGAAGGTACTTTATTATTTCCGTAGAACGATTAGCCACAGGTCTGCCACTGAGTCCTCCTAATCCAATAGTATCAATTTTTTGTTTGCTCGCAGTCAATCCTGATCGATCTACAGTGGTGTTGGTCGCAATTACGCCATCCAATCTACATAATTGAAGTACTTCAACAATATCATCTAACTCAAATGTGGAGAGATCTGGAGCAATTTTAAGAAGGATGGGTTTCGGCTTGCTCTGACTATTATTTGCTTTCTGAACCGTTTGTATAAGCTCCCGAAGGGGCTCTTTATCTTGCAAAGCTCTTAATCCAGGCGTATTTGGAGAACTAACATTCAAGACAAAGTAATCAACATATGGATAAAGTGCATTAAAGCACTTCAGGTAGTCTTCTACCGCTTTATCGTTTGGCGTTACTTTATTCTTACCAATATTTCCTCCAACAATGATGTTGCCCTTTTTCTTTAGTCTTTCTATCGAATCTGCAACTCCCCCATTGTTAAAACCCATTCTGTTAATAAGTGCCTGATCGTCCTTTAATCTAAAAAGCCGTGGTCTCTCATTTCCAGGTTGAGCTACTGGCGTAAGTGTTCCTATTTCAATAAAACTAAAGCCTAAGTTCGAAAGTGGTTTAATCAGTTTGGCATCTTTGTCAAATCCAGCAGCCAAGCCAATGGGATGTTGGAAGTCAATTCCCCAAATCTTTTGCTTGAGATCAGGATATACTTTAGGAGAATAAACCTTTTTGAGAAAAAAGGAAGCAAGGGCATTTGAAAAACCTTTTTCTAGTAAAGCTGTAATCCAATGATGCACCTTTTCGGCATCTTGGGTAAATAGCAGTGGGGCAATGATATTTTTATAGAGGGGCATTCCGCGAAAATACCTTTAGATTTTGAATGGTCTAACGTGCCTTAAATAAAAAAAGCGGCTCCTTGTAAGAGCCGCTTTTTCAATTATTGCTTAACGAAGCGTTGAATACGTGAAAGTGTTCCTTGCCTTAAGTGTAAGTAATACGTTCCTTTTGGAAGGTCCGAAACATCCATTTCTAAATGCCACTTACCCAATTCTTGAGTACCCATAGGGTTGCGAATCAGCTTACCTCCTGCATCGATCAATTCAACTCTTATTTCCTCATTAGAATTTAATCCAGTCCAGTCTACTTCCACTTTATCCTTTGCAGGATTTGGGAACAAACTGAGTTGTTCTGAATCACCATTGAGTTGTTCTATACCAATAGATGCTAGGGATGAAACCAAAGTATCAGAATCGCCGCAGCTATTATAGACAATCAGTCTAACCACATAGAACAATCCTGGAGTTGCATAAGTATGCACAGGAAAACCAGATGTTGTATTTCCTGAACCATCTCCAAAATCCCAATTGTAGGTTACTGCACCAATAGATGAAGACGCGTCAAATTGAATTTGCATACCATTAGCTCCTGAAGAAATGATGGTGAAAGTCCATCCAGCAGTAGGTTTGGCGCAAACAACAACGGGTATAGTAACGGTATCGTCATCTCCACAGCTATTCGTTACAATCAGTTGTACGTTAAAAGTTCCCGAAGTGAACGTATGGGTAGGCGATGCAACAGAATCTATGGTTCCATCTCCAAAATCCCATGCCCAATCAGTCGCATTTGAGGAGGATGCCGATCCATCGAATACGAAGGTTGTACCACTAAATGTGTAAGTGAAGTTTGCCTGAACGGTATCACAGACCTCTAAAGTTTGTGTTACAGTATCTGTTTGATTACAAGCATTTGTTAAGGTGAGAAGTACCGTATAAATGCCTGGATTGGCATAGGTATGTGAGGGCAGCAATCCTGTTCCTGTATTACCATCGCCAAAATCCCAAGCATACGAAGTAGGATTACCAGCGCTTCCTGTAGCATCGAAATCGGCGTCGAGTAAGGATGTGGATTGCGTGAAAGATGCTGTTAAAGGAGCGCATAGGTCTACTGAAACCAACATGGAGTCGAGGCTTCCACAACCATTTGAGTTCACCAACTTGATAATATACGTTCCTTCCTGTCCGAAGGTATAGGTAGTTATCGAGTCAAATGAGGTTCCTGTTGTTCCAAAACTCCAAGTAAAGAACGATCCTGAAGAGCTTGTTCCATTTACCGAAACAGTCAAATTACTAATAGTGAAAGTGAAATTAGCAGTAACTGCAGGACAGTTGGAAGTAGTAAAGCTGAAAGGTCCAACCCAGTTGGATGTGGATCCAGGTCCGCAACTATCTTGAACGTAATACTGATAATTTGTATTCGGTGTAAGTCCAGTAAGGTTGAAAGGAGTTGAAGGTATAAATCCTATAAACTGACCTGTTCCCAATGCGAAGCCTGCTAGACCAAACTCAACTCTGCTTGTCCCTGAAATGGAATTCCAAACAAGATTCACAGAATTTTGCCCAATGTTTTGAACTCCTAAATTAGTAGGATCAGCACAAAGTTGTGGTCCTCCACAGTCAACAGTGTCTGAATAAAGCAGAAGACTTCCAGTTAACGCTCCTGCGGGAATATCGAAGAGTAGAACGTTGTTTGGATCTCTCAATCTAAATCCGCATTCGTTCTGCCATTGCCCTGCGTCTAAGAATGAAACAGTAAAGTCATCGCCATCACATACTGGTATTTGGAATGACCCGCTAAATCCGTTATTCAGAGTATAGTTTGTTGGAGCTCCACCCCCAACACTAAATTGAACTTGATGATAGAGTGTACCCGCATTGTTTGCAGTCCAACCATCTCCGAAAGAATCTGTTAGTTCTAGTGTTAAGAAACAACCACTAGTACAGTTTACAGTAGTGAAAGTCAAAGGTCCAACCCAAGTAGAGACATCTCCGGCACCGCAACTGTCCCTTAGATAAACATCATAGGCTGTAGTTGCATTTAGTCCAGTTAAGGTGAACGGATTGGTAGTAACACTTACTACTGTACCTGTTCCTGGCGTAAAACCAACAGGGCCATATTCAACCTGCCAATTGGTAGCACCTCCACTTGCCCATTGAAGCGTAACGCTTGCGTTGCTTACGGCAGAAGCCACCAAAGAAGAAGGTGGAGGACAAGAAGGTCCCTCATCTATAGATAAGTCATCTATTGCCACATCTCCAAACTGAGTTGGCGTATTTACAACTCTACTTACAAAACGAACCTTGATGGTTTGGTTTGCATAGGCAGCCAAATTTACATTGCGCTCTAACCAAGTATTTCCTTGATTGCCAACGATTGAGTCTACACCAATATTCCAAGCAGTTCCATCGAAAATATCAATGCGCAAAGCACCAAAAGAACTTCCTAGCATATGATACCAGAAACTCAATTCTGGATAGGTTAAGGCAGAAAGATCGATATCTGGCGTTTCGAGATCCGCACGCATTCCGAGAGTACTAAAACTAGCTTCTACATAAGCGTAATTTCCATTCCCAGAAGTATGGTCTCCGTTCGGGCCGGTTGTTGCCGTTGGAGTTGTTCCTTGTCCTCCTCCCCAATGGTATCCTGTAGCAGGACTGCGGGTCCAACATGGGTTGATAGTACTGTTGGCATTCGTATTCCCTGTTCCTTCTAGGAATTGAGAATCAAAGTTTTCACTGTAAGGAGCCAACACAGTGGCACATCCTGTTGTACCCTGAGTTGAGCCTGACCAGATAGAAACATCTCCCGTTCCACAGCTATCCCGAACATAGAAATCGTAAGCCGATGCAGCGGTTAAGCCGATAACTGTAAAAGGATTTGTATTGGCATTTACAACTGTCCCAGAGCCTGGCGTAAAGCCAACAGGGCCATATTCTATCTGCCAATTGCTAGCACCACCTGTAGTCCATGATAAACTTACGGAGGTTGGTGTGCTTGCGGTTACTGCCAAATTGGTAGGAACAAAGCAACTTGGACCTTCTACGATTGATAAATCATCAATTGCGATATCGCCAATTTGTGTTGGTACTGTGCCTGTGGTAGATACAAATCGAACTTTAATGGTCTGGTTTACAAAAGCAGTTAACACTATCCTCCGCTCTAACCACGCTGTACCCTGTGGACCTACGATTGAGTCAACTGCTGTCCAGTTTGTACCGTTAAAGACATCCACCCTTAGCTTGCCAATGTTTGCCCCATTCATATGGTACCAGAACTTTAATTCTGGCAAGGTCAATGGCGTTACATCTACGTTTGGTGTTTCCAACTCTGCCGTTACACCAGGTGTTGTAAAGCTTGCTTCGGCATACACATAGTTCCCAAAGCCACTCGTATGATCTGCCGTTGGTCCTGTGCCTGCTGTTGGAGTACCTCCTTGACCTCCGCCCCAATGATATCCCGTTACAGGATTGCGTGTCCAACAAGGGTCTATCGTGCTTCCTGCATTATCATTCCCCGTTCCCTCTGCAAAGCTTAAATCGAAGTTCTCAAAATAAGGCGCTATCGCTGTTCCACATTGGGTGGAACCCACTACAGGTCCGCTCCATGGGGATACCGAGCCCGCTGCGCAACTGTCTCTAACATAAAAATGATAGCTGCTAGAAGGACTCAAGCCCGTTACGATGAACGGATTGCTCGTTGCATTTACAATGGTACCTGAGCCAGGAGTAAAGCCGATTGGACCATACTCTATCTGCCAACTCGTAGCACCTCCACTAGTCCAACTTAGTTCAACTGAAGTGGTGGTAATATTAGCTGTTAAAGCAATAGCACTTGGATTTGGGCAAGAAAGAGCTTCATCTATGCTTATATCATCTATTGAGATATCCACTTGATTGTTGGCTCCCGCTATTCGTCTGGCTGTAAATCGCAGTTGTATTGTGCCACTATAACTCGAAAGGTCTACTACCGATTCTTGCCACGCCGCCGTTTGACTGCTCTGTTGCTGACCACTTATCGTTAATTCAGAGTTCCACACGCTTCCGTCCCAAACCTCTAACTCCAACTCATCTATCAAGCCGCCATACATATGATACCAGAAGCGAAGCTCTGCACTCGTTAAGGCACTTACATCTATAAACGGAGATACAATCTCTGTGTTTAAATCTGCACTTGAGCTAGTCTCGGTGTACATATAGCTTCCACTTCCTGTGGTATGGTCGCCATTTGGACCCGTACCCACTGTAGGGGTTGCTCCGCTACTTCCCTTCCACCAATAATCTGTAGTGTTGTCTCTTGTCCAACATCCGTCGATTGTTCCTGGGTCAAAAGTGCCCGCAGCTGTCCATAAGCCACTCTCAAAATCTTCGGTGTATGGGGCTACCAAAGCAGCGCATTGCGTTGTTCCACTAACAGGTCCTACCTGAGTTGAAAAACTGCTCGCACCGCAACTGTCTGTTATATAAAAATCATAGGCCGTGGACGTAATTAAGCCCGTTATACTTGCTGTTGTGCCCGTAGCTGTAAACACACTTCCTGTTCCTGGGGTAAAGCCTACTGGACCATACTCTACCTGAGTAAAGCCCGCAACTCCTCCTGAGGTCCAGCTTAAGTCTACTGAACTAGGACCTGTATTGGTAACCTGTAAATTAAACGGTGATGGACATGCACTGCCTGATTGGAAGGATACATCGTCTACCGCTATATCTCCCGCAAAACCCAATTTACTCGACTCAAAACGGATGCTGATCGTACTTCCAGCGTAAGGAACCAACGAAATCGTACGCATTAACCATGGATCTGCCTGAGCAGCCTGTTGGGCTCCTACCAAGAAATCCAGAGTCGTTACACTTGTTCCATCATCCACCTTCACAACCAAGCTATCTACGTTTGCTCCGAACATATGGTAATAGAACTCCAATTCAGGATTGGTCAAACCCGTTAAATCTACCAATGGACTTTGAAGAATCGCTCGGTTGCCATTGCCTCCTCCAGAAGCCTCGATGTAAACATAATTACCCGTGCCTGTTGTATTGTCTACCGTTGGTCCTGTACCCCCTGAAGGTGTTGGACCTGTGCCTGTGCCCCATGAATATACGCTCGGTCCACCGGTAAAGTTCCCGTTTGGATTACGCGTCCAACAATTATCTATTAAATCATTCGCGTTCGTAGCCCCTGTTCCCGTTACCCATGACGCTCCGTCAAAGGTCTCTGTATAAGGGGTGGCAAAGGCTAGACAAGACGTACTGCCACTTACAGGTCCTTCCCATGTAGATACATCGCCTGCTCCACAGCTATCGCGAACATAAAAATCATAAGACGTTGAGGCCGTTAAACCCGTTATTGTAAATGGATTGGTTAACGCATTCACTATCGTTCCTGTACCAGGCGTAAAGCCCGCTGGACCATACTCAAGTTGCCAACTCGTTGATCCGCCCGTTAACCATGATAACTCTGCTGTGGTAGTGGATACCTGATCTAATGAGAGGGCTGTTGGCTCAATACAACTTGGTATTGCCTCAACAATAAAGTCATCGATATACAGATTCGTACCAAAACCTGAATTCATAACCAACTGAAATACCACGTCTTGAGAAGTATATAAAGCTGGATCTAGAAGTATGGTCTCTTGAATAAAAGCAGCATCAGCCGCTGGAGTGGTATTCCCTGCCCCAGGAGATGTAAAAGTTGGACCTATCAAATTAATAAGCGTGTCCCAAACCGAACTACTGGACAATCGCACTTGTAGTATTAACTGGTCATTTGGTCCGAAGCCACCATTGTATAGATGGGACCAACGGAACTTGACTCTTGCATCCACCGATATATTAATAGGTTCAGTAGTCGCTAAGGCAAAATTAGGTTGTGTCCAATTCCAATAATTGGCAAGCATATAATCGCCATTTGCTTGAGGTGCAACCACTGTACCGCCTGTCAAATCCCAACAAATGGGTGGCCAAGAATCAAAATCGCGTAAATAGGGAATACTAGCAGTTAGACATAAGGTGTTGAAAGAAAGGGGTCCGATAGTGGAGGATAATCCCGCACCAGCTGGACACACTTCTGTGATATATAAATCATAGGTAGTTGACGATGTCAAACCAGCTATAGTGGCAGTATCATTTGTAGCACCAACAATTACTCCCGTTCCAGGAGCAAATCCTACCGGACCAAATTCAATTACCCAAGTAGTCGAAGAAAGTGAACCCGCTGTCCAATAAATGGTTCCAGAGGTAGCGGTTGCGGAGAGAAAAGATAATAAACTAGGATCTGGACAAGCAGGTGCTTCATCAACGCTTACATCATCTAAAGAAATATCACCTAAGAAGCTAGACCCTCTTCTTCCCACGAATCGTACGCGTATAGTATCTCCATAGGCAGACAAGGGAACATCGGCTGTTAACCAAGCTGCTGCACCGCTTGTTTGCTGTTGGCCAAATCGATTCCAAACATTGTTATCCCAAACCCCATTGCTAAATATATCCACACGAAGCGAATCTATGTTGGCGCCATACATATGGTAGGCAAAGGATAAATTGGGTGCGGCCAACGAACTAGTAATTATTAGAGGAGATGTAAAAGCTGCTGTAGAACCAATTCCACCTGTGCTTGCTTCTAGGAATATATACATTCCGCCTGCTGTAGAAGGAGTTGTATTATCGAACCAAGGTCCTGTATTGAAAGAATTCTCATTTACACCAGTAGCATCTTCCGTTTCCCATCGAAGCGCTGTTGCTGACGATGCACCTAACTCCCAACAATTAGCAAGAGCAAGGGGTGGGAAAGTGCCCAATAAACCAGCTGGCGTGGAAGTGAAATCTTGAAGATATGGGGCTGGAACAGGTCCACAAAGCGTAGACACCAAAATGGGTCCTACCCAAGGACTAACACTTCCAGGACCGCAACTATCCCTTATGTAGATATGGTATTGACTCGATGGGTTCAATCCTGTTAATGTAAAAGGATTAACACTTGTTGAGACGATGGTTCCTGTATTCGGCGAAAAGCCTACAGATCCAAAAGAAATATTCCAATTGGATGCACCTCCTGAAGTCCAACTTAAGTCAACTGAACTAAAGCTTATGCTGCTAGCAACGGGTAGAGAAGGTTGGGGACAAGTAGGCGCTTCAATAATCGAAAAATCATCGATGGCCATATCGCCTAATCCACCGAAACCGCGCGTTCCTGTCCAACGAATTTGCACAGTATCATTCGCATAAGCCGAAAGCGGATTAATACTTTCTAGCCAAGGGGTAGTTGAAGATATTTGTTGTTGGCCTGTAATGGTTTGGATGACCGTCCAACCCGAACCATCATTTATTGCAACTTCTAAACTTCCAATTTGCAAACCATACATATGGTACCAAAAACGCAATTCGGGAACAGTTAAGTTTGATAAGTCGATTAGCGGAGAAAGGAATGTAGCCGTAGCACCATTCAATCCGATGGTAGACTCTGTATAAATGTATTTTCCTGAACCCGTAGTGTGATCTCCACTTGGCCCAGTATTGAAACCAGCTGGAGCACCTTGGCGAGTACCAAAGAAAAAATCACCGGTAAATCCTACTGGAGGACCTGGATTCCTGGTGAAGCAGGGGTCAATCGCATCTCCAGTATTTTGGAAGCCTGTTCCACCAATCCATGACAATCCTTCGAAATTTTCGATGAACGGGGTTGGAAATGGCAAACAGTTGGTACGAATAGTTAGTGGACCTATCCAGAAACTCGCATCACCTACCGCACAACTATCTCTAATGTAAATGTCATAACTGGTATTCGGCGCGAGACCATTTAATGTGTAGGGAATAGCCGTTGCGTTTCCAATAATCCCACTTAATGGATTCCCTCCTACAGTTGTAGCAGAAATATTCCAATTGGAAGCACCTCCTGAAATCCAGTCTACTGACACGCTATTCGAGCCTACGGCCAAGATAGAGTTTCCAGAGGGCTGCGGACAGTTTGGCGCTTCAATTACAGCAATGTCGTCAATGGCCATATCCCCTTGTCCTCCAAAGCCTTTAGTTGCTGTAAAGCGAATTTGAATAGTATCATTTGCAAAAGCACCTATTCCAACAATAGCTTCACGCCATAAATCTGCGTTTGAAGTTTGTTGCTGGCCAGACAACGACCATACATTTACCCAGCCACTTCCTGAATTAATATCTACACTAATTGAACCTGTAGTTATGCCATACATATGATACCAAAAACGGAGCTCTGGAGAAGTTAGTGGGCTAACATCAATTAAGGGAGATACTAACTCTGCAATTGAGGCATTGACTCCGAGTGAAGATTCAACAAAAACATACTTTCCTGTACCAGAAGTGTGGTCTCCATTCGGCCCCGTGTTAATAGTACCCGGATTACCTTGGCCAGTTCCCCATGCAAAATTGCCTACAAATCCAACAGGAGCAATTGGATTCCTTGACCAACAGGGATCTATTATGTTTCCTCCATTTGCAAAGCCCGTTCCTTGAACCCAAGAAGCTCCATCTACCGTTTCTAGATAAGGTGCTAAAAAGGGAAGGCAATTTGTTCTAACACTAAGTGGTCCTGAAAAAGCACTGACTCCAGCAGGTCCACAATTCTCTTGAACATAAATATCATAGGGTGTATTTGGAAGTAAGCCTGTTAGGTTAAATGGATTTGTTCCAGCCGGAATGAGGGTTCCTGTACCTGGTGTAAAACCTGGAGGACCATATTCTAAATTCCAAGAAGTTGCGGTAGCAGCCAACCAATCAAGATTTACACTATTTGAACCTATCGCCAATGCATTTAAGTTAGCCGGTTGAGGGCAAGCAGGCGCCTCATCAATGGTTAGATCATCTATGGCTATATCTCCAGACGTGCCAACTTTTGTTGCCCTAAAGCGAATTTTTATGGTATCATTAATATAGGAGGCCATTGGGATAATGACTTCCGTCCATGGACTTGCTAAAGCAGTTTGTTGCTGACCAGAAAGAGTGAAAACATCCACCCAACCCGTTCCGTTATCTATAGAAACCGTCAAAGTGCCTGTTTGAGCGCCATACATATGATACCAAAAACGCATTTCTGGCACAGCTAAAGGGGATAAATCAATTGGTCGGGAGATTAAATCTGCAACGCTTCCATTAGCGCCTAACGAAGATTCTACGAACATGTATTTTCCTGTTCCGGTGGTATGATCACTAGAGGGTCCCGTATTAAAGGCTGCACTGCCCGTACCTACTCCCCAGAAAAATTGAGAAGTACCAAAACCACCGGTATTCCCTCCTGGGGTTCTTTCCCAACAAGAATTAATTGCATCAAAGGCATTAGTAAATCCTGTACCTGGAACCCAAGCGCCAGGATCAAAAGTTTGATTTATCGGAGCAATTGAGGGTAAACATGAGGTAGTGAAGGAAATGGGGCCAATCCAAGCACTTACATCCCCTAACCCACAGCTATCGCGCACATAGGCTTGATAAGTTGTTTGAGGATTTAATCCATTCAGGGTGAAATTAGAGGAGCCCGCACTTACAATTGTTCCAGTGCCCAATGCAAATCCCGGCGCACCGTATTGAATATTCCAGTTAGAAGCTCCGCCTGATGTCCACGTTAGAAAGGCAGAAGAGCTACCTTGTGAAGGACTTTGTAAATTGGAAGGAAATGGACATGTTGGTGGTGGAATGTGAGTTACCGTAACGATCCATGAATTATTATTGACTTTATTCTGAACAATGCTGCAGCCCGCGGTACCAAAAGTCTTAAAAGCATGCATTACAAACTTTATCTGCCCTGTTGCACTTACTCCGTTGGCTATGGTTAAGCCATTTCGGCTATACGGAAAAGTACCAGTTGTATTGCCCGCTCCATTTGCGAAAGTGGCCTCCCTGACACCCGTTGTTGCGCATTCTATATAACTTCTTTGTTCGCTCATCCAAGCAGCTCCATCTGCCGTCATCGAATACACTACACTTGTAGTAAGCACGACATTTCCTGGTGGAATGTTTATCGTAATTGTATCTGGGCAAGTAGACTCAACCGTGGTATTAGGCAAAGCCCCTGTTGTAGTGCGAAGGGTTCCGATATCGCCTGAAGTAAAAGTTGCGGAAGTCTGCACTTGAGCACCTAAAAACCAGGTGATTAAAATGGCTACAATTGTGTAGGATATGCGCATTCGCTTCGAATTAGTTAAAATGGTTCCAACGTGCTAATTAAATCAAAAATCCTTCAATAATTACCCTGTCTTTTTGTATGTTCGTCTTCAATGAGTAAAGGCGTAGATTAAGCTCAAATGAACTCATTGAAAATCATATAAGTCTTGGAATGAATAAAGTTCTCTCAGTCTTCTTTTTTTGCCTTTTCATACCCTTTGGCCATAGTCAAACTTTAGCTGTTCTAAAATACAATGGCGGTGGCGATTGGTATTCTAACCCCACTGCTTTGGGCAATCTTTCAAGCTTCTGCAACAAAGCTTTGCAGACTCAGCTTACAACGCAAGCGGCAACGGTAAGTCTATCAGACGATCAATTATTTGCATATCCCTTCATTCATATGACTGGACACGGCAATGTTGTTTTTTCTCCAGAAGAATTAGATCGATTGAGGACCTATCTAGATGCAGGTGGTTTTGTTCATATAGATGATAACTATGGTATGGATGAATTCATCCGGCCAATATTGATGTCGCTTTTTCCAGATTCACCTTTAGAAGCAGTACCGAACAGTCATCCCATTTTCAATTTGGCATTTGAAATGTCAAATGGATTGCCTAAGATTCATGAGCACAATGCAGAAAAACCTCAGGCATTCGCCATTCGAAGAAATGGTAGAATTGTTCTCTTTTACAGCTTCGAATCAGACTTAGGAGATGGTTGGGAGGATGCTGAGGTACATAACGATTCTGAAGAAGTGCGTACACTTGCGTTGAAAATGGGGGCCAATTTGGTCGCCTATGCATTTAGCTCTGCAAAAGATGAAATTTAATCCTATCGTAAAAACCATATTGAGCCTTTTGCTGCTTTGTGCCTTGGTTTTTGCTATTTACTATTTAAGAACGCTACTGTTTTACATTGTTCTATCCGCCATTTTAGCCTTTGTCGGTAGACCAATTTTAGACTTCCTATTAAAAATACATATCAGTAAAATACGCATGCCCATTAGCATTGCTGCTGCCATCGTATTGCTCCTTGAGCTCGGCGTTTTTTTTGGAATTCTATTCTTATTCCTACCAGCTCTTATTAAAGAACTTCAAGTTTGGTCGGAAATAGATACCGAAAGTATTATGTCTTATCTCGAGAATCAAGTTGGAATTTACCAAAGAATGGCGGCTGATTTTCAAATTGAATTTGATTCGGAGCCTTTAAAAACGTCCATTTTAAACTCCTTAAATCTGCATAAAATTACTGGCTTCTTCAATTATTTGGCACAAGGGTTTGGAAGCTTTGCCGTTACTCTCTTCTCTGTTTCCTTTATTACTTTCTTTTTCCTCAAGGAAGAGAACCTAGCTCCAGCCATGCTGTATTCTGCTATTAATCAAGAGCATCATGAAAAGCTAGATCGTATTTTACCCAAAGTAAAAAACACCCTCTCTCGCTATTTTATTGGATTACTTCTGCAAGTTTCTATCGTTACCGTAATGGTAGCTACGGGCTTAAGTATAGTTGGAATTGAAAACATTTTCTTTATCGCCATTTTCGCTGGACTAATAAATGTTATTCCCTATGTTGGACCCTTAATCGGTTCTTCCGTAGGATTAATTCTAGCCACAGCCCAAAATTTAAACCTTCCTTTTGAAGCTGAGCTAATGCCTCTTATTGGCATGGTTGCATTGGTGTTCCTCATCACTCAAATGATAGACAATTTTGTTTTGCAACCAATCATTTTCTCCAATTCAGTGAATGCTCATCCTTTGGAAATATTTTTGGTTATAACGGCTGCTGGTACTCTGTTGGGTGTGATGGGCATGATCGTAGCCGTGCCTTTCTATTCTCTTCTGAGAATTATTGCCAAAGAATTCCTTTCTGAATTTCATATTATTCAGAGCTTAACACGAAATGTCTGATTTAAGCGATTCTAATTACTCTTTTTGGGAAAAATACTCTTCTTTCCGCCAAGCCTATCTGCAATCATCTAACCTTGTAAAGTCTCAATCGCTTTCTGAGGAGGAGTTGAGATTTCTAAGAGCTTTCGAGGCTGAAAAAAAGGCTGTAGATAAAATTCCACCTACATGGTTTCAGGAAGGATTTATCTGCAAATCAGGCTTAAACGCAGAGCAATGTAGTTCGTACCTAATGGCAACTCATAAGTTCTTGGAGTTTGAAGGCGAACTGGCAATTGACTTAAGCGGCGGACTTGGGATAGATAGCATTGCTCTTTCCAAAAAATACAAGCGGGTAATCTATCTAGAAAGAGATGCTGAATTGGCTTATTTGGCTAAAAGGAATTTCCATTCATTGGGTATCGAAAATATTGAAGTTGTTGCTGAAGATTCAGCAGAATGGATGAAGACCTTCAAAGACTTTTCCGATCTCCTTTATGTTGATCCAGATCGCAGACCAAAGGGAGACAAAAAAATCTTTTCACTTCATGATTGCGAACCCTCTCCTTCCAAACACCTGAGCGATTGGCTAAAAAAAGGAAAGCACATTCTTTTGAAGGCTTCTCCAATGATAGACACCAAAGAATTACTACTCCAATTCCCATCTGAATTGGAGTATTTAAATCTGGTGAGCTATAAAAACGAGTGTAAAGAATGGCTGTTGCTGCTCCAGCAAAAGCTATGTCGTACTTATATTAAAGCTACTTTCTTAGGAACGAATATAGCCGGCATTCAACTTAATGCGAACGAAATAGGCGTTCAACCTTCTCATTTTCTATCTCCGCAGAAATTCATTTATGTACCTCATGTGAACCTCTTAAAACTTTCACCTTGGGAAAGAATTACAAGGGAGTTTAAAGTAGATAAAATCGCAGCCAACACTCACTTATTCACTTCCAAGGAAGGTATTTCCGATTTTCCGGGAAGGAGCTTCGAAGTATTGGGTGATTTCGACAAAAAACAAATGAATCAACGATTGAATGTGATCTCAAAAAACCATCCACTTAAAGCCGAAGAACTAGCGAAACGATTTAAAACCATCGCAGACGAAGAGCATTACCTCATTGCCTTTCGCGATTCAATGAACAAAAAGTACCTTCTACGCACTAAACTCCTTTCTTAAGTCTTTTTGCTTCCATCCCTTCCCTAGTGAAGTGCGAATGAGTAACTTTGAAAAAAAGCTATACCTCTTTTGTACCTCTTGCGTGCGTCTTCTTTTTTCTTTTGTATGCTTCTTTTTCTTTCGGGAAAGGCACAAGGAGTTTTTGAGGCCAATACCGGACAATGGGGAGATGCTTTTCTTTATCGCTTGCGTTTAAATTCAGGAAGTATTTTCATTGAAAAAGATGCTATATCGTTTAACATCCTCCCTCTCGATGAACATGCTCTTCACCATGCTGAAAAGGTAAATGGACACAGCTTTAAGCTTCAATTTATCGGATCACAAACGCCTGATATTAAAGAATCTAAACCATTATCTCATAAAGTCAACTACTTTTTAGGTTCTGATCCAGAACGTTGGCGAAGCAATCAAACCGTTTATGAAGAACTGAGTTTGTTGGAAATATATCCTGGAATCGACCTGGTTTTAAGCACTACCGAAGAAGGTTTTAAATTCAACTTTATTCTTAGACCTGGAGCTGATATAGAACAAATACGTTATTTCTATGAAGGTTTAAATTCCTTAGGTCTGGAGAAAAAAGCCTTAGTTCTACAAACTTCAGTGGGTTCATTGAAAGAGTATATTCCAAAATCGTGGCAGGGAGCGGAAACGAAAGAGAACGAAATTGATATACACTATATTCTTTCAGGCGATACCGTTGGATTTGCTTCCAAAACATTAAATCCATCCAAGCCAACTACGATTGATCCTGTTTTGGTTTTTTCAAGCTTCTCCGGTTCACAGGTAGACAATTGGGGATTTACGGCTACCTACTCTTCTATTGGAGAAGTCTATGGGGGAGGAATTGCTTTTGGTATAGGCTATCCAACCACTACTGGCGCCTATCAAACCTCCATGAGTGGTGGTGCCACCGATATTGCGATTTCTAAATTATCTGCAGATGGAAGTAATCTAATCTATGCCACCTACCTAGGGGGCACAATGAAAGATCAGCCGCATTCTCTTATTGAAGATCAGCAGGGTAATTTGGTTATTCTAGGTATTTCGGGTTCGCTTGATTTCCCTGTTACTTCCAACGCCTATCAATCTACCTTCGGTGGTGGACAAACCTATGTTCCAGGAAATTTCACCGGTGGAACGGATATCATCATTTCCAAACTCTCGCCTGATGGCTCCCAATTGCTGGCTTCAACCTATTACGGTGGGAGTTTAAACGATGGACTAAACTCAGAAATGGCTGTGAATTATGCAGATGAGTTTAGGGGAGGCGTGCAAGTAGGGCCCAACAATGAAATCATTATTGCGAGTGTTACTCAATCGAGCAATATTGTGCACAACAATGCTTTTCAAACTTCTTTTGGTGGATGGTCAGATGCCATAATCGCCAAATTTTATTCCGACCTAAGTGGTGTTATGTGGAGTACCTATTATGGAGGAGGAGTTTCTGATTGTGCCTATGCGTTGGAAATATCCGATCTGGGTGAGCTCTTCGTTGTGGGTGGAACTCGAAGTTCAGATTTGAGGGTTTCAGCCAATAGCCATCAGACCGCCTTGGCTGGCAATTCAGATGGATATATTCTTCGTATGAATATAACTACAGGCGCTTTTTTATCGGCAACTTACATTGGTTCGAACGAAAGAGACCAAGTGTATTTAGTAGAATCTGACCGCAATAATCGTGTGTATGTTTTCGGTCAAACTTTTGGAAGCATGCCCATTAGCCCAGGAGTATTTAGCCAAGCTCCAGGAGGTCAGTTTATTCAGCAATACAGTGGCAATCTGCAAACCCTAAATTGGAGCACCGTTATTGGAAATGGCGCAACTGTTCCTAATATGTCTCCCACTGCTTTTCTGGTAGACGATTGCCTCAACATCTACATAAGTGGATGGGGCGGAGTTACCAATAGCAATAACTTGGGTCTTATGGATGGTATGCCCATTACTCCCAATGCATTTAAAGATGTATCCGATGGTAGCGATTTCTATTTTATGGCCTTAACTCCCAATGCCACTAATTTACTTTTCGGTTCTTATTATGGTGGAGAAGCGAATGAACACGTGGATGCCGGAACCAGTCGCTTTAGTCCGGATGGCACTATTTATCAAGCTGTTTGTGCTGGATGTGGACAACAAACCTTCCCCACTACTCCGGGTGTTTACGGACCCAATAATTTAAGCTCCAATTGCAACTTAGGGCTAATTAAAATAGATTTCGACTTCAGTCTATCTGCAGATGCGCTAATAGACATTGCCTTTCAGAGCGATACCATCTGCGATACTATAAACATGCGCTTTCTGAATTCAAGCATAAATGCAAATCGCTTTTTTTGGGATTTTGGCAATGGACGAACATCGAACGATGAGAATCCTATTGCGCAATATGATACCCTAGGAACCTATCAAATTCGATTAATTGTAGAAGATACTCTTTGCAATCTCACCGATTCTGCTTTTCTGAGTTTTACCCATACTCTCGGTTCTAAAAGCATTAGTCAATTTGAACCTTTAGCAGTGTCATGCAATCCAGATTGGCCTGTTCAATTTGTAAACAACAGCTTAAATGCCAACGATTTTCTTTGGGATTTTGGGGATGGAACAAGCACCAGTGGCTTTCAACCTGCGCATATTTACGGGCAATTTGGCAACTTCAAAGTTACCTTAACCGCACGCGATTCTGTCTGTAACACGGTGGATACATCCTCTCAACGCATTCTCCTTGAACCCCTTCTATTCAACCCTAAGGTTAAAGTAAATGAGCCTAGCTGTGAAAATCCGGGGGTTTTACTGGAGTTACTCAATGTGAGCGACTCAGCAAAAATATTTTGGGATTATGGAGATGGGGACTCCTCCCAAGCTTCGATTAGGCACTTTCACGAATTCCCAAACGATGGTTTCTACACCATAAAAGTGGCCATTTTTGATACGGTTTGCGGTAGTGGGTTTATTACGGATACTACATTGTACATAGAGCAAATCGTTCGAAGGTTGTATATACCCAATGCATTTACCCCCAATGGCGATAAGAGAAATGAAGTCTTAATCGTAGCGGGAGATCAATGTCTTGAAGATGGTGTCTTTAGCATTTTTAACCGATGGGGAGAACTCATCTTTCAAACCAATCGCCCATTTGAAGAATTCTGGGATGGGAGTCTGAGAGATGAATTCTCTTACCAAGGTGTTTATAATTGGGTCTTTCGAGCCTCCGATCTAGAAGAGTACGGAAGCGTGATTATTCTCCAATAAAGAATTTGTAGAAATTTATTCTTCTACAACAGGCGCTTTAGCGGCTTGAGACATAACCATTGACATCGCTTTATCACAAGCGGCTTCATCTGCAAAAGCAGGGCTGGTTCCAATGATTTGTCCATTTCCGGCTTTCAAATTGAAGTACCATTTTCCGCCTTTATTCTTAGCCTTATCGTACCTTCCCTCTGAAACCGAATTCTTGATTACCGATTCAACTCCGTTCATACAAGCCGATTTGGTAGTATAGCCTTCGCTCAAAAGCAAAGTACTTCCATCGTCCGCTTTTAAATTGAACTGCCACTGCTCATCGGCTCTTTGCTTAACAAAAAATGTTGCCATGTTTATTGATTTATTATAAAGGCACAAGTTGGATAAAAAAGATCAATAGAGAAAATGTAATATCAATAATTCTTAAAAATTTCTTTCAAGGCTTTTCAAAAGTGTAAGTAAACTCGGTTAGATCAACCCTTTTTTTCAAATTAATCCTTGATCTTTATTATAACAGAACATCCTCAATTCATTCGTCTTCTTTCAAAAATTTATAGGGCTTGAAACCAGATTTGAGAATCAATTCAGGAAGAAAGCAAATTCTCTTTTTCCAAAAAAAAGAATGCACATTAACACGAAAGGCAAATTGATTCAGTAGAATACCAAGTATTAATGAATGCATTGGACTAAGTTCTACCCATTGGGTGCTCAGGTCCAAGGTTTTGTTGAATAAATTACAAATCCTTTATCTATCCTATTAAAAGAGTATGGTCATTTAATGTATTTTTCCAATCTCTAGCCTTTCACTTAAAAAGCTAGAAAAACTACCTGAGTCAAGGCTCTTCAATTCAACGTCGATTAAAACACTATTTATGGCTACGCTCTGTCTATCCTTTAAAAAAGCCCTATTCCTGCTTCTTTTTCTCTGCCTTGGAGTCTCCCTGCAAGCGCAAAAGAAGCAGAAAACACAAGACACCCTCTTTTCTGAATCTGCTTTTAAGGGCCTTACTTTTAGAAGTATAGGGCCTGCGCTCATGGCGGGACGAATTGCGGATATAGCCATTCATCCGTCAAAACCAACTACTTGGTATGTTGCGGTGGGCTCTGGAGGAGTTTGGAAAACAGAAAATTCGGGAATTACTTGGCAGGCTATTTTTGATAACGAAAAGGTGTATTCCACAGGCTGTATCACCATTGATCCATCTCAGACTTCTACTATATGGCTGGGTACGGGCGAAAATGTAGGTGGAAGACATGTGGGCTTTGGAGACGGTATTTACAGGTCTGATGACGATGGTAAGTCATGGAAATCCATGGGTCTTAAAAATTCTGAACACATTTCTAAAATCCTAATCCATCCTACCAATTCAGATATTATTTGGATTGCTGTGCAAGGTCCTTTGTGGAATAGCGGTGGAGAAAGAGGCGTTTTTAAATCTATAGACGGAGGTAAAACTTGGCAAAATGTGTTACTGGTA
The DNA here is from genome assembly GCA_017858515.1 of Cryomorphaceae bacterium. Classification (GTDB taxonomy): domain Bacteria; phylum Bacteroidota; class Bacteroidia; order Flavobacteriales; family Schleiferiaceae; genus RFXV01. The sequence continues at coordinate 6,579 of JAFMBM010000012.1, read as the reverse complement.
AATGAATGGACAGGCGCTACCGATCTGGCCATCCACCCAAACAATCCTGAAATTTTATATGCCGCAACATGGCAACGCCATAGAACCACTGCTGCCTATTTGGGAGGTGGAATGGGAAGTGGACTCTATAAAAGTGTAGATGGAGGAGCCACATGGCAAGAGCTTAAAAACGGATTGCCAGCCAAACCCTATGGAAAAATTGGTTTGAGCATCTCTCCTCAAAAACCTGAAGTTTTGTACGCTGCCATTGAGCTCAATCAAAGAGAAGGAGGTGTTTTCGTTTCTGAAAACAGCGGAAGCTCTTGGGAGAAACGCTCTTCTGCCGTATCGGGTGCTACGGGTCCTCATTACTACCAAGAACTTTATGCCAGCCCGCATCATTACAACCGCATTTACTTAATGGACTATAGAGTTCAGGTTTCGGATGATGGTGGAAGGAATTTCCGCAGGCTGGAAGAAAAAAACAAACATTCTGACAATCACGCCATGGCCTTCAGAGCCGATGACCCGAACTACATCCTAATGGGAACGGATGGCGGATTGTATGAAAGTCTAGATCTCGCCAAGAACTGGCGATTTATAGCCAATATGCCCATTACGCAATTCTATAAATTGGCGGTAGACGACAGCAAGCCCTTTTACAAAGTCTACGGAGGAACCCAAGACAACAGTACCCAAGGAGGCCCTTCCAGAACCGATAATCTCCAAGGAATACAAAATTCTGATTGGCATGTTGTACTCGATTGGGATGGGCATCAGCCTGCAGTAGAACCAGGTAATCCCGATGTGGTCTACGGTCAAAGGCAGGAAGGAACCTTAGCGAGAATAGATATGCGCAATGGAGAAGTGGTGGATATTCAACCACAAGCCGCCCCCGGAGAACCCGCCGAACGCTTCAATTGGGACGCACCCATTTTCATCAGTCCGCACTCTCCTACCCGCTTGTATTTTGCGTCTCAGAGACTTTGGAAATCAGAAGACAGAGGCAATAGTTGGATGGCCATTTCACCTGACTTAACTAAAAATCAGAACAGAATTGAGCTTCCCATAGGAGGGAAAACGCAGAGCTGGGACAATGCATGGGATTTATATGCAATGTCTAATTTCAACACCATTACCTCCATAGCCGAATCTCCAAAACAAGAAGGACTGCTCTACATCGGCACCGATGACGGGTATATTCAGATTACAGAAAACGGTGGACAAGAATGGAAGAAAATTGAAGTGTCTTCCCTTCCTGGCGTTCCTGCAACCGCCTATGTGAACAATATAATGGCCGATTTATTTGATGCAAATATTGTTTATATCGCCCTAGACAATCACAAGAAAGGCGATTTTAAGCCCTACCTATTCAAAAGTATCAACAAAGGAAAATCATGGACTTCCATAACATCCAACCTACCTGAAAAACACTTGGTTTGGAGAATTGTACAAGACCATATAGATAAGAATCTCTTTTTCATTGGAACCGAATTCGGGGTGTTTTTTAGCGCTAATTCGGGTGAAAAATGGACTAAGTTAAAAGGCGGAATGCCCACTATTCCAGTTCGTGACTTAACCATACAGCGGAGAGAAAACGACTTAGTCTTAGCCACTTTTGGAAGGAGTTTCTATGTATTCGACGATATATCAGTCTTCCGAAATCTGAATGAAACCAAGTTAAAAGAATCCGCAAGTCTCTACCCTATTCGAGATGCATGGTGGTATATCCCACGCTCTAAAATGAGTTTTGAAAAAGGAGCGGCAGACCAAGGCTCGGGGCATTATTTCGCTGAAAACCCTTCTTTTGGTGCCAATTTCACCTATCATATTGCCGAAGATTACAGCAGTTTAAAAGAGAAACGCAAAAAGAAAGAAAAGGAATGGACCCAGTCTAATGCGAATGCGAACATTCCATTTCCGGGCTGGGAGGCCTTAGCGGCAGAAGAAAGAGAGCATGAAATTCAATTGTGGTTGATCGTAAAAGACGCATCCGGTAAAGTTATTCGGCATCTAGCCGCCGAAAAATCAAAGGGATTTCATAGAGTTAATTGGGATCTTAGACATCCACCCATCAGTACTTTGAGGTTGGGTGCTAAGCCAGATGAAAACGATCAAGGCATTCTTGCTTCGCCTGGGAATTACAGCGTAGAACTTGTGAAGGAAGAAAATGGAAAATGGGAAACTCTTACCGCCGCTCAGAGCTTTGTGGTGAAGCCACTTTACCCCGAATTATACCTAGAAAGTGATGAAAAGAAGCGCGAAGAGTTTTGGGCTGGGATAAGAGAGCTAATTCGACAAAGCTCGAGTTTAGATGCTGAAATGACATACCTTCAAAAGTCGATAGAAACCTTGGAAACAGCTCAGGTTCAAGCTCCTCAAGCAGCAGCCGCTTTCAGTGAATTAGCCAATGTGAGAAAGAAATACGACGAATTGAGATTGGTGATGTACGGAAATCCTGCGCGATCTAAAGTGGGCGAAAAGAATCCCGCCACGCTGAACGATCGATTGTCGAAAATTTACCTTTCCTTTTGGAATAGTACCGCTGGCCCTAGTCCGCAAGTAGTGCAAATCTTGGAATGGGCCAAAGCCGATTTAATTAAACATCAGTCTGAAATTGCCGCAGTAAAACTCACCGTAGACAAAATGAAACAGCAAGTATACGAGCAAGGCGGACCGCATATAGAAGGAAGATAAACTAGACTACTCTTTTTGGAAGTGCTTGTTTTTAAGCTCTTCCAAAATGGGTTGAAGACTGCTGTAATCTCGGAAGCCTTTGGCAATGAGATAATACTGTCCACCTGCTTCTGCAATCAGTGCAGGATAGCCCTGAACGCCAAAACTATGAGACATATAATAGTCTTCTTCTGCCCATTTCAACGAATCTTCAGACTCCCATTCTTGTATAAAAGTGGATTTCTCCATCCCAAAAAATTGAGCCAAATCAGCCAAAGCCTCACGGTCATCTGAATTCTTTCCTTGTTCGTAGACCAAGGCTTGAAGTGCCTCGGCGTATTTCAAAGCTTTTTCAGGGAAATGTTTCTTAATCACAGCCAGGGCTTTAGATGGCGGATCGCTACTTAAAAAGAGATCTCCATGGCCGTTCAGCTTTTGCTTAAACGCCTCGCCAAAACGCACACCCGACATCTCCTCTACTCTACCCAAGCTTTCTTTTATGTAATCTGCAATGGCAGAGAGCATCCCAACCCGTTCTCCCCGAATCATTCCGCCAGAATACACTTCAATTTGAAAATCATCTGAATAAAACTCTTCCACCTTTTTCATAGTTGCAGAAAATCCGTAACACCAGCCACAAAGAGGATCGAAGAAATAGAGTAAACGCGCTTTTTCCATGCCTCAAAAGTAAAGGACTAATCGATGCCAATTCAATGTAGAATCATAGCCCTTGGAATGTACATTTGACTATGCAATGGCAGCTCGACTTTCCTAAAACACAACTTCCGAATTCCGTTTCTCTCGATCGCCATTTTTTGAGCTTGGGATCTTGTTTCGCAGAAGGCGTAGGAAATTGGATGAAAGATCGCTTTCTATCGATAGACATAAACCCGTTGGGCATTTGCTTTAATCCCATAAGTCTGAGCAAGCAGCTCGATATTTTTAGTCAAAAGATTTCGATTTCAAACTCTATAGAAAACGATGGGCTTTATTTGAATTTAGATGCCCACAGTCAGTTTTCGCACCCCCATTCGCAAGAACATCAAAACCGATTGGAAGCAGCTATTTCAAAAGGAATTTCTGCGTATCAATCCTCCAGTATTCTCATTTTAACCTTAGGTACAGCCTATGCGTACAAGCATATAGAGCGAAAAGAAATTGTAGCAAACTGCCATAAAATTCCTTCCAATCGATTTGAAAAGGGACTGCTTAGCATTGAAAAAATAGAAAGCGCTTTGAGTCTTTCAATAAGAGAATTCCTCGAAAGTAAAAAAGACGGAAAGGTGATTCTGACGGTAAGTCCAGTGCGGCATACAAAAGATGGATTAGTTGAAAACAATCGCAGTAAGGCCCGGCTGATTGAAGCCTGTCATTTGCTTACCGAGAAAATAGAAGAGTGTTTCTATTTTCCCTCGTATGAAGGATTGATAGATGTTTTGCGCGACTACCGATTTTATTCTGATGACTTGGTACATCCAACCAAAGCAGCCACAGAATATATAGCTGATAAATTTGCTGAATTCTTGTTCAACGACCATTCTATTAGAGATTTAAAGGCCTTAGGTGGAATGAAAAAGCGTCTAAACCACAGAAGTCTTTTACCAGATAGCGCAGCCGATCAAATAAGAAGGGAGCAGCTACAACAAGAACTACAGGAATTACAAAAACGTTTCCCTTTTCTCAACCTAACTATTTGAATCTTGCTTATCTTTCTGGCTGTATGACAACTCTTTTCAACGACAGTATTTGCGCACTTTCAAGCCCTCCAGGATTGGGAGCCATAGCCTTAATTCGACTTTCAGGGAAAGATACATTTAAGATTGTAGATCAGGTTTTCAGAGCCGCATCTAAGAAAAAGCTACAAGATTCTGCCTCACACAAGGCCCTTTTTGGAGGAATCTACGAGGGAGAAGAGTTAATAGACGAAGTGCTTTGTACCCTTTTTCACGAAGGAAAATCTTTTACGGGAGAAGAATCGGCGGAAATTACGTGCCACGGTTCTCCTTATGTGCAACAAAAGCTTCTGTCATTGCTTATTGAAAAGGGAGCGCGACTGGCAAGGGCCGGAGAATTTACCCAGCGTGCCTTTATAAATGGGCGAATGGATTTGTCGCAAGCCGAGGCAGTTGCAGATCTTATAGCATCCGAGAACGAAGCAGCCCATAGAGTGGCATTGAACCAAATGCGTGGCGGATTTAGTAAAAAATTGGAAGCCCTAAGGCAAGAACTCATTGATTTTGCAGCATTGGTAGAGTTGGAGTTAGACTTTACCGAAGAAGATGTAGAATTTGCTGATCGGGTGAAACTCTATCAGTTATTAGACAAAATAGAAGTGGAAATAGATGTACTAACCCACTCTTTTGCCACAGGAAATGCTATACGCAATGGAATTCCAGTTGCCATAGTAGGAGAACCCAATGTGGGCAAGTCTACCTTGTTAAATTCATTGCTGAAAGAAGAAAAGGCACTGGTAAGCGATATAGCAGGTACCACCCGCGATTCTATAGAAGACATCCTTATAATCAACGGATTGAAGTTTCGATTTATCGACACCGCCGGAATAAGAGAAACGCAAGATGCCATTGAAACCATGGGCATTCACAGAACCTTTCAGAAGATTAAAGAGTCTTCTATAATACTATATATGGTAGACATCTCTAGGAGTTTAGATGGCCATACGGCGGCCTTAGTCCGCATTCGGAAAGAAGCGCCCAATGTGCCCATATTGCTGCTTTTGAATAAGGCCGACATTGGAAACGTTGAACCGGTCTTGGCCTACTTCAAAAATGAAAAGCATACCATTGCTATCTCTGCCAAAGAGCATCATGGTCTAGATATCCTGAGCGATACCTTGATTGAAATGAGCAATGCGCAGTATGCCTTAAAAGAAGAAATTGTAGTAACCAATGTGCGACATCAAGCCGAGTTAAATTCAGCTCGACTAGATTTAGGCAGTGTTCGTAGAGGCTTAGAAGATCAGATAAGCGGTGAGTTTTTAGCCATGGATATCCGAAAGGCATTGGGTCATTTGGGAAGTATAACAGGTCAGGTTTCGAATGAAGAGATACTTGGCTCTATTTTCGGAAGATTTTGTATTGGAAAGTAAATCCTATTAGCTCAATCCTCTCGAGCTAAACTTTATTTCAAAAAGGATTTCACTCGATTCTAGTTCCGTACTTGGATTTCAAAATAAGGGAATGTAAAAAACACCTATCCACCTTATGTCGCATTAAATCAAAGAAACAGATTTAATGCGCCTAGTTTCATTCTATAAATGTAACTTTAGATTTCAAACTGGCAATTCATCGTATCCGCTTTTTATTACCTTGGATATGATTTTAAATCGCTCATTGGCTTTAATAATATTTCTCGCATGGGCTGGGATAATAATAGATTGCCCTGTTTTGAGATTATGAGACGCATCGTCGATTATTATTTCCGCCTTCCCTTCAATGACTTGAACAAAGGTGTCGAAGGGCGAAGTTTTTTCAATGAGGGCTTCTCCCGTATCAAAAGATGATACCGTAACATTCCCCGTGGTCTTCTTTATGATGGTTTTAATTACCACCGAATTAGGTACATACTCGATGATCTCGACAATAATAAAACTCGTAGCCTTCTCATGTTCTAATGCTTCTGATTTTTTCAAAGTATCATCTTTAATCATTCACTCTTTTTTCCTTCCTTTTCGCTTCTTTCGCAGATCTTTTCTCTTTCAGAGTTTTGGTAGGAGCTGTTTTCCCTGATTTGGCTTTGCCTTCTTTTTCTCTTGACATGGTCAATTATTTTATGTTTTTATGCACTGTTTAATAGCCTAAAGATTACCCAACTTAAATTCAAAAGTGTTATATATCGATATCCGAATATTGTACTTATCTTAGGAAGAACTCCATCAGATTCTGAGTTCACTGCAGCATTCCAATT
>JAFMBM010000077.1 GCA_017858515.1 Cryomorphaceae bacterium | reverse complement strand
GACAGAGCGTAACTTCCACTCCATCCAACTCCAAAGGAATCTGTCATTTCTGCATTATATGTACAGATAGTATTGTCTTCTGCCGAGCTTAAGTCGACATATCCAAAAACAGGGAATTGTATGCAAAGCAGTATAAAACAAGAAAAGGTTTTCATCGTTTTTGATTGGATTAGGTCGACGACGTTGGACGATACTCAAAGGTAACTAATTATTCGATTTTCAACTGATTAAATCCACACCTAGTGGCTGAACCTTATAAATTCGCTACTTATATTCATGCCAGAATTCATTTTTTCACTCAATTAACAATGAGAAATGAAAAAACATTTGAGCATTCGATACATAAAAAAAGCCGCTACCTATGTTGGTAGCGGCCTGTGAAAAAGAGAATACCAGAGTTTATTGCTTAATAATCTGCTCTGTAAGAGAACTTCCGTCTTGTACCAACTTAATTAAATACACGCCCTTGGCGTAATTACTCAGATCGAAGACCCACTCTGCTTCTCCTATTTGCTGCTCATGGAGAATACGTCCTTGCATATCGGTTAGTTGAACCAGACTACCTGCCGTAGCTGAGACATAAACCAGCCCGCTTGTGGGATTTGGATAGATGTGTATACCATTGGATGACGAGTTCAAGGAAGAGGGATTATCTGCATTCTTATTCCCAGACCCATTGTAAAATCTGCGTTCGCGGCAAGCATACTCGGTATTGTAAACTGTTCCATTGTCGTTTACCCTGGCGAAGACCGTAAACTCATAGTTTGCGGATGGCAATCCACTGCCGGTGAAGTTTACTGTTGCTGTTGTATTCGTTGAAAGAGAGGTGTTGGTCCAAGAGGCTCCTACCCCTACTTGTCGGTAAGCCATTCTGTAGCCTATAAGATTTACTCCACTTCCTAAAGATGCAGGACTCCAACTTCCTGTGAAGGTAACCGCGTTTGGCTTTGCCACGGCAAAATTCAAGGGCGAATACTGTGTATTTATGGAACCTACCGTAATCATCGCCGACTCAGTACATCCTGATTCGTCGGTTACCACTACAGAATACGTCTGACCCTGTTGCCCGTAAATGAATCGCGTTGTTTCTCCCGTACTCCACAGAAAAGATTTCACTTTGTAGCCACCGGTTACAATTGCCTTCAGCAAAGCAGAGTCACCTGCGCAAAAAGGAGCTACCAATTCAATAGTACTTAGACTCATTGGTTTGCAATCGGCTGTGAAATCGTATTCGCAGCCATAGTTCCAATTACTTCCGTCAAAATGCCCAATGCGCAGACTATTCACTTCGGCGAAATCTAGGGCTTGGAAATTCTGTTGAGATAATCCTGCATTCGTCCATGTGTTAGAAGTTTTCCAAGCAGTATCGCTTTCCGATCTAATTTGTAAGCGGTAGTTCAAAGCCGCAGGTAAGCTAAAGAATGCTCTATAGGTCTTCGGATTTCCAATCTTCGCTACCGATGTAATATGACCAAAATTTATCGTGTCGCAGAATGCGGTTGTGGCAAACATAACTTCATTTCCGTAGGCTGTACCGGCAGAATTGGTGGCATAGGCTCGAACGTAATACGTTGTAGACGGATTCAATCCACTCAAAGTACTGCTAAAAGCACCTGTGCCAGAACCATCAACAGTAAATGAATTTGCGAGCGTTGGAGAAGGACTTGTATTGAAAACGACTCCTCTTGCAGAGATTGTAGCGCCGCCATCATTGGTGATGTCTCCTCCTGCAACAGCCGAATGACTGAGAATGGAAGAAGGCATAGCCGTGCTAAGAGAAGCTAAACTAACTGGTGCTTGTTGGTTTAAAACCAAGCTTGTACTAACAATTATATCTCCACCAGTATTGCCATTTCCATTGGCAAAATTACCCGCAACATAGATGGTAGTGCCTGAAGGTGCGCTGCCTGAATTCCATTGGAAAGTCCATGAGCGAATTCCACCATTTAGAAGATTACTAGAGCTCGTGTGCGTCACATACTTATTGCTTTGAGCCAGTTGCAGATCCGCAGAATTCTCAGAAACAGTCCCCTGATGGCCGCTGGCATTTTCAACACTGGCTTGAAAACCCACCTTAGCTGTTCCCGCGCCTCCATCGTTCATGGTAACCGTAATATCGTATTGGGTGTTGGGTGCAAATCCGCCGGATGGAATATTGGTGGAAATCTGAATGGTTTGAGTACTTGGAGTCAATCCGCCTCCATGGCAACTTGCACAGGTTAATCCACCGCTATCCGGAGATCCCGTGCGCTTGGCCTGAGTTAATCCACCCGAGCGGCTGATCAAGTGGGAAGCCGAGAAAAGAATGCATCCAAAAAAAAGCATCCATACGTAATTCTTGTTCTTCATTGGTTTTGTTTTGGTTAAGACTTTAACACAATTTTTAGAAAGTAGTTCATTCTATCCACCTCAAATAGAGCTGAATGCAAAAAGCATGTGCTAATATAATGTTCTACTATTACATTAATGTTACAACAAATAAATAATTTCTACTGAGCCATTTTCTGGCCTTAGACCAAATAGCTGAGTATCTTTGCTGTCTATTTCAGAATCCAAAAAGTGCAGTCAAATTCCACTCTAACCACCCTAAGAAGTATCATTCTTGGGATTCTCCTTTTAGGAATTGCCGTTGTCGTTTTCAGGCTATTTATAGCAAAAAAAGAAGACCCTATGCGCAGTTCCGCCGCTCCATTGAAACAAGTGGAAAGCATTTTAGTCAAGAATGGCGAACTAAACCTCAGCCTCGATCTCACTGGAAGATTGGTAGCCTCAAATCGCATAGAGCTCTTCTCAGAAGTTCAGGGAGTAATGAGTTCGGGATCGGTTTCCTTTAAAGGAGGGAATGCTTTCCGGAAAGGGCAGCTGATGCTTTCGATAGACGATGCCGAAGCCCGCGCAGCACTTATTGCTCAGAGAAGTTCTTTCATTACTACCGTGTCTCAAGTGATGCCCGATATTCAAATCGATTATCCGGAGATGAGCTCAAAGTGGAAAGCCTATCTCAATGGACTAGACCCCCTGAAAGAAATTGCGAATATGCCCGAAATAGAAAGCGATAAGCTCCGTCTTTTCCTCACCTCTCGCGGGGTAATCTCGAGCTTTTATTCGCTGAGAAGTACGGAAGTTCGCAATAAGAAATATCAGATTTACGCCCCTTTCGATGGGGTCTTAACAGATGCTATGGTAACAGAAGGAAGCCTCATCCGTCCGGGGCAAGCCTTGGGTTCCTTCATCCAACCGAATGTATATGAGCTCGAAGCAAGTGTTCCTGCCAAGGATGTTAGCTTAGTGAAAGTAGGTGCCAAGGCGGAATTCCATTCTGCTGAAATGCCAGGCACTTGGGAAGCCACCTTAATTCGTATCAACAGCAAAGTAGATGCGAGCTCTCAAAGTGTGCGACTGTACTTCAGCCTTCAGACTAAAGACTTAAAAGAAGGACAGTATTTAAGCGGCCAACTCCCCGGAATTCATCTTCCAAACCATTTTGCCATTGCACGCAGAAATTTAATCAACGATCGCTTTGTCTTCGTCATACGCGACAGCACCCTTTTCCGACTTGAACCTGCTATAGAAGCCTTTACAGAAGAATGGGCCATTCTAAGCGATGCTAAAGACGGAGAAGTATTGCTGAATGAATTGGTTTCTGGCGCTTTTGAAGGAATGAAAGTATCTCCTCAAATGAGCGACAAACAATGAGGAAGTTTGTTGCCTTCTTTATAAAATATCCCGTTGCGGTAAATACTCTTTTGTTTTCAATGGCCATCTTCGGATTTCTGTCGTTGCGAAACATCAACTCTACCTTCTTTCCTGTCGTTAGCAGCAGGATTATCAGTATTCAATCCGTTTATCCAGGTGCTTCTCCCGAAGAAATGGAAGAAGGAATTGTTCAGAAAATTGAAGAGAACCTAAAGGGAACATCCGGAATAGAGCGCATTACATCTGTTAGTTCGGAAAACGCGGCAAGCATTACCGTCGAGGTTCTGAAAGGCTTCAATACAGATCAAGCCTTAGAAGATGTAAAGAATGCCGTCAACAGCATCTCTTCCTTTCCAGCCGATATGGAGCCTATCTTGGTTTTCAAAAGAGAAAACCTCAGCTTTACTTTAAGCTTTGCGCTGGCCGGCGACAATATCTCCATCCATTCACTAAAAGGTTTTGCGCGCATAGCGGAGGCCGAATTGCAGGGAATGCCAGGCATTTCAAAAGTAGAATTGGCAGGTTTCCCTGAAGAAGAAATTGAGATCAGTCTTCGAGAACAAGACATGCGGAATTACGGCCTCAGCTTTCAGCAGATCGCCCAAGCCGTAAAAGCAGAAAACATCGAAATTACGGGTGGAACAGTAAAAGGTGCGGTTGAAGAGCTTCTTATTCGTGCTAAATCCAAGGCATACTATGCCAGAGAGATTGAAAATACCCCTGTATTTACCACTCCTTCAGGTGAAAAGCTGCTGCTAAAAGATGTAGCCGATGTGAAAGATCGGTTTGCAGATAAGCCTGCCAATATTATGGTAAATGGCAAGCCTGCGGTTACCATTACCATTTCGAATACCGATGAGGAGGATATGATATCGGCCGCGGCAACGGCGCGTGAATATATCGAGGCATTTAATCGCGAAAACGATGGGATTGAAGCCATTCTTATCCGAGATGCTTCGGTAACGCTAGAGCAAAGAAAGGAGCTTCTGATCCGCAATGGTATTGCTGGGATTCTACTTGTTCTTGTTTTTCTGGCCCTCTTTTTAAATGTGCGTGTTGCTTTTTGGGTTGCCATGGGCATTCCGGTTTCTTTTCTGGGCATGTTCATCTTGGCCAACTACTTTGGCATTACCATTAATGTAATTTCCCTTTTCGGAATGATCGTGGT
>JAFMBM010000045.1 GCA_017858515.1 Cryomorphaceae bacterium | reverse complement strand
AAACAAAGGAGATAGAAAAATCTTTTCTCTCCCTTTAACACAACACCTTCATTCAACAACTTCTCCAAGTTTAATCTGCTTTCGTTTAATCGACTGGGGTATTTGGGCCAAGGCAAAGGCCAATCCGTACACCAATATCAATAAATACTTTGCACGAAAATAGTCATTCATATAATAGGCGAAAAACGTAAAGAGGACACTGAAAAACACCAGCAAAAGGGTGGCTTTGAGCTGGGTAAAGCCAATATCTAAGAGCAGGTGGTGGATGTGATTGCGATCGGCATGAAGCGGAGATACACGCAAGATAAAAACCCGATAAAAAATAACACGTAATGTATCTGCCACTGGAATAACCAATACTGCAGAAGCAAAGACCAAAGCATCAATGTGTAGCAGTTCTGGATTAATAAAACGCTCATTGGCTTGGAGGAAGTAAATGGTCATGGCCGCATTGAGAAAGCCCAAAATCATGGAGCCGCTGTCGCCCATAAAAATTTTGGCATTGAACAAATTGTATCTCAAAAAAGCCAATTGAGCACCCGCATTACTCAAAGCAAGAATAAGGAACAAATGCTCCCCGAAATGACTAAACCAAAAGGCGTAGGTAAGGCTTACTACCAATCCCAAACCGCTGCTCAATCCGTTTATTCCATCAATAAAATTAAAGGAATTCACAATGCCTAAGAAAAAGAGAATACTAATGGAAACACTTGTCCAATAAGGTAAAACCCCAATATTGTACAAACCGTAGAGGCTTTCTAAACGAACATCGCCCTGAAAAACCAAAATGCCAATGGCCAGAATCTGTCCCAAAAACTTCTTGTAAGGGGTGAGAGGAAAAAGATCGTCTTTTACGCCCGTTATAAAGAGTACAAACAAAGCAACCAGCAAGGAATTGAGCTTGGGATTTACCAAACCTGAGCTGAAGAAGACAAACGACATAAGCATTCCACCAAAAATGGCAATGCCACCCAAGGGAGATATGCGCTGTTTGTGTTGCTTCCTATTGTCTGGCTTATCATACAGCCTTTTTACCAACGACAATCGGATAATGGCGGGTATAGAAAAAAAGGTGATTAGAAAAGCAGTAATGAAGGAAGCTATGGGCGCAAATGGAATCAAAACAAGGACTTAAATAAAAGATTTTTCAAAAAGACATTGACCAAAGAAGCTCTTCATATCGATTTTTTCTTTATCCAAATTTCCATGCAAAGTAAGCTTAAATCGAAGGAAGAAGAATGGCATTCGCAAATAAGACCCTTGTCTGAAACCCAAAGCTCTATTCCTTCTGTCCTCAAAACTCTCTATACACTTAACTGGAACGGAGCCAAAAGAATCCAATCTGTTTTTATTTGTGGATGGAAAGCTTCCTTTTCTCTTTGGCCTTTTGGTAGAGCCAATAGCCCAAGAAAACCATAAAAGCCTCCACTCCTACTTTAATCCAAGTGGCCGCAAGAATTCCTGTATAGGGCAGAATGCTGAAATTCAAAATAGCCGTTAGCGCACCCGTGCACAAAACCAAAATAAGGTATTTGCGGTCTTCCTTTAAAACCATTAGACCTTGGTAGGCGTAAAAATGGCTAAACGAGGTTAGAACAAGAATGCTAGAAAGGATTCGCAGAAGGGGAACCACCGCGGAATAGTCAGCTCCAAAAACGAGATTGACAATAAATGGAGCCAGAATGTAAAGCGTGGTGCTGGCCATTAGACCAAAAAGGACGGTGTATCGAAAGAGCTTTTTAAATTGAAGATCGTATTCATATGGATCCTTTTTATACAGATTGGAGAGAAAGGGAAACAAGGCACCCACCAAAGGCATAAACATAAAACTCTGGGCTACAATAATAAGCTTGGCCGCTGCCGCAAAATAGCCCAATTCTATTTCAGGAATAAACAATCCCAAAATCAGTACCGAACTAAAAGTAGATACCCGAACGGAAAAATGAGAGATGAAGGCATAGAAACCCTGTTTCAAATAGGCCTTCACCATTCTAAATGCAGGCAAGCTGAGTTTCAGGAAGGGAAGCTTTTTTAAGGTGTAGTACAAAGTAAAGAGAGCCACTCCGATTTGCGCAATTCCATTTATAGCTAGCACAATAGGGTAGTCTTCCTTTGACTGAAGGAAACCAAAAATGGCAAAGGCCGCTAAGGCTTTCACCACAATATTGATAAAGGCTAGAATGCCCGCTTTTTGAAGTCCTTGAAAAACGTATTCAGGATAGAGAGCCCATCCAACCACCATAGGAAAAGCATACCAAAGCAAAAGCCTTTTCTCTGCCAAGGCCGGCACGGTATAAAGCAGGATGAGAAAGAGCAGAGTTGAAACAACTAATAAAAGGAGGCGGGTATAAAAAACAACGGAAAAAGTAGAGGCAATTTGTTTTTCATTCTTGGCATAGGCTGCAATTCTGCGTGTGGCGGTTGTGTTAAAACCAAAAATTACCAAGGCAGAAAAATAGAGCGTTACAGCCGTGGCAAACTCAATAAGTCCGTAATTCTCAGGACCCACTACTCGAGTGATATAGGGCAGCGTTATGAGCGGAAGAATGAAATTAGCACCTTGGGTTATGAGCAAGTATGCAATATTCTTATACAGAATCTTCTGCATCAAGCACTCCTTCTTAAAGTGGAATAGACCAATTTAACCAACCAAACGGGAGCCAATCGCACTATGGATTTAATCAAAAAATGAACGGCGAAATGACCCTGACTGAGCAATCCCATATTCCTCAAATCGCGAATCTCGTTCAACTCATTCTTTAGATATCGAAGTCCTCTTCTTCTTTTTACAAAAAAATCTGAACCCGTTCGGGCATGAACCAGCGACTCTTGAATGGTATGTCCTACGAAACCATTCATCAGAAAACGCCCCCACAATTCATAGTCATCGCCTACGGCCCCATAATCTTTGTAATGGCCTAATTTCTCTAGTGCCGACTTGCGGTACATCACCGTCATATGGTTAAAAGGACAGCGCCATTTAGCATAGGCCAATAATTCTTTATGGGTTTCGGGAAGTCTTCTTTCTCCTAGCACCTTGGTCATAGACTCATCGTATTCAACAATCCAAGAGCCCAGAATATCTAGCTCAGGCCTTTTTTGGATAAGCTGCCATTGCTTTTCGAATCGATCTTCAACACAAATATCATCGGCATCCATGCGGGCCAGCCATTCGTTCTTCGCCTTGTGAATTCCTGAATTTAAAGCCTGGGAGAGTCCGCCATTGATGGGTCGCTGAAGCAGAACGATCTCAGGCATTAAGGACTTCCAACGATGAACCACCTCTAAATGCTCTTCTGAAACCGGTCCGTCTTGAATGAGAACCAACTCATCGGCGCGCAGCGTTTGATCGAAAAGACTCTTTAAAGCCAGATCAAAATAGGCAGGCACATCTCCTTTATAAAAGGGCAGAATTACACTAATGGGAGCAAATGAAGCGGACATATAGGAATGAAAATCGGATGTGCAAAGAAAGGAATTCGGAATGGATCAGCTTCTTCCCTCAATGCCTTGGATATTTCTAGAGGTCTAACATACCAAAGCCAAAACCCTTCCGTTTCAAAAATAGATCTATCCAAAGCCCACTCAGAGAACCATGACAATAAAAATGAGTGAATGCTCTATTTTCACCGCATGAAAAGAGCTTCTATTTTTAAGCGTATCGCCTTAGGCCTATTGGTCATTTCTATTAGTTTAGGGGGGATAGCCTTTCAAAACAATTATTTCGAACTGAACAAGCAATTGGAAATCTTTGCTGCAGTCTATCGAGAAATCAATCAGAATTATGTAGACGAGCAGAAGCCATCTGAATTGATGGATATTGCTTTAAACTCTATGCTTGCCTCGCTCGATCCCTATACCAATTACATCCCGGAGAGCTATGTGGAAGATTTCCGCTCTCAGAGCGCCGGACAATACGGTGGTATCGGAGCAGAAATTAGACCCAAGGGTGATTATCCGGTAATTGCATCAATTAAAAAAGAAGAGGCTGCGGACAAAGCAGGACTTAGAGTGGGTGATTTAATTGTGGAAGTTGCAGCCCTAGACGCCAAGAAACGCTCTATTGAAGAAGTGAGCCGTTTGTTGAAAGGCGCTCCTGGCACCAAGGTAGAGTTGCTGGTGGAACGAAGCGGGGAACGCTTTAAAAAGACCATTGTACGCAGTGATATCTTGGTAAAGAATGTACCTCACTATGCCGAAATAGCCCCAGGAATTGGATATATCTATTTGAGTCAATTCTCTGCACGTGCTTCAGACGAAGTAAAGGCGGCCTATGAAGAAATGAGCGCTAAAGGCAAACTAAAGGGCTTGATTCTCGACCTAAGAGGAAATCCCGGTGGGCTCTTAAACGAAGCGGTGAACGTGAGCAACCTCTTTATCGATAAAGGCAAAGAGGTGGTTCGCACCAAGGGAAAGGTAAAAGAGGCCAGCTCTTTATATTCTACTTTAGGCAATCCTATAGACACTGAAATTCCGCTGGTTGTCTTAATCAACGGTCAATCGGCCTCCGCCAGCGAAATTGTGGCGGGTGTAATTCAGGACTATGACAGAGGAGTAGTCTTGGGTCAGAGGTCTTTCGGCAAAGGATTGGTGCAACAATCTAAACCCATGAATTATGGAACCCAGTTAAAACTTACCATAGCAAAATATTATACTCCAAGCGGACGATGTATTCAGGCGATCAACTATGCGGAAAAGGATGAAACGGGCCGAGTAAAAAGTATTCCAGACAGTTTGAGAAAGGTTTTTTATACCCAAAAGGGAAGACCCGTTTTAGATGGAGGGGGAGTAGATCCAGACCTGGCCATTGAGGAAAAAGAAATCCCTACTGTTCTGTATGGACTTTTGGAAAAAGACCTCGTTTTCGATTTCGTGAACGAATACCATGCAGACCATCTTAAAATGGACTTCAATCCGGCTGTATATGAAGTCGACAAACCTACTTTTAATGCCTTTGCTTCTTATGCCAAGAAGAAGAACTTCACTTTTGAAACCTATACAGAAGAAGTTCTAAAGGAGCTTGAAATGGCCTATGACAAAGAAGGATTCGACAATTTGGAGTCGGAAGTAAACAAGCTGCGCAGTAGTATTGAGACCCTTAAAAAAGGAGAAATTGAAAAGCATCAAGACCAGATTAGCCGTTGGCTGGGTGGAGAACTTGCTCAGCGCTATACCTATGATAAAGGACAGGTTATCTTCAATTTGCGCTTCGATCAGGTAAGCGCAAAGGCCGTAGGTCTCCTGAATTCGCCTTCCGAGTACAGCGAACTACTTACTGTCGCCAAAAAATGACCAAGGCAGTGCTAGATAAATGGAGACTGGCTTTACTCTGGCTAGGACTTATCTGGTTTTGCTTCTTGCTTCCCTTTCAAGTAGAACTACTTCCTACTACCTTGGGCTTAATGCTCTTTGGCCTAGGTTGGATTTTGCGATTCGATTGGAAAAACTCTTTCATCGCTGCTTTTAAGAATCCCTTTTTCGTTGTTCCCGCTCTGCTGTTTGCTTATACCGGCATCGGTTTGCTTTACAGTAGCAATCTTTCTGAAGCCGAAAGAGTTTGGGTGGTTAAGATTCCAATGGTTGCGTGGCCATTGGCCTTGGCTATGTTGGACGGGAAATTTCAGTTCAACAAAAAAGTGGTTCTAAACGCTTTTATATGGGGCACGGCCCTGAGCTGCCTCCTCCTACTCACCCTAGCTTCTTATCGCTATCTACAAGGAAATACAGATGCCTTTTTCTATCATGAGCTGATGTTGTGGCCCATGTTACCTGGGCACTATTTAGGCATGTATCTCAGCTTTGCAGCAGCGCTCTCCTCTCATTTTGCTATTCTTAAGTGGTTGGAAGGAAAACAAAAGCCCGCGCTACTCTATCTCTTTCCCATCTTGCTTTTTATCATTATGCTGGCACTCGCAGCCATTCGCATACAATGGCTAGCTTTTGGATTATTGCAATGGATAGTGGCGCGACACCATATGCCCAGTATGCCCCAAACGAAGAAGCTGCTCTGGCTAGGCGGAATTCTAACGGCGGTTATTCTGAGTTCTTCACCCGAATTTAGGCGACGGCTTGTTGAAACAGGAGATGAAATACGCGTTTTGGTTTGGAACGATTTGGAAGGAAAACAGACCAATGCTCGCTTCTTTCTTTGGAAAAACAGTCTTTCAGTTATACATAAACACTTCCTCCTAGGCACCGGAACAGGAGATGGAAATGATGCGCTCCAAGAAGAATTACAAAATGAGGAAGCTTATTTCTGGAATGGCGAACGCAGTTTCTCAATCACCGAGAAGAAATACAACTATCACTCTGAATACCTTCAAGAATTCGCCAGTCATGGATTGATAGGGTTTCTGCTCTTCCTCTTTCTCCTCATAGGTCCTTTCTTTTTGTTGAAGAAACTCTCCTTGTCTGCCAAGCTCTTCCTTTTTATTAGCCTCATCAGCTTCAGCACAGAATCGATGTTAGAAAGGCAAGCCGGAGTGTTTTTCTTCGCTTTCTTCTATGCCCTATTGATTGTAGATGCGTGGCGCCTAAACCTCTTTAGCTTTTCGAAGAGCGCAACAAGGGTAGAGATAACAGAAAAAGACATAAACTCACTAGGACTTCAAATCCCAAGAAGCCGAACGAAAGTCCTTTAAGACCATAGAAGTGATTTGGAACGATCATGAGAATGGGTAAGGCCAAAATGAAAGCTATAGACCAACGCGCTAGTTGCTTTTCTCTATGGAAGCTCAGCAAGAAGCGCTGGATTTGCGAACGTTGAATTACAAAAATACCTGCCCATAATACTATGCTGTATGGAATCAGGGCTTCTTTGTCCCACTCTTTATCCAAGAAATCCAAAATAGGAAGATGGAAATACTGCATAAGACCAATAACTACGCTGGCTGCAAGAAAAGCCAAAGCTGTAATTTTCAGGTAATACCCTCTCAGAATCGCCAGCGTATTTTCTGCTAACAATTTGCAATATTCAACATAAACTATAGTTGAAAAAAGGAAGCCCAGCATCCGAAAAAGCTGAAGAATACGGTCTACCAAGGCAAAATAACCAAAGGAAATAGGTCCTAATAGAAAGCTGGCAATTACTTGAGGAATGAAGCTCATATAGGTTACCGTTAAGGGAGTGAGGGCGATGGAAAAAGAAGAGCGAATGGATTTCCATTCCCGTATCCAACCAACGAATTCTAATTTCACCTTGTCTCGGATGATCAGAAAAGCACAAATGATCAAGGCAATTACTCCTCCCAACACATTCAAGAGTAGCACCCAGAATTCAGAACCGTAGGATTTAATAAAGAGCAATACAGAAAGAGTGTAAAAGAGCCTCCAAATCAAGAAGAGGTATTGAACCACTTTAAATCGCTTCTGCCCTTCGAAATACCAATTGGGAATGAGGGCAGTAACAAAGGCATACAGAAATCCTAAAGCCAAAAGATCAGCAATATTTCTAAAATTAGGAACCCACAAAACCATCGCACTAAAGGGAAGGATCAATAAGAGAGCAACGAGAATTCGCTGCATCAGAAAAGAGCCCAGCAAACGCGATTTCGACTTGGAACCATCGGCCATTTCTCGGGTGCCTGTAAGCTGATATCCCAAATCGATAAAAGGAATGAGGATGGAACTGACGGCCACTGCCAAGCTCAATCGCCCAAAGCCATCCACCTTAATGGTGCTCAATAAATGCGGAACCACCAAAAGGGGAAGCAATACGGTAAGTCCTTGAAGCAAAGCCAAACCCGAAAATTTCTTAATGAGATTCGAGAGCATTTATTGCTGTATGTAAATTCGCTTCACACGCTGAGAAACCGAGGTTAGAATCTCGTAGGGAATGGTGCCCAATTGTTCTGCTAGTTCATCCACACGGATCTGTTCGCCAAAGACCTCTACTTCATCGCCTTCTTGGCAGTCGATATCGGTAACATCCACCATACTCATATCCATGCAAATCTTCCCTAGCACCTTGGCCCTTTTCGAGTGAATGGAAACAGAGCCTAGTCCGTTGGAAAGTCTGCGATCAAATCCATCGGCATAGCCAATGGCAATGGTAGCCACCCGCATATCCGAAGGAGCCTCGAAGGAAAAGGAATAACCCAATTTGTCGCCCTTCCTCAACAACTTAATCTGACTAATATGGGTAATCAATCGACTAACCGGAAGAGAATCGGACTCTTTACCGGACGTATAAAGACCTATGCCCAAACGCACCATTTCAAAGGCTGCTTTAGGGTAGGCATGAATTCCAGAGGTGTTTAAAATATGCCGTAGAGGAATATATCCCAGCGCCTGGATAATCTGCTCAGACATGGTTTTGAATAGATCTATTTGCTCTAAGGTCTCCTTTTTAAAAGCAGGATCTTCGCTCGCAGCCAAATGCGAAAAAACGGAAGCAATGTAGACCTGCGGCTCCTTCTGTAGTATTCCTAAGAGAATACTTAAGTCGGCTTGTTCAAATCCTAGACGATGCATGCCCGTATCCAGTTTTAGGTGGATAGGATAGCGTTGGGCCGAAAAATTCCTTCGCACTAAAGCTCGCAAGAACTGCGACAAGGTCCGAAAGCTATAAATCTCAGGCTCTAGTTTGAAGTCGATCATAGACTCCATGGTTTGTGGCTCTGGGTTCATAACCATAATAGGCAAACCAATTCCCGCTCTTCGCAGGGCAATGCCCTCATCGGCATAGGCCACTGCCAAATAATCTACCTTCTGATATTGCAGTACAGAGGCAATTTCAGTTCCCCCCGCCCCATATCCAAAGGCTTTTACTATAGCCATCACCTTAACTCCAGCATCCAACCGACTTCGCACGGCATTGAGATTAGAGGCCAAAGCATTGAGATTGATTTCCAAAACCGTTTCATGCAGCTGATTCTCTAAAACCGCCTGAATGTTCTCGAATTGAAAACGCCGAGCACCTTTGAGAAGTAGAATGCCTTTTTCAAAAGAGCGATAGGGCAGTTCCGCAAGGAAAGCCTCCGTCGTTGGGAAAAACTCCGACTTCCCACTAAAGGCACTCGCATTGCGATGCAAGAGAGGTCCGATTCCAATAAAGTGGTCTACTTTGTGTTCGTTCAGCGTTTTCCGAAGGGCTTCAATCCAATCTTGCTCAGACAAGCCGGTTTGCTCCATATCTGAAAGAATAACCCACTGTGTTCGCTTTTTACTTTGCTGGTATAAAAAATCTAAGGCAATACGCAAAGACTCCATATCGGAGTTATAGCTATCGTTAATTAAAAGAGTGTCTTGTGTTCCTCTCTTCAGTTCTAGTCGCATATCTACTGCCTCGAGCATAGACATTCTCCTTTGAATATTGGGAATGTCTACCCCTAAGAGCAACATAAGACAGGCACAATGCATAGCATTTTCAATAGCAGCCTTGTCTACAAAAGGGATTTCAAAGGAAAAAGAAACTTCGCCATAGATTAGATCTAAAAGAGCTGATTTTTTTTTAGGTCGGATGCTGGCAAGTTGTACCTCAACACCCGGAAGCAAAGACCATCGGAAGAACCTACTCTCAGAGTTTTTTTCCAGTTGTTCTCGAATCAATGTATGATCAGCGCAGAAAATAATGGTTTTACAACGCCTAAAAAGCTCGGCTTTCTCTTTAACCTTCTTGGCCAAACCATCAAAATGCACCTGATGAGCCGAACCAATATTGGTAAAGATGCCAATATCTGGACGGACAATACGCTCGAGTTTTTTCATTTCACCCGGCATGCTTACGCCCACTTCAATGAGTGCAAGCGAGTGTTCAGAGCTGAGATTGAAAAGAGAAAGAGGCACCCCTATCTGAGAATTATAACTTCTAGGCGAGCGCACAATAGAATAATCTTGATGCAACAATTGAAAGGCCCACTCTTTCACCCAAGTCTTGCCATTAGAACCCGTAATGCCTACTACAGGATAGCTTACCGACTTTCTCTGCAATCCGCCCATTTGTTGCAAAGCCTTAATACTATTCTCTACTATAGCAAAAGACGCATCGGCCAATTCAAGCTTGGGCATTTCTTCCACTACAAAAAGACGGAGACCCTTGTGATAAAGCTCCAGAATAAAATCATGGCCATTGTGCACATCGCCTTTAATGGCAAAAAAGAGAGCTGAAGTCTGACCTAAATACTGACGACTGTCGAATAAAATGTGTTGAACGGCCTCTTGCGAAGGCGAACCCGCTAAAGTGGCCTTCCAAAGCTTGCAAAGCGATTCAAAACGCATTTTATTGTTTTTCATTCTTTTTCTTCATCAATTCGAAGAATATTCTGCGAGAAACAGGTTCATAGACTTCCTTATGCCCCAACTTTATGAGTTCTTCTGAGGCTTCAAAACGAAAAGAATAATGTGCCAGATTACCTGTACGTTGACAAATAGCATGCACCTTAGTAACATATTCAGCCATCGCCATGAGTTGAGGCATGGAACCAAAAGGCTCGCCCCGGAAATCCAAATCTAGGCCAGCAATGATTACCCTCTTGCCCTGATTGGCCAGCTCATTAGCCACTTTCACAATATCTGAATCAAAGAATTGGGCCTCATCTATGCCCACCACCTCAACCTCAGCCGCCTTCTCCAAAATAGCTATAGAATGGCTCACCGGAATCGAAGAAATGCTTCGCTGATCATGCGAAACCACCTCAGTTTCATGGTATCGAATATCTAAATCGGGCTTAAAAATGAGCACCGATTGTTTTGCTATTTCGGCTCTTCTCATTCTGCGAATGAGCTCTTCTGTTTTACCAGAAAACATACAGCCACAGATGACTTCGATCCAGCCATCTCTTCTATCTGGGTTTGCGCCTTGCTCCAAGAACATTTTGTACTTTCCGACCTTTGGGGATAAAGACCAAAACTAACCAAAGAAGTGGAGCTAAAAATGGAAGAACAACAATTGCGCGAAGAACTTACTCATGAACTTGAATTATTAATTGTAGAACTCAAGAAAGATGAAAACATTGAAGGGAAGAATATCACCTCACGGTTAGAAAAGGCCCTCACCCAAAGTCTATTACTAGAGTTTATCGATCGAAAAAAAGAGGTTTTCAGTCGAATTCAACTGGCCACACAGCAGGCAGCCATTCATATTCCGTTGGAAACCGTGGAGACTGTGGAAAAGAAATTCGTGGAAGAAGTAGACGGTATGGGTGCCGGATTGGGCGTTCAAAGCTATTCAGACGAAGTAAAGGTACTGCCACCTCCAGAAGGCCCTCCCTTTAGAAAAACCGAATTGGACTATACCGGCGAGGAGGAAGATGAAATAGTTCCACAAGTTATTTCCGCTGTAAAAGAGACTACAAGAGAAAAAGAAAAACCTTCAGCTGCGGCGCCAAAAAACTGGGAATTGGGTCTCAACGATCGTATTTCTCTCACCAAACAACTGTTTAATGGCAATAGTGGCGATTATGTTAGGGTCATTTCTCAGCTGAGTACACAAGAGAATTTCGAAAATGCCAAATCTTTTCTAAATGATTGGGTAAAGCCAGAATACGATTGGGCTGAGCAACAAGAATTTGAAGAGCGACTGTTGGATTTGTTGGAAGCGCATTTCAATTCAAAAAAGAGATAGAAGTCAAAACCTATTCGTTTTATTCTTTGAATCCGAACATGGATCTAGTAAATGCCCATTGAAATATTATCTCTTTTTTGGATTTTAATCCCAAAAAGAGACGAAAAGAAGTTTCTCATAAATAAATTAAGTTGTTTATGAGCGAGTTATATATCTGGCATGCTTTTCATAGTATAGTAAGCATGAAACGCTCTACACTCTTTCCATTACTTTTTTCACTGAGTTCTCTATTCTTCCTCGCCAGCTGCGAGAAAGAGAATATTGCAGAGACTTTGGCGCCTCCTGCTGCCGTTGAGCAAATGGAAGACATAGAGGTAAGCGATTCTTTCGATTGGAGTACTTCTCAAACCGTAGAATTCAAAATTCAATTGAGTTCGGATAATCTCATCCGCATTGCAACGGCAGACGGGGCAGTGTACCACAGAGCAAAACTGAAAGGCGATGAAGTCTACAGTGTAAAAGTTACTTTGCCAGCCTATTGCAAATTCGTAAGCCTGAAGGTAGGAAATGACTGGGTAGACCTAGCCATTGATTCGAAGCTTGTATTTTATTCTAACCTTTGATTCACAGCACTATGAATACCTATAAATTTAAGTCCGCAGCCTTTCTCCTTACTCTTAGTATTCTTCTTGGAACTTTATCCGCACAAGCGCAAACATGTTCTTGCCCTGTAGTATATTCAAATGGAAGCATTGAGCAGCCCGCCATTGGAGGCAGCTATGTTCAAACCAATGAGTCCAATGTGCCAGGTTGGAATACCACTTCACCAGACAATAAAATTGAGATTTGGAAGTCAGGCTTCAATGGAGTTCCTGCCGCCCATGGGAATCAGTTTGTTGAGATCAATGCCACCACTTCCGCTACACTTTATCAAGAATTGTGTTTAGATCCAGGTACTATTATCACTTGGTCTATCTATCACAGAGGCAGAAATGGCGTAGACGTTGCCACCTTAGGCTTCGGAGCCAATACAGCAAGCCTTATTCCTGTTCAAACTCTTACGGATGGCTTGAGTTGGGGTTTATATTCTGGTACGTATACTGTTCCAGCGGGCCAAATGACTACTGTAGTGGGCATAACTGCGGTTAGTTCGGTTGGTCCGAATAACAGCTATGGAAACTTCATCGACCATTTAGTTATAAGTGTAGTGTACGATCCTTGCGACTCAGATGGCGATGGCATTGCTGATGCAGATGAAGATTATCCAAACGATCCTGATCGCGCCTTCAACAACTACTTTCCTGCTACTGGCTTTGGAACATTAATGTTCGAAGACCTTTGGCCGTTCAAAGGAGATTACGACTTCAACAATATTGTGGTAGACTACCAATTCAACACGGTAACCAATGCCAGCAATTCGATA
Organism: Cryomorphaceae bacterium; assembly: GCA_017858515.1. GTDB lineage: Bacteria > Bacteroidota > Bacteroidia > Flavobacteriales > Schleiferiaceae > RFXV01. Next base: position 8,631 of record JAFMBM010000045.1, on the reverse strand, counting down.
GTAGAAACCTTCGCCGACTTTAAGTTGAGAGCCAGTGGAGCGAGCTATAACAACGGATTTGGATTCCAACTTCCCAATAACCTCATTCTACAAGCAGACATCAGTTTAACTGGAAGTCAGTTGAACCATGGCCTTGTTTCTACTTCAGCCAACGGATTGGAAAGCAATCAAAATAAACCAACGATCATGGTTTTTGACAATGCTTTCGATCTATTGCCTTATCCTGGCAATGGAACTGGCGTAAATACAGAAGAAGATATTCCAGGAATTCCTGCAGCCGACATCAACCTCTTGATTACCTATAAACGAAATACCTACAGTTTAGCAGATTTAAACATAGGCCAGTTCAATCCCTTCATTTTTGTGGATGAAGACAGAAGCAGAGAAGTGCACTTACCCAATTTTGCGCCTACCGCTCTGGCAGATCTCTCATTATTCAGAACGGGTGAAGACGATAGCAATATAGCAGGTGGAAGGACCTATAGAAGCGAAGACAATCTACCTTGGGCACTGAATGTGATTGAAAGCATCCCCTATCCAAAAGAACGCATAGACATGATTGAATGCTATCCCTTTTTCGACGATTGGGCTCAAAGCAATGGGGTGCAAAATACAGACTGGTTTCAGAATGCTCCCGGTTATAGAGTAGAAACGAAACTCTATCCTTAAGTTTTAGTTTGGTTAGACTTGCTGCTCGCGAGCCTTCACTTTCATAAAATAGCGGTCTCCTAGCATTTGAACTATAAAAATGGAAATGAAGACCATTCGTGCAAAAAGGGGAAAGGGATAGGCTAAAAAAGCGGCAAGTATCCAAACTACCAGCGCATTTAAAGAGCGAAAGCGCAACCAGCTTGAAATATTTCTTCCCATTTTCTCAGAGGCAACAGCCCTTTTGGTCACCAATCGAATCGATAAAAAATTGAAGAGACCCAAAAAGACCAAATTCAAACAATAGAATAAAAAGGAGGCATTGCTGTAGAAAGCACTCACATACATGGCTGTAGAGAAAGGTAACATTACCACAAAAAGAAGCAGGAAGATATTCAGCCAAATGAGCTTATCGTCTATTTTCTCTATGTATTCATAAAACCGAAGGTGAGAGACCCAATACAGGGCAATGACCATAAAACTCACCAATAAGCCTATGAAATTCGGAATCCTATCTTCCAAGACTCTTCCCAGTCCATAGGATTCCAAAGTTTCAGCCGAAGGCACATCAATTTCCAAAATAAGCAAGGTCATGGCGATACTGAAAACAGCATCCGCAAAAGAGGCAACCCTCGATTTATTGTAACTAAAAGACATAGATTAAATAGGCATGTAGTAAAATCGCATCCAACTTAAGCCAAATCTCTCGTATTCTAGAAAAAGAATTTCGTTAATCTTTTTCAAAGTATTTATAAACCATTCCAGCCACCGCTGCTCCAGCAATAGGCACTATTATAAAAACCCACAATTGAGAAAGTGCCCAATCGCCAACAAAAAGAGCCTGACTAATGCTTCTGGCCGGATTGACCGAAGTATTGGTTACAGGAATACTTATTAGGTGGATGAGGGTAAGCATTAAACCGATCGCCAAGCCTGCAAAACCTTTGGGCGCGCGGGCATCTGTAGCCCCGAGAATAACCATGAGGAACATAAACGTCATAACAAATTCGGTAAGGATAGCGGCTTGTAAACTATAGCCTCCAGGTGAATGGTCTCCATATCCATTGGCTGCAAATCCACCTATTTCACTGCCATTTCCGGTAACTATAAAATACAGAACGCCTGCCGCAGCTATGCCTCCCAAAATCTGAGAAACGATATACGGAAACACTTCTTTCATCGGAATTCGTCCGCCCATATACAGGCCAACGGTAACCGCCGGATTTAAATGCGCACCCGAAATATGCCCTAATCCGTAGGCAATGGTAATTACGGTAAGACCAAAGGCGAGCGAAACGCCTAATAAGCCAATGCCTACATCGGGGAAACCAGCGGCTAAGACAGCACTACCACATCCGCCCAGCACCAACCAAAAGGTGCCGATAAATTCTGCGAGGTTCTTTTTCATCTTCTTTGTTTTTGAGTGATTGGAATTTCCATCTCTTCCACAGAGAAAAGTCTGGAAATTTTGCGACAATATAGCATTTTAAGAGTCTGATTGGTAGGTAGTTATAATTATTTGAAGTGAACAACGAAAAGTGAACAACGAAAAGCGAAAAGTGAAAAGCGAAAAGTGAATTGTGAAAAGTGAAAAATGCGGGATGAGTTTGGAGTTGGTTGGATCTCCCTTTTAAGGTGGGTGCTACTTCTGATTTATACTATCTCATTGAGATTTTCAATGAACAAATAATCAATACGAATGAAACGGCCAAGCGTTCTTAGAAGATTATCATCATTTTTGATACAAATACAAACGCATGAAAAGAATACTATTCTTTGCGGCTGTGTCCTCGCTTTTGTTTGGGATACTGTCTTGCAATAATACCTCCGAAGTAGCGGCTGAGGCCGATGCCTATTCTGGCGCTACAGCCAAGAGCAGCTCCAACGCTCGAGCAACCAGCAATAGCGATTGGTGGCCCAATCAACTCAATCTGTCTTTGCTAAGACAGAATTCTTCTAAGTCTAATCCAATGGCCGATGACTTCAATTATATTGAATCGTTTAACAGTCTCGACTACAATGCTCTGAAAGCAGACATTGAAGCCACTTTAACCGATTCTCAAGATTGGTGGCCAGCAGATTACGGTCATTACGGAGGCTTCTTCATCCGCATGGCTTGGCACAGTGCCGGTACCTATAGAACGGGCGATGGCCGCGGTGGTTCTCGCTCTGGGCAACAGCGTTTTGCTCCTTTGAATAGCTGGCCAGACAATGCCAATCTAGATAAAGCCCGTCGTCTGCTTTGGCCAATTAAACAGAAGTATGGCAATAAAATATCTTGGGCCGACCTTTTCATTCTTACAGGCAATGTGGCCCTAGAATCGATGGGTTTCAATACCTATGGCTTTGCAGGTGGTCGAGAGGATGTATACGAGCCTGAGTTGGATGTATACTGGGGTTCAGAACAAAAATGGCTCGACGATCAGCGCTATTCTGGCGATCGTGATTTGGAGAATCCACTCGCGGCGGTGCAAATGGGATTGATTTACGTTAACCCAGAAGGACCCAATGGCAATCCAGATCCGCTCTTGGCGGCCAAGGATATTCGCGAAACTTTCGGAAGAATGGGAATGAACGATGAGGAAACGGTGGCGCTGATTGCAGGCGGACATACTCTTGGAAAAACCCATGGAGCGGGTCCTGCTTCAAATATGGGTGCTGAACCGGAAGCTGCTCCTATAGAAGAGCAAGGTTTCGGTTGGAAGAGTGCCTACAAATCTGGTAAAGGTGCAGACGCTATTACTTCTGGTTTGGAGGTGATCTGGACTCCTACTCCCGCTCAGTGGAGCCATCTCTATTTCTTGAGTTTGTTTGAAAACGAATGGGAGCTAACCAAAAGTCCGGCAGGTGCCCACCAATGGGTAGCCAAAGATCCTAAGATGATGGTGCCCGATGCTTTTGACCCTGAAAAGAAGCACAAGCCTACCATGCTTACTACCGACCTATCCCTGCGTTTCGATCCGGTCTACGAAAAGATCTCTAGAAGGTTCTACGAAAATCCAAAAGAATTCAACGATGCATTTGCCAAGGCTTGGTTTAAACTTACCCACAGAGATATGGGTCCGCGCAGCACGTATTTGGGCCCTGAAGCTCCCAAAGACGATTTAATTTGGCAAGATCCTATTCCGGCCGTTGATCATCCGTTGGTAAATGAAAAAGACATCGCCCTTTTAAAAGCCGAGATTCTAAAATCTGGATTAACCGTAAGTGAAATGGTAAGCACCGCATGGGCTTCGGCTTCTACCTATCGCGAATCAGACCGTCGTGGGGGTGCCAATGGTGCGCGCATCCGCCTTGCCCCTCAGAAAGATTGGGAGGTGAACAATCCTGCTCAGTTGCAAAAGGTATTGTCTAGTCTAGAAGAAATTCAAGGCAGATTCAATTCGCAGTTAGGTGGAAAGAAGATTTCTATGGCAGACTTAATCGTCTTGGCGGGAGTGGCTGCTATTGAGAAAGCGGCTACAGATGGCGGCTATTCGGTAAGTGTTCCTTTTACGCCTGGAAGAATGGATGCTACACAAGAGCAAACAGATGTAGAATCCTTCCAACTATTAGAGCCTATGGCAGATGGATTTAGAAACTATCTGAAGAAGCAATACACCATTTCTACGGAAGACCTTTTGGTAGACAAAGCCCAACTATTGACTTTAACTGCTCCAGAAATGACCGTTCTATTGGGTGGAATGCGTGCGCTAGGCGCCAATTACGATGGTTCAGATAGAGGTGTTTTCACAGATAAGCCGGGTACTTTAAGCAATGATTTCTTTGTGAATCTGTTGGATATGCGCTCAGAATGGAAAGCTACTTCAGACACCAAAGAAGACTTCCAAGGCAGCGATCGCAAAACGGGTGAAGCTACCTATACCGCCAGTCGTGCTGATTTGATTTTTGGTTCGAATTCTGAATTGAGGGCTTTGGCGGAAGTATATGCTAGCGCGGATATGAAAGATAAATTCGTGAAAGACTTTGTTGCCGCTTGGACCAAGGTGATGAATTTAGATCGCTTTGATTTGAAGTACGCGAAGTAAAATCGAGACATTTGATATTAAAACCTCCGAGTGAAAGCCATCACTCGGAGGTTTTTTGTTTAGAGCCCAGCCTTTTTGCGATGACCTTCTCCCCTTTCACTTCGAGAATCCATCCACCCGAAAAAAAAGAAAAGATCCATCCAATAAAAAAACCCCTTAGTCAATGCAGACTAAGGGGTTTCGATTAAGAAATGAAAAAGAAATAGATTTATCTAAGAGATGTAAAAAAGAGGGCGCATATTATTTTCTTCTAGCTAGGTTAAAGCCGAGCATTACTCCAAATACATGCGAATCCAAAGAGGGTACGTGAGAGTAATAAAAGTTTACTGGCAAATTGATGTGGCCGCTGCGGAAGTTTTTTCCTACGGCCAATAGTAGCCCTGTGCTCAAAGTGAGATTGCCTCTGCTGTCTATTGTGGTGAAAGTCTCGTAGTTCAATTCTGTACCATCATTGGGCTTTAAATTCCATTTTCCACCTTCGTCGATATAACCTTCCGCTGTTCTTGAAAATCTAAAAACCGGACCAAAGCCAAAGTCCCATCCTTTGTAGCGCAATCCGTTTAGGAGGGTTAAGCTGGGCGATGCATAGGATGTTTCAATGCCGTTGATGGCAATTATGGCCTCCAAAAGAACCTGAAAATCGCCCGAGCTTACGTATTGAAACTCCTGTTGGTAGGCGAATACTGTAGCATACGGACTAGACTCATATCCACCTTCTGATTTAGGGGCCATTAAACGGTCGGCCAATTCACCTGTATAAAACTGCATTCCGAAACGGGGTCCGCTTAATTTTAGTTTTTGTCCGTCGGCAATAATGGGTGACTCTACGCTTTGAAGTTTTTCTTCGTAGACCTCATCCATTTTTATGTCTAGTAAACTGGCCAGTGAAATGCGTGTCATCACCTGAATGTACTGTTCATCGTAGATATACTCCTTTACGTCTGACTTCAGAATTTTGTCTTTTTCAACATCAATGAGTCTTAAAATGTAAATGAGCTTATCGCCATACTGTTCTACAGAACCCGACAGCATAAAATCGGCACCCACCTGCTTTCCAACCGCAACCAATTGAGATTTACCAAAAGCCTCTTCCGGGCGGATTTTCGCTGCCTTCAGCCGATTGGCCACATCGTATTTGTCTAGCACCTCATACCGCTGCGTTTTCTCCAATTCGAGGCGAACCAAATTGCCCATGGAGAGATTGTCTAAACTCAAACCGCGGGTATCTATGCTTACAATGGCAATGCTTTTTAATTTGGTTTCCGAGCTTTGGGCATGAAGTCCATCCAACGTAAACAATAGTGTCGATAAAATGAATGAGGCAATGCGTAGCTTTTTCATAGTATTCTGATTTAATTATGCTGCAAAGCTATGTGTGCATATTATCTGGCTAAAACGGCTCTAGGGCCAAAACCGCAGTCTTTGCCGCAGTTTCCGCAGTTTCATTTGTGCTTTTCAAAAAGGACTTGAGCGATATGCTCATTCTGCGCAAGCGGTGTTCATCGTTTGCGATAAATAAGAATACTTTTTTGCTACCTTTCGTTTTTCGCAATAAAAAAGTTGAATGAATTATCAAGAAAGATTAATTGAGCGAATGAATGCCAGTCTTCCAAAGGGACAATCTTTGGCGCCCATACTATCTGATCTTTTAGAGGTAAGTATGGATAGTACGTATCGCAGACTGAGCGGAAAAACGCAGTTTAGTTTAGAGGAAGCAATGAAAATTGCGCAGCACTTTAGCATTGAGTTAGACAGCCTTCAGGATCAAAATAGCCTAAGTGCTTCCTTTGGCTTTACGGAATTGCACTCTTCTATTGAGAGTTTCAAGATCTATTTGAGCGGTCTACTGAAAAACCTCATATATATAGACACCGACGAAAACAGCAGACTTTACTATTCAGGCTTGGATATTCCGATTTTCCAAAATCTAAGCTTACCCAATTTGGCTGCTTTTAAGATGTTTTATTGGATGCACTCTGTAATGGAGGTAGATGAATTGCAAGGAAAGAGGCTTGAAAAGGATACCATTCCTGCCGATTTAATTGAGCTCGGTTTGGCTATTTACCAACAGTATTGTAAAATATACTCCACCGAACTTTGGACTACCAATACCTTAAACAGTACACTTCGGCAGATTGAATTTTACTATCAGTCAGGAAATATTCGAGAAAAGGAGGTGCTGGATGGATTGTACAGCGATTTGGAGAAGTTGATAGACCGACAAGAACAAAAAGCAGAAAGAGGCACAAAGATTATGGATCGTATACCAGAAGAAAAGGAGAAACACAATTTTGCTATGTACCAAAGCGACATTGAATTATCGAATAATGGCGCATTAGCGGTAGTTAACGGAGTGAAGATTTCATTCATAGGACACCTTACCTTTCACACATTGGTTTCTAAACACCCACAATTGAACGAAATGACCGCCGATTGGTACAACCGACTGCTTCGAAAAGCAACCTTAATTAGCGAAGTTGCTGCCAAACAGCGCTACCAATTTTTCAATGGCCTGCGAAAAGATGTAAGCGAAAGCCGCGCGCGACTCTCGTAGAACCGCGAGGCATCACCACCCAGTACTAAGAGACGCGATGCTTCGCGTCTGTACAACCATACAATAAAAACAAAAATGACATCCCAAAAAATCGTTCCTATGCGCTGCTTCGCATCTTCAAATCTTCATAAGACGCGATGTATCGCGTCTCTACTGATTGTTGTTTTAATGGCCCTTGGGCCATTAAACGCCCAAAACATGAGGCCATACATAGGCGTAACTGTAGGCGCTAGTTTGCCTATGGGTGATTTATCCAGCGATGCCACCAACAATCCGAATGCTGTGTATGCCAATGCAGGCGGAATGTTCGACATCTCTTTCAATTATCCGCTGGGAAAAGGATATTTTGGGTTAACGGCCTTGTTGAGAGCACAGGCCATGCCGACCGACATACAAAATCTGAAAGATATTTTTGCTCAATTGCAAACACCCCTTCGATGGACCAGCGCCAGCGATGCATGGATTTCAGGATCCCTGTTGATGGGTGGCTATGCCTCCTATCCCTTGACGAGAATTGCCAGAATAGAAGGCCGCGCCATGCTGGGCGCCTCCTATGCTACATTGCCTGAGTTCAATATTTCGGGAGCCTTCTTTGGTCAGGGAGTAGACTTCACCCGCAACAGCGCCAGCAATACCTCACTGGCCTACCTCCTCGGACTAGGCTATCGGCTATCCCTTGGCAACAGGGTAGATTTCATAAGCCATCTGGATTATTTCAGCTCCAGTCCAACCTTCACAAACATCACCTTAATCAGCCCCGCTGGCACTCTACCCTTCGGATCGCCCAACCCTGCCGCTACATCCGTCAACCTTAGCCTCGGCATCGCATTCAAATTGTAGAGACGCAATTTCCCCATCTAAAACCATCAAGGCTGAAGCCATCAAAGGCAAATGGGCCGTTGGACTTTTTGTATTTCATCCACCTAAAAAAGAGATTCTTGAAAAATGAAGAAGCTTGGATTGGTACTACTTTGATTGATGGCTTTGGGAGCTCTGAGCGCTTGGGGCTTGCGGAGTCTCCACTTCGGCCACAACATTGGCGAAGCTGTCGATAGCCTAAACACCGTGAAGGTCTATTACAACGGTCCGGTGAGTAATGTTAGTGGAAGAAATCGCAGCAAGGAGGGCTATAATTTGGGCTTAAAATATCAATGTGTTGAATTTGTAAAGCGCTATCATTATGAGCATCTGAAGCATAAAATGCCCAACACTTATGGACATGCCAAGGATTTTTACGATAAGCGCCTACGAGACGGAGAGTACAGCACGCAGCGTGCTTTGGTTCAATTTAGCAATGGAAGCCGGTGGAAACCGCAAGTAGATGACTTAGTGATTTTTGACGGATCGATATTCAACGCCTATGGTCATGTAGCCATTGTTTCAGAAGTTAGAGAAAGGGAA
>JAFMBM010000011.1 GCA_017858515.1 Cryomorphaceae bacterium | reverse complement strand
AAACACTAGATTTTTCGTTTGTATCAACTTTTATAGTACACTTGCATATTGAGTAAGCGAAGTGGAGTTGAACTACTTTATTCCTTCCATGTTATTAGCCTATGCTGCATTATACTGCATTTAAGAAGGAAGACACGTCTGAATGGATTACATTTATTCATGGGGCAGGTGGAAGCAGTAGTATTTGGTATAAACAAATACGAGATTTCAGAAAGCACTTTAATGTATTGTTAATCGATTTGCGAGGACATGGCAAATCGAAAGAGCCTCTTTTCGAAAAGATTAAGCAGTATTCTTTTGATATCATTGGCAATGATATTCTTGAAGTCCTAGATCATTTGAGAATTCAGAAGTCGCATTTTGTTGGAATTTCGCTAGGCACTATTATCATTCGAGAGATTCTTGAAAGACATCCAGAAAGAGCCCATTCTATGATTTTAGGAGGGGCAGTGATGAAAATAAATCTAAAAGGGCAATTGCTCATGAGAATGGGATTTATTCTTAAATCTACCTTGCCTTATTTGCTGCTCTATAAGCTTTTTGCTTTTGTAATAATGCCTAAGAAGAACCATAGAGAATCTCGGAACCTATTCGTCAACGAGGCACGGAAGCTTTACCAGAAAGAATTCAAGCGATGGTTTGCGCTAACTGCAGATGTAAATCCCTTGCTACGATTTCTTAGAGACAAAGATCCAGGCATTCCTACGCTTTATATAATGGGAAAAGAGGATCATATGTTTCTTCCTTCTATTCGCTTAATTGCTACCCAGCATTCATCCGCCCAACTCATTGTTGTTGAAAGTTGTGGCCATGTTGTGAATGTTGAACAACCCAGTATATTTAATTCTAAAGTGATAGAATATATTCTAGGTTTGAGAAATAGAGGGGTTTAGAAAAATCGATCGGTGAATTCCGAATAGAAGCGCGCATATTTTAATCGTTTAAGCATGTAGTGAGACGTAACTTTGCAGCTTGAATAAGCAAGTAAATGAAATCGCGTAAGCCCTCGGAATCACTCACAATTATGACTGAAATCGTTCTACCGAACGATACAAATAATTTGAAGAATTTATTTGGAGGTCAGCTCCTATCTTGGATGGATCGCTGCGCGGCCATATCGGCACATAGACATTGCAGAAGAATTGTTGTAACAGCCACTGTTAATCATGTTTCATTTAATCATCCTGTACCTCAAGGGAGTATAGTTACCCTAGAAGCGAAAGTGAGTAGGGCTTTTAGCAGCTCTATGGAGGTTTTTGTGGATGTTTTTATTGAGGATAACACAGGTCAAGGACAAAGAATTCAGGCCAATGAAGCCATTTATACTTTCGTTGCTGTTGATCAGTTAGGAGGACCAATCCAAGTTCCTCAAATTAGCCCAGAGACAGATTTAGAACAGAAGCGATACGATGGGGCTTTGAGAAGAAGGCAATTAGCCTTGATATTATCTGGAAAGATGAAGCCGGAAGATGCCACAGAATTGAGAGCCTTATTCTATCCCGAAAATTCCCCAGAAGGGAAAAACTAACCGCCTATACTCAATCCAAAACTGATGGCATTTTGATTGGCCCAATTGGATTGCTCATCATTCAAATTATTGAAAAGAGGACTAAGGCTATAGGAGGCATAGATGCTCAATAGACCATAGCCAATTCGAGTGTAGACTCCGTAATTCCAGTGGTTTAGTTCGTCTAAGTTATAATAGGCCACATTCACAACATCATCTTTGTACCGAGCGTAAGAGTTTATTCTATAACCGACCTTGGCACCGACATAGAACCGCAGGCTTCTACCTTTTTGGGTTTGAGAGCGAAAGCGAAGTTCTATGGGAATCTCTAAATATTTCACATTTAACCTGTTGCTAGAATAATCTATACTATCGGGAATGAGTTGGAAGTTGTTTTCACCCGTAATTGGATTTGTGCTAATTCTGAGGTTGTGATGAAAATTAGTTGAATTGTAGCCCAATCCGTAGCCCACAAAAAACTTCTTTGCGATTTTGGTTTCTAGATAAAGCTGAATTAAGTTTTCATTGGATCGCAAAGTAGACTTATATGAATCTACATTAGGCTGAATAAAAGCGTATGAATAGGTATAAAAAATTCGGTCTTTGCCTTTCATATACGGCTCGGCTGTTTGAGCCCTTAGTGCTGAAAGACTAATGAGACAAAAGAGAGAAAATAGAGGTAAACGATGTATTAAGGTTTTCATTTTTAATGATTTGAAGATTTTTTCTTTTTCGCATTAAACTCAATCATTTAGTTTCAAAACGGCAAGAAAAGCCTCTTGAGGAATTTCTACGTTTCCAACTTGTCTCATCCTTTTTTTACCTTCTTTTTGTTTTTCAAGTAGTTTACGCTTTCTAGAAATATCGCCGCCATAACATTTTGCAGTAACATCTTTTCTTAAAGCAGAAAGAGTTTCTCTGGCCACAATTTTAGCCCCAATTGCCGCCTGAATGGCAACAACATATTGCTGGCGAGGTATGAGTTCTTTTAGTTTCTCGCACATTTTCTTTCCTATTTCGTGAGCGCGGCTTTTATGCACCAAAAACGAAAGGGCGTCTACAGGTTCTGCATTTAGTAAAATATCTACTTTCACTAAGTCGCTAATTCGATATTCTATAGGATGGTAATCGAAGGAAGCATATCCCCTCGAAATGGTCTTTAGTCGATCGTAGAAATCAAATACGATTTCGGCCAAAGGCAAATTAAAAGTAAGCTCTACTCTGTCTGAAGTGAGGTAAACTTGGTTGGTGATAATTCCTCGTTTTTCAATACAAAGCGTCATAATTGGGCCCACATATTCAGACTTTGTAATGATCTGCGCTTTTATGAAAGGTTCCATGAAATGGTCTAGCCGTGAAGGATCTGGATAGTCAGAAGGATTGTGAACCATTAAAACTTCCTCAGGATTTGACTTCAAGAAAGCATGGTAAGACACGTTTGGAACTGTGGTGATAACAGTCATGTTAAACTCTCGTTCAAGTCGCTCTTGAATAATTTCCATATGAAGCATGCCCAAGAAGCCGCAGCGAAATCCAAATCCGAGCGCGGCGGATGATTCTGCTTCAAAAGTCAGAGAGGCGTCGTTTAGTTGGAGTTTGTCTAGGGAAGCTCTCAGATCTTCAAATTCTTCAGTATCTACGGGGTAAATTCCTGCGTAGACCATAGGCTTTACTTCTTCAAATCCATCAATGGCCTTTTCAGCAGGTCGGCTCGAATCTGTAATGGTATCACCCACTTTTACTTCTTGAGCTTCTTTGATGCCAGAAATAAGATAGCCCACATCACCAGCCTTAACAACTGTTCTGGGTGATTTCTCTAATTTCAGCACACCAATTTCATCTGCGTAATAGTTGTTGCCAGTAGCCATAAAACGCACCTTCATTCCTTTTGTCATTTGACCATTCAAAATGCGGAAGTAGGCTTCAATCCCTCGAAAAGGATTGTAAACTGAATCGAAAATTAGGGCTTGCAGAGGCGCATCTGGATCACCTTTTGGTGCCGGCACTCTTTTTACAATAGCTTCCAGAATATCTTTTATACCAATGCCTGTTTTTGCACTAGCTGGAATGATGTCTTCATCATCACATCCAATCAACTCAATTATCTGATCTTTTACTTCTTCAGGATTCGCACTGGGAAGATCTATTTTATTTAAGACTGGAATTATTTCTAAATCGTGTTCTAAAGCGAGGTACAGATTAGAAATGGTTTGGGCTTGAATCCCTTGGGCAGCGTCAACAATAAGAAGGGCGCCTTCACAAGCAGCAATACTCCTAGAAACCTCGTAGCTAAAGTCTACGTGACCCGGTGTGTCTATAAGATTGAGAACATAGACTTCACCATCCTCCGCCAGATAATTCATTTGAATCGCATGGCTTTTTATGGTAATTCCCCTTTCCCTCTCTAGATCCATATTGTCGAGAAGTTGATTTTTTTTCTCTCTATCCGTTATAGTATGAGTGGTCTCAAGCAAGCGATCTGCCAAGGTGCTTTTTCCATGATCAATGTGTGCGATTATGCAAAAATTCCGGATATGCTGCATGTTGATTATTTGAAGTGGGCAAAAATAGAGCAGAGGATGGGAGCAAACACTTAATTTCTTCGAAGTTGTTTACACCCTTATTAAGTTGTGGGATTGCAAAGGCTTCTGTTTTCTAATTTACTGATATTTATTTGATTATATGTAGTTTGTCGAACTTAGTTGAGGGGATGATTTTAAGAAAACTGCGCTTTAATAAGTGAACATTAGACCAATCTCGCACCGTTCAATCAATAAAAACAGCTCGAATACTCATTAATCCATTAGGGTTAACTCAATTATGTGCTTAATTTGTAAATTAGTAATCTAAGAGTAAGCCCATAATTGAGCAAAAATATGAAGAGTTTAAAGCGAGTATTAGCCTTGTTGATTTTGGTTGTTTGCAGCCAATTTTCCCTTGAGGCCTCCCACGTGGCGGGTGCGGAAATACAATACAAGTATATAGGCGATTCCACAGGAATCCCAAGGCAATATAGGGTGATCTTAAAGGTATACCGGGATGTAACTGGAATTGGTTTGGGCCCCACAACCACAGTGAATATTACATCCTCTTGTTTTGGAAATATGTCAGTGTCAATGACAAGAATAAATCCTCTTGGATCTACACCGCACTCAGACGGTGGAATATTAACACCTGACCTAGACGAGTGTGTTTCTTCAAGCACCCCGGGTTTTGTTGTAATTACACAACACAACTATTTCGGAAATGTGACTCTTCCTTCCAACTGCTCAGACATTCGCTTTTATTGGCAAACTTGCTGTAGAAACCCTGCAATTACCAATCTTGCGACTCCTGCAGGTGACGGAACCTATGTGGAGGCGTTCTTGAATAATACGAATGGTCAAAACACATCTCCTCAATTTATAACTCCCGCAGCAAAGGCTTTTTGTACCAATAAGTATTTTGTTTGGTCTCAAGCCTCTACTGAGCCAAATGGAGATTCTGTTTACTACGAATTGGCAAATGCTCAAGAGTTTTTGGGTGGCGGGGCTACTAATTTGATTTATGCCGCAGGGTATACGGCAGCAGCTCCTGTTACAACGGCACCAGGGACTGGAGGTATCCAAGTAGATACAAAAACGGGTACTTATGCCTTTACAACAGGTCCTAACCAAGAAGTTTGTGCCATTGTTGTGCGAGCGAGAGAATATCGTTTTAATAATGTAATTGGTGCTTGGGAGTTTGTAGGGTCTTCCGTTAGAGATATGCAAGTAGTTATTGCTGCACAATGTAAAACTTCGGTTCAGGATGGTCCTAAGATCGATGTGTCTGCACCCGGATTTGGTTCAGATACCATAAGTGGTGCTTGGCTGGGTTCTTTGGCAGGTGTTAAGATTTCAAATGACTCAATAGTAGACCCTTTAAGCCCAACAGGCTATAGCTACATCGTTCCAACCATTGCATATAACTGCGGTGACTCCTCCATTACAATGAATTTTGATGTGGAAATTCAGTGTACTAGTATAGCTCTAGATGGTTCTGACTTCCGTGTTATTGGTCCAGATTCTATTGCTCGTCCAGTTATTGGGTATGATGCAAACTGTGGAAACTCTTTCCAAACGGATCAGGTTCGTCTGAAATTATACAAGCCGTTGACAGTCAATGGTATTTATACCGTTTATGTTAAGTTGGGAAATGATGGAAATACCCTCTTAAACAAATGTGGTTTTCCCTTGCAGGAATTTTACACCATGCTTGTAATAGTTGACAATTGTTGGCAGCCTGGTTACGCGGTGCGAAACGTAACTGTAGATACAAACTGGACAACCAGGGTACAATATGAGGTTGATACCTTGAGCTATCCTAAACAACTTACCACCGGTGTAAACTTCTTCCGATCAGACGACAATGGATTTACTTGGAATATGGTTGGAACCAAATTAGGAATGAATTCTGTACGCGACCCACAATGGACTGATTTCGGCGTAGGTCCTGGTGATGTTGAGGTAAGAAATTACCGCTACGCCATACAGCCAATTGTAAATCAAGAGGTATACAATCCAAGCGCAAATATTACTTCTATTCGAATCGATACAGTAGCCAATGGAATTCCATCCGAAAAGAGGTTGGTTTGGAATAGGTACAATGGTTGGTTGAATGTGAATTATGATGTAATGATTAGTGCCACCCCAGAAGACGATAACTCTTGGGTTTCAGTAACAGGACAAGGGATTAATCCAACGATCGATACTACTTTTAATTTTACTCTTCCTCCAGATACTGGATGTTATGCACTTAGAGTAAGTGGTATTCGCTTGGGTAATCCTACGTATGTATCGCACTCTAACTGGGAGCAGTTTTGTATAACGAAAGAAGATAGCGTGATTATACCTCCTGTCATTGATGAGCCAGACTCTATTGTCGTGGCGAACGTATTTACTCCAAACGGAGATTTAATCAACGATTTATTCTCTGTTCAGAATATTGGAGATTATGATGAGGCCACTCTTTCTGTATTTAATCGTTGGGGCAACCAAGTCTATACAAGTGCAGACTATATAAACGATGTTTGGGATGGAACAGACCAGAATTCTGGGAGCATAGTAGCAGATGGAGTTTATTTCTATGTACTCAATGTCAAGCATTATAATACACAGTACTCTGAACGTTTTTTAGGGTCAGTAACTGTATTCTCAAGCGAAGCCAAATAGGAACTTAGATATCTGTAAAGCAAAAGCCATCTAATCATTTAATTTTAGATGGCTTTTTATGGATGTTTATCAGCTTACCGATTCATGAGTTTAGCAACATACTTGCCTAGAATGTCGAATTCTAAATTTACTTTCATTCCTTCTTGTAAATAACTAAACTGTGTATGCTCGTAGGTGTAAGGAATAATCGATACTGAAAAGAAACCTTCACCAGAATTAACTACGGTTAGACTTACTCCGTTTATGCAAATGGAACCTTTGGTAACAGTTACATATTCACTCAGTTCTGTTGAATGCTCAAAGAAATAATTCCAACTGCCATCTCTATTTTCTATTCTAGTGCACAATCCTACTGTATCTACGTGTCCTTGAACGATATGCCCATCTAGCCGGCCATTCATTTGCATGCAACGTTCTAGATTCACAAAATCTCCAACACATAAATCGCTGAGATTCGTTCTCACCATTGTTTCTTCAATGGCTGTTACAACATGCCTAAGACCATCTATTCGAACGACTGTAAGGCAGACTCCATTATGCGCTAAACTCTGGTCAATCTTTAATTCGGGAGCTAAACTCGACGATAGGGTAAAATGAGTATTAGTGCCTTCGTTTTCAATATGCACTAATTCTCCAAGGGTTTCTATGATGCCTGTAAACATGTTTTATTTATCTGAAAAGGTGGACGCTTCCATGTATTTCCTGTTCTGGGACTGAACGGACACTCAAAGCGGTGTACTTACAGACAAAGAAATAAACTCCTTCAGAACATTCTTGTCCGGAATTCTCATCAATACCATTCCATCCAACTTCTACAAAGGCATCAAGAGATTGAGTAGAATAGACCCGTTGCCCCCAGCGATTAAAAACTTGCATATCGAAAGCATCTATACTATTTACTAATGGAATGCCATTTTCATCACGAACAACTGTAAAAGTTCTATTGAATTCGTCCCCATTAGGCGTAAAGACATTGGGTAACTCTAAATTAGGACAGGCCTCAAGGCAAATAACATTGCTTAGTTCGCTTTCATTTGCACTTCCACCAGGATCTCCATTTGCGTCATCTACAGCACTAACGGCATAGCATCCGATTAACTCGCCATCGAAATTATCGAAAAAATCAGAGTTTATATTACTTACCAAAGGGCTAGAAGGAAATTCATCATCTTCGGCGGGCTTAAAGTACAGATTGTAATAAGCAATGTCTTCTGGACAGTTGTCTGATGGGTTTTCCCAGAAAAGAACCAAATCATTTCGTTTACAATCGAATTGCGACGATAATAAAGGCGGACAAGGCCTTGTTGTATCTATCGGGGTTGAACATTGTATTTGCGAACGGTTTAACAGAGGAGAATAAATATTTCCTCCTGAATAAGCTCCTTTGGCAAGTACTCTGTAACAGTAGGTATCGCCATTATTTAGTGCGGTGTCTAAATAAAAAGATGTTTCAACTTCAGCAATACTATCGAATTGTCCAGTTATATTTTGCCTGTAAATAACAAAACGTTCATTGATCCAAGGGACATTGAAGGAGAAGGTCAGTAAGTTAGATGCATCTTGAGGACGGGCGTTTAGAAAAACGGAGCTAGCAGGGTTAGAAGACTTACCGGCTAGATAGCCATTGCCAGCACTACCAGAATGATAAAACTGAACTTTGTAAGTATAGGTTTCTTCCTCCGTATTTAACCCCGAATCTGTGAAGACAGTATCTGTATAGCTGGGGAAGAAAGCGATGCTGTCATAGCTCGAAGGATTCTTCCCTAATCCTCTAAATAGAGCATAGGCGTAATTAGATGGAGTAATGGCACTGTCTAATTCACGAACAGGCAACCAAGCGAGGTCTATTACACCATTAATTAAATCGGAAGTAACCACATCTACCTTTGTAAGGATCGGTGCATCTTGAGTTAATTGAGCACAGACCTCTATAGAAGCCTGACTCTCACTACCATCGTCGAAGTAGGCAATCACCATATAGCAATACTGATTGCCCAGTTTCAAATTATCACTATCGAGATATGAGGTAGTGAATACGCTTGAGATCTCTGCAATTTGCTTGTAGCCAGTATACACAGGAACACCTGTTTCGCAACTATCGGGGGTATACCCATAAAATTGATCTTTACGGTAAATACGATACCCATCCGCCTGAATGCAAATGGACGTATCCCATTGAAGGAGTAAGGAGCTGGCTTGGGCTATGACAGTTGGATTTTGAGGTGCAGGGGCTATAACTTGGATTTCAACAGATTGAAATCCAACCAAATCGGGATCAGCAGAATTAAAAGCGTTGTCTTTTACCTTAAAGGTCATTGTATAGGGCTGCTTTCCCACATGTATACAGTCTGTATTCCATGAGAAAAATCCTGTTACCGGTGCTAGTCCTGTAATGGGTTGAATAAACGTAGCTGGATTAGAAACCACTAAGGGGCCTCCAGTTCCTGTTAAAACAACTGTATTTCGATCTGGATCATCCGCACGCACTGGAAAGCTGAGATTCTGTCCTGCAATAACACAGTAGGGCCCCATGGGATCGATGAAAGGTGGATTATTATTGCAATTAGTAATATCCACTTGCATATCTCGAGTAACCGATCCTATAATTTCCCAAAAACCAGTTGGTCCTTTTCGATATTCAGTTATGAGTATAGCAAAATTAAATTGCCCTTGATTTTGTGGAGTGTCCCAGATAAACTCTCCATTAACAGAATCAACGCGCACTGGATTTTGAACGATGGAAGGATCATAGGTCTGAACAATTTCAACTCCTGAAGCACCTCGGCAATTCACTAATTGGTAACCTAGACTATCTCCATCCGGATCAAAAGCAGAAGGATTGTGCACAAAAATCCTATTCACACATCCATCATCTATTGGCGGATTTAAAAGTTGAACAGAGTTATTAGGTCCTAATTGAGGATTAATTCTCAGTACTGTTTGTATGAAAAAAGGAACATTTACAGAGCTAGGAATATTGTTTACCCCGGAGTTTCTATTCTGATCTTCTACCGTAACGATATAAATTCCAGGTGCAGAAAAAGTATGTTGTCCCTCATAAACATTTCTTTTATAATCGCCTGGCAAGACTTCTCCCATTCTTGCGGGCGACGGACAGGCACCAACAGGTCCATTAGTGCGATACAAGGTCGAAGTACCGAGATCTCCCCAATCAATTGTTAAATCGCATCGATCTGCTGGTGCAGATTCTTTTGTGTAGGTAGTTATTTTGAATTCATAGGTAAGACCACTAATCCAGTTATAGGTAATTTCGCCCGCGCGATTGTGCGTGGCTTGTGCAACCGAAGTCAGAAGAACCAGAACAAGTAGAAATATCTTTCTCAACACAATTAATATCGGTTCAATACTTTAACGAATTGCACCTGCTAAAGTTGCGACTAGTCACAAAATTTTAGAAGGAAACATTCGAACCATAAAGGTAGCATCATTCGTCCTCATTTGAACCTAAATTGTTCTTTCGTAAACTAATTCTACACATTGAATTTGCAGTCCTACCTTTGGGTAAATTTTAGAATTCAATGATTACAGTTTTTAACGAACCCAATGACGTTCAAGTTGAACTAGAGATATACCTTTTTAGCAGATTAAGAGATTTAGGCCGTTTATCTGTGGGTAGAAACGCAAGAAAGAGGGTAAAGGATTGGTTTGAAGACGATAAAAACAACAGTTTTGAATTTACGGAAGCCGATAGGCGCATTTGTATTTTTAAGGCAGAATTAAAGGAGAAAGATACCTCCAGCTTCGAAACACTCAGGAGCTTAGGGGTTCAGATACTGGGAAAATGCAAATTGCATAAGGCTGAAACAGCACATATTGTTAGTTTATCAAATGGAATGGAAGTCTTTTTTGTTCTGGAAGGCGTCTTATTATCCTCTTACTCATTCGATAAATACAAAAAAGAGAAAGCATCTATTCGCTTAAATAATCTATTCGCCCCCGATCTTGACGATAGCGAATTGAGAGAGCTCAATAGCATTCAAGAAGCAGTTTTTTTTAGCCGTGATCTGATAAATGAGCCAGTGAATTATTTAACGGCAGTTCGATTGGCTGAGGAGATAAAGGCCAAGGGAGCGGACTGCGGATTCTCCGTGGAGATCTTAAACAAGAAAAAGATCGAATCGCTTAAAATGGGTGGACTTTTAGCAGTGAATTTTGGCAGTATTGATCCGCCTAGCTTTAGTATACTCGAGTGGAAGCCAATAAATGCAATAAATACTAAGCCCATTGTGTTGGTTGGAAAAGGAGTTGTTTACGATACAGGAGGCTTGAGCTTGAAACCAACAGCGGGTTCAATGGATAGCATGAAAAGCGATATGAGTGGCGCTGCTGCAGTTGCAGGTGCTTTCATAACAGCAGCAAGGAATGAACTTCCACTTCATATCATTGGGTTAATTCCTGCTACAGACAATCGCCCGGGAGGCAATGCGTATACTCCAGGGGATATTATAAAAATGTTTGATGGTACTACGGTCGAAGTGCTAAATACAGATGCGGAAGGAAGGATGATCTTGGCAGATGCTCTTAGTTATGCGAAGAAATTCAATCCCGAATTTGTTATTAATCTTGCCACGCTTACGGGTTCTGCGGCCGCGGCCATTGGAACCAAGGGAGTGGTTGCCATGGGGAATGCGGAACCTAAACTTATGAAGAGTTTAGAGGAAAGTGGAGCCAAGGTACATGAGCGGCTGGCTGTTTTTCCTTTTTGGGATGATTATAAGGATCTTTTAAAAAGTCCTATTGCCGATCTTAAAAATATTGGTGGTAAAGAAGCGGGTGCTATTACGGCGGGTAAATTCCTTGAACATTTCACTGATTATCCATTTATTCACTTGGATATCGCGGGTCCGGCTTTTCTAGATTCTACGGACAAATACAGAACTAGAGGAGGAACTGCTGTAGGAGTTCGTTTACTTTTCGATTTTCTTAAGAATAGATCATGAACGATAAAATTAAAGTTGGGATTACCCTAGGAGATGCAAATGGAATTGGCCTAGAAGTGCTGCTAAAAGCGCTTGCCGATGACCGTATTTTCGAACATTTTACGCCTGTACTCTTTGGGTCTTCACGTATTGTTTCGTTCTACAGAAAAGTTCTTAATATGCAAGAGTTAACACCTTTTTCTACTCGAAATTTGGGGGAACTTCGGCAGAATGCACTGAATGTCTTTCAAACATGGCAAGACGATGTTCGAATCGAACCAGGAAAACCCAGTCCTGAAGTAGCGCAATATGCCATTAAATCCTTAGATGCTGCTTGTGAAGCTTTGGAGAATGGACAAATTGATGTGCTGGTTACCCTTCCACTCGACAAATCACTTGTGGCTCAGAACATCCCCAATTTTACAGGTTATACTGGATATTTGTCTGATCGGTTTAAATCAGATGAATCCCTTATGATTCTTTGTTCGGAAAGTCTTAAAGTCGCTTTGGTTACCGGACATATTCCTTTGAAGGAGGTAGCTTCTAGTCTTTCTGTGGAAGTGATTATGAAGCGAATCCAATCTTTAAATAAAGCTTTGAAGCAAGATTTTGGTCTAGAAAGACCTCGTATAGCTGTTTTAGGATTAAATCCACATAATGGCGACTCAGGAATATTAGGGACAGAAGAAATAGAGATTATCCAACCGGCGACGGAAAGGGCATTCGCTCAAGGCATTTTGGCTTTTGGTCCTTATTCACCTGATGGGTTTTTTGGTTCATCGCTTCAAAATCAATTCGATGGAGTGGTGGCCATGTATCATGATCAAGGTCTAATTCCGTTTAAAGCTTTGGATTTTCACAGAGGGGTAAATTTCACTTCTGGAATGAAATACATACGAACCTCTCCAGATCATGGAACGGCCTTCGATATAGCTGGAAAAAATGAAGCAAATGAAAGCTCCTTGATAGAAGCCTTTTATTTGGCATGCGATGCCTTCAAGAAACGCAGTGAGTATTTAGAGGACACCTCTAATCCACTAACACTTGCAAAGAGAGGAAGTCGAGACTACTAGTCTCTTTCTTGGCATAATTCAAGTAAAACACCTTTGGTGCTTTTGGGATGTAAAAAGGCCACCCATTTATTGTCTGCGCCTAGCTTGGGTTCGTCACTCAATAGGTTAAATCCGGCCTCTTTGAGCCTTTTCATTTCCGCTTTGATATCGGAAACAGCAAAGGCTATATGGTGAATCCCTTCTCCTTTTTTGGCTATAAACTTGGCAATGGGAGAGTCTGGATGCGTTGCTTCGAGAAGTTCTATTTTATTCGGTCCGTTTTGAAAGAAGGCCGTTTTAACTCCCTCTCTTTCTACTTCTTCTAACTTGTAACAGCTAGTATTTAGTAAAATTTCATACAGTGGAATAGCTTCATCTAAATTGTTTACGGCAATTCCCAAATGTTCTATTTTTTCCATCAAGTAAAGCTTTGCATTTGACAAAGTTTGGCATAGACGCCATCTGCTTCAAGCAGAGCATTGTGAGAACCTCTCTCTACAATATGCCCATTTTCCATCACTAATATTTGGTCGGCGTGCTGAATGGTTGTTAGTCGATGCGCAATAACCAAGGAAGTTCTGTTTTTCATCAAATTGGTCAAAGCTTGCTGAACAAGTTGTTCCGATTCAGTATCAAGGGCGGAAGTAGCCTCGTCAAGAATAAGAATGGGTGGGTTAGCTAGTACGGCTCTGGCAATAGCCAATCGTTGTCTTTGACCCCCACTGAGTTTTCCTCCTGCATCACCAATATTGGTCTCATAACCCTTTTCTAATCCTAGGATAAAGTCATGTGCGTTGGCAACTTTAGCAGCTTCAATAATTTCTTCTAGGCTGG
Organism: Cryomorphaceae bacterium; assembly: GCA_017858515.1. Classification (GTDB taxonomy): domain Bacteria; phylum Bacteroidota; class Bacteroidia; order Flavobacteriales; family Schleiferiaceae; genus RFXV01. The sequence goes on along the minus strand of JAFMBM010000011.1, from coordinate 50,466 downwards.
AAGAGGGTTTCCCCAAAGCAATGTTTTCACATACCGTTCCATGAAATAAGATAGATTCTTGGCTTACGATACCCATTAAGGATCTTAAGTCGCGTAGCTTGAGATCTTTTATATTGTGACCATCCACCTGAATACTTCCTTTTTCTAAATCATAGAATCGAGGTAACAGATTGGCAATGGTGGTCTTACCACTTCCACTTTGTCCTACCAATGCTAGGGTTTCGCCTCTTTTTAATTCGAAATTGAGCCCTTTTAATATTTCCTTCTCTCCATAGGCGAAAGAAACATTGTTGAATTGAACAGATTCTTTAAATTCAGCTATTGAGATAGGATTGGAATTATCTCCAATTGGATTAGGCTCATCTATAATTTCAAAAATGCGCTGGGCAGATGCTTTGCCCCTCTGCAAATGATAACTTGCCTTTGAAAGAGCTTTTGCGGGGCCAATCATTTGATAGAAGAAGATGATGTACCCAATAAACTGCTCAACTCCAAAGCTATCCGATCTCAAAACCTGATTGCCACCGAACCATATAACCAAAGCCATAACCCAAGTTCCTAAGGTTTCTGAAACGGGAGAAGCCAAGTCATTTCTTCTTAAAACGCGGTTCATCAACTTAAAATGAGAGTCATTTTCTTCCTTGAATTTGCGCGATTTAACGATTTCAGCGTTAAAGGCTTTTAAGATTTTTAATCCGCCAAGAGTCTCTTCTGCGCTGGATAATACCTGACCCATACGTTCTTGAGCAAGGCCAGAAGATTTCTTCAAACTCTTTCCAATGGCAGTTACTACAAAGCTTACGACAGGAAGAAGAATTAGCACGAACAAGGTAAGCGGCGTGCTCATATAAAAGAGAATGGCCAAAGAACCAATAATCATAATGGGCTCACGAAAAATCACTTCGATCACCATAGTAACAGACCACTCAATTTCTTTTAGATCACCAGTCATTCGTGAAACAATATCACCCTTCCTCTTTTCAGAGAAATAAGCAATCGGGAGGGCTAGAATTTTGTCGTGCATGGCCACGCGGATATCACGAACTACGCCATTTCGAAGTGGTGCAACAAAATAAAGGGCAAAGTATTTTGAGAAGTTTTTAAGAAAGAAGGCGATAATAACCCAAGCAGAAACAAAAACCAGAGCTCCAGATTGTCCGTACTCTATGGTAAAGCTGCCCATGGTTTCGTAGAAGCTATTTTTTAAAGAGTCTACTATGCCGTTGGCGCTATGATCTATCATAGCGGAAGGATCTTTCCCTAGAATTATTTCTAAAGCAGGAACGATTAAACCAATAGAAAATAACGAAAAAAGCACGCCAAAGAGGTTGAAAACAACGTTTAAGACGAGATTGCTGGTGTAGGGCTTGAGAAATTCTCTTATTCGCCAAAATGGATTCACATTGCAAAGATACGAGGGTGGGGGATTGATTACCTTTGTATTCTATGGAATCCGAACGCCTCAAAAGAGTGTCTAGTTTGCTGGAGCAAGATTTAGCACAGATTTTTATTGGTTTTGCAAAGAAGTATTTCAAGGGTACTTTACTCTCAGTTACCAGAGTTCGGGTGAGCCCAGACCTCTCGGTTGCACGTGTTTATGTTAGTCTTTTTCCTTTAAAAGAAAAAGAATTAGCTATGGAAATATTGCACAAACATGCCTTTGAAATAAAAAATGAACTGGCTTCTAGAACGCGCCATCAGCTTCGGAAAATGCCAGATTTGAGTTATTTCCTTGACGATTCTTTAGACTACGAAGAGAATATAGATCGCCTTTTGCGAGGTGAAGGTGAAAATCCTATTTTGTGAACGCAGTTGCATTTATTGCGCAAAGATATCTGAGGGCCAAAAGATTAAAGGGCCAAGTTCATAATATTCAACGAATTTCTATAGCAGGAGTGGCCGTAGGCTCCATGGCCTTGCTTACGGTTCTATCGGCATTTAATGGACTTGAAGATCTGATTCGATCATTTTACACTCAATTCGACTCCGACCTAAAGGTAATGCCTATCGATGGCAAGTTTTTCCCAGACAACCAAATTTCAAAACAAGAAGTTCTAGCTGTGTCAGGTATCAAATCAGCTTCTTTTGTTCTGGAAGAAAAGGCGTTTTTTCGTTACGGTGAAAAGGAGGTGGTAGCTCGCCTTAGAGGTGTTGATGAAGATTTCCTTAGTGTAAATCGCATTCAAGAGGGAATTCGTATCGGTAATTTCGACCCTACCCGAGAACAGATGCTTCTTGGAATTGGACTTGCTTACAAATTGGAGGTTTATTTTTCTGAACAGCCTCAGGCGGTTCAATTATTTGTGCCTTCTAAAGGAATTCCCAGCGCAAGTAATTGGTCGAGTGCTTATAAAACGAAGCATATTTCACCTAAGGCCGTTTTTTCTATTCAACCTGAGTTTGATAATGCCTTTGCATTTGTTCCGCTTGATTTTGCACAGGATTTAAATAGCCAGCCCAATAATCTTTCTGCTATTGAAATTGCACTAGAAACCGATGCGAAACCTTCCAAAGTTGAGGCAGAACTTCAAAAGCTGCTCGGGGGTTCATTTAAGATTTTGGACCGAGATGAACAGCAATTAAGTGTTTTTAAAGTCTTGAAAAGTGAAGGTTTAATGACCTACCTGATTTTGGCTTTGACACTGGGAATTGCCTGCTTTACGATACTAGGAGCGCTGGCAATTAGTATGGTCGAGAAGAGGCAAAATTTATTCACACTATGGTCATTAGGGTTGAGTAGAAAGTCCCTTCAAAGAATATTTCTTATTCGCGGCTTACAGCTCACAACCATCGGGGGCTTAATTGGAATTTTAGGTGGAATTCTACTGGTTTGGTTGCAATCGAGTTATGGTTTTGTTCAACTGGGACAGGGCTACGCAGTGGAATCTTATCCAGTTCGATTAGCTTACTCAGATATATTTCTCGTGTTGTTTACACTGCTTGGTCTCGGTGGTGCTTCAAGCTGGTGGGGTAGTAGAGGAGTACCAGATTTTTCTCAGACTACTGTTAAGAATTGATCTCCAATGGCATCTAGGATGGCATAAACGCCTTCTGAACTATCTGTAGTCACTAGTTGAGTTCTAAACTCTTTAAAATCAGCCAAACCCTTAAAGTAATTCGCATAGTGCCTTCGGGTTTCAACAACGCCTGTTCTTTCACCCTTCCATTCTACAGATAATTGCAGATGTCTTCGTGCCACTTCTATCCTTTCCTCTAAAGTCGGAGGAGAACAATGCTCACCTGTTTGAATAAAGTGTTTCACTTCTCTAAAGAACCAGGGATATCCAATGGTGGCTCGCCCTATCATTACTCCATCAACTCCATACCGGTTTTTCATGGCCACTGCTTTTTCAGGGCTATCAATATCCCCATTTCCAAATACTGGAATATTCATTCTAGGGTTGTTCTTAACTTCTCCAATTAGAGTCCAATCAGCCTCTCCTTTATACATTTGTTGCCTTGTTCTTCCATGAATGCTAATGGCCTTTATGCCCACATCCTGAAGACGCTCCGCTACTTCTACAATGTATTTGGTGCTTTCGCTCCATCCTAGCCTCGTTTTAACAGTAACCGGTAAGTGTGTCGATTTAACAATGGCCTCGGTGAGCCGAACCATTTTTGGAATATCTTGAAGAATACCAGCACCAGCTCCCTTACAAGCAACTTTATGTACAGGGCATCCATAATTAATATCGAGAATATCAGGCCTTGAAGCGGTAACAATTTCGGCCGCTTTTTCCATACTATCTAGTTCATTTCCGAAAATTTGAATGCCGATGGGGCGTTCATATTCGAAAATATCTAGCTTTTTCAAACTTTTAGCCGCATCCCGAATCAGTCCTTCAGATGATATGAACTCGGTGTACATTAAATCGGCACCATTCTCCTTACAAAGCCTTCTAAACGGAGGATCACTTACATCTTCCATCGGTGCCAATAGCAACGGGAAGTCTGGAAGTTCTATTTTGTCAATCTTGACCATATATTGCACAAAATTACATTAATAGAAGGCTTTGAGTACACAAGGAATGCTAGAGGATAAATCACTTGTTTTTCGGTTGATATCACTTCTTTTTTTTATGCTCGGGTTTGGCCTTCTGCTAGAGTTAGTCGCTTTTGGATTGGTTCATATTATCTATGGAGTATCTCCAGCAGAATTGAGCATTGAAAATGCTCTTTCTTCTGGAGGAGTGAATATTCGGAATGTATTTCGAATGCTTCAATTTTTTCTCATAACGGGTATGTTCGTTGTGGGACCGGCCGTTTTTGTTTCTATGACAAAAAGCTCAAACCTATTTGCTATTGGAAATAGAACATCAGTAGACCTTAGATTGGCCTTGGCGGTTATGCTTGGAATTCTTGCTTTCGGTTGGATGGTAGAAGGAATTGTCCGTTTGAATCTATTGGCTTTTGATGCGCTACTTCCTTCCAATTGGTATGATTATTTAATTCATCAGAGCCAGGATTCTGCAGCGCAGATGGCCGTTTTCTTGACTTCCGAAAGTATTTTGGAAGATGTCTTCACCGTCATAATCATTGCTTTTGTTCCAGCCTTGGCAGAAGAATTCTTGTTTAGAGGTGTTTTACAGGAAGAGTTTAAGCGCTCTCTGAATGTGCAGACTTCAATTTTCATTACAGCGCTGCTTTTCGGCCTTACCCACTGGCAAGGGCTAAACTTCATAGGTTTGGTTTGTTTTGGATGGCTTTTGGGATGGATAAAACAGACTTCTCAAAGTTTATGGTTCCCCATTCTCGCTCACTTTACTAATAATTTATTTGTTCTCATTCAAGTAAGGGGTAGTGAAATGCCAATAGAAGACGCTTTAAATGTTAACAGCATAACTCCACTTTGGCAGTATGCACTAGCAATAGGATTATTCATATTTGCTACTACGCTCTATTTCCGAAGACTTAGAGGGCTCGAAAGTAATTTCTAAGTTCCATCGCATCAGTCGGAAGTTTAGTAAGCGTGTTCGGCTTGATCTCTTATTTCACTGTGGCGAATTTTTCCTCCATGTCCTGCTGTAATAGCAATGGTAGTAAAGCTAATTAGTCCAACTACCAATATAATTTTAGCGTATAGCTTTCCCTTTTGTTGACTTTTTGCTCCAGCAATTAGTGCTACAACACTAAGCCCACCCGTAATCAACATGAGATAGAGTGAAATATTCGCCAAATCTTCATGCTCTTCGATATAGGCATGCGAGACACCAGCTATGTCTTCTACCACCTCTTCAGCACCCTCACCAGAGCAGTAAACGGGTAAGGTAAAGAGAGCAACAATTATAAAAATATAATAGCTAGTACGTCTTAAAACGCGATTGGCTCCAAAAAGACCAAAGGCTAAAATGATTAGTGCAAAAATGGAACCTAGAACAGGAACGTGATTAAAAAGAAGGTGGATATGGGTGGCATTCATGATTTCGGATTTATGGGAATCTTACCTAAGTTAAGAAAATTATTGACTTCAACTGGGTTGAATTGAGAAATTTAATGTTCTGTATTGAGACTAGCTATTAAAAAAGAACACAAACAAAAAAGCCGACTGAATATTTCAGTCGGCTCTTGTTAGAAAATGTACTTAACTACTTCTTTTTCCCTCCAAAAATTTCTCCTGGAGTTGCAGAATAATTAATCTTAAGAGCTTGTGCTTTTCGAAGCTCTTGTTTTAAATCGCTTATTAGTCCCATCTTAACTTTTTTATCGGCTTTGATTGAAATAGTCAAGAGTGGTCTTTCTGCTTCATTTCTTGCTTCTCTTTCAGTTTCTACCCACTGACTAATGTCCGTGAGTTTAGCGAAAGCATCGTTCAATTGAATTCTAGGCTCTGTGCCAAACTGAGTAGCTAGTCGATCCTTGGGAGCACCAACATAGATGTATGATACAAGAGATTTTCTTTCCAATTTCTGAATTTCAGTAGCATTGGGCTTCGTATTTTTTACTTTCAAATCTACCTCTCTCATGGTGGTGGTTACCATGAAGAAAAATAGCAGCATAAATACGATATCCGGAAGGGAGGCTGTAGATATTGCAGGCGTACCTCCTTTGCCTTTTCGTTTAAACTTCGACATTATCCTCCAAGATTTACAGGTTCTGCTTCTGAGATCTTTTGAGGATACATATCCTTAATCTCATCGGCTTCCTTTGCACTTAATTCTCCTAGTTTCTTACCATGTTTTTTCATGGCTTCTTCCTCTCTTAGTTCGGTAAAGGCTGCGGTGAGCTCGTTCTGAATTGCTATAAACATCTCATAAGAAGTTCCCCTATCATTCTGTAATGAAATGATAGCCTTTTGAGGGCTATCTGAAGAAGATGGATCTTTTCCAAAGTTTGAAATAAAGACTTTGGCTAGATCACGTATTTCAGTTGGCTGAACATAGCGTTCTTCTCTATTCTCTGCTCCAGCTCCAGACCGGCCATAACTCACTAGGATATCATCATTGGAGTTAACCAAAACCGTAAAAAGATTCTTCTGTTTTATCGGTGGAGGTGGTTCAACAAAATCCTCAATGATTGGGGGAAGTTTGCGGCTGATCCCCTTATCCACATCCATGGTTGTGGTAACGAGAAAGAAGATCAGCAACAGGAAAGCGATGTCTGCCATCGATCCTGCATTGATTTCGGGTGCTTCTCTTCTTGCCATAGTATACTATTTGAATATTTTACCTATTTCCGCAAAGAGCACACTGCCAACGGCTAGGAAAAAGAAAATGTAAAAGGTGTTCAGACCAGCACTTACCATTTTACTTTTTCCTTCAGTAACTTCAAATCCTTTAAAGGATTCAAAGTCAGCTCCTGAAGAAATTGAATAAGCTAAAAGCATAACTACAACAAGAACGCCCAAACCAATAAGGGTATTGCGTGCTTGTTTTGCATTCTTGAAGATATTCAAGAATGAGAAAACAACGGCTACTATTACAGTGATGATGGTTAATGCGTTTCCAAAAGAAAGGAACGGTCCAACCGCTTGCTCTCCATTCATGAAGACCATCACCAGCATAATGGCGCCTATTGCCATAAGCAAATAGGATCCAATGCGTACTATCTGGTTAATGTTCATGATGGAATTACTTTTTGTATTTGTAAAGAAGATCTACCAAGCCAATTGAAGCGTCTTCCATAGAATTAACGATAGAATCTACTTTGGCAACGATATAGTTGTAGAATATTTGGAGTATCATGGCAACGATCAAACCGAATACGGTTGTTAAAAGTGCCACCTTGATACCTCCAGCCACAAGAGATGGACTGATATCACCCGCTGCTTCAATGGCATCGAAAGCTGAGATCATACCGATTACTGTTCCCATGAATCCCAACATTGGCGCCAATGCTATGAAAAGGGAAATCCATGAAATACCTCTTTCCATATGACCCATTTGAACTGAACCATAAGAAACAATTGATTTTTCAACCATTTCAATTCCTTCGTCCATTCTATCAAGACCTTGATAGAATATACTAGCAACAGGTCCGCGAGTATTGCGACAAACTTCTTTAGCAGCTTCTACTCCACCACTACTTAGAGCTTGCTCTACTTGATTCAACAATTTATCGTTATTGGTGGTAGCCAAGTTTAGATAAATGATACGCTCGATACTCAAGGCTAGACCCAAAATAAGAGCAATAAGTACAATACCCATGAATTCAGGGCCACCTTGTATAAATTTCTCTTTAATAATTTGTTGGAAACCTTTTTCTACTTCAGCATCTTCAACACTCGTAGCAGCAGCCACAGGAGTAGACTCTGGTTCAGGAGAGGCTTCTTCTTGAGCACCCTCTGAGGCAGAGCTATATTCCGTTTGATCTGTAGTTTCAGACGAAGTTTCGTCTTGAGCAAATGCAGCAATAGGACTGCTTAAAAGCAGTGCCGAAAGGGCAAAAATGGACAATACCTTTTTCATAGGTGTTTTTGGGTTTGTTTTTGATTTACTTCTGAGGCTAAAAATAATAAGAACTTCAATGCGGAGAGGGCGGGATTCGAACCCGCGATACCCTTTTGAGGTATACACACTTTCCAGGCGTGCGCCTTCGACCACTCGGCCACCTCTCCCATTCACCTTTTACTGCATTGTTTCCAATGCAAAGGCGCGGCAAGTTACAAAAATTCAATGCCCTTCATCTCTCCGCATATAGGAATTACAAATGCATCTTTTAATGCCTGATTTCTAAGGCCTTTACCCAATAAGTGCATCAATTTAGCCATCGCAGCTTCAATTGTAATGTCAGATCCGCTTACCACTCCCATGTCCTTTAGCGCAAGACTGGCGGAGTATAATCCCTGACGAACACTTCCAATTCGGCATTGAGTAACATTGATTATAACTTTTCCTAGTTCAATTGCTTCAGCATAAACTTTAACAAATTCTTCATCTGAAGGAACGTTCCCTGATCCAAAACTCAATAAAATTTGCACTTCAGATGGATTGGAAATTAAAGAATGCCGAATTTGATCTGGACTGATTCCAGGAAATAGATATACAACATTTAAAGAATTGCTTAATTCTGGATAGAAGCGAAAACTTCCTTCAATGGGCTTAAGTATGGCTTCATCGTTAAACTTAATATGTACACCTACTTCAGCTAGTTTTGGGTAGTTTGCTGAACGAAATGCTTCAAAATCTTCAGCATTGTCTTTAAAAACTCTATTTCCTCTGTACAAATCGTATTCGAAATAAACCGCTACTTCTGGAACTCTAGGTCTTCCATCTGGCCATCGGCTTAAGGCTATTTCTATGCTTGTAATAAGGTTTTCTCGAGCATCAGACCTCATAACTCCAATGGGCAGTTGAGAGCCAGTGAGAATAATGGGTTTGTTTAAACCTTGAAGCATGAAACTCAGAATGGAGGCGGTAAAAGCCATAGTATCCGACCCATGCAACACAACAAATCCGTCATAGTCATAATAACTATCCGCAATCCATTTGCCTAGCTGTTGCCAGCAAGAAATGTTCATGTCTGACGAATCGATGGGTGAATCAAAACTGATAAAATCGAAATCACATGGAAATCGGCTCAGTTCAGGCACTCCTTTCATAAGTGTTTCTAAGTCATAGGCGCGAAGAACTCCTGTAGTGGGGTCTGGTACCATGCCTATTGTACCACCTGTATAAAGTATGAGAATGTGTTGCTTCTGCAATTTCAAAGGGAAAAAAGTATACGAGCGTTTTCGGAGGTCTTCTTGCGAAGGTAATCTTCTTCCATCTCAAATAATTCAGCCATTTTATTCAACACATATTTAAGATATGAGGGTTCATTTCTCTTCCCTCTAAAAGGGCTGGGGGCTAAATAAGGACTATCGGTTTCAAGTATAATTCGGTCTAGAGGTAGTTGCGGAATAAATTTATCTAAACCCGCGTTCTTGAAGGTGAGAACTCCGCCAATTCCCAAGTAAAATCCTGAGTATGCAAGCGCTTTATGGGCTTGTTCTAGGGTGCCGCTAAAGCAATGAAATACTCCTTTTAGCTTTGTATCATGAAAGTCATCAAGAATTTCAAACAGTGGTTCAAAGGCCTCTCTCACATGAACAGCAATAGGCAAATTTAACTCTTTGGCCCATTCAATCTGTTCCTTAAAGGCTTGTTGTTGAATATCTAAGCTTGATTTGTCCCAGTAAAGATCCAATCCAATTTCGCCTACGGCACAATATCCAGTCGGATTTCTAAATAGCTGCTTTTTTATAGTGGATAATTGCTCTTTAAAATCATTGGACTTCACTGAACAAGGATGGAGCCCCATCATTGCGCGATAAAAGTTCGAGTCGCTATTTCTTAAACTCATTAAAGCCTCTATGGAATCGATATCTATGTTTGGAAGTAGTATGTGTTCAATCCCTATCTCCTTTGCAGCTTTTTCTACCTCCTTCCGATCTAAATCAAATGCGTCAGCGTATAAATGACAATGAGTGTCTATCATAAATTAGCCATTCACGGCTTGAACGTCTTTTACTAGAGTCGGAAGCATTTTTTGAAGCAGACCAGAAATACCTTGTTTTAGCGTCGCCGTGGAAGAAGGACAACCGCTGCAGGCACCTTGGAGTAAGACTTTCACAATTTTATCTTCGTAGGAGATAAAACGAATCATTCCCCCATCTGCCGAAACAGCCGGTGCCACATACTCATCCAGAATCTCAACTATTCTTTGTTCGATTTCGCCAAGTGATTCAAATTCTGGTAAGACAATCTTATTGCTTTCTTTCTCTGGCTGAGAGATGGTTTCTGTTGCGATTTTCACACTTTCATCTACCACTTTTTTGCCCTCATGAAGCCAGTTTCGCACAAATTCGCGCAGTTCGGCAGAAACTTCTTCCCAAGCAATAACATCAAATTTGGCGAGTGCTATGAAATTTCCAGAGATAAAGACTTCTTTGATAAATGGGAAGTGAAAAAGCTGATAGGCAAGCGGAGAAGCCTTGGCTTCTTCGATGTTTTTATATTCTAGAGCATCCCCTTCAATGATCATTTTGTTTGCAACGAATTTCATCACCATTGGATTTGGTGTGCTTTCAGCGTAAATGGTTACAGCTTTTTTAATATTCTCCATGAAAAAATCAGACTTTTGACAAAGGTAATACCTAAGCTATGGCATTGATAAAAGAAGTACAGGGCAAGACTCCTGAAATGGGGGAAGATTGTTATCTAGCAGAAAACGCTACAATTGTTGGAGATGTTGTAATGGGTGCGCGCTGTAGTGTTTGGTTTAATGCGGTCATTAGAGGGGATGTGAATTCTATTCGTATAGGAGATCAGGTTAATATCCAAGACAATGCTGTAATTCATTGCACTTATTTGAAGCATGCTACTCAGATTGGTAATTACGTTTCTATTGGCCATAGTGCTATGGTACATGGCTGCACTATAGAGGATTATGTTTTAATTGGCATGGGTGCAATTGTAATGGATGGATGCATAGTGGAATCAAAGAGCATCATCGCAGCGGGTGCAGTAGTGTTAGAAGGCACACATGTTAAAAGTGGAAGCGTTTATGCCGGTGTACCTGCAAAAAAGGTTAAAGAAGTGGATCCGAGCTTATTTGAAGGAGAAATCAGTAGGATTGCAAATAATTACGTAATGTATTCTTCCTGGTTTAAGGAAGAGTAACTATCCCCAAAAATTAGACTCGGTTAGACTTACTTTATTGCCAAAAAACATCTTAGCACTTTTTTCAAAGGCCTGAGTATAATCGGAAACAAAGAAATGGTGTCTTGGTCTTTTGGTAGGACTAAGAAGTCCACGAGCTTCCAAAATAGCTTTTGTATGGCTTGCTACTAGCCCTGCAGAGTCAACAATATCTATTTTTCCTTGATAGAATTGATTGATTTCCTTTTTGATTAATGGGTAATGGGTGCAGGCTAACACCAAGCTGTCAATCTTTTGCAGTTTCCGATTTGAGAGATAAGAATTCAAGACGGTTGCACTGATATTGTTATTGAAGAAGCCCTCCTCAATCATCGGGGCTAAGAGAGGTGTTGCTAGGGATTGAACATTGGCGTTGGGCGAATGCTCTAGAATTAACTTCTCATAAATGCCGCTTCGAATAGTACCCTTTGTGCCAATAACGCCAATGCGTCCGTTCGAATGGTTTTGGGTAATCCAATCTACTACAGGATATATAACGTTTATAACAGGAATTTTCCCATCTACGAAGTCCTCTACTACTTTAAATGCAATAGACGAAGCTGTATTACAAGCGATAACAATCACTTTTGCGTTTTGCTTCATCAAGAATTGCGCGATTCGGATACAATAATATCGAATGGCATCTTCCGATTTGTCGCCATACGGCATATGGGCAGTATCACCAAAATACAACAGCGCCTCACCGGGCATCGATTGCTGAATGGCAGAGGCGACGGTTAATCCGCCAATGCCAGAATCGAATATTCCAATGGGGCGCTGCATCAGAGCTAAGATATGCGCTCTATTTATTGAATACCCAGTTTGGTTTTCACCAAAGGAGTAAGGTCATTTCCACCGTTTACCGAAAGAAGAATTCTCTTAGACTCAGAGCTATCTATTACATATTCCATTTTCTGTGCCTTAGTTACTTCATCTATGGCAGCTTGAACTTTGTCTATAATTGGCTTTAAAAGTTCAGATTGCTTTCCTTGGTAGTCTACAGCCATATTTTGCTCATACTCTTGAATGCGCTGTTGCAATTCTTGAAGTTCTTTAACCTTTGAATCGCGATTTAGCTTCGTCATTCCTGGCTCGGCATCTTGAAAAGTTTTCAAGCGACTTTGATATTCTACATACATGTCCTGCAGATCCTTATTGAGTTGCTCTGCATAGATTTCCAATTGGCCTTCAGCAGCCTTTGTCTCTGGCATGGCTTGAATAACAACTTCAAGATTTACATGTCCTACTTTGCTTTGTGCGCTAGCTGTTATTCCAAGGGCTAGTGCAATGGCAAATAATACTTTTTTCATTTTCATTTCTGTTTCTAAATTTTAATATCCCATTTTTTCCAAAACATCGTTACTGATGTCGAGCGAAGGATCTACATAAAGCAGTGTAATTGCACCTGATTTATCCAGAACCATATCGTATCGCTTTTTTCTAGCCACATCTTGAACAGCATTGAATATCTGATCTTGAATAGGCTTTATAAGCTCTTGTCTCTTTTTAAAGAGCTCGCCATCCGGTCCGAAATACTTGCGTTGCAATTCTAGTGCCGCTTTTCTCTTCGCCTCTATTTCTTTCTCTTTCTCCTCTTGAAGTTTCGGAGTAAGAAGCACTTTTTCTGCTTGATACGCCTTCTCCATTGCATCTATTTCTGCCCGCAATTTAGAAACTTCCGACTCCCATGTTTTAGCCATATTGTCTAGCTGACCTTGGGCTTGAGCATATTCGGGAATCTTACTCAAAATTTGCTGACTATCTACGTATGCTAACCTTTGGGCACTTAATCCAACAGAAAAAACGACGGCAAAAGTAAGCAGTAATGCTTTGAAATTCTTCATGATTAAGGAATTTTAGAATTGTTGTCCAATTATGAAATGCGTATTCCAACCACTTGGATTGATAGCACCAGGTATTGGGTCGAATCCATATCCAAAATCTATACCTAGCAAGCCGAACATAGGCATGAATATGCGCACTCCTCCTCCCAATGAGCGCTTTAATAAGAAAGGGTTAAACGTTTCAAAATTTCTGTAGCTATCACCACCTTCTGCAAATGCTAGGGCAAATACTTGTGCTTGTGGGTTTGGAGAGATGAGGTAACGAAGTTCAAAGATGAATTTATTGTAAAGAGGATCACCAATATTACTTGAAAGTGAGTTGTTCGGATATCCTCGTAGGCCAATAATTTCTCTACCATCGATTACGAAGTTTTGCAATCCATCTCCACCAACATAAAATCTTTCAAAAGGGGGAAGCCCTATGTCTTCATTGTAAAAGCCTAATATTCCAAACTCCATTCGGGTTCTTAATACAAAGTTTTTAGCAAGTTCAGCAAACCAATCGCCGTTGAACTTCCACTTGTGGTATTCAATCCAATTGAATTTTTCTGAATCAGGTAAACCAGCGAAATCTTTACCACTGAGAGCACTAAAAGGAGGTGTAATCTCTAAGGTTAGTGCCAAATTTGAGCCTTTGGTCGGAAAAATGGGAACATCAGTATTATTCCTTCCTAATACAAACTTGAAGTTCAATGAATTGGAAATACCATCAGTAAAGCTCAAGAAACCAGTTTGATACTGATTCATATTGAAAATTTGATATTCAGCGGCTGTATAGAGGGTGAAATAGTCATCCGGCCACTTCAAACGCTTACCTAATCCTAATGAGATGGATGTGATTTTCAAAGATCGATAGCCTGCGTCTCTACTTGCCAAGCCGTTCGATTGAATATTGTGGAATACAGAGAAGGTAAGTGAATTAGGCTTTTTACCTCCCAACCAAGGCTCTGTGAAGGAGAAACTATAGGATTGAAAAAACCTTCCGTTCGTTTGGGCGCGAAGGTTGATGGTTTGCCCATCGCCTGAGGGCAGGGGTTTCCAGGATTTTTTATCGAAAATACTTCTTGCCGAGAAGTTGTTAAAGCTCAAACCTAAGGTACCTACTATTCGATTTCCCCCCCAGCCTCCTTGAAGTTCTAGCTGACTGGTTGACTTCTCTACTACTTTATATTCTATATCTACCGTTCCTGTTTCAGGATTTGGTTGAACAACAGGTTCTAGGTTAGCTGGATCGAAATAACCGAGTTGTGAAAGTTCGCGCAAGCTTCTTTGAATATCAGACCTACTAAAAAGTTCTCCAGGTCTAGTGCGCAATTCGCGCATGACTACATGGTCATTGGTGCGATCATTTCCACTAACTGTAACCTTGTTAATGGTTGCCTGACGGCCTTCGCGCATGCGCATTTCATAGTGAATGGTGTCTCCATCCACCCGAACTTCAACTGGATTTACATTGAAAAACAAATAACCATTGTCGAGATAAAGTGAAGTGATGTCGTTTCCGTTCTGGTCGAAGAACAGTCGCTCTTGCAACAATTTAGCATCGTAAATATCTCCCTTGCGAATACGCGTAATTCGATCTAATACTTCATTCGGATACTTGGTGTTTCCAAGCCAATCGATATTGCCAAAATAGTATTTCCTTCCTTCTTCTATTTCTATGTCAATGGCAATGCGGTCTTTCGAGACTTGATAAATGGTGTCTTTTACAATTCGCGCATCCCGATATCCGTTTTGATTGTATCGTTCGATGATCTTTTTCTTATCCGACTTATACTCTTCTTTAATCAGCTTAGAACTCTTGAAAATGGTCCAAAAGCGTTTGCGCTTGGTTTCTTTCATCGACTTTCGGAGTTTCTTGTCGCTGATATTGTCGTTTCCTTTAAAGTGAATGTCTTTGATCTTTACCCTTTCGCCTTCCTTGATATAGATATTTAAGGTTACTGCATTGTTTAGGGTAGTATCACGTATCTGTTCGATACGCACATTAGCATCTAAATAGCCTTTGTCTCTGTAATAGTCGCGTATCTTGTTCTCAGTATTAATAATCAGATTGTCTGTAACAATCAGTCCTCTAGAGAGTTTTACTTCTTCACGTATGTTGTCCTTTTTGCTTTTACGTATTCCAAAAATTCCATATTTACTAAGTTTCGGAAGTTCACGTAGGTGAATCTCAAGAAAAACCGTCTTTCCAATTTTTCGATTCACATAAATTGAAACATCATCAAACAAGCGTTGATCCCAAAGCTTTTGAATGGCCTTTTGAATGGCCTCTCCTGGAAAAGTAACCTTGTCATTAACCTGTAAGCCGGAGAGCAGAATAATTACGGAGTTGTCTAAGTTACCTCCACCCACGACACTAATTTCTCCTATTTCGTATTCTACTCCAGGAATTAACTCTATGTCGTTTGTAGACTGTGCAATAACGGCAGTCGACAATACTGTAATGCTTACAATAAGGAGAAGGAGGCGTAAATATCTCAAGATTCGATTCACGAATTTATTTGTTCACTGATCTTACCATACCGACGTTCACGCTGTTGAAATTCCACAATGGCTAAGTCGAGGTCCTCCTCTTTGAAGTCGGGCCATAATTTGGGGCAAAAATAAAGCTCTGAGTAGGCAATTTGCCAAAGCATATAATTGCTAATTCTGTACTCTCCACTGGTGCGTATAAGTAACTCAGGGTCGGGCATATCCGCGGTGTATAAACCCTTTGCAACATGTGCCTCTGTAATCTCTTCGGGAAGTAGTCGTCCTGCTTTTACCTCTTCGGCTATCTGTTTTATGGAAGAAACCAACTCTGTTTTTGAACTGTAACTCAGTGCGAGAGTTAAAGTCATATGTTCATTGGCAGAGGTTTTTTCTATCACTTCACTGAGCTCTCGTCTGCAACGGGCAGGCAGACTTTGAATATCGCCTATTGCGTTTAGGCGGATGTTATTGTCCATTAAGGTGCCAATCTCCTTTTTTAATGCAGAAACTAGAATACTCATGAGTGCGTCGATCTCTGTTTTCGGCCGACTCCAGTTCTCAGTGGAAAAGGCGTACACCGTTAAGAACTTAACCCCCAATTCGGCGGAGCGAGTGGCCACTCTGCGAAGGGCATCAACACCGTTTTCGTGGCCTAGAGATCTTAAAAACCCCTTCTTTTTTGCCCACCTGCCGTTGCCATCCATAATGATAGCAAGGTGCTGGGGAATTTTATTCTTATCTAGAAGTAACTCCATTTATCTTCCCCAAAATTTATCGCATTTCTCTTGCTTGCTCGTAAATCTCCAAATCAAGCCAATTCCGGTGTAAAAGTACCAATCGTTGGTGTTCGGATTTCCTCTGGCATAACCTGAGCGGTCTCTCTCTACAGGCGATCGATCGGATAGATCTGCCGCTACTTGATTTTGAAAAATAGCTAATTGGCTTGCATTTACATAGTCACCACTCACATCATCTAGGTAATCGGTGGTGGTGCTTATCGCCATAAACTCGGTATTGATTTGCCAGTGCTCGTTGAAAGCGTACTTAAACCCAAATCCAAATGGGTAGGTGATGGCGGTTCGATTGTATTTGTTATTGCTAGAAAGAGGAGTACCCTGACCTTCGGTACCTAAATCTCGTAATCCTATCCACTTGCCGTTGTATTCTGTTTCTGGGTCAAATCCCATCAAACCAAAACCACCAAAAATGTAAAAGGTCTTGTTGTAGTCTTTTGATCTTGGATTGAACCGAAAGAAGTTAAATTCTACCAAAGCTTTGGCATCCCAAATGGAACTGCGAAAAGACAAATTCCGTTCGTATCGATCTCCACGTAAACTATTGGCATCATTTGCTTCAATCTGACCTAAACTCCCTTCTACACGGAGGGCGTAGTACTGCCTGAAAGTATATCTGTAGAAAACGCTGCCGAAGTAACCTTGTGGAGGATAGACTGTATAAGGTCCTACATCGCCCAAGAAATGAGTGCCGCCTAGCTGAATGCCAACTTCAGAGTTCTGAGCATGTCCTATTCTCAAGCCCCCTAAAACTAGAAGGGTGTAGAAAGTGATATGGAGCAAAAGGCGTTGTGTTCTCATTTTTAAAGGAGGGCAAATATAACCAATTCAGGTTTTTGGAAAGTGCCTATTTTCAATTAGTTCCGACTATCGATTCCCCAAAAGAGTTTGCTTCTTAGTGTGCTGGGGAAGGGTTGCTGTTCTAACTGCACAGTACGTATGAAAAAGTTAGCCTTTTTAAGGTTCAATACCGTTCCTTTTGGCGATCTGTATATTCTAGAATCGAGTGAAATAAGGATGTGCTCTTCGCGGCTTTCCACTTTTAGTTGTATTTCTTGATTGTCTGGAATAACGAACGGACGCACGTTTAGATTGTGAGGGGCTATGGGTGTAAGCACAAAATTCTGTGCTTCGGGCATTATTATAGGCCCTCCGCAGCTAAGCGAATAGCCGGTACTGCCGGTAGGTGTGGCTACAATGAGGCCGTCGGCCCAATAGGCGTTTAGAAAAACCCCATCTATATAGGAGTAAACAGTTACCATGGCCGTGGAGTCTTTTCGGATGGTGGTAACTTCATTCAGGGCAAAGGGAAAATCGATGTCTAGGTTTGCTGTTGAGTGCATTTCAATCAGACTGCGCTCTATAATCTTGAATCTTCCTGCTTGTATTTCCGCCAGTGCATTCTTTACTTCACTCTTGGCAATATTTGCCAAGAAGCCCAGCCTTCCTAGGTTAATCCCTAGTATAGGAATGCCTGAATCGCGCACGTAAGTGGCTGCATCCAGTATGGTTCCATCTCCTCCTAATGTGATTAAGAAATCGGGTTTTCTATTTTTCAGTTCTTCCGAATTCGCAAATCGACTGTCGAATTGAAGGGGTAGATCGCAATTTTCTTTTAGATAGACATATAAACCTTCATAGATACAGATTTCAGAATTCGATTCCTTCAATACCTTGTAGAGCATCTCCACATAAGGCTTCGATTCTGGAGTAAAGCTCCTTCCAAATACGGCAACTATCATTAGAAGTTTAGGTATTTCATGAGTAACTCATATCGATCTCCCTGATTCAAATCCAAACTATCGTCGTACTGTGAGGCCTTTACCTTGTACTCGAAGCGTGAAAAAGTTTTTACCAGACGACTGAGATCGAGGGTGTCTAGCTTTATTATTACCTGCATTTCTTCTGAGTCGGCAAGGGGGATGGTGAGGAGGTTTAGAATGCGCACGTCTTCTGCCTCAAGCAAATGAGCTATTTCCGAAAGGTGATAGTTCTTTTTTGCCATCTCAAATATCAAAACCCCACCCGCTTTATCGGCTTGAAGAATCTTTGCTAACTCTTTACACATCTGCGAGGCTGAAACATATCCAGCATAGAGTCCATCCGCTGAGAGAACGGGCACTATAGAATAATCGCTTTTGGCGAAAATGTGCAGTAAATCATGAATGGATCTATCACTTCCTATGAAGATAGTGAGCGGAAAGAGATGGGCTTCAGATAAAACAAGGGTCTCATCTTCAATGTCGTTGAGCTGTTCTTCTGATACTAGTCCAAGGAAAATGTCTCCATTGAGCAAGGGCAAATGACTGATTTTCATATCGTCCATCATGCCGAGTGCAAAATCTACCCTCTGATTTAACTGAAGGGGTAGTAGGTCTGTTTGTAAGTAATCTTCAACTCTCATGGCGTTAGCAAACATATGTAGAATTATCTTTGAGCCCTTGGTACATTTAAGCGTAAACATCAATAAGATTGCAACCCTCCGCAATGCGCGTGGCGGTGCAATTCCAGACCTCTTACTTGCTGCAAAGCGAATAGAAGGCTATGGAGCGAAAGGAATAACCGTTCACCCGAGGCCCGATGAAAGGCACATCCGCTATAGCGATGTTCGGCAGTTGGCTCCTATACTAACAACGGAGTTTAATATAGAAGGGTATCCAACAGAAGATTTTCTTTTGTTGGTTGAGGAAGTGCGCCCTGCGCAAGTTACTCTGGTCCCTGATCCACCGCATGTTCTGACTTCCAATGCGGGTTGGGATGTGTTGTCTCGGTCGGAAGAGTTGAAGGATATTCTTCAACGCCTTAAGGAATCCAATATTCGGACTTCTCTTTTCTTAGATCCTGATCCAAAGCAGGTGGAGGCTGCAGCGAATGTGGGTACGCATCGCATTGAATTGTATACGGAAAGCTATGCTTCTGGCTTTGAGTTGGATAAAAAAAATGCCATTGCACCCTTTGTTGTTGCCGCCAAGGAAGCGGCTCTCTGTGGGCTTGGATTAAATGCTGGGCACGACCTTAGCCTTCAAAATCTTTTATTCTTTGCGAAGGAGATCCCAGGTCTATTGGAGGTGAGCATAGGGCATGCTCTTATTTCGGATGCTCTCTATTTCGGCCTAGAAAACGCCGTTCGTATGTATCAACGTCAGCTTGAGCTGGCTGAAGTGGCTCAAGGATAATGGAATTGTTCTCTCGCATTGAAGGCAAAGGACAGCCTTTCATTATCCTCCATGGTTTGTTTGGATTGAGCGACAACTGGGCCATGTTGGCCCGTTCGTGGTCTGAACACTTTGAGGTGCACAATATAGATTTGAGAAATCACGGTCGTTCGCCCTGGAGTGATGACTGGTCCTATAAATACATGGCCGAGGATGTTCTTGAATACCTCAATGCCCACAACATTTCATCTGCCTTCGTCCTTGGACATTCAATGGGCGGGAAGGTGGCCATGCAATTGGCCGTAGATCACCCTAAGAGTATAGAAAAACTAATTGTGGTAGATATTGGTCCCAAGAAATACCCCACCCATCACAGAAGTATTGTGGATGCTTTGAAGTCGATCGACTTTACCCAAATGGAGAAAAGGAGCGATATAGAGGGGGCCCTTGAGCCCAAGATTCAGGATCTTGGAACGAGGCAGTTTCTCTTGAAAAATGTTCATCGTTCTTCTGATGGATTTGCTTGGCGCTTTAATCTAAACGTCATCGACCAACAGTTGGAAGAGGTAGGGCAAAGCCTAGAGCCCGATGAGAGCTTTGATTCGCCTACTCTCTTTATACGGGGAGGTAAATCAGGTTATATTCTCGATGATGATTTGCCAGCCATCCACAGGCATTTTCCACTTATGGAATTAAAGACAGTAGAAGGCGCTGGCCACTGGGTGCATGCCGAAAAACCGAAGGAGATATTGGATGAGGTCTTGTCTTTCTTATCGAAATAAGACTTAGTTTTTAATTTGAAGCAGGGCTGCTTCTATATAACTGTCTTTTCCTTGGGCAAGTTGTAGGCTATCTAAGTTTAGATGAATATCTGGGCCAATACCTGATTCTAAGTCCAGACCTTCTCTGCTTTGACTTTGGGTTGCGGAGAATCTAAAAGTCCATCCGTTGGGTAATTCACTGTATACGGGCAATCCGCCTCCACCCCCTGTGGTGTCTCCCATGAGGGTTACGTTGGGTAGCGAGCGCACCATGGCGGCAAAACTGTTGGTGGCACTATAGCAGGCTCGGTTCAACAATACCACCACGGGTTTAGTGTATTGGTAAGACGATTGAGGAAATGCCAAAGGAACCCATGAACTGAAGTCGCTTGCTCCGGGGCCTTGCTTTGCCCTTTCGTAGTAAGCAATAGACTCAGATCGGTTTAGCTTAGAGGCCAAGAGGAAGGCAAGATTGAGGCTGCCTCCGCCGTTGTTCCGCAAATCGAGAATAAGGCCTTTGTCGTTTTGATATCGGTCGAGTACCAAGTCGAGTTGACCTTCTGAGAAGGCAGAGCCAAAGCTCTCGTAGTAAACGTAGCCTACTGAATCGATTCTTTGGTGATAAAAAGGTCCTGTTCTCTTATGGTCTTTCCCTAAATAATTTCGTTCAACGGTATTCCATTCAAAATTGGCAGGATAGTCTAGGTACCAATTCCAATTTCTACCAATATCAAAGCCTGATATCAGGTTGGTATGTCCATCTCTCAATAAAAAGAGGGCGTCGGCCATGAGATCAAACAATTCTTCAGACGACATTTGATCTGAAACTTTGGGACTGAGGGTATCATAAACTATTTGCCAATCTACCTTTTTGAGTTCGAAATAACTGTATTTGTGATGGAGAGTTTCCCAAAACAAATCGAAGTTTTGCTGAGGTGAATTCTCCACTTCGTTCGGCAGAAGAATCTTTTGGCATG
This sequence comes from Cryomorphaceae bacterium, assembly GCA_017858515.1. Lineage (GTDB taxonomy): Bacteria > Bacteroidota > Bacteroidia > Flavobacteriales > Schleiferiaceae > RFXV01. The sequence continues at coordinate 29,343 of JAFMBM010000011.1, read as the reverse complement.
AGCTGGCGAGCAGTCCAAGAAGGCAATAAAGGAGGATTTGTTTTTTCATAGTATGGCCACACTCATTGTTAGAAACCATTGATGTTGCACCCATTGCTTTAGATTGGGGCCTTCGATCTTGCCGTATTGAAAGATATATTGCAATCCAAAGCGATTTTGGTTAGAGAGTATCCATTCCCACTCGATATTGCTGCGCCAAAGACTTTGAGAACCTACTAAGCCCCAGCGACTGTAGGGCGTATCATCTACCACTACAGAAGGAACATACTGTGGCAATATGCCATAAAGAAGGATGGGAAGATGCTGATCTAAACTCATCTGAAACCATTGAGATGAGATTTGAAATTCTCTTTCCGCATGGATTCCAAGTCCAAGGCTGCTTTGCAATGAATAGGCGTAGGCATTATTGCCAAAGCGATTGTTTATCAACACACCACCCTGGGTGAAATTGCTAACTCCCACATAGAGTTTTCCCCACTTTTTAGATTCTAGCACTTTGTGTTGGAGTTCATAGAGAGCACTTCCACCTATATCATTGAGGGTACTGCCTGTGAGAGTGGGAAGAGACATCCATCCACCAAAACCACCGAGCTGAAGCTGTTCAAACCAATTGTTTGAATAATGACGTGCGCCTAGGCTAACTCCTCCGTAGTGGCCATCGTATACCAGATTGGAAAGGTACTCATCGTACTGAAAGCCTTGGGTATAGCCCATGCCAAAGCGCAACAGAAGCTGGGCTTGCTGTTGCGCTTGAGTGTAACTACACCCTAAGACTGTAAGTATGAAGCAAAGTTTTCGAATCATTCAAGATTGATTACAAGCAAATTGTTGCCCTCTTTTAAGCTTACAAGGTATTCAGAAAGCTCGGGAGGACCGAAGGTTCCGCGTGCATCTTTAGAAAAACCATAGGCCTCGGTGGGGATGCCCATAAAACCGGTGTCCATTTTTCCGTTGGAGTTGGCATCGTGGTATACTCTGATTCCAATGGCTTCGGCCTCTATTACACCGAGCTCTAGTTTTACCGTTTTGGCTGTAACATCAACTATCTCGGCGCGGATTTCTTTGTTGTTGGCGTCTACTACTGCAACGTAGAGTTTGCCGGCTACGGTTTTCATTCCTTTGAATTCTACAGTAACTTCTTGAGCTTGAAGTGCTATTCCCATAAGTAGTACTAGGGTGGTTAAGATGAGCTTTTTCATGGTTTTGTTTTGTTTTTGAGTTTAAAATGGTAGCTAACTGCGGTTTTGAGGATGCCTTGGCTGAAGTAAAGCTGGGCAATAGGTGTTTGTTGAAACCAATGCATTGCGCCTACTTCCCAAGAAATTCGCTCTCCTGTCTTTCCTCTTAACAAGAGTGCGCTGCGGACCTGGTCAAAGCCTATGTGATGGTGTACATTCTCGTATTGCCACATAGGTTCTAGGCTTGCAACCCATTGCAGCTTCGTTTTGATCTTTGAATAAAAGTCTCGGCGGTATTCGAACCTATATCTCAGTCGCAGTAGAAATATATTTTCGGGTTCCCGCTCAAGCCACCTCTGTTCAAACTTTAGTCGCTGGTGAAGGTTGCTGCCTGCTAGGTCCTTTTTTAAGGAGGCTTCCAAATGGGTTCTGAATTCGTGCAGAAATTCTTCGGTTTCCTCAAATGGGTTGATGGGGTTGGCTGCAAAGAAGTAAAGACTTCCCGCCCCGAGGTTCCATTGGTTGTTGATATCGTAGTTGTAGTCTGCACAGGGTAAAAGAATATGATTTGTTTTGGTTGGGAAAACGAATTCCCTCAATTCTGTAAATACGGTTAGCTTCGATGCGTTGGATAAGGGGATGATGGCTTGTGCTTTAATCCAGACTAAGGCGTTTTGACTCGTTTCTATTTGGGCAAATAAGGGGCTTGCGAATAGGCTTAGAACAAGAAGGATGCCTTTGATGTGGGATTTTAGATTCAATCGAATCAAAACAATCAAGCTCATGTTTTAGGTGGTTTCTGGCAGCTGCGTTTTACGCTTCCAATAGATGATTACCGGAACGAATACAAAGGTAGGCCATAGCCATTGCAATACATTGGGCATAAAGCCCATGGTTTGTACCGAAAAGGCGGTGATACTGGCTATAAATCCGCCGGTTAAACCAGAGATATGGGAGAGCAAAAGACGACTTCTTCTCAATCTAGGCTCTTTTATGCGCAGTACTTTTATATAGCCGTGGGCATTGGATACTCCAATTAATCCGAAGAAGAAGCTAAGGAAGCCAATAGGGTAGTGGCCCATGCTGAATTGTCTTGCACCAAAGAGAAGAAAGCTTCCCATTACCACAATAGTGGTTCCGTGCAAGAGAACATCCAGCCAACCTTGCTGTACCCCTCTTCTAAGGTAAAGAGCGCGTATGCCGGCGAGTATGTTGTAGTAGCTGAATACAGCCATCATCGTTAGAAAGGTCATTTCTTTTACTATGGCATTAAACAAGGCGGAGAAGAATACCAAGGTCATGGAGTAAAGGAAGACCTTGCCTATGAGTATATGTCTTTGACCGCCTTTGGTTGCAAATAAGGCCAAAGGACCTGCAATAAGACTTAGGGTGCCTGCGGCGATGTGCAGGTAAAGAGAGAAAAGGAGAATTGATTTCATAGCGTTTGTGATTTGATGAGACCAAAACTAGAGGAGCTTTTTGGCAGTTGACGAAATCAGTGATGAATGCAGTAAAAATGGGACGAATAGCGCGATTAGGGACGAATGACAAAGCAGTAGGGATGCTTTTAGGGACGAATGACAAGGCAGTTGTTGAATGGAAACACAATGGATTTAGCTCAGAAGTCAAACTTCACTTTATCTTCGAAGCCGAATTACGTTTAACAATGCTCAAAAGCCTCTTTCGTTTTCTCAGCCCTCGATTTCAGAATCTCTTTCTCGAATATAAGGTAGACTTTAAACCTAGATACGGTCATGGCTTGGCACCTCATGCCGAGTTATTGTCTTTAATAGAAGAAAGAAGAGACCAATATGCTGTTTGGATAGAGAAAGCACTTAGGCACCGTGAGGCATTGTGGGCCATTAAAAAGGCAGACCAAGAGCAAGACAGCAAGAAGGTGGTATGGAATAATGGATTCTTACCCGGACTAGATATTGCCATGATTTACACCTTTATTGCCGAGTGCAAGCCCAAGAAATATGTGGAGGTAGGATCAGGGAACTCTACGAAGGTGGCTTATAAGGCGGTTCAAGAACATCAATTAGATACTAAAATCATTTCCATAGATCCGCAACCTAGGGCGGAGATTGATGCGCTGGCCCATACGGTTTTGCGCATGCCTTTTGAGAACAGCCAGATTAATTTGCCCGAGATGCTAGAGGAGGGTGACATCCTCTTTATAGACAATTCGCATCGCATCTTACCCAATTCAGATGCTATGGTCTTTTTTATGGAGGTGCTACCTCGACTTAAGAAAGGGGTATGGGTGCATTTACACGATATCTATCTGCCTTTTGATTATCCCGATTTTATGTGTGATCGGTTTTATTCAGAACAATATGGTTTGGCCATGTACTTGCTTGCCAATCCGAAGCGCTACGCCACAGCCTTTCCTAATTATTTTGTATCCGAAGACCCAAGCCTTTCCAAACAAATCAGTCCGCTCTGGAACCATGAGAATCTAGAAGGGGTAGAAAGACATGGAGGTAGCTACTGGATACGAATAGAAGACTAGAGAAAGTCTCGAGCAGCTGCTTAAAGCCTTTTGCTCTCTGAATTTTATTTCTGTATTCGCTTCTTTAATCCAATGGAAGGGATGGTCCTTCTTTGCATTCCTATCCTCCACTTGTACTATCCGTTTAGAATACACTTTGCTTCCTCTAGAAATGGATGCATTTGGGATGGGCTAGACCCACTTCATTGACGACTTTATTCTAAGAACGCAAGAGTCCTTTCAGTTGTGGGTTTGAGCTTTCTTCTTGTTTGGAGTAGGCTTAAGAGGAGCTGCTAGGATCTTTTGATCTGTCGAGCAGAGTCTTGCTATGCCTTTGTGCTAGGTTGAGTTGGCTCTGCGCTATGTTGCCTTGGCTCTGTGGGATTTTGAGTTGGCTGTGTAGCATTTTGCATTGCCTCTGTAGCATTTTAAGTTCAGCTAGAGGAATGTGGCCTTCACTGTGCAGCATTTTGCGTTGAGGTGGTAGCATTTTGGGTTCATGCGGATAGGCGTTGGCTTAACTGTGTAGCATTTTGCCTTTGCGTGGTAGCATTTTGGGCTCAGGTGGAGAAGTGTTGCGTTCACTGTGTAGCCTTTTGGCTTGGCATGGCCGCATTTTAGATTCAGGTGGAAGAGCGTTGCGTTCACTGTCTTGCATTTTGGATTCAGGCAGAGGAGCAATGGGTAGATAGAATAGTATTTTAGGTTCAGCTTGTAGCGCTTTGAGTTGAGGCAGAGGAGTGTTGACTTGACAGTATGGCATTTTGTGCAAAGGCTGTAGCATTTTAGCTTGGTGAAGGAGAGTGTTCGCTAGACTGCAAAGGATTTTAACTTGGGGCCAGGCCATGTTGAGTTAGTCTTGTGGCCTTTTAGGTTCGGGCAAAAGCGCAATGGCTTGGCCATGGGGTATTTTCTCTTGCCTGCTAGTGCTGAGGACTTCCACCGAAAGAGGCTTGGCTTGTTGACAATGGATTTTCAGTGCGCATAAAATGATTTTGGGTTGAGGAAGGAAAGGGCAGAATTCGCATGCCCAGATTTTCGGAGAATACAGCTTTGTTATAAGACTAAGGCACAAAGGACCCTAGACAGCATCCACCTTAAAAGGGATAGGAGAACTTGTTTGAGCCTCCAAACAAGGGTGGAAAACAAGGGAGAAGCGAGTGCGGAAATTTCTGTTTTAGCTTGGAAGTGGACAGATTGGTTTCGCTTGAAAGCAGTGTCAGGCCGCTTTTGCTAGTCCTCCCCCGAGCAAAAGGTAAATAAGGTGAAAGACAAGATCTCCTTAGCAGTGTAAGTCATTTAACGGGATGAAACAGAAGTAGCCTTGCAGCTTTCCTTGCCAACGACTCACATAAGGTATAATCCTATCCGAAAGCTAAAAAGCTTAGCAGCCACCTAATTCTCTAGAAGCGATCTTGAGTGCAGGCAGGGAGTATTAGTGAATCATCAAGCGCAAGGTCTTAGAAGACCTGTTGGCGGTTTGTAGTTTTACGAGGTAGATGCCTTTTGGGAGTTCAGGTAAACGAAGGCGATCGAAAGCATGAGCAGAGGTCTGATAGCACAGCCTTCCGTTTAGATCGTAAAGAGAGAGCTCCGTTCTCTCCATACTTCCATCTGCCCATTGGAAATTAAGCTCGCCGGAGCTGGGATTGGGGTATAGCCTTTACATCTGAATGGAAATCGGGCCAATCTACCGTAGAGAAGGCAGCGCAATCGAGCAGACTAATGGTATTGATGTAATTACGGTTTCCGCTTGCTCTTTCGCCAAAGCGGTTTGATCCCCAAGACCAATGGCTTGAAGAAGACTTGGAAGCGTAGTTGCAAAATGCACCCGCATATATTTCATTCCAGTCGATGGCCGCATCGAAGAGAGCGGGAAAGTATTGATGACTAAACCAAGCAGAGCCATCTAAGCCCCTTCCCCACCAATAGAGGCTGCCGTCTGATTTCAATGCGAGGGTATGGTCTGAGTTCGAAGATATTTTAGTCCAGTCATTATCTGTTCCTAACTTGGTAAAGTTGTAGATATCAATAGATCCAGGTCCATGACCATTGGATCCAAAGTTTCCCCATCCGCAGGTCCATAGGGTACCATCGCTACGGAGTGCAACCGAATGCAGATTGGAAGCCTGAATGCTCTTCCAGTCATTGGCGGTTCCTATGCGCACCGGAACAAGAGATCGCAGTGCGGTATCTAGTCCTGCTCGTCCTTCTTCATTATTGCCCCAAGCCCAAAGGCTTCCGTCTTGTTTAATGGCTAGCGCATGCGAATCGCCTGCATCTACTATTTTCCAGTCGTTGTCTGTGCCAATTCTTGTAGGACTAAGTTTGTCTACCCGAGTGCCATCGCCCAAAGAACCGTATCCATTGAACCCCCAAGCCCAAAGGCTGCCATCTGTTTTAATGGCTAGGGTGAACACGGCACCTGCGCTTACACTTTCCCAGTCATAATCGGATCCAAGCTGAGAAGGAAAAGTTCGACTGTTTCGGGTTCCGTCTCCGAGTTGCCAGAAGAAGTTCGCGCCACCGCACCAAAGGGAGCCGTCGTCTTTAATGGCAAACTGTGAACCTCTCGAACCAGAAGAGACAAAAACCCAATTCGAGTCGGAGGTAAGGGGAGTAGGTGTTGTAACAAAATCATCCATATTGTCTCCCAATTGTTATTGCAGATTGTATCCCCAACCCCATAAAACGCGGTGGTAATCGATGGCAAAAACGCTGATTCCAGCAGAGAGCGTATCTACACATTGTGCATTTGAAAAAGATCCAATGCAGAGAAGCAGGAGTAGGAGAGGTTTTTTCATTCTTGAATGATCTTACAAAAATGAAATATACGAAATCAGAACATTCGCACTATCTCGTGTTTAAGAAAAGAAGTAAAAGTAGGCTCTCGCTTATTGTTCGATTCCTTCGGCACTAAAAGAGCTTAAGCCCTCTTCATCGCCAGTAAATTGAATTTCAATAGGATTGCAGCAGACCTCGCAATCTTCAATGTATTGCTGCCTATAGCTGCTAGGTTCTAAAAGCATAGAGATTTCTTCACCGCAATAGGGGCAATCGAAGAAGTGTTCTATTTGCATAATCACAACAGGAATAATTTGACTAACTATAACATTGCTATAATTCGTTGGTTCAAAATTGTTTTAGGGTATCTGTACTGGGAGAGCATTTCGTTTTATTCTTAACTGGCCAATGGCTGTTAGAAACAACAAAACTGTTTCATACCCTTAGAGATCTCATATGAATTCCCAACGGCTATAAAAAGGAACGATCTTACCAATTGCAAGGGGGTAGAATGCGTTTAAATTAGGACAAGAGATTCGAATACACTCGACCTTTCTTCCTTTTTTAGTTGGGTGAACTACAAAAGGAGTTAGCCAAATGCCATCTAGGGTTTGTTGTTGATTTAATCGAAACCGAGCACTATCGGTTTCATTAAAGAAATAGGTAATGTATAGAGAATCCGGTTTCCAAATAGCTGCCTTCACATTTTCAATAGCTTTTGATTTAATATTAAATTTTAATCGACTATATCCCTTTTAATCGAGCGCAGGAATAGGAATTTTTTCATTCCAATTAAGCCTAATGGGTCTGATTTTCTTAACTTTATCTGAGTCGTCATTTACATGAGTACTTTTCTTCTTTAAAACTGTAGTACCATCCTCATCCATTGATAAGGGTTCATATAAGCGCATCAAAGCATCTGTTGTGAGGGGAGAAATATTTAAAAGGTAGTGGCGATCTAGCTCCATGAATTTACTCTTGTTTCGCGAGCCGAGTGCGGCATTGTGCCAAATAATCCATGGAGCTGCCTTTTCTGTGTTGAGAAAGGAGCAATTAATGCTATCGAGCAAATGGTTTGAAGCTATTTGAATCTGGGGTATGGGTTTGGGTTGTACCCTAAGTGAATTAAAGTGTTGATAATTGAAATCCCAAGGATAGCTATCCACCTTTTCTTGAGCAATAGCTGCAACCGTTGTATTGCTCAGTTTGTAATCCGACAAACCCACCCTTGGCCTAATTTCTTCTTGAGGTATAAAAGCAAAATTCAGAGGTGGAAGGATGTATTTATTCGAATAATGAAAGGAAAACCAAAATAGAATAAAGCTTAGTGTGGGTAGAATAAGAGAATGCTTTGAGCTATTGTTTTTAAAAAAAACAAAGAGCACCAAAAGGCATAAGATAAGTGGATGTATGTGCGGAATTCCTTGTCTTGTAATGGCGTATTTGAAGCATAGGAAAACAAGAGCAAAGATACCCAGCTTCAACTTCGATGAAGTTTTAACAAAGAAGAATAAGTAAATAAGGAATAGAATCCAAGCCAATGCCAATCCAAATTCCCAATTGTTTGGATAGGTAGCCAAGGCCGCATTTCCACCTAAGAGATAGAATTGCGAAATCAAATAGTTGGGTATGGCTAAAAAGCCAATGGAAAGGCCAAGCCACGTTAGAGTGAGGACGGCAATACTGAATAATTCAGCCAAAGCCATTTTAGCATTGTTGTTAAAAACCAAGTGAAAGAACCACAAGGCAAAAAGGGGTATAGCAGGAAATAAACGAATAGCGAAAGCAAAGGATGCCAATAGACCCAAATAGGGTATTGCAGTTTTTCTTGGTGGAAAGAGAAAAAGCAATAAACCAAGAATAAGTAAGCTTGAATTAAAATTCAACCAAAAACCAAAAAAGGCCACTGAGAGGAAAGTTAACCAAGAAAAAGTTTCTCCTCTAACAGAATAATAAAGCTTTAACAGCAGACTTAGCTTAATTAGAAAGGCTAGAGAATAAGAAAGGAAAATACCCTTCAAACCTACTACGCTTGAAGGGTATTGTATAAAAGACCAAATTCCGTGAGGCAATATGAGCACTTGAGCTAAGCGGCCAGTAGCAAATAGGTTTTGAAGGTACTGCAAAGAGGGATCCCCCCCCTATAGACCTCAAATTCAGCCATTTCTAGACTGATTAGGGCACTAATCAATACGATTATTTTGACAAGAAAGGGTTTCTTGTCATCAAGAAGATGCCCCATAATTGTGTTTGCTATCTGTAGCGTGAAATGTACTTAGAAAATAAACTAGTTTGAAATTTTGGTTTTAAAGGGCACAAAAATTAATCCATCCATCCACAACTCAAAGCTCATTCTATTCTATGGGTATACTTGATATACTAAAGGTTATGGCTTGTCTACTTCTTCACAATTCCCTCCTTTACGCCTGCGAGAATGGGCAGTTGCAATTGGTTTTCATCGGGAACCAGAGGGCAAGAGAAGCGATGACTGTAGGCGCAATAGGGATTGTATGCTTTGTTAAAATCAACCACTAAGAGGTCTGCCGCTGGAATGCGGATGTCGAGGTATCTGCCTCCACCATAGGTTTCTTCTCCATTGGTAAAATCTTTGAAAGGCAGGAAAAGATAATCCTCATAGCCGTCTTTGCTTACTAGGTTGAGGTTCTGATACACATTCAAAACGCATGCGATGCCTTCGATGGTAAAATGGATCTCTCCGTACTTCACATACAGAGGTTTGCGCTCTGTAGAGGTAGGCATTTCAAATGGCACCTCATCCGGGGTGCGAATCCAAACGGCCTCTACTCTATAGTTTGCGTTGATCTCAAAAAAAGGCAATGCCTTGAATTTTTTCAGGTCTTTCTTGTCTAGCGGACTCTCCTCCTTATTGCCATAGTGTTCGTTCAATTCAACTCTATGGGCTTGGTTGTCTGAGATAAAAAAGGCATGGAGACTGTCTTGCTGTGCAGGAAGCTGCAAGACAAGAAACATTCCTAGTATAGCAAGAATAGCTTTCATATTAGAAAAGAGGTTTACCAATACAGCCATCGGGCTCCATTATGTTGAGTAGTTGTGCAAGGGTAGGAACAATATCTACAATATATACTTCTTCTTGGGAGCGCATGGGAGCAATACTTCCACCAAAAAACAAAAGGGGCACATGGGTGTCGTAATCGTAGGCTGAACCGTGAGTGGTTCCTTTATCGTGGCTGCCTGTTGTGTAATTAGCTTGGAGTTCAAAGACAATGTCGCCAGAAAGAGACGGGTGCATTCCGTTTAGCAGAGGGAAGTATCTGCCTCTTTGAGCAGTAAAACCATCTAGTGCATTTTTAGTGTGGATGGAAGTGATTTCGTTAAACTCGCTGCGCAGACATTCTACTAATTCTTGTCGGGCAGTAGCTATATTTATTTTCATCTCCATCAACTTTTCTCTGTCGAGATAGATCTGGTTGTCGTAGACTGTTTTAACCAGCATAGAATCTTGCCATAGGTGTTGGGCGTGTTTTCTCAAGCTCCTTTGAATGGGAGAGGATTCTATTTCGCCTGCCGGAATTCGGTTGGCGTCGAGGTATTTACCATTGGGCTTCACTCCATGGTCGGCGGTTAAGAAAAGAATATAGTTTCCCTTGCCCATTTTTTCGTCGAGGTAATCCAACAACTGGGCAATCTCCCCATCCAAGCGAAGGTAGGTGTCGCGTATTTCAACCGAGTTGGGACCATAGCAGTGACCGATATAATCGGGTGAGCTATAGGAAATAGATAAAAGATCGGTATAATTGTCTTTTCCCAATTCTTCCTTCTCAATAAGCTCCATTGCCATTTCGGTAAGCAAGCGGTTTCCGTAAGGAGTATAGGGGAGGAGCTCCCATTTCTTTTCCTTTTTAAGCGAACGGAAATGATGGGGGAAGCTCAGGTCTCCTTCTTTAAATACATCCACCTCACCGGGGGCTTCATCTGGAAAGGAAGTAGCGTAACGCTCAAGCGGCAGAAGGGTTTCCCAATCTTTATCCATCCAATCCAATACTCTCTCTTTCTTATTGAAATCTTCTACCCATTTAGGAAGTGCCGCACGATAATAAGAAGAGCTGATCATCCTTCCAGAGCTGGCATCGTACCAGTAGGCTCCATCGCCCATAAATCCAGCTGGAATTACCGCCCCTCTATCCTTTATACTAATGCCAAAAACCTTTGAAGCACTGTTGTTGCTCATCTTTAGAGCGTCGCCTAGGGTGTTAGTCTTCAGTCTTTTGGGCGAGCATTGTCCCTTATCGTTCTTTGCTCCCAAGGTTTTATAAAGAGTGTCGGTAACGCAATAGATCTCTTTGCCCTCATCGTAACTATACCAATGGTTGCCGATTATACCATTCTTATACGGACTAGAGCCTGTATACACGCAGGCATGGCCAGGAGCCGTATAGGTAGGGATATAGTTAAAATGCGCATAGCTGAAGTTTGCACCCTCTTTCAACAAGCGTTTAAATCCTTTTTCAGAGTAATCGTCTTGAAAGCGATAGAGGTAATCGAAGCGCATTTGGTCTACCACAACCCCCACAACGAGCTTGGGTGTTTGGGTGGAAGAGGATTGTGCTTTGGCAGTAAAGACACAGAGAGAAGTCAGAAGGACAAGAAGAAAGGGAAGTTTATTCATCTCAGCAAAAATAGGAAGGCTAAGGTGCGGAATTCTTCTTTCTCTTGAGTTATGGATCAATTAAGTCTAGAAGTTCGTTTAAGATCATGGCCGTAGCGCCCCAAATGATGTGCTCCTTCCAAATAAAGGCGGGTACTTCCACCGGACCAAAACTGGTTGGACGAATACTCATTTGAAAAGCATTGGGTTTTCTGAGGTCAGACAAAGGCAGCTCTAGAATTTGATCTACTTCGGTAGGGTCAGGTCTCCAAATGGGAATCTCATTGAGGGTAGACAAGATGGGTACCACCTCAAACTTGCTAGGCGGAATATACAGCCTAGTCAGTTCGCCCAGCACCCTAGGTAGATGCATAGGAATGCCCACTTCCTCCTCTGCTTCCCTGAGTGCAGTATGCGTAAAGCTAGGGTCAGACTCCTCGGTTTTCCCACCTGGGAAAGCAATCTGTTTGCTGTGTACCCCATTGTATGAAGGGCGCAAAATGAGGGTAGTGTGGAGTTCTTCGTTGCGTTGAAAGAGGCTTACCAAGACGGCAGAGGTTTTTCTGTTCTCCGGAAAAGGATCCCAGAGATTCGGCCTGCGTTCGGGTGGAACCATTCTTTCATGGGAAATCAATCCCGGCAATCCATTCGAGAATCGCTCTTCCACCCTTAAGAGAGCAGAATGACCTTGAAAGAGTTCGTGTTTTACGCCATCCATGAACGGAACATCCAAAGGGTTTTTTCTTGTTCGGCAATAAAAGTACTCAGCATATCGGTTGTTCCGTCGTCGGCACCCTCGGTTGCCATAGAGGTAATGGGACGTTCAAGTTCAATTAAGGCCGTAAGATTCTCCACAATGAGTTCAACCGCTAGCTGGTCTTGGTGGATATTTTTACCTATTCGCAGAGAAGAATGCTCAAGGTAGTCTTCGAAAGTATGAATAGGATGTGCACCTAGCGTAAGAATACGCTCCGCAATTAGATCGATTTTTATCTGAGAGTCGGTATAGAGTTCTTCAAATTTCAAGTGAAGTTCGAAGAAGTTTTTGCCCTTTATGTTCCAGTGCAATCCCCTAAGGTTTTGATAATAAATCTGAAAGTTCGCGAGCAAAGTATTTAAGCTGTTGGCAATAGAAAGACTTTGTGTTGTTTCTAAGCCAATGTGATTAGTAGGTGCCATGGTTCATGTATTTTAGTCAATCAAAGATACCTCCTCTAAGAGTGCCATTCTATTGAGTTTACCACTCTGAACATAGACAAAACAGATGACCATTACACAATTAACCTATGCATTGGCGGTGAATACTCACCGTCATTTTGGAAAAGCCGCAGAGTCGTGCCATGTAACTCAGCCAACCTTGAGCATGCAGGTTCAGAAGTTGGAAGATGAATTGGGCATTATCTTATTCGACCGCAATAAGCATCCTGTAGAGCCCACCGAAGCAGGAAAGCATTTGTTGCAGCAAGCCGAGAGCATACTCTCAGAGGTTCAAGCCATGAATGGCATGGTAGAAGAGCTAAAGGGAAGTTTAAAAGGAGAGTTTCGCTTGGCCATTATTCCCACTTTGGCACCCTCCATCTTACACCGATTGGTACCTAAGCTACAGAAGTTCTTACCCGAGGTAGATTTTCGCATTCAAGAGATGCAGACCGAGCAGATTATCACTGCTTTGAGAGGAAGAGAAATAGACGGAGCCATTTTGGCCACTCCCCTTGATGAAAAAGACCTTCAAGAATACCCTGTATTCTATGAGCCCTTTATGGCGTATATACCCGAAGGACACCGATTGGAAAAGGAAAGCTTTATACTCCATTCTGAATTAGACAGTAGGGATATGTTGTTGCTGAATGAAGGACATTGCTTTCGAAATTCGGTTTTGAAATTGTGCAAACATCCCGAAGAGCATCCCGCTTCCATGAAGAAGATAGAAATAGAGAGTGGCAACTTCGACACTTTGGTACGTTTGAGCAGACTAGGCTATGGCATGACATTGTTGCCCTATCTCACTGCCGCCGATTTATCGAAAGAGCAGCAGAAGTTTCTCAAGCCAATAGACAATCCTATTCCAACCCGAGAGATTAGTGTTGTTTGTTTGCAATCGCACTATAAGAAGCGCATGGCGAAGGTTTTAGTGCAGGCCTTAGCGGCCTGTGTGCCCGATCGATTAAAAGAAGAAAAGCATTCAGTGGTTCAGCCCATCTGAAATAGGGCCGGCATAGAACAGGATGAAAGAAATTATAAAGTCCGCTTGATTGGAGTTACAAGAGAATAGGTAAGCTATAAAGGAGCAGAGAAGACTAAGGGATTACTTGTACAGGCGTTTGGTAGGTCAACAACTTCCCTAAATACACTTTTTTAGGGCCCACTATTTCTTTGCCAAGCCGATAGGCCGTAACGGCCATAAGTTCTCCCGTTAATTTTAAGGAAGACAATTCGCTCGAATTAAAAGTGTAGCTGCTTACATTGCCCGGAACAGTAACCGAAAGCGTTTCACCCAAGCTGAAAATGGTAGAATCTGCATTTGCCACACCCGTAACCGACATAGTATAGCTGGATGATTTGGAAATGGTAGTAGAAGAAGTAAAGGCTCCCACGTTTGGCCAAGGACTACTGTCTACACGAGTAAAAGAAGGAAATCCATTTCCACCACTAGCACTCCATTCAATATCTGCTCCTTCCAAACTAAGAGGACCTAAGGTGTCCATAAAACCAGGGAAATACGTATAAGTGCCCGATAGGAAAGTCATTTTACGGCCTTCAATAAAGACACTACCTACTGAAGTGGGCATACCACTTCCATTGGCAAAAACTGCAATGGGAATACTTTGAGATAGTTCTACAGGGCCAAAGGGAAGGTCTTGAATGGATTTTTGTACGATAGCATACATCACGGCATCCGCATCTGAAGGGGAGGGATTTCCCGGAGAAAGAGTGTTGTTGGAAGTAGGCGGAGTGAGAGGAGTAGGATCGTCTTTCTTGCAGCTGGGTGCAAGAAGGAGAACGCCAAAGACAAGAAGGAATAGTTTATAAAGGTATTTCATAGGCGTAGGATGCGGGTTTTCAAAAGTAAGGAAACGATAGAATGTAACGCCTTTAAAACGGATTTCGTGTGGGTTTGCCAAAAGGCTTGGCACATTATTGAGCTCTATGCTGCCTTCTCTGTTGGGAAGGCCTATTTGCGAATCAAAGTGATGCGTATATCTGCATTCACCGTTATATTGAAACCGGGAACAGTAGTAGGCACCTTTGCAGTCCAAACCTGACGATTGATCTCATTCTCCTGCACCGTATAGGTTGTTGTGGTGTTGTTGCTTTGCTCTACAACCACCTTAGTTCCATTGGAAGTAACGTTCCAAGTGCCTTGTCCTACTTGTGTAATGGGAAAGGACTGAGTAGGATCTAGAGGGCTTTCAATATCGAAGCCATAGTTATAATCTACATTATTGGGTGAGGCCGAGATATTAAAATCTCCATACACATTCTCAGCAGGTCCTGAAAGATTGATAGGACTGAAAGGATTCAGAGGATTAGGTACAGAAGCATCATAATATAGGTCTGTCATTTCCCAATTTCCAACAAGTCTTGCCGTTAGATCGGCATTGCCCGTATTCGGAACATTATTGTTGTCGTCGTCTTTAGAGCAAGCTAGACTAAAAGCAAATACGACAAGTAGGAGTAGTTTTCTCATCTGGATGTTTTATCAAAGGTAAATTTTTAGCTATTGATTTCAATGAATCGGTCTATGTGCTTGCTCTTTCCAAAAAGAACCAAAAGATCTTCTGCCTCCAGGGCGGTTCCCGCGTCGGGAATACCTTGTATATGGTACTCGTCATTGATTTTCCTAAGCAAGGTAACAAGGTTTAGTTGGTACTTTTCTCTGAGTCCAATAGCATCTAACGAACGTCGGGCACAAGACTTTGGTGCCTGAACTTCAATAATTTCATAATCGTCGGGTAGAGACATACACATCAACACGCCGGGATTGAACAATTGCTCGGCAACGTTTTTCCCAACCTCTTCCTCAGGCTGAAGAATTTCGGTAATTCCCATCTTTTCCAAGATGCGTCTTTGAGTAACTCCTTGAGCGCGGGCAATAATCCTATTTACTCCCAATTCTTGAAGAAGGAAAGTGGTAAGAAGCATTGCCTGAAAATTGGCTCCAATAGAAACAATGACCGCATCCATATCTTGAATGTTTTGGGCTTCTAAGGAGCGCTTATCTGTAGAGTCCATGGTGACGGCGTAAGCCACATCGTTCTTAATGCTTTCCACCTTTTCTTCATCGGAATCAATGGCAATCACCTCACTTCCTTTGAGCGAAAGTTTGCGAGCAATACTGCTTCCGAATTGACCAAGACCAATAACTGCGAATTTCTGATTCATTTTAAATTTTTGATAGAGCTTGTTCTATATCCTGTTGTAAATCTGCTGCGTCTTCAATCCCTACACTCAAACGAATCAGAGAATCAGACAATCCCGCTTTTATCCTTTCCTCTTTTGGAATCGAAGCATGGGTCATACTGGCAGGATGACCACAAAGAGATTCCACACCACCTAGAGATTCAGCCAAGGTAAAGACCTTGAGATTAGAAAGGAAGTTTCGAGCATCGGCTCCTTTATCGCCCTTAATAATAAAGGAGATCATTCCACCAAAGCCGTTCATTTGCTCAACTGCAATAGCATGTCCGCGATGGGATGAGAATCCAGGCCAATGCACTTTTTCTACTTTGGGATGAGCTTGTAAAAAGTGGGCAATTGTTTTGGTGTTTTCGCAATGTTGTTTCATGCGAAGGTGGAGGGTCTTGATTCCTCTGAGAACCAAGAAGCAATCCATAGGACCGGGTATAGCCCCAGCCGAATTTTGAATGAAAAGAAGTTGCTTAGCAAGGCTTTCATCTTTGGCTACAATTAATCCGAGCACAACATCGCTATGTCCGCCCAAATACTTAGTGGCCGAATGCATAACCAAATCGGCACCCAAATGAATAGGTTGTTGCAAATAAGGCGTAGCAAAAGTATTGTCGACAACAAGTGTAAAATCGTACTTCTTTTTCAGGGCAGCTACCGCCTTAATATCGATAATGTGCAAAAGAGGATTTGAGGGCGTTTCAACCCAAACCAATTTGGTCTTAGCTGTCAAAGCTTCTTCCAGCTGGGCTATATCGGTCATGTCTACAAACTTGAAAACAATGCCGTAATGAGCGAAGAGTTTGGTAAAAAGACGATAGGTTCCACCGTACAAATCGTTGGTAGAAACAAGTTCATCGCCGGGTTTTAAAAGGCGAACGATGGCATCTACCGCGGCCAATCCACTGGCAAAGGCAATTCCAAGCTTGCCATTTTCGAGTGCGGCAATATTGTCTTGCAGCGCAGTGCGAGTAGGATTATGCGTTCTTGAATATTCATAACCCTTATGATCACCAGGAGCAGCTTGAGCGTAAGTAGAGGTAAAATAGACAGGTGTCATTACAGCACCCGTAGAAGGATCTGGAGATTGGCCCGCATGAACTGCTTTGGTTCCGAATCCCGCAGAGAGATCGTTCGTCATATTATCACTTAGTGAGAAGCAAAGGTAATTAAGCCATAAGAGCCGATTACCTTTGAGCCCTTAGAAAAAAAAGATGAAGGATAAGCGCATGGCACATGCAGCGCTTTTGTGTGTGGCAGCCATTTACAGCATCAATTATATATGGGCCAAAGACGTAATGCCGGCCTATGTGCAATCGTCTGGTTTTATACTCTTGAGAGTACTAGGCGCCTCTATTCTCTTTTTTATTTTGAATTTGAGCAAAGGATTTTCATGGCCAGCTCGGTCGGATATAGGGCGCATATTTCTCTGCGGCATGCTGGGAGTAGCCGGTAATCAGCTGTTTTTTTTCAAAGGATTAAGCATGACATCCCCCGTAAACAGCTCCATCATAATGACCATCTCGCCCTTGTTGGTGGTGGTCTTAGGTGCGCTGCTACACAAAGAGAAGATTAGTGTAAATAGATGGATAGGCTTGGCCATAGCAGGAACAGCAGCTCTTTTACTGATTGTTGCAGGAAGCACATTGTCTTCCATTCAGAGTCATCCACTAGGCGACTTTTTCATCCTCCTAAACGCGAGCTTTTATGCTGCTTACCTAGTAGTAGTGCAGCCCTTGATGAAAAAGTATCCACCTATAAAGGTCATTCAATGGGTATTTATGGCAGGTCTATGTGTAGTTATACCCGTAGGATTTCATCAAGTAATGGAGATAGAATGGACCCAATTGCCCAGTGGCATTCTGTTGCGGATGGCGTTTGTAATAGTGTTTACCACCTTCATTGCCTATCTGTTTAATATTTATGCCATCTCTAAGGTGGGAAGTGCCATAACAGGAATGTATATCTACCTACAGCCCTTCTTGGCAAGTGTCTTTGCCGCTTTGTCTGGAATGGAAATCCCTAGTGCATTCCAATTGTTTATGGGCGGATTAGTGATTCTAGGAGTCTTCATAGGAAGTACAACTGCCAGCAGCAACCCCTTTCGCCTGCAGAAGCCTTGATGTTAAATTTTGAAGCTCCTCAGCCGCCAAGCGTATCTTTTCACACTCGAAACAGCAATCAATGGAGAACAAAGAGTTTTTAGAGTCCAATCGGGATTCATGGAATAAGCGTACCCCCGTGCATATAGAGTCTCAATTCTACAGTCAAGAAGACTGGTTGAAGGGAAAGAACAGTTTAAATTCGATAGAGTTGGAATTGTTGGGAGACTTAAAAGGTAAGTCTGTTTTACATCTGCAGTGTCACTTTGGCCAAGACAGCATATCTATTGCGCGCATGGGTGCTGAGGTAGTAGGGGTAGACCTTTCACCCGTAGCCGTTGCCAAAGCCACCGAGTTTGCAAGCGAGTTGAAGGCCGATGCAACCTTTATCTGTGCGAATGTTCTACAATTCAATCATCCAGAAAACAGGCGGTTCGACCTCGTTTTTGCAAGCTATGGAACCATCGTATGGCTGCCTGATTTGAGTCAGTGGGCGGAAGTGATTTACAAGCATCTCAAGCCAGGAGGAAGGTTTGTCTTCGCAGAATTCCATCCGCTTACCTACGCATTAAGTCCCAATTTCGCCGAGTGGAAATACACCTATTTCAATGTAGGTCCTGCTATAGAAAAGGAGTTAGGAACCTATGCAGATCCTTCTGCGCCCATAGAATCGACCACCTATACATGGAATCATTCTATGTCGGAAATACTGAATTCCTTAATTAAGGTTGGATTTCGCATCCAACTTCTGAACGAATACGACTATTCGCCCTACAATTGCTTTGAAGACTTGAAAGAAGAGGAGCCCGGAAAATGGCGGAATAAGAATCTAGGAAGCAAATTGCCCATGGTTTTCGCCTTGGATTGCGAAAAGCCAGCAGAATAATCTTAGTAAAAGAACCTATGAAAGTCCTTCATTCAGAGCCCTTACCTTTGTATAAATTCCAACCATGATTCGATCAATGACAGGCTTTGGCCGCTGTGAATCTGAAACGCAAGACTACAAAATTGCAGTAGAGGCAAGATCCCTGAATGCAAAGCAATTGGATCTTAGCGTTAGAATGCCCTCTGCGATGCGCAGTATGGAGCAGGAAATTCGGAATCTTTCGCAAGAAATAGTTTCAAGAGGGAAGTTGGATATAAGCATATACTTACAGGGTTTGTCATCTAATTCCAACAGCGTCATTGATCAAGCAAAGTTTGAAGCCTATTTGCATCAACTCACCGAATTAAGTCGCAAGCATAATTTGAGTTCAGATTTGTTGCCTGTAATCTTGAGAATGCCAGAGGTATTGAAACAAGAAGAAGAAATATCATTAGATCCTATTTTTCCTGAAGTTTTAGCCTGTGTGAAGATATGCCTACTGGAATTAGATCAGCATCGTTTGCAGGAGGGCGCCGTCTTGGAAGAGGATATGGAGTCGAATTGTGCGGCCATAGCCTCAGCCATTGCGCTAATAGAGCCCATGGAAGCCGAGAGAAAAGAAGCGATGCGCAGTAAATTGGTTCAAGCCGCAGAAGCCTTGTCTATCGATTTAGATCCGAGCCGATTTCAGCAAGAAATGATTTTCTATCTAGAGAAATGGGACATCAATGAAGAGAAGGTTCGACTTAAGAGCCATTTGAATTTCTTCAGAGAGGAGATGGAGAAAGGAGAGAAACAAGGGAGGAAGCTTCATTTTATTTCTCAAGAGATGGGGAGAGAAATTAATACCATTGGCTCCAAGTGCAACCACTCGGAGATTCAGAAGCAGGTGGTGCGAATGAAAGATCATTTAGAACAGATTAAAGAGCAATTGGGAAATATATTGTAGAATGAGAGAAGGGAAACTGGTAATATTGAGTGCACCTTCAGGAGCAGGAAAGACCACTATTGTAAAACATCTACTGAAGAATATGCCTTCGCTCTTATTCTCGGTTTCAGCTACCTCAAGAGAGCCAAGGAAAGGAGAGCAAGAAGGAGTAGATTATTATTTCTTAAGCGTAGATGCCTTTACTGCTAAGATTCGTGCCAATGAGTTTGTAGAATATGAGAACGTATATCCTGGACTCTTTTATGGAACACTGCATTCAGAAGTAAATCGGATTTGGGAATTAGGAAAGGATGTGGCCATTGATATGGATGTGATGGGCGGAATGCATTTAAAAGAAATATTTGGTGCACGTGCGCTGTCTATTTTCATCCACCCCCCCTCCATAGAAGTCTTAGAAGAGCGACTTCGGAAACGAGGCACAGAAACAGAAGAAAAGATAGCCATGCGTTTGGCAAAAGCCAATAAGGAAATAGAATCGGCAGTTCATTTTGATGTGGTTATTCTGAACGATGTGCTTGAAGTAGCCATTGAGCAAGTGGTTTCAAAAGTGAATGAATTTCTTTCCAAATGAGGATAGGGCTTTTCTTCGGCTCCTTCAATCCAGTGCATATAGGCCACTTAATTATTGCGCAATACATCCAACAGTTTTCTGACTTAGATGAAGTTTGGATGGTGGTTTCGCCTCAGAATCCTTTTAAGCAATCGAAGTCGTTGTTGCCAGAGCGCCAGCGTTTCTATATGGTGCAAGAAGCGGTAGAGGAGATCGAAGGTGTAAAAGCTTCGGATGTTGAATTCGGTCTGCCCAAACCCAGTTATACCGTACTTACCCTCACTCATCTCAAAGGCTTGTATCCCGATGATCAATTTGAGTTGATCATGGGTGCAGACAACCGAAACAATCTTTCGAAATGGAGGAATGGAGAATTTATCATAGAGAACTATCCCATTTGGGTATATCCTCGTAAAGGAGAAGAGCGAACCGAGCTTCCCGCAGGAACGCATTGGGTGGATGCGCCAGTAATGGAGCTTTCATCCACCTTTATACGGAAGGCCATCCAAAATAAAAAGGATGTTCGGTTCATGCTACATCCCAAGACTTGGGAGTATATTGAGCACAATAATTTTTTTCGATAATACCATTATCCCATGTCTCATCTTCCCCTCTTAGCGCGTATTCAAGAATGGGTTGAGCAAAGAGATCTGCAAGATTGGAAGCATTTACTAATCGTATTGCCCAGTAGGCGCTCTGCGCTATTCTTACAGAAATCCTTGGCCGCCAAAGCTGGTAAACCCGTAGTAATGCCACTGATTGTGCCGGTGGAAGAGTTTTTCCTAAAAGTAGTGGGCGGAAGAAGAAGTAGTTCGGAGGAGGAGCTCTTTATGCTGTATGAAGCCTACCGTGAAACTCACAACCAGCCCGAATCGTTTGACTCTTTCTTGAAATGGGGTCCGATTCTGTTGAGAGATCTTGATGAGAGCGATCGAAATATTGCAGACAATGCATCGCTCTTCAGCTTCTTAACCGATGTGAAGCGATTGGAGAATTGGGAGATTGAAAAGGAGGCGGAGAGAACGGAATCGATCAATCGGTATCTTCATTTTTGGGAGAAACTGGTAGATACACAGTCGGTGTTTCACAGAATCTGCACAGAATCGAGCCGTTTAACCCAAGGATTGGTCTATCGCAAAGCCGCAGAAAATTGGAAGGAATTATGGCCGAAGTTCAAAGAGCGCAATTTGATTGATTCGGTCTTATTTGCTGGTTTAAATGCCATGAATAGAGCCGAAGAAGAGATACTTCAACAACTATTAAAAACGAACTATTGCACTGTGCTCTGGGATATTCCTGAGATGTTGCTAGAGAAAGATCAAGAGTCAGGCCGGCATATTAGAGAGTATTTAAAATGGAGTGGTACAGATGCCCTTCCAGATTATACTGCCCTTCCAAACAAACCACAGACTTGGCATATCGTAAGCGCGCCAGGACCGGTGGTTCAGATGAACCACGCCTGCGCCTTACTGCAAAAGTTGATAGACGAAAAAGGCTATGAAGTATTAGATCGCACAGCCCTTATTCTTGCCGATGAGAGTTTATTGCTTCCCGCCTTGAATGCGCTTCCGCAGAGCATTAAGTCGGCCAATGTAACCATGGGTTTTCCGCTATCTAATTTACCTACCAGTCTTTTCATGAATTATTTCTTTGAGCTGTGGAAGACTCAAAGAGAAGGTCGGTTTAAGGCCAGCACTTGGAAGATGTTTAGTGAAACCTACACCTCACTTAGTTCTAAAAAAGAGAGTGAGATGGGCCTGAGTCATCAGAGCGATTGGTTGGAAATAAAAGAAGTAGATTCAAAAGAGTCCATATTGAGAAGTTCTCTATCGGGCTCAAATGCCACCAAAGACATTTTGTTGAGAGGCAAGCGATTATTGGAAGAATTAAAGTTGCAGCTGAGAAGAAAGTTGGATCTAGATTCGGTAAACGAATTGCTCAAGAAGCTTACGATTCTGGAGGAGGTAGAGATGCGGTTTGGTTTACAGAAGGAAAGTTTGGCTTGGCTTTTTAGAAGCTTAGTTCAAGAAAGTAGCCTGGCATTTAAGGGAGAGCCGCTGCAGGGCTTTCAACTCATGGGCATATTAGAGTCTAGAGCCCTCGACTTCGACTATATCATTATGACCTCCGTAAACGAAGGGGTATTACCAAAAGGAAGAGCCATACAATCGCTCTTTCCTCCCGAGGTGCGGAAATCGTTTAAGTTGCCCGACTTTCAGGAGAAAGATAGCATCTATGGCTACCACTTCTTCCGTTTATTGAACGGAGCCAAAGAAGCATGGTTGATTTACGATTCCTCGGAAACCGCTTTATCTGCCTCTGAACCCAGTCGTTTTTTACTTCAACTTCAATGGGAGTGGACCAAGC
Organism: Cryomorphaceae bacterium; assembly: GCA_017858515.1. GTDB lineage: Bacteria > Bacteroidota > Bacteroidia > Flavobacteriales > Schleiferiaceae > RFXV01. The sequence continues at coordinate 7,020 of JAFMBM010000011.1, read as the reverse complement.
GATTTAAGGGCGATCTGAGGATAGAGACTTCTAGCTTGAGCTTGCCCAAGGAAAGTATAGAAGAAGAAAAGGAAATTAAAAAGACAGAGGAGGTGCTAAGCAAGCTAGAGCAAATGGCTGCTAAAGGATTCAGCCCTTCAGCCTTGGCCCTTTATCTCACCGATCAAGTATTGTTCTATCAAAGATATATAGTGGGTTTCACAGGAGGAGCCAATGATATACTTCTAAATCCTCTCAGCATTGGAAGTATTATTCACGAGAGTTTGGAGGTTTTGTTCCAGCCTTTTATCAATGAGATTCTTTCCCCCCAACTCATAGATGAATGTCGCAAAAAAGTGAATAAAATCACCACCGAGATTGCGAGGGAGAACTATGGAATTGAGCCCACTAAGCTCACAGGAGTAAATGCCCTTGAATGGGATATGCTCTTGAAACAAATTGACTTAATCTTAGACTCTGAAAAGAAAAGAACAAAAAATGAAGAGGTTTTTTTATTAGCCGTGGAGAAAGAAGTTCGGCTTGAACTGGGAAAAGGAATAGCATTAAGAGGAAAAATTGATCGAGTAGAAAAGATCAACGGCTTGAGGGTAATAGTGGACTATAAAACAGGTTATGTAAACCCATATGAGTTAAGAGCCATTAGTATAAATCCTTTAATACTTGAAAAGCGTTATGTCTTTCAGCTTCTGTGTTATGCACTTATAGAATCTGAGTTAAGTGGTGAAAAGGTGGGCGCGGGCCTAATAATGAGTAAGAAGTGGAAGGATGGATTGATTTTTTTGAGTCCTAGGAATAGGCCAAAAGATGTGTATCAGCTGGACGGTGAGGAAAAGGAGGCTTTTAAGGAAATTGCAAAGCAGCTGATTGAGGAAATCCTTTCGCCCGCTTTGAATTTTGTGTCTCCAAGAAAAATCAGAGAAGAAACCGATGAAGAATGAATTTCCGAGCAAGAGAGATCTTTATGAGGCCATGGAGTATGTGCAGCAGTATGCTCATAGAACACCCATACTGAGCAGTGGAATGATCAATGAAAAGCTCGGTTGTACTGTTTATTTCAAGTCAGAGCATTTGCAAAAGACCGGTTCATTTAAGGCCAGAGGAGCGTTAAACGCCTTGCTGAGTTTGAAAGCAGACATAGAGCCCAAGGGAGTTGTTACTCACTCATCAGGCAATCATGGACAAGCTTTAGCATGGGCTTCCAATCTTCTGGGCATAGCCGCTGTAGTAGTAGTCCCAAGAAATGCACCGACCGTAAAAGTGGAGGCCATTCAGGCTTATGGTGCCGAAGTGTTTTTCTGCGAACCCAATTTAGAATCGAGAGAAGAGCATTGTTTTCGCATTCACAAAGAAAGGGGCTATGTAATAATCCCTCCCTTTGATGACTACCGGATTATTGCAGGTCAATCGACTATGATGCAAGAAATTCTGGGGCAGATAGACGATTTAGATTGTGCGATAGTACCCGTTGGAGGTGGAGGCCTTCTTTCGGGAAGTCTATTGGCAGCAGAAAGGAGCAGCAAAGAATTGCTCGTATTTGGAGCGGAACCCAGTGCCTCAGGTGATGCAATGGAATCGTTCAAAACTGGAGTTCGAGTAAGAACCGGAGGAGCCGAGACCATAGCGGATGGATTGCGGACCGCCTTAGGAGAGCGCAATTTTGAGATAATCAGCAAAAAGGCCGATGGTATTTTACCTGCATCAGAAGATAATATTAAGTTGGCCTTAAAGTGGATTTATATGTATTTAAAGCAGGCAGTGGAGCCCTCTGCAGCCGTCTCGCTGGCAGCCATTTTAGAGAATGCCGAAGTCTTTAGAGGAAAGAAAGTAGTCTCTATACTTTGCGGTGGAAATCTAGATCTAAAAGCCCTTCCATTCTGAGGCTGGATTGGCTACTTTTGTGGAACCAAAAAACAGGATTATGCACTTTGGAGTTATCACCTTTCCAGGTTCGAACTGCGATCAAGATATGATTTACACATTAGAGACAACCTTGGGTCAAAAGGTGAGCACTTTGTGGCATAAAGACTCAGAATTGGGCGATATTGATGTAGTAGTTCTGCCGGGAGGCTTTTCTTACGGAGACTATTTAAGAAGTGGGGCCATAGCTCGTTTTTCTCCCATAATGCAATCGGTTATTGAATTTGCAAACAAAGGAGGATGGGTAATTGGTGTTTGCAATGGATTCCAGATTTTGTGTGAAACAGGTCTCTTGCCGGGTGCCTTGATGCACAACAGCAGCCACCGGTTTATTTGCAAGAATGTGGAATTAAAGGCAGTTTCCAAGAAGAACGCCATTTCTGCTGGCCTAACCCAAGAACAGACCTATACGATTCCCATTGCTCATGGTGAAGGAAAATACTTTGTAGATTCCGATACGCTAGAGCAGATGGAAGCAAATGATCAGATTCTTTTCCGCTATTGCAATGCCGAAGGGGTTGTGGATGAGTCTTCTAATCCCAATGGATCATTAGATAATATCGCAGGTGTTAGCAATGCAGGGCACAATGTAATTGGAATGATGCCACATCCTGAGAGAGCAGCCGATGCCAATCTCAAAAATGAAGATGGGGTAGCTCTTTTCAGAAGCTTTATTCAAAGAGCAGGCAAAGTAGGATAGTTTAAGAGAGCTTAGCCAAGAACTTCATTGTATCCACTCCGTCGGCATAGTCATATAGCTGAGGAGATTGTGCTTTCCCGAATGAATCGGTTCTAGGAAACCATTTTATGTCTTTGCCAATGACAATCTGAATGGATTCTTCATTTTTTAGCATTTCTTCTTTGGCTGATTCAACATCATCGTAATATGAGTAATGAACAACCGAAACAGGTGAGTGCAGGCTTTCTTCCTCCCTCACAATAAAGAATCCATTTTCCAAAAAGGGAATTTTATTCAGCATGTAGAGACTTCGATGGTAGTCGTAATTGTCTGCGTAGGCTTTATGGTTTAGGATTTCTTGAAAAGGGTAAAAGGCTTGAAACAATCGATCGAGGTGAAAATTTCTTGGAAGAAATACTTTGGTAACAGACCTACAGCCAAGGCCATAAAAGGCAAGAATGTCATCGGCTAGACGGGAGCAATCCTCCTCAGTTTCCGATCCATCTAAAAGGGCTACTGAGGTTCTACCTTTTCGAATTAAGCTAGGGTATTTGCCAAAATAGTATTGGAAATAGCGCGTGCTATTGGTGCTACCAGTAGCGATAACCGCGTCGAAGTCGGTCATTTTTCCATCGGCAATTCGAGTGCAATCTTTGAGATCAGGAGAGTGTTCCTCTAAGAAGTGCAGGAGGTAAGGAATGAGATGTTTGTCGTCTGAAGAGGGTTTCATAACCAGATTGTTTCCCGAAATCAAAACACAAAGAGCATCATGAAATCCAACCATTGGAATATTTCCAGCCATTACAACAGCAACCCATTTTGTTTTGCTATCGGTTAATTCGGGATAAGCATCCACCCAAGACCTAAGAGCAGGTTCTGTTAGAGCTAAAGACCATTCTTTAAGAGCTCTAAGAACCGAGGGTTCAGTAAACCAAGAATTGAAAGAAACCTGACCCTTTACAATGGCGTCTAGACCTTTATACCATGCATCGGCGAAAGATCTTTTGTTGTTCTCAGACGGATCTATAAATTCTCGAAGAAATTGACCGAGAAGAAGGAAGCTTTTTAGTCGATTTTGAAGTAGAGGGCCTTTAGACATGCTTTATATTTGTATGCAAAATTACACGACCTCATCTTACCGATATGGCAATAAAAATCACCGACGAATGTATTAATTGTGGAGCTTGCGAACCAGAATGTCCAAATAATGCTATTTACGAAGGTGCGCAAGAGTGGCGTTTTTCGGATGGTACTTCCTTAAAAGGGAATGTAGTTCCGCCTAGTGGAGGTAGTTATGATGCAGATTCTACTCAAGAGCCAGTGAGTTACGATGTTTATTATATAGTAACGGATAAGTGTACAGAGTGTCAAGGTTTTCATGACGAACCCCAATGTGCGGCGGTTTGTCCGGTAGATTGCTGCGTTCCAGATGAAGACAATGTTGAAACTTCTGAGCAATTGCTATCTAAAAAAGACTTCCTACATCTTTAAAAAGATATACTTCTTGAGTAAAGCCGGCGTTTTGAAAAGTATGATCAGAATGTGGCTTTTGGCTTTGGTTCCTCTTTGTTCTTTTGGGCAAGCAGGTCCGATGCCTATTCGACCCAATATGCCTCTTGATTCATTGGCCTATGCTGTTTTAGCAGCGCCCTATGATTCTCAGCGGGTAATGGCCAATACATGGTTAATTCATCGTCTAGAAGACACCCTGAGTCTTGCAAAGAGCTATTCGTTGGATTTTGAAGCTCTTCGATCTATTTCGCGACTCCGCTCGAAGGATGATCGCTTTCAAATATGGACATGGCAATTGCCAAGGAAAGGAGGGCGCTTTGATCATTTTGGGTTTATAATTATGCCAGATGAGGATGAGAATCGCTTAGTTTCATTGGTAGATACCGTAAAAAGCTATGAACTTCCACACTATCAACAGCTATCACCAGACAATTGGTACGGTGCTATTTACTATAGTATAGAGACAGTAAAAGCGAAAGGAAGAGAATATTATGTTTTATTAGGATTTGATCAAAACGATTTGGTAGAGCGTAGAAAGCTGATTGAGGTAGTCAGTTTTGCAGGAAAGAACGATCGTATGATTCGCTTTGGAGAACGATTTTTTGATGTGAGCGAATTTCAAGGAATGAAAATGGAAAGAGCTCCCTATCGCTTGTTCATGAGATATGGAGCTGAACGCACAGCCATGCTGAGGTGGGATAAGAAAGAAGAACAAATATTAATGGATCACCTTGTTCCAGACGATGCGTCGATGAAGAGCATGTACCGGTTTTACGGACCTGATTTTTCATATGACGCTTTGGTTTTCAAAAAAGGCAAATGGAATTTGGAATTGGGCACAGAATTTCAATCAGACATCAACTCGCCTATACGTCCGCCTGATAAAGAAAGAGGTTTACCTCCACCTAATAAATAGAAAGGTGAATATTAATGAGAGTTTAATGTACAAGGCCTTTGCCTTTTCTTAGTTTTGCCAACTTAAGTCATCCAAACGAAAAATGATGAAACACAATTACTCAGCTGGTCCTTGCATCTTACCTCAAGAGGTTTTTAAGCAAGCAAGCGACGCACTTTTGAATTTCGACAATTTGGATTTGTCGCTCATAGAAATTTCGCATCGCAGCAAGAATTTCGTCGCCGTTATGGATAATGCCGTGCAACTTGTTAAAGATATTTTAGGCGTGCCTGCCGGTTATTCGGTGCTTTTTTTGCAAGGAGGTGCGAGCTTGCAGTTTTGCATGATTCCTTTCAATATGATGAAATTGAAAGATGGAAAGGCGTCTTACCTGGTAACAGGAACTTGGGCGAGCAATGCACAAAAGGAAGCAGCGCTTTTTGGGGAGTCGCATATTGTGGCCTCTTCTAAAGACAAGAACTTTAGTTATATCCCAAAAGGATATGCCGTTCCAGAAGATTCCAATTATTTTCACTGTACGAGCAATAACACCATTTTTGGAACGCAGATGAAGGCGTTTCCGGAGGTATCTGTTCCTATGATTTGCGATATGTCTTCCGATATTTTTTCGCGGAGAATAGATGTAAGTCAGTTTGATATGATTTATGCGGGGGCACAAAAGAATATGGGCCCTGCGGGTGCAACATTGGTGATTATCAAGGATGAGCTCCTTGGCAAGAGTGGAAGAGCTATTCCATCTATGCTAGATTACCGAACCCATATCGATAAGGAAAGCATGTACAATACACCTCCTGTATTTTCAGTCTATACAAGTATGCTTACCCTCGAATGGCTCAAGAAAAATAGAGGGGTAAGTTGGATGGAAGGAGTGAATAATCAAAAGGCGGAATTGCTTTACTCAGAGATCGATCGCAATCCATTATTCCATGGAACAGCAGCGACCGAAGATCGTTCGAATATGAATGCCTGTTTTTTATTGAATGACGAAAGCGGCAAGGATGTTTTTGACGCTATGTGGAAAGAGGCAGGTATTGTTGGTATCAACGGTCATAGATCAGTGGGAGGATATAGAGCAAGTATGTATAATGCATTAACTGTTGACAGCGTGCAAGCTTTGGTAGATGTGATGCGTGAATTTGAAAGAAAACAAGGATAAGATGAAAGTATTAGCAAACGATGGAATAAGTGATCTTGGGGCTGAAAAGCTAAGAGCGGCAGGATATACTGTCATTACGGACAAAGTTGCTCAGGAGCAAATTTCTTCCTATATGAATGAAAACCAAGTGGAAATTCTATTGGTGCGCAGTGCGACAAAGGTTCGTGAAGCGCTAATCAATGAATGTCCTGGATTGAAACTGGTTGGCAGAGGTGGCGTAGGTATGGATAATATCGATGTTGCCTATGCTCGTGGTAAAGGAATTAGCGTTATCAATACACCTGCTTCTTCTTCGGATTCGGTAGCTGAGATTGTATTTGCTCATCTTTTTGGAATGGTGCGCTTTCTTCACGATTCGAATAGACAGATGCCGTTGAGTGGCGATACGCAATTCAATCAACTCAAAAAGGCCTATGCGAACGGAATTGAACTGAGTGGCAAAACGCTCGGGATAATTGGCTTCGGAAGAATAGGACAAGCAGTGGCTAAAAGAGCCATTGGACTGGGAATGAATGTAATAGTTGGAGATCTTGAGTTAGGCAAGTCTACAACGGTAGAATTGCGTTTTTTCAACGGACAAAGTATGTCATTTGATTTTGTAAATCAACCGATTGATGAGGTGATTTCAAATAGTGATTTTATAAGTGTACACGTTCCAAATACAGAGAAGCCAATTATTGGCAAGAAAGAATTGGAGCGTATGAAGAAGGGTGCTTTCATTGTGAACGCAGCTCGCGGTGGAGTAATTGATGAGGTAGCACTTATGGACGCTCTCAACAGTGGTCATATTGCAGGTGCTGGTTTGGATGTTTTTGAAAACGAACCTACTCCTGCCATGCC